>NZ_DASXWY010000226.1:0-53453 GCF_036503415.1 Trinickia sp. | reverse complement strand
GCCGTTACGATGCTCGTCTCTTCGACCAGCGGGACGTGGTCGGCAACGGCCAGCAGGTCATGGAGAACCGCTGGAAGGGGAAACCTGCCCGCGACACCGTCTGCGATGGTATCGGTGCGCTCGGTGGTGACGATCGATCCTGCGCGCCATGACATGGCCATCGCGGGGGCGCCTTTGGGCTGGATGCAGACGACGTCCGTCGCCGGCGACAAGGTTTTGAAGACATGACCCACGCCTGTCGCCAGTGCGCCTCCGCCGAGCGCTAGCGCAATGACATCGATGCGATCGAATCCTTCCACGAGCTCCAGACCGATGGTGCCGGCACCTTCACAGGTATCGAGGTTCTCGCTGTCCTCAACGAGAAATGCATCGCCGTTGGCGGCGATTTCCCGGGCCCGCTCGCGCGCATTCTCGATATCGCCGTCCACGAGTTCGACAGCGGCGCCCAGCCGACGGATTCGATCGATCTTTGCGGCATTGGCACTTGTGCCTGCGATTACCGTAACCGGGATACCGCGCGCCCGGCCGCTATAGGCGAGTGCTTGCCCCAGATTGCCGGCACTGGCGCACACTGCGGCATTCGGCCCTTGGCTCGATGCGAGGCGTGACATGACGACCTCGCTCCCGCGCCCCTTGAAGCACCCTATCGGGTTGGCGGTCTCCAGCTTGACGATCAGCTCGCAGTCCAACAGCTCGCCGAGAGCGGGACACTCGAAGTGGGGCGTGTCGCGAAACACCTTTGAAATGTGGTGTCTGGCGTGCACGATGCGTCGGAAATCCAGTCGCGTGTCTGGCTCCGCGCCTTCGTAGCGTTCTGTGGGCTTTCCACTGATGGCCTGCATAGACGATCTCCGAAACGATGGAAAATCATACCAGCGTGTCGGAGTGCCCCCCGTCCTCGTGCGCAATCACGAAACGCTCCGGAGGGCGCCATCTGCCTGGCTAACGCCGCGTCCGCGCTTGCGCGGCAAGCCTGACAGCGGCATTGGCCGCGCCATAGCCGTCGTACCCGCCGCGCCGCTCGGCGATTTCGATCGAGAAGCGCCCACCGATCTGTTCCGTGTATGCGTGCAAGAACTCGCCGCCGCGCTCGTCGCGGTCGTACAGAATGTGATGCTCGCGCAGCGTTTCGATGAATTCGTCGGCTAACGCATAGCGGGCCGAAAGGTCGTCGTAATAGTTGCCCGGTATCCGCAGCATGGGCACGCCGTTCGCGCGGAAGGCGGCCAGCGCGCCGAAGATGTCCGGCGTTTTGAACGCAACGTGGTCCAGCCCGGAGCCGCGATAGGTTTCCAATGCTCTAGCCGCTGCCGTATGCCGGTCGAGCGATGCATTCAGCGCGATACGCACCGATCCGTCGCGGCTGCGCATCGCCTTGCTGCGCACGAGGCCATACGGATCGGGAACGAGCCACGCCGGTTCCGCTTCAAAACCGAACGCGGTCCTGAAAAATAAAATCCAGGTATCGAGCGAATCGCCCGGTAGCGAGAGGCTGACGTGATCAATGCCGGTGATCCTCGATTCGTGCGGCGTCGGGCTCGGCGTGAGGACGAAATCGGATTCGAACAGCGTGGGCGCACCCGGCGTCTCGTCGACGAAATATTGGAGGCTGCCATCCGGCGCGAGCACGCTCGGCAGCACGCGCTCGTTCGGGCCCACTCGTCCCGAGAACGGCTTGTAACCGAAGCTTGCCGCGTGCTCGAACGCAGCGCCGGCATCGTCCACGTGAAACGCCGACGCGCAGAGCGACAGGCCATGCCGCGCGTGAAACGCGCCGGCGAACGAATCGCGCTCGGCATTGAGCACGATTGCGGCCGAGCCCTGCTGAAACAGCGTGACGTCCTTCGAGCGGTGCTGGCCGGTACGCGCAAAGCCAAGCTTGCCTAACCAGTCCGTCAATTGTGCAACCGCCGCATCGTCGACGGCGAATTCGAGGAACTGGAAGCCGACGTGCGCAGGCGCTGCCGGCGGCGCGAACAGGGCAACACCGGGCGCAGCAGGCGTGTGGGTGTTTTCGAGCAGCGTGCGTGCGCAGTCTTCGAGATAAAGCAGCGAGCGATAGCCGTCCATCGCCGTACTGGCCGGCGGTGCGGCGCGAAATCCATCGTTGAATATCTCGAGCGAAAGCGGCCCCGCATAGCCCGATTCGACGACGCGCGCGGTAAAGCCTGCCACATCGAGGTCCCCCTGGCCGGGAAAGCAGCGGTAATGGCGGCTCCATTCGAGCACGTCCATCGCGAGCTTCGGCGCATCGGCAATCTGCACGAAGGCTATCCGGTGCCCGGGGATCGAGGCGATGCCGTCGATCGGATCGCCGAGCGACAACGTGTGGAAGCTGTCGAGGGCGAGCCCCAGATTCGGATGATCGACCGCATCGACCATCGTCCAGGCTCGTCCGTAGGTCTTGACGTGGCGGCCCCAGGCGAGCGCTTCGTATGCCACCACGATGCCAGCGCTTTGCGCCGCGCATGCCAGCGCGCCCAACTGATCGACGATGAGCGCTTCGTCGCCGATCGCATCGGGCGACACGTTGCTGCAAACGAGCAGGCGATCCGAACCGAGCGCATGCATCAGTTCGAACTTGCGCCGCGCACGTTCGAGATTGCGTGCGAAGCGCTCTTCGCTCACGCCCTCGAAGTCGCGAAACGGCTGAAACAGCACGATTTCGAGCCCCAGGTCATTCGCCGCGCGTCGGACATCGCCGGGCGTTCCGTCGAAATAGAGCAGATCGTTTTCGAAGATCTCCACGCCGTCGAAACCTGCCTGGCGAATGGCGTGCAGTTTTTCGAGCAGCGTTCCGCTGACGGAGACGGTTGCAATGGAGCGTTTCATGAAGGACTCCCGATCGCGCGGTTTGCGTGCTGCCGCAGCGGTCGATCAAGGAAAAATGTACGAGTTGATCACAGATTCATGCGCAGTAATGCCCATGCTGCACGCGTTCGGTCGATTGTATTCTAGGAACTAACTAGATGGTACAAATTCGTACAAACCCCAACCGACAAGCGCGGGAAAAAGCGCGACACTTGCGTCCGACAGGAATCAGGATCCAGGAGTCAGTCGTGACAAGGACAATCGAACGCTCGTTTCTGGTCGGTTTGATCGGCTCGGGCATAGGCGGATCGCTATCCCCGGCAATGCACGAGGAGGAGGCCCGCCGCCTCGGGCTTACGTACGTGTATCGCCGCATCGACCTCGAAATGCTGCGCCGCGATGTATCCGCATTGCCGAATCTGCTCGAAGCTGCCCAATCGATGGGATTCGATGGCGTAAACGTGACGTATCCGTGCAAGCAGGCCGTCATCGAGCTGCTCGATGAGCTTTCCGACGACGCGCGCGCGCTCGGGGCCGTCAACACCGTGCAGTTCAAAGGCGGGCGCCGCATCGGCCACAACACGGACTGGTCCGGATTTCGCCGCGCCTTCGAGCGCGGTCTACCCGGCGCATCGTGCGAGCGCGTCGTTCAGCTCGGGGCGGGCGGAGCGGGTGCGGCGGTGGCGCACGCTGCGATGACGATGGGCGCGCGCGAGCTCGCGCTCGTCGATGTCGACCCTTCTCGGGCGCGGGCGCTTGCGGCCGAGCTGCAAGTGCGTTTTCCGCAAGCGCGGGTTCATGCGATCGACGGCTCGCCGGCGATGCTGGGGGATGCGCTTGCGGCGGCCGACGGCCTCATTCACGCGACACCTACCGGAATGGCGAAGCATCCCGGGCTCCCGCTTCCGTCGGAATTGCTGCACCCGCGCCTGTGGGTGGCCGATGTCGTCTATTTCCCGATCAAGACCGAGCTGCTGAGCGCGGCAGAAGCGCTGGGGTGCCGCACGTTGACCGGCGGCGGCATGGCTGTCTATCAGGCTGTCGAGGCATTCGAGATTTTTACGGGCATCGCGCCGAATGCCGAACGGATGTTCGAGCACTTCCAAACCTTGCTGCGCTGAACATCGGACCCTGGCGCCGCCGCGTTACCGCACTCCCACCACACTTATTCGATCGATACTGACAGGAGACATCAACCATGCGACAGCAGATTCCTTCCGGCGTGCCGGGGCAGCCGCCAGCCGCCGAACGTACGGCCTCGAGCACCATGCGCCGTTCGTCCGCGCGCTACGAGATCCTCGCGCTGCTCGCAATCGGTACGATGATCAACTATCTCGATCGGACGGTGTTGGGCATTGCGGCGCCGCAGCTCACCAAGGAGCTCGGCATCGGCGCCGCGGTGATGGGCATCATGTTTTCCGCTTTTTCGTGGACCTATGCCGCCTCGCAGATCCCGGGCGGGATCTTTCTCGACCGGTTCGGCAGCAAGCTCACGTATTACATCGCGATGACGTTCTGGTCGGTCTTCACGCTTGCGCAAGGTCTTGTACACGGAGTGGGATCGCTGCTCGCGTGCCGGCTCGGACTCGGCGTTTCCGAATCGCCTTGCTTTCCGACCAACAGCCGCGTCGTGGCAACCTGGTTTCCCCAGCGCGAGCGGGCGTTGGCCACCGGGACTTATACGGTCGGCGAATACATCGGTCTTGCGTGCTTCAGTCCGTTGCTGTTCGCGTTGATGGGCGCTTACGGATGGCGCTCGTTGTTCTTCGTGGTGGGCGCGGCCGGTATCGTCTTCGGTCTCGTCTGGTGGCTCTTTTATCGCGAACCGCACGAACACCCGCGTGCCAATGCGGCCGAGATCGAATACATCGAGGCGGGCGGTGGTCTCACGCGCGACGAGCGCAACCGTGCACGCGCATCGAGCAGCTTTTCGTGGAGCACGATCGGCGAGTTGCTCAAGCATCGCCAGCTCACGGGGATTTGCCTTGGCCAGTTCGCCGGCAATTCGACGCTGGTCTTCTTCCTGACGTGGTTCCCCACCTATCTGGCCACTGAACGGCATATGGGTTGGCTCAAGATCGGCTTCTTCGCCATTTTGCCGTTCATTGCGGCTTCGATCGGCGTGATGTTCGGAGGGTGGTTGTCCGACTCGCTGCTGCGGCGCGGGAAGTCGGCGAACGTCGCGCGCAAGCTGCCGATCATCACCGGGCTCCTGCTCGCGTCCACGATCGTGCTGGCCAACTATGTGAAGAGCGACACGGTCGTCATTGCGATCATGTCGGTTGCGTTCTTTGCGCAGGGCATGGCCGCGCTGGGCTGGACGCTCGTTTCCGACATCGCGCCCGAGGGCTTGCTCGGTTTGACCGGCGGCATCTTCAACTTCGCGGCGAACCTCGCGGGCATCGTCACGCCACTCGTGATCGGCTTCATCGTCGCGGCAACGGGATCGTTCGTCGGCGCGCTCGTTTTCATCGGCGTAGTCGCGCTGATCGGGGCGCTCTCGTACGTATTCGTCGTCGGCGATATCAAGCGGATTTCGCTGGCGTCATAACCGCCCCCGCTCACCGCGGGACCGGGGCATCTTACGGCGGCGCAATGCCGCCGTCGCCGCTGGTGCGTCTACGCTGATTGCATCACGGCTCGCGAACGAAGCGCAGCACGGCATCGACGATCATGTCCCGATGCCGTGTCCGCAACCGCGGATGCGACGGGTCACGGCCGAACGCCGCGCCGAACGTATAGCGGTTCGACACGCGGTGAAAGCAGAACGAACTGATGAGCAGGTGCAGATCGATCGGATCGATATCGGGCCGAAAGCGTCCTTCGGCGGCCCCGCGCGCGAGCAAATCTTCGATCGTATTGACGATGCTGACGTTGCGGCTTTTGAATGCCTTCAGCTGCGTGATGTATTTCGCGCTATGGACGTTCTCGATTGCGATGAGCCGAACGAAATCGCGGTGCTTGTCGTGATAGTCGAACGTGAATTCGACCAGGCGGCGCATCCCTTCCTCGGGCTCCAGTTCTTCGACGTTGAGCGCTTGCTCCAGCGTGCGAATATCGCCGTAGACTTTCTCGAGCACGGCTTCGTAAAGCCCTTCCTTGCTCTCGAAGTAGTAATAGAGCATGCGCTTCGTCGTATTGGTTCGCTCCGCAATCGCGTCGACGCGCGCACCCGAAAGCCCCATCGCGGAGAACTCCTGCGTGGCGACTTCGAGGATATTGCGCTTCGTTTCTTCGGGATCGTATTTGCGGCGGGCTTCGGCGGGTAGCTCATTACCGTTGGACACGGTTGCCTTGACGGGGGCCTTTTTCATTTTGCGCGGGTGCGGCTATGACGGCGCATTCTAGCATGCGTCGATCACCGGCCGCGCCGCGTCAGCAGGCCTTAGCCCGCCGCGCGGGCATGTTCGAGCGCTTGCAGATTGCCTTCGCCGAAACCATGATGACCGCGACGCTCGACGACCTCGAAGAAGATTTCGGTGGGCCCCCGCCTGACGAACGTTTGCAGGAAAAGCCGTGGCGCGCCATTTTCCTCGATCGCGCCGTCGACCAGGACGTTACGGCTGCGCAGCGCCTCGATATCGAGCCCATGCCCCGGCAATCGGGCGTCGATTTCCGCGTAGTAGCGCGGCGGCGGTTCGAGAAACTCGAGTCCGTTCGCACGTAGCTTATCCACGCAGCTCAGGATGTCGTTCGTCGCAAGGGCGATGTGCTGCACGCCTTCGCCGGGATGATCGGGCAGATACTCGTGCAAGAGCCGCGTGCGCTGCGTGCCTTCTTCGTAAAGCGGGATCGTGATGCCACCGCAAGGCGACTGCATGACGCGCGAATCGGACGAAACATGCCAGTCGGCGTGCAACTCGTGAATCTCGCGAAAGTCGAGCATCTCCCGATAAAAGTCCAGCCACTCGGAGATTCGCCCCGCACCGACCATCTGCGTGAAGTGATCGACCTGCGACAGGCCGGCGTCGCTGCCGGTCGTTGCGCTGCCGGTCGCAGCGGGGAGCGGGCGAAAGTCGATATCGAAGATCGTCTGGTCGCCGGTCGCGCCGCCGCGGCCGTGCCACCGATCCACGAAGTAGATGTGCGAATTACCGATGCCTTGAATCGCGGGAATCACGAGTTCCGACTGACCGACGCTTTCGCCTTCGAAGGCCCATGCGCCACGCTCCGTCGCGCGCTCGAACGCGCGTTGCGCATCGTTCACGCGCACCCCGATCGCGCAAATGCCCGCTCCATACTCCTCGGCGTAGCGGGCCGCGAACGAGTCCGGTTCGGCATTGATCAGGAAGTTCATCGTGCCCTGGCGGTAGAGCGTGACGGCCTTGCTGACGTGTCGCGCGCGCGCCGTGAAGCCTAGCTGCTCGAAACGCCGCGCAAGCGCGTCGGGCGCGGGCGCCGCGAACTCCACGAATTCGAGTCCGGCGATGCCAAGCGGATTGGATGGCGCGCTGTCACCGACGAGCGGCTTTGCGGACGAATCGGGAAAGTCGGTGATCATTGGGACAGCCTCCTCGGGCTCATGCAGCGCTTGCCGCGACGCGTAATTTTAACCATTCAGTACATCTACCTGCGAGCCTGCCGGCGCACACAGCGTTTTTCGATCGGCCGGCCGGTCGGTGCAAACCCCGAAAGCGTGCGATCATCGCACGGAACATTGCGATCATCGCACGTCGTCCGCCGGAAATCCGTTGTCTGCGCAAGCTCGCCCGCTTATGCTCCGTGCAACTGTCGCACAGCGCGGTGCTTTGGGGTACCGCAGCCTCGAACGAACAGGCCAGGCGCGTTCGCGTCGATTCGAATAATCCGGAGACATCGTCATGATTCCAGCAGCTCACGCACTCGACAAGGCCGCGATCGATCCGTCGCGAAGCCGCGCGCGAAAAGCCGCGCTCGGCAGCTTCGTCGGCGCCGTCGTCGATTGGTACGATTTTTTGCTTTACGGCATCGTCGCCGCCCTCGTGTTCAACTCGGCGTTTTTCCCGAGCGTGGGACCCGCGATGGGCATGATCGCCGCGTTCGCGACGTTCGGCGTGGGTTTTCTGTTCCGGCCATTGGGCGGTGTCGTTTTCGGGCATTTCGGAGACCGTCTCGGCCGCAAGCGCATGCTCGTGTTGACCGTCATGCTGATGGGGCTGTCCACCGCATCGATCGGGCTTTTGCCGACATTTGCCAGCATCGGCTGGTGGGCGCCCGTGCTGCTCGTCGCGCTGCGGGCCATCCAGGGCTTTGCCGTGGGCGGGGAGTGGGGCGGCGCCGCGTTGATGGCCGTTGAAAGCGCGCCGGAAGGCAAGAAAGCGTTCTATAGCAGTGGTGTGCAGGTGGGTTATGGCGTCGGCCTGATTCTTTCGACGGGGATCGTTTCGATCATCAGCCAATCGATCGACAATGCGGCGTTCAAATCCTGGGGGTGGCGCCTACCGTTTCTGTTCAGCGTCGTGCTTGTCGGTGTGGCGCTGTGGATTCGCTCGAGCATGGAAGAGTCGCAGGAGTTCGTCAAGGAAGTCGAGGTCGGGCACCACAAGGCGCGCCTGCCGGTGCTCGAAGCGCTGCGCAACCATCCCGGCGGCTTCGCGCTCATCATTGCACTGCGGCTGGCCGAGTTGTTCACGATGTACATCGTGACGACATTCGCGCTCAGTTACTCGACGGCAAACCTCGGTATGT
The DNA here is from genome assembly GCF_036503415.1 of Trinickia sp. Taxonomy (GTDB): domain Bacteria; phylum Pseudomonadota; class Gammaproteobacteria; order Burkholderiales; family Burkholderiaceae; genus Trinickia. The sequence continues at coordinate 44,975 of NZ_DASXWY010000226.1, read as the reverse complement.
CGCGCGATCTTTTCCTGCATATCGGCTTGATCGTGGGCTCGGTCAGTTGCGTGACGATCCCGTGCTTTGCATGGCTGGCCGACAGGTTCGGGCGGCGGCGTGTTTATTTGACGGGCGCGCTGATCGGTGCGCTGGCGGCTGTACCGTTCTTCCTCGCGCTCGAAGCGCGCGCAACGCTGCCGATCGTGATTTTCGCGGTGTTGCTTGCCAATATCTCGCATGACATGGTCGTGAGCGTCCAACAACCGATGTTTACGGAGTTCTTCGGCGCTTCGTACCGCTATAGCGGCGCCGGGGTGGGCTATCAGGTGGCGAGTGTGGTCGGCGGCGGTTTTACGCCGTTCATCGCCGCGGCGCTCGTTGCCTTCGCGGGTGGGTCTTGGCATCCCGTTGCGGCTTACCTCGTCGTCGGCTGTCTGCTCTCGTTCGTCGTGGCATGGCGAATGGGCAAGCGTTGAGCGCGCTGTTGCGCAAAGCCGGGATCGCGGTCGTGCCCAGGGCCCGCGCGTATTCGTCCTGTCTGCGAGCCGCTCCATGAAGCGGCCGCCGGCCCTCGACAAGCGCGACTGGATCGCCGGGCTCGAGAAGGGGCTCGCCATTCTCGAAGCCTTCGATGACAAACACGCCCGCATGACGGCGACCGAAGCCGGGGTGCGTACGGGCCTCTCCCGTACCGCCGCGCGCCGCTATCTGCTGACGCTCGAGCATCTCGGCTATGTCTATACCGACGGCAAGCTCTACGGCCTGACACCGCGCGTGCTGCGAGTCGGCTGGTCGTATTTCGATTCGGCCCGTCTGCCTCGTCTCGTGCAGCCGTATTTGCAGCAGTTGAGCGCGACGCTGAAGGAATCGGTCTATGTGAGCGTGCTGGACGAATGGGAACTGGTGTTCATCGCGCGTAACGGCGCGTCGCGCGTCATGACCACGGGTTTCGTGCTGGGCGCGCGCGTGCCGGCGCCGCTTGCTTCGCCTGGCGTGGTGCTGCTCGCGCATCAGCCGAATCAGGACGCCATGAACGAATGGCTCGATACGACGGAGCTCGCGCCGTTCACCCCGTACACGATAACGGACAAGGCGCAGTTGCGCGAGGCGATCCGGCGCTCGCGCGCGGAAGGCTTTGCCGTCGTCGAACAGCAATTGCAGGTCGGCGTGCGAGGCATCGCCGTTGCGCTCAAGAACCGGCAGGGCGTTGCGGTTGCCGCGCTCAGTACCAACATGCCGATCGGCAAGGAAACGACTGAAGCGGCGCTGCAGCGCGTGCTGCCTTATTTGCAGGAAACCGCGCTGGCGATGATGAACGTGCTTTAGGGCGTTCGCGCGTCTGCCGCCTATTGGGCCGGGAGGTGGCGAGGCGCGGCATGGATTGGCTGCGGCGCTCTCAAAGCGCTTCGCGCACCGCGCGCAAAAACTGCTGCGTCCGTTCGTGCTTCGGTGCGGAGAAGAATTCCCGCGGCGGCCCTTGTTCGACGATCTTTCCCTGCGAAAAGAAACAGACGCGGTCCGCGAAGTCCTTCGCGAAACCCATCTGATGCGTGACCATCAGCATCGTCAGGTTGTGCTCCTCGCCGAGCCGGCGAATCACATTGAGTACCTCGCCGCAAAGCTCGGGATCGAGCGCGGACGTGACCTCGTCGAACAGCATGACTTTCGGCCGCATCGCCAGTGCGCGCGCGATCGCGACGCGCTGCTGCTGTCCGCCCGAGAGTTGCGACGGATAGTGATTGCATTTGTCGGCCAGACCGACGAGCGATAGCAGCTCGCGCGCACGTTCGACGGCTTCGTTGCGGGCGAGCCCCAGCGAGTGGATCGGCGCTTCGATCGTGTTTTGCAGCGCGGTCATGTGCGGAAACAGATTGAAGCTCTGAAAGACCATGCCGATCTTGCTGCGGACGGCGCGCAGGTGGCGCGGCGAGGCCGGCACGAGCTTGCCGCCGCTGCGCATGTGGGTGAGCGGTTCTCCGTCGACTTCGATCATGCCGCTCGTCAGCGGATCCAGCGTCATGAGCACACGCAGCAGAGTCGATTTGCCCGAGCCGCTGGGCCCGATGATCGCAACCTTTTCGTTCGGCGCGACATCGAGATCGAGCTCGTCGAGCACCGTCAGGGCGCCATAGCGTTTCGTGACACCGAGAAAGCGCACCATGGGTGCGGCTTGCGCTCGTTGCGGTGTTTGCGCGGCATCCTCGCCGCGCTGGGCGAGGGTGCGTTCGTCGTCTCGCTTCATCGGTTGCTCCATGACGGGCGTTGCGGGAGATGCGGTTAGATTGGTCGGCGTGTCGGACGAGGTTTTCATCATGGCAGCCTCACCGCGCGTTCGACACGACGCACGAGTGCGGCGAAGCTCACGCTGATGATCAGAAAGAAAACGCCGGCGAGCGTGATGGGCTCGAGATAGCGGAACGTCTCGGAGCCGATATTCTTCGCCTGCTGCATCAACTCGACAACGGTAATCGCCGACAACACAGGCGTGTCCTTGAACATGGCCACGAGATAGTTGCCGAGCGCCGGGATGACGGGACGAATGGCCTGCGGCAGCACGATGCTGCGGTATGTGCGCCAAGGCGATAGCGAAAGCGCGCACGCGGCTTCCCATTGCCCGCGCGCGACGCAGTTCAATCCCGCGCGATAGACCTCGGACGTATAGCATGCATAGTGCAGCGCAATTCCGATCGTACCGGCCGTCAATGCGGACATCGTGATCCCGTAGACGGGCAGCACGTAGAAGATGACATAAACCTGAATCAGCAACGGTGTGCTGCGGATGAATTCGACGATGAACGTCACCGTATAAGAGACAGGCTTGATGGGGCTGCGTCGCAGTACGGCGAAAACGAGCCCCAGCGCCAGCGCAATGGCGAAACCGACGAGCGTGATGAGAATCGTATAGACCGACGCGTGAAGCAAGGCCGGCAGAATGCGCTCGGCATAGCCGAGATCGAAAAGGCGGTCCGTGCCGTTCATTTGGCGCCTCCCCGCGCGACACCGTAGCCATGGCTGACGCGGCGCTCGAAATAACGCATGACGGTGGCGAGCAATTGCGCGAGCACGAAGTAGATCACGAGTGTCAGCGTGAAGATCTCGGCGGTCTCGAACGTCGCCTGGTCCAGCTGGCGTGCTCTGAACGAGAGATCCGAGAGCGTGATGAGCGAAACGAGCGAGGTGCCTTTGAGCAACTCGATCATCAGGTTCGTGGCGGGCGGCAGCGCGTTGATCATCGCTTGCGGGGCAATGATGCGTCGCAGCCGAGTCAGTGCGGGCAGGTTGAGCGCAAGGGCCGCTTCGTATTGTCCGCCGGGCACGGAGCGCAGCGCGCCGCGCAGGATCTCGGACCCATAAGCACCATAGTGCAGCCCGAGGCCGATGATCGCCACCTGGAACGGCGTCATGCTGATGGAGATCGGCGGCAACGGCAGGACGAAAAAGAACCAGAAAAGTTGCACGAGCAACGAGGTGCCGCGAAACACCTCGACGTACACGTTGCCGATCCAGCGCAGCGGCGCGAACGGCGAGAGTTTCGCCGCAGTCGCGACGCAGGCCATGACGATCGCGAGGAGCGTGCCGAGCGCGGCGATCTGCACCGTGACGAGTGTGCCGCGCAGCAGCAAGGGGAGCAATTCCGACATTGGACGTTTCCTCGTGTCCGGATGTTTCGGGAGCGGGCGGCGTTAGCTCGCGCGAATCGGCGGCACACCGCCGCTCAGCTACCGCTGCAGATCTCGGCCGCGGTTTTGGTCGTCAGATTCGACTTGTCGAAGCCGAACGGTGCAACCGTTTGCAGATGATCGGGAGTGCCGAGCCAGCTGTGCAGCACCTTGTCGACGGCGTCGCGCAAGTCCGTATCCTCCTGGCGAAACGCCAGCGCGCCGTAACCGGTGTGCTTCGGATCGTCGGTAAAGCTGGTGACGACTTCGACCTGCCCCGGGTCCTTCTTCGCAAGCGCCTTCATCGTGAGACCGGTGCCGACGGCGGCATCGACGCGGCGGGCGCGCACGGCCTGCAGTTGAGCGGTCGTATCGGGTACCTGCAGGAGCTGGTCCGTTTTCACGCCTTCTTGCTGCGAGTAGCCGACTTCGACGGTACCGGACATGACCGCAAGCTTCGCGTCGGGCAGTTTCGCGATGTCCTTGTAGCTTTGCAGCTTCTTCGGGTTGCCTTTTTGCACGAGCAGCGTGTCCTGGATCTGGTATTGCGGATCGGCGAACGCAACCTGCTTGCACCGTTCCGGGGTGATGTACATACCCGCGGCGATGACGTCGAAGCGGCCCGCCTTGAGGCCCGGAATCAGCGAGCCCCATTCCGTCAGCACGGCATCGACTTTCTTGACGCCGAGCTTGGCAAAGACCTTCTTGGCAATCTCCGGAGATTCGCCGGTGACGGTACCGTCGGGGGCAGTGTAGGCGAACGGGGCTTCGTTCGCGTAGCCGATGCGGACTTCGCCGGTACGCTGAATGCGTTGCAGCGTCGTTTCCGCGAACGCGCTCGGTACTAGCATGACGAAGCCGGCTGCGACGAGGCAACCGGCGATGAGCAATCCTGACAACTGGCTGAATCGATTGGCTTTCATGACATTCCCGAGCGTAGTGGGTGAGTCCGTTCGGCGACGAGCGCGCCGGCCTGATCAGACAAGGCCCGCGATCGGGCCGGCGAGATCGATGCCAAAGCCGTGAAACCTTGTCCTGAGCGCAGGATACAAAGCCATTTTTTTGTTCTCGATTGCTCTAGGACAATAATTCTCCCTGTGCGTTTTGTCACACCATGCGAAATGGGACGAGCGGAGGCAGACAGTGATCCAAGATTGGCGCGATGCGGTACGGGCGGTCCACGGCGTGGAATCGAAGTACAAACGGCTCGTCAAGGCCATTGCGGCGGACATCGAAGCCTCGGTGCTGACGGCCGGCACGCGGCTGCCGCCGCAGCGAGACGTGGCCGGCGAACTGCAAATCAGCGTGCAGACGGTCACCAACGCGTACAAGGAGCTCGAGCGCCAGGGGCTCATTCGGTGCGAGGTCGGGCGGGGCAGCTTCGTCGCCCCGCGCGTCACCGAAAAGATGGCCAACTACATGCTCGATACGGCCGAGCGCTCCGTCATCGATTTTTCGATCGCACGCATCATCCACACGCCGGAGCACGATGCGATGTGGCGCAAGATCTGCGCCAAACTCGCAAAAATCGAAGATCAGCCCTGGATTCGCGCGTTTCGGCCGATCGCCGGTTTCGAGCATCATCGGCGCGCGGGTGTGGCCTGGCTCGACGCGCTTCGCATGCCGGCGTCGACCGATACGCTGCTCGTCACGAATGGCGCTGCGCACGGCATTTTTCTCGCGCTCGCATCGCTCGTGCGGCCCGGCGATACCGTCGTCTGCGAAAGCTTGACCGATCACGGCGTGATCGGGTCGGCCAACGTACTTGGGTTTACCCTCAAAGGTCTCGAGATCGACGAGTTCGGCATCCATCCCGAGCATTTCGAGGAGCTTTGCGACAGCGAACGCGTGACGGCATTGGTCTGTACGCCCAATCTGAACAATCCGACCGTGGCGCTCATGCCTGAATCCCGGCGGCGCGCGATCGCGCGGATTGCGGAGCGCTATGGTGTTTATGTCATCGAAGACGATGTTTACGGTCCGCTGCTCACGAAGCCGCTGCCGCCGATTTCGAGCCTGATTCCCGAGCTCTCGTTCTATTGCACGAGCATGACGAAATCGGTGCTCGCGGGACTGCGCATCGGTTATCTGAGCACGCCGCGCCGGCTCGCGTTGCGCACCGAGAGTACGCTGCGCGTTTCGAGCTGGATGGCGACTTCGCCGATGGCGGAGATCGCCACGCGCTGGATCGACGACGGTACGGCTGCCCACCTCGTGCAGATACAGCGCGAGCGCCTCGCGCGCAGGCAGGCGCTCGTCGCGCAGATGCTCGGCAGCTACGTGCAGGGCAGCCATCCCCACGCACTCTCTGTATGGCTGCGCGTGCCGGAGCACTGGCAGGCCGATCATCTCGTGCGGGCACTGCGCAAGCGCCATATCGCCGTGACGTCGCCCGATCCGTTTCTCGTGCGCGGTGTCGAAAGCCGGCCGAATGCAGTGCGGCTGTGCGTGGGGGCGGAAGTCAGCGACGACGTCTTCGCCGAGGCGCTGCAGACCGTACGCGAAGTGTTCGAACAATATCCGCAGGTCCACGCGGTCGATTGACGGTATCGATCGAACGCGTGCGCCGAATCCGAAATGAACTAGGACAATCGAATTCGTTTTTCAGGACATTAGACTGGGCAGCACTGATGAGCCGCATGCCCTTGGGGCCGCGCTCGACTTTTATCGGTGTACCCGTCTATGTCAGTCATTTCGCTTGCCGATGTCTACCGTGCGCGGCGTCGCCTCATGGGCCGTGTCGTCCCTACGCCGCTCGTCGAATCCGCGCGCCTTTCCGAGCTCGCCGGCACCCGCGTCTACCTGAAGCTCGAAACGGTGCAGCCGACGGGCAGCTTCAAGATCCGTGGCGCGACCAACGCGCTCGCGCAATTGGTCGAGCGCGGTGTGACGCGCGTCGTCACCGCATCGACGGGCAATCACGGCCGGGCCGTCGCGCATGCCGCGCACGCGCTGGGTCTCGAGGCTACGGTCTGCCTTTCGTCGCGGGTTCCCCAGAATAAGGTGCAAGCCGTGCGGGCGCTCGGCGCGAAGGTATGTCTGGCCGGCAACAGCCAGGACGACGCCGAACGAGAAGCGGTGCGGCTCGCGGCGCAAGAAGGGCTCGCGTATGTCCCGCCCTTCGACGACCTCGACGTCATCGCCGGACAGGCGACGATCGGGCTCGAGATCATCGAAGCGCTGCCCGCCGTCGCGCAGATCGTGGTGCCGCTGTCAGGCGGCGGGCTTTTTTCCGGTGTTGCATTCGCGGCTCGGCAGTGCTGTCCCGACGTCAAGCTCACGGGCGTCACGATGCGCAGCGGCGCGGCCATGCACGCCAGCCTTGCAGCCGGCAAACCCGTATGCGTCGACGAAATCGCGACATTGGCCGATTCGCTGGGCGGCGGCATCGGTCTTGCGAATCGATACACCTTTTCGATGACGCGATCGTTGATCGACGATGCGCTTTTGGTCGATGAAGAAGCGATCGCACGAGCCATTGTCCATGCGTATAGGCACGAGCGGCTGATCCTGGAGGGCGCCGCCGCGGTCGGCATAGCCGCCGTACTCGGCGGTGCCGTGTCGGCTTCCACGCAGGCGCGCCGCGGTCCGATCGTTCTCATCGCAAGCGGCGCGAACATCGATATGGATCTGCATCGGCGCTTGCTGCTGGAAGCGCCAGACGTCGAACCGGAGCACGTCTTCTCATGAGCGACATTCTCATTGCCGGCGAAGCAACGCTTCGCGAACTCGTGCCGCTCGATCGCGCGGCCATCGATCAAGTGGAGGCGGCGTTCGTCTCTCTGGCGACGGAAGCGGTCGCCATGCCGCCGATTCTTCGATTGGACGTGCCCGCGCATCGCGGCGAGGTCGACGTGAAGACAGCCTATCTGCCGCGTTTCGAGAGCTTCGCGATCAAGGTGAGTCCCGGCTTTTTCGACAATCCGGCGCTGGGGCTACCGAGTCTGAACGGGCTCATGCTCGTGCTGTCGGCGAAGACGGGCGTGACGCAGGCGGTACTGCTCGACAACGGCTATCTGACCGCGGTGCGAACGGCCGCAGCCGGCGCCGTTGCGGCGCGCTGGCTCGCGCGACCGGATGCGAAGCGGGCAGCGGTCATCGGCGCGGGAGAGCAGGCACGCCTGCAACTCCAGGCACTGACGCTCGTTCGCGATATCGAGGCCGTGACCGTCTGGGCGCGCAAGCGGGCCTCGGCCGAGCGGTTGGCGGCCGATGTCCGCGGGACGCTCGGATTGCCTTGCGAGGTGATGTCGGACGTCGGTGCGGCATTGCGTTGCGCCGATATTGCCATCACGACGACGCCCAGCCGCGAGCCGCTCGTCGGTCCGGGCGATTTGCACCCCGGGCTCCATATCACGGCGATGGGATCGGACGCCGAGCACAAGAACGAGATCGCGCCCGCTGCGTTGGCGCAGGCGCGCTATATCTGCGACCGACTCAGTCAGACGCGCGTGTTGGGTGAGCTTCGCCACGCGATCGAATCCGGCGTGTGCGAACGGGACGCGGTATTCCCTGAACTCGGGGCAATCGTTGCGGGCCGCGCCGCGGGACGCACGAGCGCCGCCGACGTGACGATATGCGATCTGACAGGCACCGGTGCGCAGGACACGGCGATCGCGGCACTCGCGCTCGAGCGCGTGCGCGCGGCCGGGGCGGGTACCGCGTTTCGTAACGTATGAGAGTTGGAATGCGGTCTGTCGCGGTGCGGGGCAGACCGGGATCGATGCGAGAGGAGCATATGGCAGAAGACATCCGGCAACAGTTGAAGGGCGAACCCGTGGCGGCGGCCGTACGTCTGCCGTTCGAGCGGAGCGAATACGACGCGCGCATAGCCAAGGCGCGCCGCGCGATGGCGAACTCGGGAATCGATCTGCTGATCGTCACGGACCCAAGCAATATGGCCTGGCTCACGGGGTACGACGGCTGGTCGTTCTACGTGCATCAATGCGTCGTGCTGGCCCACGACGGAGAGCCGATCTGGTTCGGGCGCGGACAGGACGCGAACGGTGCCAAGCGCACGGTCTTCATGGACCATGCGCAGATCGTCGGCTATCCCGACCACTACGTCCAGTCGCGCGAGCGCCATCCGATGGACTACCTCTCGCGCGAGGTGATCGAGGCGCGCGGGTGGGGTGGGTTGCGCATCGGCGTCGAACTCGACAACTACTACTTCAGCGCGGCGGCCTTCGCGTCGCTCGCGCGCAATCTGCCCAACGCAAAGTGGGTCGATGCGACAGGACTCGTCAATTGGCAACGGGCCGTCAAGTCGCCGCGCGAAATCGAATACATGCGGATCGCGGCGCGCATTGTCGAGAAGATGCACGCGCACATCGTCGAGCGTATCGAACCCGGTATGCGCAAAAACGATCTCGTGGCCGAAATTTTTGCAGCGGGCGTGACCGGTGTGGGAGAACACGGCGGCGACTATCCGGCCATCGTGCCGCTTTTGCCGACGGGCGCCGATGCGGCCGCACCGCATCTGACCTGGGACGACACCCCCTTCGCCCGCGATGCGGGGACGTTCTTCGAGATTGCCGGATGCTACCGGCGCTACCACTGCCCGCAATCGCGCACCGTCTATCTCGGCAAGCCGCCGAAGCATTTCGTGGAGGGCGAGCGCGCCGTCGTCGAAGGCATCGAAGCGGGCCTGCAGGCCGCGAAACCGGGCAATACCTGCGAGGACATCGCCAACGCATTCTTCGCCGTACTCAGGAAATTCGGCATCGAGAAGAACAGCCGCTGCGGTTATCCGATCGGTGCAAGCTACCCGCCCGATTGGGGCGAGCGCACGATGAGCTTGCGCCCCGGCGACAAGACTGTACTGGAGCCCGGTATGACGTTCCACTTCATGCCGGGGCTGTGGCTCGACGATTGGGGGCTCGAGATCACGGAGAGCATTCTCATCACGGCGAACGGTGTCGAGACGTTTTGCAACACGCCGCGACGGCTCTTCGTGAAGGAGTGAGGGACGATGCGCGCTTCCCCGATTCAACCGACGATCGACTTCGAAGCCGAAGGCGAACAGCACGGTTTTTTGAAGCTGCCCCACTCGCACGATGCCTCCGCTTGGGGGGCGGTCATGATTCCGATCACGGTGATCAAGCGCGGCGCGGGGCCGACGGCGCTCATTACCGGCGGCAATCATGGCGACGAGTATGAAGGACCGATTGCACTGTCGAAGCTGGCTTCGACACTCAAGGCGAGCGAGATTGCCGGGCGGGTGATCGTCGTGCCGTTCATGAACTACCCTGCGTTTCGCGCGGGCACCCGTACCTCGCCGATCGACAAGGGCAACCTCAATCGCAGCTTTCCGGGGCGTCCCGACGGCACGGTGACCGAGAAAATCGCCGACTATTTTCAGCGCCATCTGCTGCCGCTCGCCGATTACGTGCTCGATATTCACGCGGGCGGCAAGACACTCGACTTCGTACCGTTTGCGGCGGTTCACGTATTGCCGGATGCGCAACAGCAGGCCCGTGCCGACGCCGCGATGCGCGCATTCGGTGCGCCCTACTCGATGCGTATGCTCGAACTCGACAGCGTGGGACTCTTCGATACGGCGGCGGAAGAGGCGGGCAAAGTCTTCGTGACGACGGAACTCGGCGGCGGTGGAAGCGCAAGCGCGTCGAGCGTTCGCATTGCCGAGCGCGGCGTGCGTGGATTTCTCGCTCACGCCGGCATCTGCGATGCCGATGCCGGCGCTCGCGCGGCACCGCGCACGACGACGTTGCTCGATATGCCTGATGGGGATTGCTACACGACGAGCGAGCACGATGGCTTGATCGAGATGTGCAAAGACCTCGGCGATACCGTCGAAGCAGGGGAAGTGCTGGCGCGCGTCCACGACATCACGCGTACGGGCGCGCGGCCCCGCGAGTACCGCGCGCGCCGCGGCGGCATCTTCGCGGCGCGTCACTTTCCAGGTCTGGTCCGGGTGGGCGATACCATCGCGGTGGTGGCCGAGGTCGTCGAACGCGGCATCGCGACGCACTGAGCAGGCGGTCGAATTCACGACGAAGAGCACGCGATGAACGGGAACGGATACAAGCTCGACCGCTACGATCTCGTCATCCTGCGCGTGCTGGCGCGCGACGGCCGGATCACCAAGTCGCGTCTCGCGGAGGAAGTGAATCTCTCGATCTCGCCGGTGTGGGAGCGCGTGCGCCGATTGGAGGACATCGGACTCATCCGCGGCTATCGGGCCGAGATCGATTGGGTGGGAGCGTTCAAGGGAAGCCGCATCGTCGTCGAAGTCACGCTCGCGCGCCACACGGCTCACGATATGCGGCGCTTCGAGGAGCGCATCGCGGCCGCGTCCGAGGTCCAGCAGTGCTATGCGACGGGAGGCGGGGTCGACTATGTCATGCATGTCGCTTCGCGCGATATCGATCACTACCAGCGTTTCATCGATTCGCTGCTCACCGACGAGCTCGGAATCGAGCGCTATTTCACTTACATCGTGACCAAGGTCGTCAAGGCTTCTCCAAGCGACGCGCCGCAGTGGGTCGTGGCGGCGGGCGCGGAGTCCCCCGGCAATTGATCCGGTTTTGCCGCGCTCGGAAAAATTCGTGCAACGGGCCGTTCAAACGAAAAAAAGTGCTTGTGCAGCGGCACAAAACCAAAAATGTCGCGGAGCGTCGGCCGATACAGTGAGAGACATGGATCGATCGACGAAGGAGTCTTCCATGTTGCTGGGCCATCCCGTACTAATGAAGTCGCTTTGCTACATCGACGGACGGTGGGTGCATAGTGACGATGCCAAAACGGTCGCCGTGCTGAATCCGGCGGATCAAAGCCTGCTCGGTCATGTGCCGATGCTGACGCACTCGCAGATCGAAAGCGCGATCGCGGCGGCGCAACGCGCATTCGAGCGTTGGCGCTGGACGCCAGTCAACGAACGCGCGGCGGCGCTTTCGCGTTGGCACGAGCTCGTTGCGCGGCATCGCGACGATCTGGCAGCGATCGTTTCTCTCGAGCAGGGCAAGCCGCTCAAAGAGGCGCGTGGCGAAATCGCCTACGCGGCGAGTTTCATCGACTGGTTCGCTCACGAGGCCAAACGCCTGGCCGGACGCAATATCGCGGCACACATCGACGATGCGCACCCCGGCACGGTCATCGAGCCGGTTGGCGTGGCGGCGCTCATCACGCCGTGGAACTTTCCGGTCGCCATGATCACGCGCAAGGCCGCCGCTGCCCTTGGCGCCGGGTGCACCGTCGTGATCAAGCCGGCCCACGAGACACCGTTCTCGGCCCTGGCGCTCGCGCAGCTCGCGGAAGAGGCTGGATTTGCTCCGGGCGTATTCAACGTGGTGCTCGGCGATCCTCAGATGGCAATGGAGACGCTCGTTCGCGACGCGCGTGTGCGAGCCGTGAGCTTCACGGGATCGACACGCGTCGGTGCGCTCGTGACACGCGCCGCCGCGCGGGCCGGCATCAAAAAGATCGCGCTCGAGCTGGGCGGCAATGCTCCATTCGTCGTCGCGGCGGATGCGAATCTCGAGCAAGCCGTCACGGTTGCCGTTGCGGCGAAGTTTCAGACCTCGGGCCAGGATTGCTGCGCGGCGAACCGGATCCTCGTCGCGCGCGAGCTCTACGACGCATTCGTCGAACGTTATACGCAGGCGGTTCGCGCATTGAAAGTCGGTCCGGCATTCGAAGCCGATGTCGATATCGGTCCGCTCATGCATCAGGCGGCATTCGATGCGACGCTGGCACGCGTGGCCGACGCACGCCAACGCGGCGCGCGCATTACGACGGGCGGCGCGCCGCATCCGTTGGGCGGCTGGTTCTTCGAGCCGACGGTGATCGCCGATGCGGCGCCTGGCATGCGTGTCTACGACGAGGAAAACTTCGCGCCGATCTCGGCCGTCTCATCGTTCGATTCGCTCGACGAAGCGATACGACGGGCGAACGACACCGACTATGGCCTCGCCGCCTACGTCTGTTCGACGAATGTGAACACCATTTTTCAGCTCATTCGCCGGCTCGACTTCGCCATGGTGTCGGTCAACGGCGCGCGATTCACGGGTGCGCCGATTCCGTTCGGCGGCATGAAGGCTTCGGGCCTCGGCCGGGAAGGCGGGAGCGAGGGCTTCGAACCGTTCGTCGAGACCAAATATTTCTGCCTGGGCCAGCTCGGCCTCCCGGCGAGCGAAGCCGCCGCATTCTGAAAACCTGATGCAGCCCGAACTTTTTTGGAGAATCCCATGACTGAATTCGAACGTCTCTTTGCGGCGGACCGCGCCCACTTCATGCACCCGTCGACGCATGCCCACGATCACGCCGCCGGCGTGCTGCCGGGGCGCATCGTCACCGGGGCAAAGGGAATACGTATCGAGGACCACGAGGGGCGCTCGTATATCGACGCCTTCGCGGGCCTGTATTGCGTCAACATCGGCTACGGGCGCACGGAGGTGGCCGAGGCGATTTACGAACAGGCTAAAAAGCTTGCTTATTACCACACGTACGTCGGCCACTCGACCGATACGGTGATCGAACTGTCCGCACGCATCATCGACTGGGCGCCCCAGGGCATGAAGAAGGTCTACTACGGCATGTCCGGCTCGGACGCGAACGAAACACAGATCAAGCTCGTCTGGTACTACAACAATGTGCTCGGACGCCCCAACAAGAAGAAGATCGTTTCTCGCGATCGCGGGTACCACGGTTCCGGCATCGTGACAGGTAGCCTGACCGGTCTGGCGAGCTTTCATCAATGCTTCGATCTGCCGATCGACCGCGTCAAGCATACCGTTTGTCCGCATTGGTACCGCAAGGCGCCGGCCGGCATGAACGAAGCTCAATTCGTCGCCTACTGTGTGGACGAACTCGAAAAGCTCATCGCCCGCGAAGGCGCGGATACCATCGCCGCATTCATTGGCGAACCCGTAATGGGTACGGGCGGCATCGTGCCGCCGCCGGCCGGCTATTGGCCCGCCATCCAGCAAGTCTTGAAAAAGCATGACATTTTGCTGATTGCCGACGAGGTGGTATGCGGTTTCGGGCGACTCGGCTCGAAAATGGGCTCCCAGCATTACGGCATTCAGCCCGATCTGATCACGGTCGCGAAAGGACTGACGAGTGCCTATGCACCGCTTTCCGGCGTGATCGTCGGCGAACGTGTCTGGGACGTCATCGACAAAGCCTCTAGCGAGTTCGGCGCGATGGGGCACGGATGGACCTACTCGGGTCATCCGATTTGCGCGGCGGCGGCGCTCGCCAATCTCGATATTCTCGAGCGCGAGCGCATTGCCGAAAATGCGGCATCGAGCGGAGCCTATCTGCTCGAACGGCTGCATGCGGCGTTCGACGCTCATCCTCTCGTCGGCGAGGTGCGGGGTGCGGGCATGTTGGCCGCGCTCGAGTTCATGGCCGACAAGGACGAGCGGCGTGCGTTCGATACGGGGCTCAAAGTCGGCCCGCGAGTATCGGCCGCGGCGCTGCGGCGCGGACTCATCGCCCGCGCCATGCCCCATGGCGACATTCTCGGCTTCGCACCGCCGCTCATCACGACGCGTGCCGACGTCGACGAGATCGTGCGCCTCGCGCGTGAAGCGGTTGACGAGGTCGCGTCGGAACTCGCCGCTGCCGCGGCAGCGGCGTAAGGCTGCGCGAGCACCGTATCCCCGATCTGCCGAGTCCCCTTTTTTGCGCCCCTTTGCGGGCGCGAAGAGGGGGTTTTGTCTTTTCTTTTGCTTTTTTTTCCGATATCGACGAACGATTCGCAATAATCGCTGCGGCAATGTGCGAATGAGCGGGCGCGAGCATTGCTAGTGCGCGTGTCGAGCGCAATAACGCATATTCGAACCTGGCCGAATGGATGAATATTTCACCGCGCCATTCCACAATTGCCGCAAGCACCGCTAGAATGCGTTCCGTTTGGCTTCTGATATTGGAGGAAAGAGTCCGTGTCGACCTACAAAGAACTACTTGCGAAAAAGCAGGAATTGGATGCGCAAATCGAAGATGCGCGCCGCGCCGAAGCACAGCATGCGCTGCACCAGATTCGCGAAACGATTGCCGCATTCGGCTTTACGCCCGAAGACGTTTTCGGTACGCGCCGTAAGGCCAAACCGACCAATCGCGTGCCGCAATTTCGCGATCCGGAAACCGGCGAAACCTGGGGCGGCCGGGGACCGCGGCCCCGCTGGCTGAAAGGGAAGGACCCCGAGCAATTCCGCGTCGCGCGCTAAAGCCCGCTCTCGCCGGGGCCGCTCAGACGATGGCGCCGGGCAGGAATGCCTCGAGTTTGTCGATCAGCGTCGAGCGGCAAAACGGCTTCACCATGAAATCGGCTGCGCCCGCTCGAACGCTTTCCAGGACCACGGTGCGCCGACTTTCGCCGGCCACCATGATGATCGGAATCTGCGCCAGGGGCTCGACGGATTTGAGGCGGCGGGTCAGCTCCATTCCGCTCAGGTCGGGCAAGTCCACGTCCGTGAGCACGAGATCCGGGCGGCGAGCCCGGATCGCGCGAAAGGCCTGCGCGCCGCTCGCGGCGCAAGTCAGATCGACACGCGTGCCTGCGAGCAACCGTTCGAGCGTGCAGCGCTGCAATCCATCGTCGTCGACGGCTAGCACGTGCGGGCGCAGGTGGCCCGTGATGGCGTTCATCGCGTGCGCCGCGCGCAATTGCGGCCCGAGCGCACTCGCCAACGCCTGGGCGGCGCGGCAAAGCGCGTCCACCGATTCCCCCAGCCGATCGAAGTGACTGCGCAACGCGTCGCCGTCGCCGTTGCGGCAAGGCGTTGCCGCGGCC
Source organism: Trinickia sp. (assembly GCF_036503415.1). Classification (GTDB taxonomy): domain Bacteria; phylum Pseudomonadota; class Gammaproteobacteria; order Burkholderiales; family Burkholderiaceae; genus Trinickia. Next base: position 29,576 of record NZ_DASXWY010000226.1, on the reverse strand, counting down.
ACCGTGTGCGTCACGTCGACTTGCGCGGCGAACGAGCGGGCGTAGCGTTCCAACGCGGGCTCGAGGCTTGCCAGATGACGCGCATAGGCAGCCAGCCGGCCTGCGGCCGGCGCGTCCGATTGGGCGTTCGACAGCAGGTGCAGCGCATGGTCGATGGCCAGGGCGAGGCGCGGGCCGTCATGGGTCGCGGGCCAGAAGACGACGTAGTCGTCGAATGTGCCTTCCTTGCACGCGTCGTAGACCCGCCGAACATCGTCGGGGCCGCACAGCACGATCGTTTTGTGAGCGGTCTCGTGAACGAGCGTGCTTTCGCCGTAAAGCCGATCGCAGCAACGCTTCGCGCCATCGAGCGTATCGAAGGCCAGCACGAGCACGTTCGGGCGATAGACTTCGAAGTCCGAAGCGATGTCGGCGGGGTTCGTCGAGACGCGCACTGCGGCGAATGTGTCGGCCAGCCTCCGGGCGACGGGCACGGCGTGGTGCACGGTATCGGCTGCAACAAGAATACGCGGATCGTCTCTCAACGGGCTCACCCCTCGGCGCGTCGAGCGCGGGTGCGGCCCCAATGCCTGCCAGCCGACCCTCGTGGCTACGACGGCAAGGCTTGCGAGAGCGCGCGTGCGGCTTCGACGACCTTACTGTAGGCCGCGCCGAATCGAGTGCTCAGTTCGGTAAAAGACATATCCACCGCTTCCCTTGCATCGCTTTCGATGCGCGCGCAGAGCTCGCCGAGGGCGAGCGCGCCGATCGAACGCGACGAAGATTTCAGCTTATGAGCGACGGCAGCGGCCTCAGGGGCGCGTCGCGCGCTCAGATGCTCGAGCAGTTGCTGCGCGAGAGCGGCGGAGCATTCGATGTATTCCGAGAGCAACGCCTGCACCGTTTCGTTGTCGTCGCCGACGATTCCACGCAGGACGCTCAAATCGACGACGGACGAGAAATCGCAGGCTTGCGCCGATTCGACGACGGTGGTCTCTTGCGGAGCGCCGGCTGGCTCGGCGGTGAGGTTATCGGGCGGCGCAGTGTGCTGCGAGGGTGCGAGCCATTGTTCGATAGCCTGCTGCAGTAGTACGAGCTTGAGCGGCTTCGTCAGATAGTCGTCTATGCCGAGCGCTTTGGCGCGGCTCGCCTCCCCATGAATCGCATTGGCCGTCAGTGCCACGATCGGCACGCGCTTGCGTGCTTCGCTGGCCTCCTGGGCGCGGATGGTCTGCGCCAGTTCATAGCCGTCGCGATTCGGCATGTGCAAGTCGGTGAGAATGAGGCCGTACGGTGCCGCAAGCCACATTTGCAGCGCTTCTTCTCCATCGGTTGCCATATCGGCCGTGTAGCCGAGCAATTCGAGCTGTCGCCCGATGACCTTGCGATTGATCTGGTCGTCTTCCGCGACGAGTATCTTGGGCGCGTTCGGCGCCGCCCTCGCGTGCTGACCTTCGGCAACCGCGGCGTCGCCGCGGGCGCTGCAGTGCGGTGCGCTGCGCCCCGCTGCCAGCGCCAGCGCATCGACGAGTGCGCGTCGGCGCAACGCCTGCGCGCCCGCCACCACGGTACCGTCGGGTTCCGACTGCAGCACGAGGCTGCGTCCGGAGGAGATCAGGACGCGGCCCTTCGCCGAGATGGCTGCGCTGTGCCGCATCGCTTCGCCGCAGACGAGGAGTGCGGCGCCGCCGGCGATCGCGAGGCGGTGCTGAGCGTCCTCGACATCCTCGGCGAGTTGCACGTTGACCCCGGCGCTGCGCAGGTAGGTGGCAATATCGTCGGCATTGAATTCGGTTGAGGGCGCAACGATGCACGCGAGTCCGGACAGATCCTGCTGTACGCGCGCCGGTGCATCGGGAACGCGTTCGAGCGGCAGTCTGACGATGAACGTCGATCCCGCGCCGAGTTCGCTCGTCACCGTGATGTCGCCGCCCATCAGTGCGGCGAGCCGGCGACAGATCGCGAGTCCAAGTCCGGTTCCGCCGAAGCGGCGCGTCGTCGAAGTCTCGGCCTGACTGAAGGGGCGGAACAGTTGGGCTTGCATGTCCTGCGACATGCCGATGCCGTTGTCCGAGATCGCAAAGCGAACCGTCGCGCCATCCGGAGCCTCGGGCTCCACCCGCAGCGATACATGCCCAGCGATACCTTCCCGCCCGCCGGAGAATTTGATTGCGTTGCCGACCAGGTTGTAGAGGATTTCCCGCAGGCGGGTATCGTCGGAGAACACGAGCGCGGGCAGCGCGGGCGACACATAGGTGCGCAGCGCAACGCCGCGCGCATCGGCCACTGTGGCAAGCGAAGCAGCCAGCCCATCGACGACATCCTCGATCGCAACGGGCACCGACTCGATCTGGAGCTTGCCGGCTTCGATCTTCGAAAAGTCGAGAATGTCGTCGATGATCCGCAAAAGCGCGGACGCGCAATCGCGGATCGTGAATACCATTTCCTTTTGATCGGCTGTCAGCGGCGAGCGCGCGAGCACTTCCGTCATGCCGATGACGCCGTTCATCGGCGTGCGAATCTCATGACTCATCGTTGCAAGGAACGCGCTTTTCGCGCGCGAGGCGGCTTCCGCGTCCGAGCGGGCCTGGTCGAGCTGTTCGGCTTTGGCTATCTCGCGCTGATGTGCGGCGGCGAGACTGCGCACGAGACCGCGAGTGCGACGATCGGCGAGAACGATCAAGAGCGACAACAACACTGCCGCGATCAGCAGGAACATGCTGCGCAAACGCCATGGCGCGAGAAATTCCTGGGTGGAGTAGCCGACTGCCACGGCAAGCGGGTAGTCGGCAAGCTTCCGATAGCTGACGATGCGGTCCTGGTCGTCCATGTACGACGGCATGTGCAAGTCGCCGGAACGGTGCTGTTCGAGCGCGCGCCGTAGCAGATTGCCGGGCGGCAAGGTTGCGCCGATCGACTTGGACTGGCCCGTCCGAAGCGCGCGGATCACGTAGTCGCGCGTTCCCACGACCGTCACGATGCCATCCTTGCCGATGCGCAGACCGTTATAGAGCTCCGTGAAGTAGGAGGGATCCACCGATACGACGACGACACCGAGAAAATGCCCGTCGTGGCTGTTGATTCGCTGCGACAACTGCAACGAAGGTTTGCCGCTTGCACGCCCGACGATGGGCTTGCCGATCACCAGTGCTGTGCTCGCGTTGTGCAGATGGACCTTGAAATGCTCTCGATCGGAAAGATCGATTGGCTTGAAGCCGGGAATCGTCGACGCACGCAGGAAGCCCTGGGAATCGATGACGGCCACTTGGACGAATACGTCGAGCTTCAGCAAGCCCGAATCCACGTAATAGGCAAGGGGGATCGAAACGCCGTCATTTTGAACCTGCCACGAAACGAGCGCGGCGACCTGTTCGGCTTCCCGCATGACGCGCACGGTATGAGCGGCAAGCGCGTCGGAAAGCGCGGTCGCGCCTGCGCGAGCGTTGCTCATTTCCACATGCTCGTCCCATGCGGTCAAGATGCCGAGCGCAAGCCAGAGCGCTGCAATAAGCAGGTAACTTTGCAGCCCCAGGCTGCGGGTGCGCAAACCGCCCCTGGCATTTGCGCGGCGACGCGGTCGTGCCTGCGGCGTTTCGATATGCGGACCGGTTGTGGCATCCACCATTTGATCGACAATCCCCCGGAAAACCGTCGACCCGGTGCCAAACGGGCGCGACTATCTCCAATAACGGCGCGACGCCGCAAAAGTTGATACGGGATTGCCGCAGGGGTTGAGGACCGGCCCTACTCGGCGGGCTTGTCGCCTGTCAGCGGCGCCACGATGTCGAGCCGATAGCCATGCCCATAAACGGGGGTGAGTCGGAACCCATTTTCGGGGCGGAGCTGGAGTTTCGAACGAACTCTGGACATGTGGGTGTCCAGCGTGCGCGATATGGCATCGGGGGGCTGCCCCCAGACTACGCCGCCGATATGTTCCCGCGACAGGATGCGTCCGATGTACTGAAACATGAGCAGTGCGAGGTCGAACTCACGGCTCGTCAGTTCGATCGGCACGCCTGCGAGAAAACACGTCCGGGTCGCCGCATCGATCCGATAACGGCCGACTTCGATCGGTGCGGGCGTCGATGCCGTATTGGGGCGCGTGCGGCGCGCAAGCGCGTCGATGCGCGCGATGAATTCGCCCTCGCGGATGGGCTTGATGATGTAATCGTCGGCGCCCGCGCCCAGTGCCGACACGATGTCGCGTTCCTCCGAGCGGCTCGTCATGAATATCACCGGCACGCGCTCTGTCAGGTTGGAGCGTGCCCATTGCAAAACCTGATGTCCCGTTACTCCCGGCACCTGCCAATCGAGCAGCAGCATGTCGAAGGTTTCGCGCTTCAGTTGGCGAATCAGCTGGCTTCCATCGACGAATATCCGGCATTCATGGCCTTTGTCAGACAAAATCTCGCTAACACGTTCAATCTGGCTTTCATCGTCTTCCAGATAGGCAATCTTCACTGTCCACTCCCGGTGATCGGGCCAACGGGTTCTCGTCGAAATGTCCTTTTGCAGGGCTCGCGCATTTTAGCGCCGGATGCCACGACGAGCACTACGCTCCGCCGCGCTCAAGCGCAAAATGGATCGCAGTTAACAATTGTTAAGAGTTCGTGGCATGGGAGGCAAACGTTTGTAGTCGATGCGAGCAGTCGCGATCGATCGGAAAATCGACGATGGACGGGATTACCCGTGCCCCAAATGGGGCTAATGGATTGGCTTGTAACACGCAAATCGTTGAAAAAATGAATAGGTCTGCGTAATATCTGGAGACTCCTACTTTTTCCGTCTGATGCCACCGCAACCTCGTCAATATCTGCGTCGCGTAAAATACTGGCCGGCGGCCCATTCAATCGAGCCGTTTGCAGCTCGCACGATGGCGTTGACGGTCTTATTCGCGTGCCTTTCATGTGTGCCGCCCGACGTTTTCGCGCAAGCGCCAGCAAATCAATCGGCGATGATTTCTTATGCGGCGCAGCGCGGCGATACGCTATATACCGTTGCGCAAAGGTACCTGCAAGAAATCGATGATTGGCGCGTAATTGCGCGCATCAATCGGGTGCCGGCTCCCCGGCAACTGAAGCCTGGCACCACGCTGCGCCTTCCCGTCGCGTTGTTGCGGCGCGAGCCGCTCGCTGCGCGTGTCGTTGCCACGAGCGGAAATGCGACTTACGCAATCGGCAACGCCCCGCCGTTGCCGCTCGTGCCCGGCGTCTCGCTGAGCGAGGGCGATTCGATCGCGACCGGTAAAACCGGGTTTGCGACGATCGAGTTCGACGACGGCTCCCATGTCAGTCTTGCCCACGAAACGGTGGTGACGCTCGCAACATTGACTCGCACGCTGCTCGGCGAGGCGAGCGAACGCCGCCTCGAGTTGCGGCGCGGCGAAGTCGAAAGCGAAGTGACGCACGCGAAGAAGCCGCGCGACCGGTTCGAGATACGCGCGGCGCCGATTGTGGCGGGCGTGCGCGGAACCCACTTTCGGGTGAACGGCGGTGAGCAGACGTCGGCGGTCGAAGTGCTCGACGGCGCCGTTGCGGTCGCCGCGGCTGCGGCTGCAGCACCCGCTAACTCGTCGCAAGGCGATGGCACGCTGGGCGTGCCGTCCGCGGGCGCCCAACTGGTGCCGGCCGGCTTCGGCAGCCTGACCCGCTCGGGGCGCGCAGTAGGAACACCGGTCGCGCTGTTGCCCGCGCCCGAGCTCGTGCATCCGGGGCGCATACAGGACGGCGCGGAAGTGGACTTCGAACTCGCGGCGCTCGAGGGGGCGCGCCAATACCGGGTCGAGATCGCACGGGACGCCGGCATGTTGGACCGGCTGAAGGAGACACGGATCGAAGCACGCGGCGAAGCACCGCATGCGAGCCTGGGCGAACTACCGGACGGCAACTATTTCGTGCGCGTTTCCGCCATCGATGACGCGGGCCTGGAGGGAATGGCGCGCGTGTACGCACTCGAGCGCCGCCGTATGCAGCTCGCTGCCTCGGCGATGCGTTCGCCGGGCTCGCGCGAATACACTTTTCGCTGGTTCGCGAGCCGCACTGGCGTGCCAACGCGATATCGTTTCATCTTGTCGCGCGACGAAGATCTGCGCGAGCCGCTGGTCGACGAAGTCGACATATCGACGGACCACATCGTCGTCGCGGGGCTGCGCGAGGGCGTTTATTACTGGACCGTCGTAGCTGAACAATTCGAGAACGGCCAATTCTACGAGACGGCATCGCGCGTGCGTTCATTTACGCTCGCCAAGTGAACGAGTTCTCAAATGAGCCATGACTCGGTGCGCGGATCCCCGGCGAGCTCGAGCAATGATGAATCCTCTCGCCGATGGGGCCCGGAGGCGAAACGTTATCTGATCGAGTGGTTGGCGATAGGCTTTTTCACGATCCTGATCGTCGTGCTGGCCGTCATGAGGCAGGCGACGGCCGGGCTCGATCGCATGGTGTACGACCACATGCTGTCGTTTTCTTCACGCCCCGTGGTGCCCGACATCGCGATCGTGGAAATGGACGACGAAAGCATTGCCAAATTCGGGCGCTGGCCGTGGCCGCGCGACCTGCAAGCGCGCGTTCTCGACGCCGTGGGAAAAAGCGGCGCGGCGGCTGTGGTCTACGACGTGCTGCTCACGGAGCCGACGCCGAACGACCAGGTCCTGGCCGATGCCATCCGTGCCGTGCCGACGTATCTTCCGGTGTTGCTCGCCCACGCGGAAGACCGCGCGTCGGACATCGCCGTCGTGCCCGTCGGGCCGATCGCGCGGGCAGCGGCGGGAATGGGGCATATCGACCTGGACGCCGATCCCGACAGCGTTGTCCGCTCGATCGATCCGGACGAGGGCGGGGATGCGTCGCGCTGGCCGTATATCGATATGCTCGTCTACGACGCCATTCGAAGCGGCAAACTTCCGCTGGCGCACGGACGCTACATTGCGCGCGACGCTGCCGGGGGCATGCTGCCGACGCACCCCGTATTGATCCCGTTCGGTTCGAACGCGTCCGCACGTCTACGTATCTCGGCAGCCAAGCTGTTGAGCGGTGCCGTGGCCCCCGGGGCCTTGCGCGGAAAGATCGTTTTTGTCGGCGTGACCGCGGAGGGCCTGTCGGGCAACTACGCGACGCCCGTTTCGGGGAGGATCGGCACGTTGTCCGATGTCGAAGTCCACGCTGAAGTGCTGGACGCATTGCTGTCGGACCGCATCATCTCGCCCGTGACGGCCGGCTGGGTCGTGGCGGCCTCGCTGATTCCTTTGGTGGTGCTGCTCGCGGGCGTGTTCGTGCTTTCGCCATGGCGCTCGCTCGTATTGACCCTCGCGCTGGGCGCAGCATCGCTCGCGATGAGCGCGCTGCTGCTGCATGGGGCGCGCGTCTGGATTCCGCCCGTGCCCGCCTTGCTCGGATTGAGCGTGCTCTACCCGTTGTGGAGCTGGCGCCGGCTCGAAATGACGATGTCCCGCTTGCGCCGCGAACTCAGGCAGCTCGACGCCGAACCGCACCTGTTACCTGAGTCACCGGCGCCGTCGCAACGCTTCGGCGGCGATGTGCTCGAGCGCCAGATCGCGCTCGTCGAGCGTGCCGCGCACCGCCTGCAAGATATGAAGCGTTTCGTGTGGGACAGTCTGAACAGCGTGCCCGAACCCGTGATCGTAGCGGATAGACAGGGCATCGTCGTACTTTCCAACAAGGCCGCGCGCTCGCATTTCGTACGTATTGCCAGCCCTGACCCGCGGGGCCGTCCGCTTACCGATGTACTCGGCGAATTCACGCTGATCAAGGCGATCGGAGCGGGGCTCGAAGAAGAGGCCGAACTGCGCGCGCGTTGGCCGGCAGTGCTGGATCCGAGAGGGCCTCGCGTCGGTATCGTGAAGCGTGGACTGGAGGTGCGCGATCCGTCCGGGCACGACTATCTGCTGCGTTACGCCCGTTGCAGAAGCGAGCAAGGCGAAGAGTCGGGCAGCTGGGTGGCGGGGCTCGTCGAAGTGACGGCGCTTCACGCGGCAGAGCGGGGGCGCGAAGATGCGCTGCGCCTGTTGTCGCACGATATGCGCTCGCGGCATGCATCGATCCTCGCGCTCGTCGAGCTCGAGCGCACGAGCAGCGACTCGGAGCGTACGCGCATGTTGCTGGAACGCATCGAACGACACGCGCACCGCGCACTGAAACTCGCGGACGATTTCGTTCAGCTCGCGCGTGCCGAATCGCAGACCTATTCACTCGAGCCGACGAATCTCGCCGATATCGTCGCCGACGCCGGCGACGAGTTGTGGCCGCAGGCGCGCACCAAGAGCATAGGCGTCGATATGAATCTCGGCGACAGGGAATACTGGGTAGCGGCCGATCGATCGCTCATGACGCGTGCTATCGCAAACGTCATCAACAACGCGATCAAGTACAGCCCGAACGATACAGTGGTCAAGGTATCCGTGGCCGCGGCGCCGCCGCACCGCGTCCAATGCACGGTCGCCGATGAGGGCTATGGCATCCCATTGGCGATGCAGCGTCATTTGTTCGAACCGTTTCGGCGGTTCCAGGCACCGGGGCAGCCGGCCTCCGGTGGAGCGGGGCTCGGCATGGCGTTCATCAAGACGGTGGTGATGCGGCATGGCGGCGAGGTACGCGTCGAAAGCGAGCCGGGACGCGGCACGACCGTCACGATATGGCTGCCGGCAGCGGACGAGCCGGCTGCCGAATAGCGGTCGGCGGATGCACAGGGACGCTGACGGTAGCGCCAAGAGAAAAGAGGAGATTGAATTTTGAAAGCGGGATGGTTCGCAATGGGGTTTGCCGTGGCGATGCTGGCGGGGTGTGCCGGCATCGAATCGGATGTGAGGGCGTCGTTACCCGACGCGTCGGCCCTGGACGCGGGGCCGCGCACTTATGTGCTTGCCGATTCGCCCGTGACGCCGGCCAGCGCGGATGCCGCTCGGTACGAGTCGGCCATTGCCGATGCGCTTGCGACGCACGGCTTCGATGCGGCGCCCGAGGCTCGCGCGCGTTTGCGCGTTTCGTTTGCCTATGACACGCATGCTCAGTCCGTGTCGATAGTCGATGACGCCTGCGCGGCGCAAGCGCCGTGCGAGCCGCGGCAGCCCGCATGGTCGTTTCGATGGCCCGGCCGCGAACGCTTCGTCCACTCGTTGACGTTGCGCTTTTTCGATCGTGCGTCCGGCCGGGAAGTCTATAAGGTCAGCGCATCGAGCCGCGATGGCGAGGCCGAATCGCCTTCGGCCATCACGTACCTCGTGCAAAGCGCATTCGCTCGGATGCCTTATAACGGCAGTTCCCGCTGGCGTGTCCGATTGCGCCCTGGCGAGAACGGAAATATGCCGTCGATCGTATCCATCGCACCCGATTCACGCTGACGCGCATCCCGAGGCGCATTCAGACAGAAGGGTTCGAATATCGCGGAACCGGTTTTCAAACGTTTGCGGAATGCCGATTGAAAGAATGCGGCGACGCGAAACCGAATAATCGACCATAGGGACCGCAATCTTCCGTAGAATGCAAAAGCGCCGCTGCGAGGCCGTCGTGGCGGCGTCCATTGCCGACTGAGAGACAACGAGAGAGCGGGCCAATACCATGAGCGAAACGACAGGGCTCACGAAAGAACGCGACGCACCCGAGCAGATCGTCCGTGGCGTCACACGTTGGTACGCCGGTTTCCTGGTGATTGCATTCGCCTTGTTACCGGCTTATTTGATTGCCTACCTGCATTTTTTTCAGGATCCCCGGCTTTTATTCGAAGACCACACGTTCCACGAGATTGCGATTGCACTCGCCACGTTGGAAGGGATTTTCGTCTGCTACGTGACATGGCAGTGTTACCGGCGCTCGGGCGATCCGATCTTGCGCTGGTTGACACTGGGTTTTGCGGGGTTTGTCATCGTCTACGCGCCGCATGGCGCATTCACTCCGCTCGCACACCACGACATGTGGCTGTTCCTGTTGTATGGCCCGGTTTCACGGCTCGTGATGGCGGTTCTGTTGTTTATCGGCTTGCTTTCGTACCGTGCGGACTCCGAGCCCGATCCGGCCGCGCGACGGCATGACCGCATGTTCTGGGCCGCATGGCTCGTGGGCTTCGTCGTCGTCGATTTGCTCGTTGCGGTGCTCGCCAATACGCCGTTCGCCGGTACGCTTGCGACCCGGCTCATCCTCGAAGGCGGCGCGATGCTCGTATCGCTCGTGAACGTCGGCTGTCTTCTTGCCCGGAGAATCCGCTCGCCGCTGATGCAGATATTTGGAATCTCGGTGATGGCTTTCGCGTTGTCGTCGCTGGCATTCCTGCTTGGCAAGCCCTGGAATCACATGTGGTGGCTTGCCCATGCAATCTTCGCCGGCGGTTTCTTTCTGCTCAGCTATGGAATCGTTCAGGCATTCCATGCGGCCGGCTCGTTTTCCGCCATCTACAGTCGCGAGGAATTGATGGCGCGTTTGCAAGAGTCGATGGCGCGAACGGAAACTGCGCTGCGCGAGCTGCAGCGCAGTAACGTGAAGCTGGAGCAACTCGCCGTGGCGGATCCGCTCACCGGTGCCGTCAACCGCAAGGCGTTCATCAATCGGATCGAACGGGAAATAGAACGGGCCAAGCTGGGCAGCGCGCCGTTTTCGTTGCTGGCGCTCGACCTCGACAATTTTCGACGCATCAACGATCGGTTCGGCCGGGATATGGGCGATCAGGTGCTGCGTAACGTGGTCGACATCTGTCTCGATGCGATCCGTCCATTCGAAGGCGTCGCCCGCGTCGCCGGCGAGGAGTTCATGGTGCTGATTCCGCGCGGCGCGCTCGATACCGCGCTGATGGCCGGCGAGCGAATTCGCGCGGCGGTGCAGGCAACGCCGTTCGTAAGCGGCAACGATCGCTTTTCCGTCACGGTCAGCATTGGCATTGCCCAGTTCCCGCACGACGGCACGACGAGCGAGGCGCTCATGCGTGCCGCGGACGAGCGGTTGAGTCGCGCAAAGGATCACGGCCGCAATTGCGTGATCGCGGTCTAGCACGGCGGACGTGGCCGCCTCGATGGATCTTCTCGAACCGCTGCGCGCTCGTTGAGCTGTCTGAGCTGTCTCAAGCGCGAGGTTCCCCGGCGTGCGCGGCGGGTGCGAAAGCGCACATCGCGAGCGGCGCCGCGGCAAGCGCGGCGCTTGCCCAAAACGTAGCGGGCGCGCCGTATCGTTCCCAAAGCCAGCCGGCCAGTATGCTCGAGAGCAGCATCGATGCGCCGCTGACCAGATTGAAGATGCCGAACGCCGTGCCCCGTAGCGCGGCCGGCGATGCGTCGGCTACCATCGCGGCGAAAATGCCTTGGGTAAAACCCATATGCAGCCCCCATAGCGCCACACCGGCAAAGACGAACGGTGCGGACGCTGCGTGGCCCAGTGTCAGGTCCGCGCCCATCAGCAACGCAAGGCCGGCAGCCAGGAGGACGCGGCGGTCGAGCCGGTCCGAAAGCTTGCCCACAGGGTAGGCCGACAGTGCATAGGTCAGGCTCATGACCGCCATCACCGCAGGCACCCAGGCGAGATCGAAGCCTGCCTGTTGTGCGCGCAGGACGAGAAATGCCTCGCTGAACCGCGCGAGCGTGAATGCCGCGCCAACGACGACGACGAACCAATAGCGGCCCGGGAACCCCCGCACAGCACGCCACTCGAGCGGCGAGCGAAACGTCCGGGCGCCGGCCGGGAGCTCGGGTTCTTCGACGCCGAAGAACAGCAGTCCCACACAAATGAAGGCGGGAGCAACGGCGAACCACAGCACGGTGCGAATACGGTCATCGAAGGCGAACATCAATGCCATGGCCAGCAACGGGCCCGCAACCGCGCCAACCGTGTCCATCGATTGGCGCAGCCCGAAGCAGGCGCCGCGAATATCGGGTGGCGCCACATCGGCCACCAGCGCGTCGCGAGGGGCACCGCGTATGCCTTTGCCCAGCCGATCGACGAGACGCGCGATCGCAACGACGAATGGCGTGGTTGCCAGCGGGAAAAGCGGCTTGGTCAACGCGGCGAGTCCATAACCCACCAGCAGCAAGCCTTTGCGTTTTCCCAGCCAGTCGCTCAATGGCCCGGAAAACACCTTGACGATCATCGTCGTTGCTTCCGCGGCGCCCTCGAGCGCACCGAGGGCAACCACGCTCATGCCCATCGTCGATACCAGAAAGATCGGCAACAAGGCGTGGATCAATTCCGACGACAGGTCCATGAACAGGCTGACGAATCCGAGCGCCCAGACGGTGCGGGGTATGCGGGGGCGGCTCAGTGAAGATCGCGGTGCATTCATCGGCAAGTGTGCTTTCGGTGGGGGGCGTAGGCGCTCGGCCACGGGCAGGTGGGCGAGGAACCGATTGTGTCATGAACCCTTCATTCGATAGGGGCGAGGCCTGTCATCGCGTGGCTGACGTCGCTTCGCTTTGCTTCGCGTCGCGTTGCGTTTCTTCGCTTCATTGCTTCGGTGTCCCAAACAACCGGGTAGCGTTTCGGAGCGAAGCTGCCGGCGAAAGCTGTTGCGGCAACACCGACGAAGCCAGAATGGAGCACCCGGATGGACGACGACGACATCGTGCTGCTATCGACTGGGGCAGGCGAAAGTGCGGGAGGCCCGCAAGCGGCGTTCTCGTACCATGCGGCCGTGGGACACATGAAGCGCCCGGGTGCATTGTTCATGTACATGGCGGTCATTCAGCCTGGCGAGAACATTCCTGCTCACGCGCACCCCGAAGGAACCGAGACGATCCTCTATGTGCTGGGCGGCAACGTCGAGCATCGGTATGGCCGCCGTATGAACAAATCGATGCTGAATCGGCCCGGCGATTTTGTCTATATACCCGGTGGGGTGCCGCACCAACCCGTCAATCTCAGTTCGTCCGAGCCGGTGAGGGCAATCGTGGCTTGCAATTTCGATCTGAGTATAGAAGGCAATTCGATTCCCTATTCGAACGAAGAATAAACGAAGGGATAAACCCGGGTTTTTCGACGGCTGACATGGAAGGGGCGCGCGGATCGATTCGCCGACGGGCGAGTGTTTTCGCCGCGCCATGCGATATGAATCGCGCAGGCACCGACACAATGCGACGAAGCGCTCACGCTGCGTCCATGTGTCAAGTCAGGTGTCTTGCCGATGAAGAATCCGATTTCCAGCCTTCGCGCCTGGCTCGGCACGTCGACCGTGCCCTCCCGTACGGGCGAGTCCCAACACGCAACGCAGGAACGCGCGGGCTCGAGCCGCAAAATGACTGTCGCGCCGGCACTCGGTGCACTGAAGCGGCAGAACGCGCGGCGGGTGATGCCGGATGCGATTCCGTCTTCATCGCATCGCCCCCCGCCGAGTTCGTCGTCCGACGACGAAGAACTCCGGGAGGCGGTCGCGGCAATCCGCGCGGCGGCGGTCTGGACACCGCCGTCCAGCAGAGCCGAGTCGCCGCGTGTCTCGCTGAGCGATCGGTCGCGCTTGTCGTCGGCTCGAATCGATGCGTCGCCGGGCCGCGACACGCACAGTGTGCGCACGGAAGGCAGTAGCGGCCATCACCGGGCCGATTCCCAACCAATCGACGAGGATCGCGAAGCACTGCTCGACATGGCGTGGGACGTCGACTTCCCTTCCGCGCGGATGAACGAGATCCTCGCGCGCTCGCCCGAGCTCGTGGATGCACCTGATCACAGCGGTGCCACGCTGTTGATGAATGCACTGACGGGCGGCAACGTCGAGTTTGCGAAAACGTTGATCGACCACGGCGCGGACCCGAATGTGCGCGACGAGCTGGGTAACACGCCACTGCATCTGGCCGCCGGGCGCGGCACGGAAATCGTGTCGCAGTTGCTTGCCGCTGGCGCGGATCCGAGTGCAACGAATAATCGTGGTGCGACGGCGTTGTTCGATGCGCGCTCGCCCGACGTCGTCCATCTGCTGCTGCGTGCCGGCACGCCTATCGACGCCCGCGACGAGAACGGCAATACGGCCATCATGCGGCTTGCGCAGTCGGGTACGCGCCCCACAGTGCTCGCTCTACTCGAACACGATCCGGACATCAATGTTCGCAACAGGTCGAATCGCACGTTCGCGCAGCTTCTGACAGCGCGCTTGGGCGGCACGGCGGAAGTCATCCCGAAAACGGCGGCCGGGGCCAAGGCGGTTCTCGAGCTGGGCGCACGCGAAACGCCGTTTCTGGGCGATCTGCGCGACCGCAAGCCGGCGTTAGCCGGCACGTTGCGCCCAAGCGCACGGGTGGCTCCGGAGGAAGAGCTTCGTATCCAGCCCGAGCTCAAGATGGCGGCTTCGCCAAACGCGAAGAGGCCAGCGATCAACTCTCTGAAGTCCGGTCCGAAGCTCAGCTTCGTCAACGATCCGAAGCGAGCGTTCGATGAGCTCAGCCATCGTGATGTCGAGGCCCTATCGGAGGCACTCGGTTTCGGCAAGCTGTCGTCGGACCCTGGCAAGTACATGCAGAAAAAGGCGGCGGTCCGCGCGACATTCGCGCGATTCAGGGCGGACATCGAACGATTTCTCGCCGACTACGATAACGCCGCACTCGATCATGATGCGCTGAACGCCCCCCTATCGCGGGAAGAGCGCGCCGAGCTCAGGAGCGTAATGGACATCGCCCATTTGCGAGTCGCCGCGGAGCGCGGACCGGGTGGGGGACTTCTGGAGCCGTTGCGTCTGCGCGTTTTCTTCGGCGGTACGCAAAACATGCGGGACTTCAAGCAGGACATCGGTAGTGCATTCGGCCGGATCGGGGAAGTCGACCGCGCGGCCAAGCGAGCGGGCGAACTGTTCGCGAAGATCCTGTCGCACCCGGACCATGTGCAGCTCGACTTCGTTGGCGGGCATTCGATGGGCGGTGCGATGGCACAAACGTTTCTCGCGTCCGTCGAAAGCCGGGTTCTGCTGCCGAAGCAGCCTTCGATGATCCTGATGGACCCGCAACTGCTGAACAATAACCAGGCTCGCCGTGCAACGAAGGGCGGCACGCTCGAAGTCGACTATGCGCAGCCGCGCGGCGTGGCGATCACGCTCGATTACGCGAACGATCCCCGGCGCGGGCTGATGGGAATCATGAAGGGGCCGGGCGGCTATCGTTACCCGGGGCTCGTCCAACTCAAGCTCGGTCTCACCGATACGGATGGCTACCGCGCGAGCCGGCCCGAAACGAGTGGCCCGCCTGGATTGGGCTATCACGTCGATCCGCAACAGTTTGCGAATGCGCTCTCGCGCTTTTGCGCGGATCGGGAACAGGAGATTCTCGACAATCCCGCCCTCGACCATCTGCGCGCACCGAACTGGACGCGGCCCGCGGGACCGGTGCGGACCTCCAATACGCTGCCCGCGGTTGCGCGACGCGCACGCAGACCGATGGAGCCGATCGTCGAAGACGAGGAGTCGGCAAGGGAGACTTAGGGCCCGTGAACAGGCCCGTGGGCAGTGCGCGAATTCGGCGGCATGCGTTCGAATCCATTCGCTGCATTCCTCGCAGTTTCGTTACTGGAATCGAGCCATACCGCGAGGCTCGTTCATTGTTCCGCGATTAGGAAATGGAGCTTGTGAATGGTAACGAGAACTTCGCGGCAGGACATTTCTCAGGCGCCTGCCGAACGCGCTACCGATGGCGCGCAAGGAGATCCGCTGACCGCCCCTCGCGACAGTAATGCCGCTTCTTCGTCGCGCTCGTTGAGCGCGACGGCGTCCGCGGTACTGCGCCATTTTGCTTTGAGAAACAGCGCCGCGCCGTCGAGCGCAGCGCCTGCGCCGCGAGCGCCGGTGCCGCCTCGGGAGACGAGTGCCGCCGAGGCTGGCGATCGAGCCGAACCCGAACCGGTGCCGCGCGAATCGAGCGAAGCCGCCGAAGCGTTTGGAAGCCGCCGCTGGTTCTCCCGCAGGCGCGGCCCCCGGATGCTCACCCCAGGCTGGGTACCGCCCGGGGCAGCCGCGCCTGAACGCGCATCGCCCGAGCTCGTTCGAACGCGAGCGGCTCATCATCGACGAAGCATGTCGGAGGCCGACACGTTGCCGCTGGCCGGAGCCCAAGTCCCGCACTTTTCCGCCGCCGCCTGGGAGGACGCGTTCCTTCACAACGGGCAAACGGCTCGTTGGGCCATGCGTTCAGTCAACGCACACCTGCGCCGCGCCGCCGAGGCACCGTTGGAGATCCGCTGCAGCGAGGACCTCGCGAGGCTGAAGCACACGGAGCTGCGGCCGCAAAGCGTGCGCCTGAGCGGTATGTTTTCGGTCGACGATTTGGCGGGGCTACCGCCGTCGTTGCGCCATGTCGATCTGAGAGAGTGTCGGGGCAGCGCGATATCGAAGGCCGGACTCGAACATTTGGCCGAGCTGCCGCTGTCATCGCTCAACGCGGCTCGCGCGGGAATCGACGACGAGGGTGCACGAATCCTCGCGAATATGCCGACACTCATCGCGCTCGACTTGAGCGGGAACCGGATCGGCGACAGGGGCGCTCGCGCATTGGCGGCCAACCGCTCGCTCGTCTCGCTCGACGTGAGTCGCAACCGGCTGGGCAGCGAAGGGACGCGTGCGCTGGCAGCGAGTCGAACGCTGAGCGCATTGAACGTCAGTCGCAACGAAATCGGCAGGGACGGTGTGCGGGCGCTCGCGGCGAATCGCTCGCTGCGATCGCTCGATGTGAGCGGCAACCTGATCGGAGACGACGGCGCACGTCTGCTGGCAGGCAGTTCGTCGCTCACCTCGCTCAACGTGAGCGACAACGGGCTGAGCGACGCGGCAGCACAGTCGCTTTCGCGCAGCCGCTTGCTGAAGTCCCTCAACGTCAGCCACAACCAGATTGGCGAGCCCGGCGCTCGAGCGCTCGCGCAGAGCGCCTCGCTGATTTCGCTCGATATAGGCTCGAATGCGATGGGTGACGAGGGCGCGCGTGCATTGGCGCACAGTACGTCGCTGGTTTCCGTGGACGCAAGCCATAACGACATCGGTGCGCCCGGTGCGCGTGCATTGGCGGCCCTCGGCTCGCTCGCCACGCTGAGCGTGAGCGGCAACCGAATCGGCGACGAAGGTGCCGAAGCGCTCGCGGCGAGCCGCTCGCTCGCCGCGCTCGACGCGAGCTTGAACGGCATCGGCAGCTCGGGTGCACAGGCACTCGCACTGTGCCGCTCGCTCAGATCGCTCGACGTGAGCGGCAACCGGATCGGCGAGGGGGGCGCCCGCGCATTGGCAGGCAGCAGCACGCTGAGTTCGCTCAGCGCCAGCGGCAACGAACTCGACGACGCGGCCGCGCGCGCATTAGCGGAAAGCGGTTCGCTCACTGCACTCGACGTGCGACTCAACGAATTCGGCAGGCCGGGTGTGCTCGCGCTACGAGCCAATGCGCGTCTGACGACGCTTTTGATCTGATTCACGGACGCTCACTACGAATTACCGTAAAACACAATTCACGAGCGCACCTGCGTACCGGAATGCCTTTCTCTCGCATATCAAAATTCCGTTGACAGGCGTTGCGCGTCCATGGAAACTCACTGACATGCTTACGCCGACCCATTTCGCCATTTTCATTAACCACCCGATGAACGCCCGCTGGGGCGCATCATCGGGGGCGTACGCGCATTAGCTTTATTTCGAATGCACGACAAGGCCCCCCGGAAACGGATGGGGCCTTTTTGTTTTGGTGGCTTCCTCCGTCTGCCGGCTCAATCGACGGAGAGAAAGATGACCGAAAGTACCCCGCAGTTCGATTGCCGCGTTTTACCCGTTGGGCGCTCGCTCGACGCCGCCTCCGAATGGATGGTCGTCGTCCATGCCGCGCTCGCACCCGCCAGCGCCGTATCGTGGCGCATGACGGTCGACACCGAGCTGCGGGCGCAAGGCGCACCGGTCTGGCTCACGCGAGCGGGCCATCTCGACGACTATTGGCTGCGCCCCGGAGACGTCATCCGTCTGTTGCGCGGCGAGCGGGTCTGGCTCAGCGTTGAAGGCGATTCGGCTGCACATGTCACGCTGACGAGCGAATGGCGCGAACGGCGCCCGTTGTTGCAGCGCTGGCTAAGGCGGCTTCAGCTCTTATTGGCGGGTGGGATGCCTCAACGTGCCTGAGTCATGGTGGGTGGGGGTGAATGAGCTCCGGACATGAATCGTGGATCGTGAATGAGCGCGAATGGCAGGCGACATCCAGGCTCGCGGCTGAATGCGCTCGTTCGCCGCGTACAATGCCGCTTCGACAACCCTGATTCGCGGAATTCAAAAGCATGGCCATGAAGAAAACCGACCTTGAGAAAAACAAGGCACTGAAGCTCACGCACTCGATGAAACAAGCCCATTCCGAGCGTTTCGGCAAAGCCGCGGCCGATGCGCCGCTCAATCGGCGCGAGCAGCGCAAACTGGATCAAGCCAAAGGGCTCGTCCCATTTGCATGCAAGCTCGATGGCGAATTGGTCGGCCGTCTCAAGGAGATGGCCGCCACGCATCCGGAAGGAATATCGGGTGTCGTCGACGAGCTGTTGCGGCGTGCGTTGAACGAAAGCCGCGCTTGACGAACGCCGCGGTGACCGCCGGACCTACCGTACCGGCGCGCCATCGCGCGTGACCTCGAGCGCAGTGCCTTCGATGTAATCGACACGAATGTTTTCGCCGACTTGTAGCCCGTCGAGAAAACGATCCGTTGCTGCCTGCAGTGTCATGGGGCCGCTCGGACCGCGCAGCGTCAACAGCCGCCGGCCCCGATCGATGGCGAGCACGGTCGCCACGGCCTGTACGCGATGAACCGTTTTCGTCATGCCCCCCGAGGCGGGAGTGACGGTCTGCGTATCGAGGCGTTCGCGTATTGCCCCTTCGGCCGCGCGCTCGGCGCTGAGAATCAGCGCACGCGTATAGGTGATCGCAACGTGATCGCCGATGTGCAGTCTGCTGACATTGCCGACCGTCTTGTCGACCACGACGTCGACTAGCGAGCCGTCCTGTTTGCGGAGCGTCAGCGTATTGGTGTTCATGTCGATCTTTTCTATCACAGCGTCCGTGTGGGTTGCGGTGGTGCCCGAAAAGAGGCCGGGCTGCCCCGGCACACTGGTTTCCTGCGCGCATGCCGTGCCCGCGGAAAACGTCAGGGCGGCCGGCAGGATAACGAGGCCAATTAAATCGATACACCGCACTTGCCTTGACACTTCGACCCTCCCATCACTCGAATGCGCTCGACCGCGCTCGCCGATCCGTTTGATCGATGCGAGCCGGACGCGTCAGTTTACTCGCGACAAAACTGGCGAAACCGCCATTGATCCGGCACGCAGGCGACACTTCGTTTTATTCATACGAAAGCGCGCAGCGGCGCGATATGCGTTGACGGACAACGCGATGGACATCGATCGTAACGAGTCGTTCCGCGCTGGTCCGGTATCATCTGGCGAAGCCCGTTGCATGGGTATATCGATACTTCCACTGTCCATCGAGGAGTCCTCCATGGTTCCTACCGTCGCGCAAAAGCGCGCTGCGTTTCGTGCCTTACATGCTTCGGGTTGCTTCGTGCTGCCGAATGCCTGGGATATCGGCAGTACGCGATATCTGCAGAGCCTCGGTTTCAAAGCCATTGCAACGACGAGTTCGGGATTCGCCTGGTCCGTCGGTCACGCGGACAATACATTGGCGCTCGAGCGTGTACTCGAGCATCTTCGTAACGTCGTGGCGGCCACCACTCTGCCCGTCAATGCCGATTTCGAAAACGGTTTTGCCGAGGATGCCGCCGGCGTCGCGCGAAACGTCAGGCTCGCACTGGATACGGGCGTGGCGGGCCTGTCGATCGAAGACTCGACGCGAGACCCCAACGCGCCGCTGTTGCCGTTGCCGATGGCGGTCGAGCGCATGCAGGCTGCACGCCGCGCGATCGACGAGGCGGGTGGCGATGCCCTGCTGATCGGCCGTGCCGAAAACTTCATTGCAGGCGTGCCGAACCTCGATGATGCGATCGCGCGGCTGCGCGCCTATGCCGAGGCCGGCGCGGACTGTCTTTATGCGCCCGGTATCAAGACCCGCGAGCAGATTGCAGCGGTCGTCGCGGCCGTCGCACCGAAACCGGTGAATGTGCTGATCGGTTCAACGTCCGAATTCACCGTCGACGATCTCGCGGCGCTCGGTGTGCGGCGCGTCAGCGTGGGCGGCGGGCTGGCGCGCGCGGCGTGGGGAGGGTTCATGCGGGCGGCGAGCGCGTTGGCCGAGGGACGCTTCGATGGGTTCGCCGATGGGGCGTCCGGTGCGCAGCTCGATAGCTTGTTTCGCGATGGTGTTTGAACGCTGTGCACGGCCCGTCTTCAACGAGATGTACGTGCGGTATTCGACCCTGGCTTTAAACCGATATTAGGCGCAAACGATGACTCTTTCTCCGTTTCATTTGGCAATTCCCGTCTACGATCTGCCCGCCGCGCGCGCGTTCTACGGCAAAGTCTTCGGACTCGAGGAGGGGCGCTCGAGCGAGCGATGGGTGGACTTCAACTTCTTCGGTCATCAGTTGGTCATTCACGAACATCCGAAGACGCCGTCGCAGCAGCACGCCCATACCAACCCGGTCGATGGCCACGATGTGCCGGTCCCTCACTTTGGCGTCGTGCTCGGTTGGGAGGACTGGGAAGCGCTTGCCGAGCGGCTGAAGTCGTCCGGCACCCGTTTCGTGATCGAGCCGTATGTTCGTTTCGAGGGGCAGGTCGGCGAACAAGCGACGATGTTCCTGCTCGATCCCTGCGGCAATGCGTTGGAATTCAAGGCGTTCAAGGACATCGGGCAACTGTTTGCGAAGTAGGTGGGTTGTTTCGCCTTCCGTGTCATACGGGCTTGCGCAGCGGCGAGTGACCGGCCCAAGGCGTCCCTGACGCGGCACCGCCGGCTCGCGAGGGTTTACCTGCATTCATTGTCGGGCGAATGTGCCCGATAGACGAATAGGGCAACGCCAGCCGCAGGCGATAAAAAATGATGCGCAACAACCGGTCGTGGAAGGCAATATCCGAGAGAAGGCACTGGGTGGCGGTCGGCGTGGGCGTGGCGGCGCTGGCGGCCGTGGTCGTCTTCGTTTGCGGACGCGGCGGCTGGCTGCAGGGTCGAGCGGTCGGCGTCGTGCTGGCCTTGTTGGCCGTGGCCTGCGCGGCGCTCGGCGGCTGGATGCTCGCACGCATCGACATGAAGCGTCATTTGGACCGGCTCGCGGATGCAACCACGAGGCTGCGTACGCGGCAATTCGGTACGTCCGTCTCGGCTCAGGTGCACGAGGCGCCTTTTGGCCGGATTGCCGTCGAGCTGGACGAGCTCGGCTCCGAGCTCGCGCGCCATGAACGGCAGTGGCAGGCATCCTTCCGGCGTGAAGCGGGCCAGATCGAGGTATTGCGGCGAATTGCGCAGAACGATCCTCTCGATGACGCCCTCGTGCTGCTGACTCGCTTTGCCGAACATCAGATAGAGGGGGCCCTCGCCTCCGTTGTCATCGTCGATCCGGCGACGTTGCGCGTCACATCGTGCATCGCGCCGAGCTTGCCCGCGTCGTACACCGACGCGCTCGTCGGCTTGCAATGCGCATCGGGCGTGGGCTCATGCGGTACGGCCATTGCGGAGCGGCGCATCGTGGTGGTCGACGACATTGCCACGGATCCGCTCTGGAAGGACTATCGGGCACTCGCTTGCGCACACGGATTGGGTGCCTGCTGGTCTCATCCGATTATCTCGACGGGCCACCGCGTGCTCGGCTCGTTCGCGCTGTATGCACGCACGGCGCGCGCCCCCTCGACGGAGGATATTCAAATCGGGCAACTGAGCGCGGAGATCGCCGCCCTCAGCATGGAGCGTAACCGCACTGCCCAGGCGCTGATGCAATCGGAAGCCGAGTACCGCTCGCTTTTCGAGCGCAACCCGAATCCTATGTGGGTTTGCGATGCCCGCACGCGCAGATTCCTGGCGGTCAACGACCGTGCAATTGCACACTATGGCTTCACGCGCGAACGTTTCCTTGGCATGTGCGAGGCGGATCTCGAGCTGCATCCGCATGGCCCGTCGCGCGTGCGCGAGCAGGGGGGCGAGCTGCCCGACGGCGCCGCACGGCTGCATCGAAATTCGAGCGGCCAGGAGCTCCTGGTCGAAATCGCCTACTTCGCATTGAGCTTTTCGGGCAACGATGCGTCCCTCGCCCTCATCACGGATGTGACGTATCGCCGTTCTCTCTCTCGCACGATCCGCGAACAAAACGAGCTTTTTGCTTCGCTGATGGATTCGACGGTGGAGGCCATCTACGGCCTCGATAGCGAAGGGCGATGCACGTTCGCCAACGGCGCCTGCGAACGTTTGCTCGGGTATCGCGCGGACGAGCTCGTCGGTATGCATATGCATACGCTGATTCATCGTTCGCAGTACGAAGCAAGCGTTCACGGCGCGCGGGGGTGCAAGCTGCATGCGCTACAGCAGCCCGGCACACACACTCATCTCGACGACCAGGTCTTCGTGACGAAGGCCGGCGCGGTGCTGCCGGTCGAATGCTGGGCGTACCCGATGATGAAAGGAGGCGCGGTATGCGGCACCATCGTGACGTTCCTCGATACCACCGAAAGGCGCTTGCAGCAGGATGCGCTGCGTTGCCAGGCCACGCTCGATATGCTCACGGGGCTGCTCAATCGAACGAGTTTCGTCGATTTGCTCGAGCAGCGTGTGCAGAGTTGTTTGCTGAGCGGCGCGCGCCTGTTCGTCGGGTTGGTCGATCTCGACGGTTTCAAGGAGATCAACGATTCGCTCGGCCACGAGGCGGGCGACCAATTGTTGCGTGAGGTCGGAAGCCGGCTGCTGCTCGAATTGCCCGACGGCGCGGCGCTCGGCAGGCTCGGCGGCGACGAATTCGCGTTCGTCGTCGATACGGTCGACCATGCCGAGTTCGGCGAACTGTTGAAGCGCCTCGTGCAGGTCATGCGCGAACCCTTTAGGATCGTCGGCATGGACGTGCAGATCAGCGGCAGCATCGGCGCCGCCGCGTTGCCCGACACCGGTAGAGACGTCAAGTCGCTGATGCACAACGCCGATGCGGCCATGTACCGGGCCAAGCGCGAAAGCAGCGGATTCGTCGTCGGCAGCGAAGTCGAATCGGGCAACGAGCGCAGGCTGCTGATGAGCCGGCTTCGCCATGCGTTGCACAAGCAGGAGTTCGTGCTGTACTTCCAGCCGAAGGTCTCGTTGCGCGGTGCGGCACATTGCGAGATCGAGGCGCTGATTCGCTGGATGACGCCCGATCGCGGCATGGTCGCGCCATCCGAATTCATGCCCATCCTGGAACTGAGCGACCTGATTCATCCGCTCACCCAGTGGGTCATCGAGACCGCTATCGAGGAAGTCCTCGCACTCAGCCGGCACGCGCCCGATCTCACCGTGGCCATCAACATTTCGACTCGAAATTTGCTCGATGTCCGGTTTCCGGAGAAGGTCAAGGATCTGCTCGACAAGCACGGTTTCCCGCCGGAAAAGTTGAAGCTCGAGGTGACGGAGAGCGCGGTGATGGCCGATCCGAACCGATCGCTGAAGGCGCTCACGGAGATTCATGAGCTTGGCGTCGGCCTCGCGATCGACGATTTCGGAACGGGTTATTCGTCGCTGTCGTATCTGCAGCGTTTGCCGGTGGACGAACTGAAGATCGATAGATCGTTCGTGGTGGAAATGGCTGGCAACGATGCGGCTCGAACGATCGTGCAATCGATTATCGGGCTCGCCCACAGTCTCGGCATTCAGGTGACGGCGGAGGGCATGGAGACAGGCAGCGTACTCGACCAGCTGCGCAGCCTGGAGTGCGATTACGCGCAGGGTTATTTCATTGCGCGTCCCATGCCGCGCGCCGCACTGAGCGAATGGCTCGACCATTCGCCCTGGGCGGCCCCGGCGCGGGCGGCCAGGACGCCGCTCGGCGCGTCGATCCCCTGACGGCACCGATGTTGTAATGCTGCAACGCGGAAAACGCCTCAACCGCTTCTGGCAAGGGCAACAGAAAAATATTTGTGCGGCGCACTAGACGAAGCTAGGGAAAATACCTAGAATTCTGTCTAGGGAAAACCCTTATTCGATCGGGAGTCGCCATGAGCTTCATTTTTGCCCTGTTCCAAAAGGTCAGCGATTTGTTCGCGTCACCGCACCTGCCGCTCGACGCCGATTATTCGTTCCAGGCCCGCCACCGCGAGGCCGAGCGCGTGCGCCGTTCCCGCGCGACGTTCCTCGGCGTTCGCCTCGTCGACTGACCCGCGCCTCGCACCGGGCGCGCAAGACGCTGCCCGGTTCGGCCGGTTCCAGGCGATTCCAGGCGATTCGTTCGCACCCGCTGCGCTGGCGGGTGCCGGCGTTGGTTCGACAGCACCGCTCCGCGCGAATACGCGATCGCACCGTAATCGGTACAATCGCCGACTTCCCGCCGACGTATCCCCGAACGATGTCATGCAAACCCAGACCCACATCGAGTCTCGACCTCACGCAGTAAAACATGTCGGGCTGGTGTTGCTCGCGCTCGCGGTAGGCGGATTCGCCATCGGCACGACCGAATTCGCGACGATGAGCCTCTTGCCGCTTTTCGCCGACGGCCTTGGCATCGATGCCCCGACGGCCGGCCATGTGATCAGCGCCTATGCGCTCGGTGTCGTCGTCGGCGCACCCGCGCTGGCCGTACTCGGCGCGCGACTCGACCGACGGCTGCTGCTCATCGTGCTGATGGGAATGTTCGCCCTCGGAAACGGTTTGTCCGCCATCGCACCGAACTATCACTGGATGCTCGTATTCCGCTTCCTGAGCGGTTTGCCCCACGGCGCCTATTTCGGTGCCGCGGCCCTGGTTGCCACTTCGCTCGTGCCCGAAGATCGTCGCACCGTGGCGGTCGGCCGCATGTTTCTTGGGCTGACGTCGGCCACGATCGTCGGTGTTCCGCTATCGAATTGGCTGGGCCATGCAATCGGCTGGCGATGGAGCTTTGCGTTCGCGGGCCTGCTCGGCGTGCTCACGATGACGTGTGTGCGCTTGCTGGCGCCCAAGGCACCGCCAGCGCCTGGCGCGGGTCCGCTGCGCGAACTGGGCGCGCTCGGGCGTTCGCAGGTATGGCTCACGCTCGGTATCGGGGCGATCGGGTTCGGCGGGCTCTTCGCGGTCTACACCTATCTGGCCGATGTACTCCATCGCGTGACGCACGTGTCGGTGGCAAGCGCCTCGCTCGTGCTGAGCGTGTTCGGCGTCGGTCTGACCGTCGGCAATCTGGTCATTCCCGTCTTCGCGGATCGCGCATTGATGCGCACGGTGGGGTGGTTGCTCGCCTGGAGCGCGGCGGTGCTGCTGTTGTTTCCGTTTGCCGCGTCGAACGTCTGGCTGCTGACCCTCGACGTATTCCTGATCGGCATCGGCGGCGCACTCGGCACGGTACTCCAGACCCGGCTCATGGATGTCGCCGAAGACGCGCAAGGTCTCGCTGCCGCGCTCAATCACTCAGCGTTCAATACCGCGAATGCCCTGGGCCCGTTTCTCGGCGGGCTCGCGATCGCGGCCGGCTTTGGCTGGACCTCTCCGGGGCCGGTAGGCGCGCTGCTCGCCCTGGGCGGCCTCGGCGTTTGGGCGCTGTCCGGTTTCATCGAGCGGCGCACCCTCGCTCGGGCGGTCCCGACGCCGTGCCGTGTGTGCGTCGAGTCGGACGCCTGATCGCTCGAAACATTCCGCAGCGCCGGCGGGCAATGACTTCAGCAGTCCGAAGTTCTGTGCGCTCCCGCGTTTGCCGTTACCCGAATCGACCGCGTGCCGCATCGGTTTTCGAGAACGAAGCGTTCGGAATTTGTCACTTGTCCACGGTTTAATGGCTTTTTAGGATCGGCTAGACCCATCGCGAAGCGGGTCACCGGCACCGCCGGTCCGCGCGCGTCGGCCTTTCACGTATTCTTCGGGCCAACACCATGCATGACGTGAACGCGCAGCGGCAGGCGCGCATCTGGGTTTTTGCGCTCCTCTATATCGGCTTTTGCATTTCCTATATCGACCGGGTCGCGATCTCGCTCTCGCTCGTTCATATCGGCAAGGAATTTCATCTGAGCCCGGCCGCGCTCGGCATAGTGCTCAGCGTGTTTTATCTCAGCTACGCGGCGATGCAAATCCCCGGCGGCTGGATCGCCGATCGGTGGGGCAGCAAATTGGTGGTGGTCACATCGATTGCCTTTTGGTCCTTGTTCACGTTGTTGACCGGACTGGCCTGGTCGCTCGCCTCGCTGATCGCCATCCGGTTTCTGTTCGGCTTGTGCGAGGGCGGTTATCCGTCCGCTTCGATCAAAGGCATCGCGGAGATCTACCCGCGCGTGGAACGGCCGAAAATGTCGGCGATGCTCGTCTCGTCGAACTATGTCGGCAGTTTCGTTGCACCGCTCGTCGTAGCGCCCCTGATTCTGACGCTCGGCTGGCGGCACGCGTTCTCGGCGATCGGCATCGCGGGCATTGTCTTCGCGCTGATTTACCTTTTCTTTGTGAAGGCCGTGAAGCCGTCGCGCGAGACGCCGTCCGGCCAACCGCCCACGCAGGCGCTCGCCGCCCGCGACGCAGCCGGCTCCCGTGCATTGCTCAGAATGCCGTTGATGTGGAAGGTACTGACGGTGTGGTTCGGTATGGGTATCGTCAATAAAGGGCTCGATGCGTGGATGCCTGCCTACTTGTTGACGGCTCGACATCTCGATCTCAAAGCCGTCGGCTTGCTGACGCCGTTGCCGTTTATCGCGGCAAGCATTTCGACGGCAATGGGCGGCTGGGTCATGACGCGTTTTTTCGATGGCAAGGAAAAGCGGCTCATGACGGCCTGTTGTGCGGTTACCGGCTTTTTCCTCTACGAAATGTATACGGCACAGACCATCGCCGGCGTTATCGCTTTTCAGGCGATCGTCTATTTTTTCAAATCGTTCGTGTTGGCGGTGGTCATTGCGTTGCCGACCAAAATCCTGCCTCAGCGGCTCGTCGGAACCGGCATCGGCATGGTGAATTTCGGTGGACAGATCGCCGGGTTCGTCGCGCCGGCCGTCATCGGCTTTCTCGTTTCCTACTACGGCACCTATGACGCGGCCTTCGGCTTTCTCATCGCTTCCACCGCGGTCGCGACGCTCGTCAGCCTGACGATCAGCGCAGCCAAAATACGCGGTGTACAGGCGGCCAACGCGCAGGAAGCGTAAGCGCCGCGGAAAATTGGACCGTGGTGTATGGCGCTATGATGTCGCGACTTACTCCGTCGCGCGCTTCGCACCATGAATGTGAATGCCAGAATTCTGCAGGAGGCGGCTGTCCGCTATTTCCTCGAAGTCGTCAATACGGGTTCGATCAGCGACGCCGCAAGCCGGCTTCACGTTGTGCCGTCGGCAATCAGCCGGCAGATTGGCCGGCTGGAGAGCGAACTCAACGTGACGCTGTTCGAGCGGTGCTCGCGCGGCATGGTGCCGAGCAAGGCGGGTGCGGTGCTCGCCGCCTACGCGCGCCGCTCGCTGCTCGACGCCGAACAGGTCAGCGCGGAGATCGAGGCGTTGCGCTGCGATGCGGCCTTCACGATCCGCATTGCCTGCACGGAGGGTTTCGTAGCCGACTTCCTGCCGCAAGCCATGGCCGATTTCAGATGCCATGAGCCGCGCGTCCAATTCGAGTTGAGCGTCGATTCCGCCGCTGGCGTGACACAACGCGTGCGCCAGGCCGATGCCGACATCGGTTTCACGTTCAGCCTGGGCCCCAGCGCCGATATCGAGGCGGTGTATTCGATGCCGTCGCCCGTGCTCGCGGTCGTGGGTTCGGCGCATCCGCTGGCGAGCGCCGAGTGCGTCTCGTTTCGCGAATTGCTCGCCTATCCGCTTGCCATTCCCGCCGCGAATTCGACGTTGCGCAAGCTCATCGATATCTACTGCTCCCGCGAGGGTGTCGCTTGTAAAAGCGTGCTCATGAGCGAGACGCTCGAAGCGCTGTTGCGCTTCACGGCAGCAAGCGATGCCATTACCTTTTGCGGCGAACTCGTCATTCGCACGCGGCTCGCCGAGGGCAAACTTATTGCGCTGCCGGTGCCGGAACTCAACGTCAGCGATCGATCGATCGAGGTGCAAACACTCGCGCGTCGTCAGATCCCGCCACTGATGCGCGGCTTTCTGGATTTAATCTGCCGCGCGTTGCCGCCGTCGGGCGCGCTTGTCCAAAAGTGACGGGTGCGTTCGATATTCGTCACTGGCCCGGGTTCAGCGCTTGCGCTACATTCGCAACGAATGCCGAAATTTGCCAGGACGTCAGTGCTCATGTCGAATCGAAACGAATGGACCCGTTATAGCGCAGTGGCGCTTGCCGCGTTATTGGACGCGCGCGAGGTATCCGCTCTCGAGTTGCTCGAGGCATGTCTCGAGCGCATCGAGATGTTCAATCCCAAGGTGAACGCTTTTACCGCGACTTCGTTCGACCGTGCGCGGCGTGAAGCGCGCGAAGCCGACGCCGCTTTCGCCAGGGGAGAGCGCAAGGGCATCCTCCAGGGCTTGCCGATCGGCATCAAGGATCTGGAAGAAACCGAGGGGCTTCTGACGACCTATGGCTCGCCGCGTTTTCGCAACTACATTCCCGATGCCGATAATGTGCTCGTGAAACGGTTGCGGCAGGCCGGCGCGATTGTAGTCGGCAAGACCAATGTGCCCGAGCTCGGTGCCGGCGCGAACACGTTCAATCCGGTATGGGGCGCGACCGGCAACCCGTTCAACCCGTTGCTGAACGCCGGGGGCTCGTCGGGCGGGTCGGCGGCCGCGCTGGCGCTCGACATGGTGCCGCTCGCGAGCGGCTCGGATACGGGCGGCTCGCTGCGTATTCCCGCGGCCAAGTGCGGCGTGGTCGGTTTGCGTACCTCGCCTGGACTCGTGCCGAGCGACCGAAAGCCGCTTGGGTGGACGCCGCTTTCGGTGGTCGGACCGATGGGGCGAACAGTCGAAGATGCTCGTCTGCAATTGCTGGCCACATTGGGACCCTCCGATACGGATCCGCTCAGCTACGCGGTACCGGCCGCGGCGGGAGCTCGGCAGTGGACCGATCTGTCCCGGCTGCGAGTGGGTTACACCGAGGACTTCGGCGTGTGCGAGGTCGATTCCGGAATTCGCGCAGTGTTTCGCGAGCGCGTTGCGGCGCTGAAGCACAATTTTGCCTTGTGCGAGCCGCTCGATTTCGATTTTGCCGACGCGCACCGGTGCTTCGATGTATTGCGGGCTGAAGCGTTCGTCGCCGGACTTCAAGAGGCCTATGAAAGCGACCCCGATTCGCTCGGTCCCAACCCGCGCGCCAATTACGAAATGGGCATGCGCCTCTCACTCACGGATTGTGTCTGGGCGCATGCCGCTCAAACGCGGCTGTTTCGGGCTTTCCAGCGTCTTTTCGATCGATACGATGTGATTCTCGCGCCGACCACCCCCGTGTCGCCGTTCCCTTGGCGCGAGCCTTATGCGGCATCGATCAATGGCGTTGCGCTGGACCATTAC
The DNA here is from genome assembly GCF_036503415.1 of Trinickia sp. GTDB lineage: Bacteria > Pseudomonadota > Gammaproteobacteria > Burkholderiales > Burkholderiaceae > Trinickia. The sequence goes on along the minus strand of NZ_DASXWY010000226.1, from coordinate 165 downwards.
TATCGTTGGCTGGCGCTGACTTACGTCGTCACGCTGGTCACGAATCCGGCGCTCGCTTTACCGTGCGGCGTCGATCACGCGGGCATGCCGTTCGGCCTTCAGGTAATCGGGCCGTTCCGCGGCGACTTCGAATTGCTGGACATGGCTCGCGCGTTGGAAGCGGTC
>NZ_DASXWY010000225.1:0-94708 GCF_036503415.1 Trinickia sp. | reverse complement strand
CGGCAGCGCTGCAATCGAGAAGATCGAGGCGGCGGCGGAGCGCGGCATCTCGCAGTTCGTGAACCGCGAGGTGACCAAGCTGGACCGTCCCGAGCTGACGAGCGCGCAGATCGTGGTGTCGGGTGGCCGGGGTCTGGGCAGCGGCGAGAACTATCAGAGCGTGCTCGTGCCGCTGGCCGACAAGCTCGGCGCGGCGTTGGGCGCCTCGCGCGCCGCGGTGGATGCGGGCTATGTACCCAACGATTACCAGGTGGGCCAGACGGGCAAGATCGTCGCACCGCAACTGTACGTTGCGGTCGGTATCTCGGGTGCGATTCAGCATCTGGCCGGCATGAAGGATTCGAAGGTGATCGTCGCGATCAACAAGGATCCTGAGGCGCCGATCTTCAGCGTGGCCGATTATGGACTCGTCGGCGATCTGTTCGCGCTCGTGCCGGAGCTGGTCGCGGAGCTCGGCTGAACGAACGACGACGCGCCGTTCGACTAGGCGCCTGACGGCAACAGGGGAAGGGGCGCGGCGCGCCCCTTTTTTTTTTACGGCCCCAGTTAGCGCTTTAGCGCTTACTGGGGCCCAATGCAGAGCAAGGCCCCCAGTTAGCGCTTTAGCGGTTACTGGGGCCCAATGCAGAGCTGTCGACCGCAGTTGGCGCTTTAGCGCCTTACTGCGGTCCCATGCAGAGCAAGGCCCTCAGTTAGCGCTTTAGCGGTTACTGGGGCCCCAATGCAGAGCAACGACTCAGGAGGAGCACGATGAGCTATACCGCGCCCATCAGGGACATGCTATTCGCGATGAAGGAACTGGCCGGTCTCGAGACGGTTGCCGCGTTGCCGGGCAGCGATGACGCGACACTCGAAACGGCGCAAGCCGTGCTCGGCGAGTCGGCGAAACTGTGCGAGCAAGTGCTTGCTCCGCTGAATGTCGAGGGCGACCGCCATCCGAGCGTCTGGAAGGACGGTGCCGTCACCGCGACGCCCGGTTTCAAGGAAGCGTTCCGCCAGTTCGTCGAGGGTGGTTGGCAAGGTGTGCAGCATCCCGTCGACTACGATGGGCAAGGTTTGCCCAAGCTCATCGCGACGCCCTGCGTCGAGATGCTCAATGCCGCGAATCTTTCGTTCGCGCTCTGTCCGCTGCTGACCGACGGCGCGATCGAAGCGCTGCTCACGGCCGGTAGCGCCGAGCAGAAGCAGCGCTATGTGCCCAAGCTGCTTTCAGGCGAGTGGACAGGGACGATGAACCTCACGGAGCCGCAGGCCGGCTCCGATCTCGCACTGGTACGCACACGCGCGGAGCCGCAAGGCGACGGTACCTATCGAATCTTCGGCACGAAGATTTTCATCACCTGGGGCGAGCACGACATGGCCGAGAACATCGTCCACCTCGTGCTCGCGCGCACGCCCGATGCGCCGGAGGGCGTAAAAGGCATCTCGCTTTTCATCGTGCCCAAGTTCCAGATTGACGACGATGGCAAGCTCGGCGCGCGCAACGACGTGCACTGCGTATCGATCGAGCACAAGCTCGGCATCAAGGCGAGCCCGACCACCGTGCTCCAGTTCGGCGACCATGGCGGCGCGACCGGCTACCTCGTCGGCGAAGAGAACCGCGGTCTCGAATACATGTTCATCATGATGAATGCGGCGCGTTTCGCCGTCGGCATACAAGGCGTGGCCATCGCGGACCGTGCGTACCAAAAGGCGGTGGCTTACGCAAAGGAGCGCGTGCAGAGCCGCCCGGTCGACGGTAGCGCGAAAGACCCCGTCACGATCATTCATCATCCCGACGTGCGCAGAATGCTGGCCACCATGCGCGCGTTGACGGAAGGCGCGCGCGCCCTCGCGTATGTTGCGGCGGCGCACTGCGATGTTGCGCATCGTCATGCCGATGCCGCCGTGCGCGCCGAACATCAGGCGCTCTACGAGTATCTCGTGCCCATTGTGAAGGGGTGGAGTACCGAGCTTTCGATCGAGGTCGCGAGTCTCGGCGTGCAAGTGCATGGCGGCATGGGTTTCATCGAGGAAACGGGGGCGGCTCAGTACTATCGCGACGCGCGCATTCTGACCATCTACGAAGGCACCACGGCGATCCAGGCGAACGACCTCGTCGGTCGCAAGACGCTGCGCGATGGGGGCGCCGTCGCAAAGAAGTTCGCCGCGCAGATTCGCGCGACACTCGATGCGCTTTCGGCGCACGAGGGGCCCGCTTTCGCGGCCATGCGTTTGCAGTTGTCGCTGGCGGTGCGTTCGTTCGACACGGTCGTCGATTTCGTCCTCGCCAATGCGAAGTCCGATCCAAAAGCCGTGTTCGCGGGCAGTGTGCTGTACCTGGAACTCGCGGGCATCGTGCTGGCAGGCTGGCATATGGCGCGTGCCATGCTCGTCGCGGCGCGCGACGAGGTCGGCGACGCGCCGTTTTATGGCGCAAAGATCGCAACCGCGCGCTTTTTCGCCGAGCAAATCCTGCCTCGGGCCGCCGCGCTCGAAACGGCCATCGTCACCGGCAAGGGCGGCGAGGGCATCTATGCACTGTCCGAAGACCAGTTCTGAAAATGCAAACGGCGCCCGTGTGGGGCGCCGTTTGTGCTGCCTGGGCTCTTCGGGTGGCGTGAGCCGTTACGCGTAAGCGGGTCGGGGCGACGTGCCGATGTCGCCCAGATAGCGATGCACCGATAGGTCGTCCGCCTGGATGGCGGGGCGCCGGCCGGAGATGAGGTCGGCAAGCAGTTGGCCCGAGCCGCACGACATCGTCCAGCCCAGCGTGCCGTGGCCGGTATTGAGGAACAGATTCGCGACAGGCGTGCGGCCGACGATCGGCGTGCCGTCCGGGGTCATCGGGCGCAAGCCCGTCCAGAACGTCGCATGCGCCGTATCACCGCCGCCGGGGAAAAGGTCGTTGACGCACATCTCGAGCGTCTCGCGGCGTGCGTTGCGCAGTTTCTGATCGAAGCCGACGATTTCCGCCATGCCGCCCACTCGAATCCGATCGTCGAAGCGCGTGATCGCGATCTTGTACGTTTCGTCGAGCACCGTCGATACAGGCGCCGCGGCGGGGTTGACGATGGGTGCCGTGATCGAATAGCCCTTGAGCGGATAAACCGGAATCTTCACGATGTCGGCCACGAACTGCGTCGAATACGCACCGAATGCGACGACGTAGGTGTCGGCGCGCAGTGTTTCGTTGCCGCAGCGGACACCGGCGATCCTGCCACCCGCCATCTCGAGTGCATCGACGGGCGTGTTGTAGCGGAACTTCACGCCGAGCTGTTCGGCAAGCGCGGCCAGCCGTGTCGTGAACAGCTGGCAGTCGCCCGTTTCGTCGCCCGGAAGACGCAACCCGCCCGTCAACTTGTGCGAGACGGCGGCGAGTGCGGGTTCCGCGCGCGAGAGTTCGTCCGGCGCGAGCAGTTCGTAAGGCACCTGCGCCTCGCGCAGCACCGCGATATCTTTCTGCGCACCGTCGAGTTGCTGCTGCGTGCGAAAGAGTTGCAGCGTGCCGCCCGTGCGGCCTTCGTACTGGATACCGGTATCGGCGCGCAATGCTTGCAGGCAATCGCGGCTGTACTCCGCCAGGCGCACCATGCGGCCCTTGTTGACCGCGTAGCGCTCGGCCGTGCAATTGCGCAACATTTGCCACATCCAGCTCAATTGGAACTGCGTGCCGTCCAAGCGGATGGCGAGCGGGGCGTGCTTTTGGAACATCCACTTGACGGCTTTTAGCGGAACGCCCGGCGCGGCCCACGGTGCTGCGTAACCGGGGGAAATCTGGCCCGCGTTCGCAAAGCTCGTTTCGAGCGCGGGACCCGCGGCGCGGTCGACCACGGTGACTTCATGGCCCGCGCGCGCCAGGTAATAGGCGCTCGTTACGCCCACCACGCCGCTGCCCAAGACGATGACTCGCATAGCTACTCCAAAAGACGCTTGGTCCAGTTATTGGAGCTATACTATTGCGACGAAAGCAGTTTTTGTTTTTGTAGTTTTCATATTTTTGGTGAAAACAGTGAGAACGCAGCGCCAACCGATCCGCAAGCTCGACAAGCTCGACCACCATATCCTGCGCATCCTTCAGGAAGACGGCCGTATCGCGATGAAGGACCTGGCCGAGCGCGTGGGGCTGACGGTCACGCCGTGCATCGAGCGCGTCAAGCGCATGGAGCGCGACGGGGTCATCACGGGCTACTACGCGCGTATCGATCCGGCTCAGCTCGGCGCGGCGCTGCTCGTGTTCGTCGAAATCACACTGGGCCACAAGAGCGGCAACATGTTCGAGCAGTTTCGGCGCGAGGTGCACAAGATTCCCGAGGTGCTCGAGTGCCATCTGGTGTCGGGCGAGTTCGACTATCTCATCAAGGCGCGCATCGGCGAGATGGCCGATTACCGCAAGTTGCTCGGCGACATCCTCTTGCAGCTGCCGGGCGCGGTGCAGTCGAAGAGCTATGTCGTCATGGAGGAAATCAAGGAGACGCTCGCGATCCCGGTCCCGGGTTGAGGCTCAGGCGAGCCGCCCGGTGTGTCTCGGCGCCGCGGCAGAGGGGTTCGCCGCGGCGCTCGCCTGCACGTCGCTCAGGCCGGTTGCGCTGCCGCGTCGAGAAAGCCCGTGACGCTCGAGAAGCGTCCCGTTGCGTCGACGACGGCAAAGTCCGATCCCCTTGCCGCTACCGTGCCGTCCGGGCCGACCAGCTCCCAGGAGAAGCGCACGTACGGGCCGAATCCGTCGATGTCGGTGCTGAGGCGGAAGACGAAGGCCGGGAATCGCTCATGCACGGCCGCAATCATGGTGTCGATGCCTTCATGGCCCTTGCCTTCGAGCATAGGATCGACATAGACGGCGCCGTCGGCATAGGTTTCGGCGATGAGCGCGCGGCGGCGCACGGCGTCGGTCTCGTTCCAGGCGGCGAAGTAGCGGGCGACGAGCGGGGTATGTACGTTCATGTCAGGCTCCTTGGACGTTCAATGGCGGCGCGAGGCCGCGGGTGGCGCGGTCGCCGCTTCGGGAATGGCGACTCGCTCGAGAACGAAGGATCGTCGAAACCGCGAGGCCGGTCGATTACGTCGCAGGTAATGGAAATGCCGCGCCGATTCGTTATGATCGACGCATGAATACGCTTGCCACTTCGTTTCGAAGCCCTCCCGCGCCGCGCGGCACGAGCCGCGGCGTCGGCGATCTACTGCGCGAATGGCGCCAGCGGCGCCGCATGAGCCAACTCGTGCTCGCTACGGAAGCGCAGATTTCGTCGCGGCACTTGAGCTTCGTGGAATCGGGCCGCGCCGTGCCGAGCCGGGAGATGATCCTGCGTCTGGCCGAGCGCCTCGAGGTGCCACTGAGGGCGCGCAATGCGCTCTTCGTGGCGGCCGGCTACGCTCCGCTTTTTCGCGAGCGTCCGCTCGACGATCCTCAACTCAGTGCTGCGCGCCAGGCGGTGGAACTCGTGCTGCGCGCGCACGAGCCGTTTCCCGCACTGGCCGTCGACCGGCATTGGACGATGATCGCTGCAAACGGCGCGCTCGCGCCGCTCGTGGCGGGCGCTGCGCCGAGACTCCTCGAGCCGCCCGTCAATGTGTTGCGTCTGTCGCTGCATCCCGAAGGGCTCGCGAGCAGTATCGTCAACTGGTTTGCCTGGCGCGCGCATGTGCTCCAGCGCGTCGAGCGCCAGGCCCAGACGAGCGGGGATGCGGTGCTCGAAGCGCTCGTCGAGGAACTGGCGGCCTATCCCGCGCCGCCTGGCGCCGAGGACGTGCCAGGGGACACGGAGATGCCCTCGGATATCGTCGTGCCGTTGCTCCTGCGTACGGCGCTCGGAACGTTGTCGTTCTTCAGCACGACGACGGTGTTCGGTACGCCCGTCGACATCACGCTCGCGGAACTCGCCATCGAGGCGTTTTTTCCGAGCGACGAGCAAACGGGCGAGGCGCTGCGCGCGTACGCGAGGGAACGAACGGCGTAGCGTGCTCGCCCGGCACGGGCTTTCTATACTTTGGCTTTGGCCGACGCGGCGGACAGCGCGCGGCGCGCCGGCTGGCCGAGCGCCGCGAGCACGCCGGCGGCCGAGAGGATGGCCGACACCTTCATCGCGGCACCGAAACCGGAGGCGAACGCCTGAGGTGACGCGTAACGCCCGCCCACCGAGAACGCGACAACGGCCAGCGCGATGCCGGCTGCGCCTCCCAGAATCCGGAACATATTGAAGATGCCCGAGGCCTTGCCGATCTCCTTGAGGCTCACCGCGCCCACCGCGGCCTTTTGCGCCGCGGGACCGGCCATGGACACGCCGGCGCCGGCGAGCGTCAGCGCGACGGCAAGGTGGAGGTACGACACATCGGGCGTTGCGTTGTACGCGACCCAGGCGAATCCCAGCGTTTGCAACGCAAGTCCCACGATCATGAGCGCGCGTTCGCCGATCTTGTCGACGAGCCCGCCCGCGACCGGTGCGACGACGAACAGCGTGGCCGTCCATGGCAAAAGGCGCAGACCCGCGCCGAGCGGATCGCACCCTTGGGCGACCTGGAAGAACTGCGGCAGGAAGAACACCACGCCGTACATGGCGGCGTAGAAGAGAAAGCTGGCGGCGATGCTCGCGGAGAATGCGCGCGAGCCGAACATACGCATCGGCATCATCGGCTGCGCGGCGGCATGCTCGCGCGCGACGAATGCTACCGCGAGCGCCGCGCCGCCCCCGAGTGCGGCGACGACTTCGGCGCTGCTCCAGCCTGCAACACTGCCGCGAATGAGGCCCCAGACGATGCCGAGCGCGGCGAGCGCGGCCAGCACCATGCCCGGCACATCGACGGCGACAGCCGGGCCGAAGCTCTCGGGGATACGACGCCACGCAAGCGGCACGATGACGAGGGCGATCGGGACGTTGATCCAGAAGATCCATTGCCACGACAGCTTGCCCGCGATGGCTCCGCCGAGCACGGGCCCCACGATGAGCGCGAGCCCGGTGATGCCGCTGAAGAGCCCGAGCGCTTTGCCGCGCCGCTCGGGCGGATAGGCGGCGGTGAGGATGGCCATCGCCAGCGGCATGATGAACGCTGCACCGGCGCCCTGTGCAATACGGGCGGCGATGAGCCAGGCGACGCTTTTTGCGAGTGCGCAAGCCGCCGACGATACGGCGAACAGCGCTACACCGAACACGAACATGCGTCGGCGTCCGAAGCGGTCGCCCAGTGCCGCGCCGGTGAGCAGTACCGTGGCGATGCTGAGGTTGTAGGCGTTGACGGTCCATTGCAACGCATCGAGCGAGGCGCCGAGATCGGCTCGGATCGCGTTGATCGCGGTGGCGACGACCATCGCGTCGAGCATCGCCATCAACGCGGCGACGGACGTCAGGGCGAGTACCCACTTTTGCATCGATTGCTGATCGGTCGGAGGGTTCATCATGCAGTCCTGGTCATTAAGGGGGTGGCTGTATATCGATCGATGAGGACGTCGGGGCTCGGCGCACGTCGTGCGACGATGAAGCGAGCGTCGAAGGCGGTGTCTAAGCGCTCGCCGGCATGCGTGCGGCGCCATCGGCTTGCGCCGTGTGCAGGAACTCCGCGACCGTGGCGTTGAACTGCGCCGCGTCAAGCACGGGCGCGGCGTGCATGCCGTTCGGCAGCACGACGAGCCGGGCGCTTGCGATGCGTGCCGCGATACCTTCGGCCACGATCCGGTAGAACGGTCTCGTCAGCGCGCCGTGGGCAATCGCGATCGGCATCGTCAGCGAGCCCAACGCGGACGCATCGATGCCCGGCAACGGTTTCGTGCCGAACAGCAGTGCAACCGTGCGCGCGTTGTCGAGAAAACAGCGGCGCATGTCGGAGGGCAAGGTGTCGAAGAGCCCGGGCCGGCCGTGGGCATGATCGAATATTTGTCGAACCGCATCGGCCGTGTCGCCTCGCGCGAGCGCGGCGAGCGCCGGTCCGACCATCTCGCCCCTGTCTTTGGCGGCGGTCTCCTGCGCGACGCGATCGCTGAGCCATACCAGATTGGCTGGCTCGTACGCGAACAGCGAGCGGACGCACTCGGGGTGACGCGCGGCGAGCTCGAGCGAGAGCGAGGCGCCGTACGACCAGCCGACGACGTCGACGGGACCCGCCCCGAGCGCTCGAATGAGCGCGGCGAGATCCTCGACGTGCGTATCGAGCGAAAACCGCTCGCCGGAGTCGGGCCACGGCGCGAGACCGAAGTAGCGCTGTGTCACCCCGATGTAGCGGTGCGATCGCGCAAAGGCGGCGTGCTGGTTGCGCCAGACGCGCTCGTCCGAGACGTAGCCATGAACGAAGACGATGGGCGAGCCGTGCCCTTCGTCGACATAGTGCAACGGTGTGCCGTCCAAATCGATTTGCCGGACCTTCGTGCTCATCCCCATCCTCCTCAACGGCCTTGCATGGCGCGATCGATCTCGGCGCGCAGGGTGGCCTGGAAGGCGGCGACGTGCCGGACATCGAGCATCGTGTGATGCTCGCCGCCAACCTCGATATAGCGGTTCGTCCCGCGCGTGAACGCGTCCCAGCGCTTGAGCTCCTGCTCGAGATAGTCGGCTTTCGTGCCCCAGAGCGGGTCGGCGTAAAAGATGCTGACCGCTTCGACGGTGCCGGACGGCCGGTGCGCATGACCGATGTCGGACAGCCCCAGCGCGAGTGCCGACCAGGCCTTGAAGTGCGGCAGATCGAGCCCGAGTTCCATGAGCCGCGACTTCGGTGCCAGTGCATAGATGGACTCGCAGGGGTCTTCGTTCGGGCCGAGCGTCGCGCGCAGCGAATCGGGTAGCCGCTCCATCTGCTTGCGATCGATGAGCGAGAGGAAGAATGCGAGCATGACCGCGCTCTCCACCGCATCGACCTTGCCGCGAGGATGTTTGATGAGCGGCGGTGCATCGATGCTGCCGATGAACGCAACGCGCTCGCCGAGCGCTTCCAGCCGCTGGGCGACGGGCAGTACGACGGCGCCGCCGTATGAGTAGCCGGCGATCGCATAGGGGCCGTGCGGCTGGCGCCGGCGGATCGCGGCAACGTAGGTCTCGACGAGTTCGTCGAGCGAGCGAAACGGCGTCTCTCCCTCGTTGAAGCCGCGCGCGCGAAGCGCATAGAACGGGCGGTCGTTGACGAAGTAGTTCGCCAGGTTCACGAAAACGAGCACTTCGCCGACACCGGGGTGAATGCAAAAGAGCGGCGTTTTGCTACCCGTTGTCTGCAGCGGCACGATCGGATCGTATTCGTGGGTTCGGCGACGGGTCGGCTCGAGGTGCGAGGCCAGCGCGCGCACGCTCGGATTCTGCAAGATCGTCACGAGCGAAACCGGTTCGGTGCGCTCGAGCATGACATGAAGCCGCTGCTGCAGCGTGAGAATGTCGAGCGAGGTTCCGCCGAGGTCGAAGAAGCTCGCGGTGGCGCTGATGGCGTCCAAGGGGAGGCCGAACATATCCGCGAAAACGCCGGCAATGGCGGTTTCGATCGGGCCGTCAGGCGGTACGTGCTCGCCCGTCTGGCGCCGCGCGATCTCACCCGCGGCGGCGAGCTCGGCAGCATATTCGCCGGCTTCGAGACGCTTTCTCATCGTCGCGCGCTGGATTTTTCCGAGGCTCGTCTTCGGAAAGGCTGTCTTCGGCAGCGGCAGGATCAACGATGGCCGAAAGCCCCACAGCAGGATCGTCGTATTGCGCACGGCGACACTGAGCTGATGGCGGCGCGCTTCGTCGGCTGGATCGATCGTCGTGGCGTAGGCGATGACGAGCGATTCGGTGTCGGCTCCCTTCGGGCGCGTCGGAAACGCGGCGACGAACGAACGTTCGATGCCGTCGAGCTGATCGATCGCCGTCTCCAGTTCGTGACTGAAGTAGTTCGCGCCGCTCACGATGATGCTGTCCTTGCTGCGTCCCACGAGGCTCAGCTTGCCGTCCTCGATTCTTCCGAGATCGCCCGTGCGAAACCATCCGTCATCGGTGAATGCCGCACGCGTCGCTTCCTCGTTGCGGTAGTAGCGCTGGAATACCATGGGGCCGCGCAGTTGCAGCTCGCCGAGCTCACCGTTGGGCAGCACGTTGGCCTCGTCGTCGGCGATGCGCATTTCGAGTCCGATCACGGGCGTGCCGAGCGCGGCGAACTCGCGTGCCACATCGTCCTCGGGAAAGACGCGCGAGTAGATCGATCCCGCGCAGGTCTCGCTCATACCGAACGCAGGCCAAAGCGCACGCTGAGTGAGGCCGTAGGGCGCGAGCAGTTCGAGAAACCGCCGGCCGGTTTCCACGACGACCGCCTCGCCCCCCGAAACGATGTGCCGGAGGCACGACAGATCGAACGCGCGATCGGGCACGCGTTGCCTGATTGCCGCGTTGATCTGGCCGAACAGGAAGTTGGGCGCGAACGTCATCGACACCCGGTGCCGATCGATGAGGCGCAAAAACGAGAGGGGATCGGCGAGAATCGCGGCCGAATCGACGTGGACTTGCCGGGCGCCCGCGTAAAGCGGCAGCAGGTGCGCCTCCAGCAACGCGGCCACATGATCGAAGGAAATCCAGTTGAGCGCGACGTCCGACGCGTCCAGGCGCTGCCGTTCGTTCTTGCCGGCCATCGAGGCAAGCAGATTCGCGTGCGTGAGGACGACAGCCTTCGAGTTGCCCGTGGAACCCGAGGTCAGCACGAAGACGGCGGGATCTTCGGGCGACGCCTCATAGACCGGCGCCGCGTGGGTCCCCTGCGGTGCATCGCGTAGCGAGCGCAGCGAGGCGGTCGGTGTGCCGCGGGCAAGCGTGGACTCGAGCGCCTGTGTCGTCACGACGAGCGGATCGTCGAGCAGCGCGCGCAAGTGCGCGATCGTTTTGTCCCAGCGAGGCGGGTCGTTGCGGATCGGCGCGACGGGACAAGGCACGCAGCCCGCCAGCACACAACCCCAGAATGCCGGGATGAAATCGCGCGCGAGTTCCAGCAGCAACACCACCTTGTCGCCGGGCCGCCGTCCGAGAAGCCGCAGTGCCGACGCGATCCGGCGCGCTTCGTCGAGCAGCGCCGGGTAGGTCATGAACGCGCCTTCGTCGTCGGCGCCGGACAGAAACGAAAGACCCGAATCGGGATGCAGGTAGGCAGCGCGCCAAAGCAGATCGGCAGCGCTCATCGATTGCATGCGGTGTGGGCGAGACGGTGGCGCGACCGGTTGCTCGACGACGGTGGTCAGCATGATAGTTCCTCGGGATGGCTTGAGTGGGTGTGCTGGGACGACGCAAAAATCGCTGTGTAAAAACTCGCGTGTCAAATTAAGGACTACTAATTAAATAGATGCTACGTGGAAGGACGAAACAACGGGCGGCGCGCGGGCACCGCGCCGCGGTGCTCAGCCCGCGAGCGCAGCCGGCGGTTCGACGGGTGTATAGAGCCTGCGGCGTGCTCGGACGTCGTTTGCGAGACGGCCGAGCAGCGATGCCGTGTCGTCCCAGCCGATGCATGCGTCGGTAATGCTTTGTCCGTACATCAACTGCGCGAGCGGGCCGATCGGTTGGTTACCGGCTACGAGGTTCGATTCGATCATGATGCCGGCCACGTGCGTATCGCCGAGCGAGATTCGCGAGCCGAGCGAGTCGCAGACTGCGAGCTGGTTTCGATGCTGCTTGCCGCTGTTGCCGTGGCTCGCATCTACGACGACACGAGCGGGCAACCCATGCGCTGCGAGCTGTTCGCACGCTGAGGCTACGCCATGCGCGTCATAATTCGGCACACGGCCGCCGCGCAGGACGAGGTGCCCATGGACGTTGCCCTGCGTCGCGCGTCTGACATAAGCGCCCTCGGCCGTTACCGCCACGAAGCGATGCGGTTGCCGGGAGGCCCGGATGGCGTCGATGGCCGGCTTCACGTCGCCGTTCGTGGCGTTCTTGAAGCCGATGGGGCAGGGCAGCCCCGAGGCCATCTCGCGATGCACCTGGGACTCGGTCGTGCGTGCGCCGACAGCCCCCCAACTGACGAGATCGCTGATGTACTGGTAACCGACCGTATCGAGGAACTCCGTGGCCACGGAAACATGTAGCGAGCAAATCTCGAGCAAAAGCTGCCGGGCGCGTCTCAAGCCTCCGTCGACGTCGTATGTCTCGTCAAGGTCCGGATCGTTGATGAAGCCTTTCCAGCCAAGGCAGGTTCTTGGTTTTTCGAAGTACACGCGCATTGCGATATGAAGGTCGTCGCTCAGTTCCGCTCGAATGCGTGCGAGTCGATTGGCGTACTGAATCGCGGCATCCGTGTCGTGAATCGAGCAAGGTCCGACGATAATCAGTAGTTTGTCAGATGCGCCGCTCAATATCTCCGAGATTTCCGTGCGCGATCGTTCGATAAAGCGCTGCGTTTCGCTCGGTGGTGGAAAGTGGTGAATCAAATATGCGGGACTAAATAGATTGGTATCGCAAACGTGCGAAGTCTGTTGTCGCGTCAGCATGCTTGTGCTCCGATGAAACTGCGGATACGAGCTCGTGTGGCGGCGAGCTCGGTGAGGTATCCGTCGTCATACCGCTGCAGAACCGGGGAAAACGTCACCACGGTGGATTGATTGTGCGGCTGAAAATGCGTGACGCGCAGTATATGCGGATTAAGATCTGGGCGACAAGTATTTTTAAATCGATGAGATGGTAAAGCAAATAGCGAAAATGCTGTAGTTACATAAAAGTGAGGAAATTTGGGATTTGATTTGAGGTGGATTATGGGTGAGTTTCAGATATTCGTATTGAAAGGAGTAGGTCGTGGGTCGATTGGATTTTCGGATTTACGAATGTTCGCGGCATGACCCGTCAAATGCATGAGCGACGTCACGGCGTCGCTACCGCGATCGCTTGCGTGCCTCGGAGCACGCAAGCGGGCCGCCGGGGCGCTATCGTGCCGCGCCGTTCAAGCTCGAAAATGAAGCGCCGCGCTCGACCAGTTCGACGATGAGCGGCGAGGGCTGCCAAAAGAACGCATCCTCCTCCTCGTAACGGCGCAGATCCGCCAGCACGTGCGCAAGACCGATCGTGTCCGCATACATCATCGGTCCACCGCGGTGGCGCGGAAAACCATAGCCGTGCACGAGCGCGACATCGACGTCGAGCGGCCGCAACGCGATGCCTTCGCGCACGATATTCGCCGCTTCGTTGATGACCGCGGTCATGAGGCGCCGCACGATTTCCTCGTCGTCGAAATGGCGTGGGACGATCCCATGGCGCTGCCGCTCGGCGTCGATGATCGCTTCGACTTCCGGATCGGGGCTGCCCGTGCGCGCGCCCGGTTCGTAGCGATAAAAACCGCGGCCCGTCTTCTGTCCGAACCATCCGCGCTCGCAGAGCCGGTCGGCGATCTCGACATAGCGCATGCGCGCGTCGCGCGTCGGGGCGCGGCGTTTGCGCGCGGCCCAGCCGATGTCGCCGCCTGCCAGATCGACGACCTGGTACGGCCCCATCGGATAGCCGAACTCGCGCATCGCGCGATCGATCTGGTAGGGGGACGCGCCATCTTCCATCAGGTAATCGGCCGCCGTCCGGTAGACCGCGAGCAGGCGGTTGCCGATGAAGCCGTCGCACACACCGGCGCGCACCGGTGTTTTGCCGAGCCGCCGGGCGAACTCGAAGGCGGTCGAAACGACATCGGTCGCCACGCGCGCCGGCACGACGATCTCGAGCAACTTCATCACATGGGCGGGCGAAAAGAAATGCAGACCGATGACGTCCGCGGGCCGCGAGGTGACGGCCGCGATTTCGTCGATATCCAGATACGAGGTGTTGGTGGCAAGTACTGCCTGCGGCCGGGCAACGCGGTCCAGTTCGGCGAAGACGGTCTTCTTCACGGCCATGTCTTCGAACACGGCTTCGACGATCAGATCCACCGTGGAAAGCGCCGCGTAGTCCGTGCTGCCGGTAAAGCGGGCGAGTGCCTGCTCTTTGCCGGCGCGCGAGAGCCTGCCCTTCGCGACGAGGCCGTCGTAGACGCGCTCGACATAAGCGCGCCCGCGAGCGAGTGCCTCGTCGTCACGTTCGATCATGACGACGGGGAGGCCGGCTTCGAGGATCGCAACGGCGATGCCGGCACCCATCGTGCCGCCGCCCACGACACCGGTCGAGGCGATCGGGCGTGGCGAGGCCGCCTTCGTCTCCGGGGCTTTCGCGGCTTCGCGCTCGGCGAAGAACGCATGGACGAGCCCTGCGCGCTGCGGGCTGTCGAGACACTCGAGAAACGCGCGGCGTTCGTATGCGAGGCCTTCGTCAAAAGGCAGTTCGAGCGCGGCTTGCACGGCGTCGACGATCTTGCCGGGCGAAAAAAGGCCGCGCGAGCGCGTCGCGGTATGCCGACGCGCCTCATCGATCGCCGTGCGCGCCGCAGCCGGATCGGCTTCGAACGCGCGAGCGTCGCGGGTTCGCCGCGGCGGTGCGTGGCGCGCGACGAGCTCGCGCGCGTAGGCGAGCCCCGCCTCGAGCACGTCCTCACCCTTGCCGAGTTGGTTGACGAGCCCCAGTGCAAGCGCTTCCTCGGCATTCGCATGGCGGCCCGACAGCATCAGATCGAGCGCGGCGGCCACGCCGATCAGGCGCGGCGTGCGTTGCGTGCCGCCTGCGCCGGGCATGAGTCCGAGCTTCACCTCGGGCAGGCCGAGCTTGGCTGAGGCGAGGGCGACCCGATAATGTGCCGCCAGCGCGATTTCGAGCCCACCGCCGAGCGTCGCGCCGTGAAGCGCGGCGACGACCGGTTTCGACGCGGCTTCGATGCGCTCGCACACATCGGGCAGTGCCGGTGGCTGCGGTGGCTTGCCGAACTCGCGGATGTCGGCCCCCGCGATGAAATTCCTGCCTGCACCGACGATCAGCACGGCCGCGACGGCGGGATCTCGCTCGGCGGCATCGAGCGAATCGACGAGCCCGCGCCGAACGTCGGCGCTGAGTGCATTGACCGGGGGGTGATCGATGGTGACGACGAGGATGTTGCCGGACAGCGACCAGGTGACGGCGCGGAGGGTGTTCGATGGGCTCATGGATGCGTGAGGTGGATGGTCAGATGGCGATTGTATGCCCATCTTTTACCCCGATCTCACGCTCGATCGGCGCTGCCCCATGCTCGCGCCGCCCGCGCGAATTCATCGTACGAGACGAAGGACGCAGTGCGGGCCGGCTCAACAGCCTGCTAGGAGGCCGATGCGGCGGCAACCGAGCCCGAATTCGGCGATTCGGCGAGCCGCCCCGCGCCGTGCGCCCCGGATGCCGGACCGACGAGCGGAGCGAGCGCCGGGCCGAGCGATTTGAGCAGTTGGACGGCCATCGCGCTCGTGTAGGAATAGCGTGCGGCGTACGGCTCGTGCGCGAAGGCGGTCAGCGTGCCGAAGAACCGGTTGTCGATGACGAAAACGAACGTGGCGGTCCGATTGACCTTGCGCGATTCGATGAGCCGCGCGCCGGGCGCATAGACCTCGAAGCGCTGATCGCCGGTACCGGTCTTGCCATAGACGTCGAGCGTGCGTCCGTCGGGCAACGGCAGGCCGGCCGCGAGCCGGGCGCCGGTGCCGCCTCGCACGACATCGCGCAGCAGCCCATGCACGACATCGGTGATCTCGGGCGAGACGGTCGCGTCTTTCGCGGCCGGCACGTGCTCGAATTCGGTTTCGTAGGGTGTACCCGCCGCGAACTTGAGCGAACCGATACTGTGTGGCGGCAGCATCCGTCCGTCGTTGGCCACGATGCCGATCAACTGCGCCAGCGCATCAGGCCGGTCGCCCGACGCGCCGACGGCTGCCGCATAGGACGGCGTGACCGTTTCGAACGGATAGCCGAGCGCGCGCCAGGCCTTCGTAATGCGCGCATAGGCTTCCAACTCCACCATGTGCCGGATGCGGCGGTCCTGAGCCCCGCGATGACGCGTTTTGAAAAGCCATGCGTACGAAGTGAGCCGCACGTCCTGGCTCGCGCTGCGCAATTCGCGCTCGGACGCGTTGGGGTGGGCGCGCAGATAGCCGAGCATCCAGAGTTCGACCGGATGCACGCGCGCGATGTAGCCGCGATCGTTGAGGTTGAACTTGTCCGGACCATATTTGGCATAGAGGCTTGCCAGATCGTCGTCGGAGATATGTGCGTTCACCGTGCCCTTGAGCGCGGTGCGCATGCGCGCGTCGAACCAGGGCAGCGGCGCTTGCGGCGCGACGCTGCGCAGCGCCGTGGCCACCTTGGGCGGCGCTTTGCTGCGCAGGCCGGCAACGAGCGTATCGAGTGCCTCGTCGGGCGTCTTCCCTTGGTATTTGGTGTAGAAGCGATGCAGGTAGACGAGGCTCTCCTGATCGGCGAAACGCGTCAAGTAGGTCTGACGCAACTGCGGATCGTCGAGCCAGCGCTGCGATGGGCCGGCAGCCTCGACCATTTCGTAGCGGACGATATCGCGCATCAAGCGCACGAAGACGAGGTTGACCGAATGCTGGAACGCATCGTGGACGGTCAGGATGCGCCCGTTGTCCGATTTGTCGAAGTTCGTGAAGGCTTGCATGCCGCCGCCCGTCGCGAAGAGCTCGCCGGAGCTAGCCGAGTATTTGCGGTCCACAGCGGCTTGCAACATCGACGACAGCGAGCGGTCGGTCGTGTGCGAGAGGTAATCGACGGCCCAGCGCGAGAGTGCGTCGGACGGATCGGGCTGAACGCGTTTGAGCTCGGCGTTCGAAAGAGCACCATAGCGCTGGTGCAGCGTCTCGACGATCTGCAGGTAAGTGATGATCGTGCGCAGTTTCGCCGTCGAGCCCAGGTTCAACCGAGCGCCGTGGTTGATGTCGAACGGCTGATTCACGCTGTCGGTCTGCACGCGCAGCAGGTTTTCTCCGCCGCGCCGCTCGAAAAGCGTGAAGCTGAACGCGATCTTCGACGGGTCGTCGCCCGGGCGCAGCATTTCGAAGCCGTACAAGCCGGCCGCCTTGGCGCCGTCCACGGTGCTCGCGCGCGCCAGCCGGTCGCTGACCTCGGCTTGCACGTGCTTGTCGAGCGTCGATTGGGCCGTCAGGTCGAGGCGGTTGAGATCGTACACATTCGATACGCCCAGCATCCCCATCAGTTGCGCACGTAAAAGCGTGACGGCCTTGCGCGCGACATAGGACGTGGCGGGTTGCGGCGGCGCGGCGCGGTGCAGCTCGAGCCGTTCGGCCAGCGCCGCATCGCGCAGCGAACTCGAGATGACGCCGTTGGCGGCCAGCACGCGCACGTAGCTGTCGGTCAGATGATCGAGCGCGACGGGATTGCGCACGAGAAAGTACGAGGGCGCGCGCTGCGCGATGAGCAACGAGAGCGCCTGCTTGAATGCGAGCGCTTCGTCGGAGAGCGTCTGGCCCGTCGCTTCGTTGTTGCTGTTGCGCATGCTGGCTTGCGTGAGCAGACGGTTGACCTCGTCGAAATCGCGGCCATACCAGGCGGCCAGGCCATCGCCGAGTCCTTCGACTTCGCCGGTGCCCGGCTGTGCCGCGAGCGGCACGGTGTTGAGGTAGTGGACGACGATCGAGCGGCGCGCAGGCATCGTTTTTTCGCCGCCCATATAGGCGCGCACCGATGCCGACGCGATCTGACGCAGCTTCTCGGGCGGCGTGGCGGTGCGCCCACCCGGCGAATGGCGAAACTTTTCGGTTTGCGTGGCAAGCGTGCTGCCGCCCGGCGTTGCCTGATGCCGGTTCAGGAGACGCAGCGCCTGATCGCTCAACGCGCGCGAGAAACGGCCCCAATCGATGGCCGGATTGCGATACGGCTGGCTCGCATCGAGCAGATAGCGATCCTCGATGAACGTCAGCGCGCTCACGATGAGCGGCGGGATCGATTCGAAGTTTCCGTAGACGAGGGCGGGATAGCGGGCGCTGAAGAGCGGCTCGCCTTGCGTATCGAACAACTGCAGGCCGCCTTGATCTTTCTCGCGGTAAGGCAGAAAGAGGCCGCGGTCCGCAATCGACGTCATCGTCGACGAATCGCGGGCCTGCCGCGTGACCTGGTAGCCGCGCGCAACGAGACGCTTTTCGAAATCGGGCAGTTGGGCATAACCGAGCCGGACGTCGTAGGGGCCGCCGTGCGTAGGAAAGCGGATGCTGTTGCTGGGCCCCGGGCCGACGCCGAACGAGACATCGCGGTCGAGCCGCGCGAGATAGCGCGCCTGAAGGCGCGAGCTTTGCATCTCGGCAGAGACAAAATACGCGAGTACCCCGAGCATGGCGGCGATGACGAGACCGAGAAGCCACTTTAACCGTGCGCCTACGGACATCGTGGCGATGGCGCGCAGCGGCATACGGGCGAGCGGGCGGTTCATTATTGGCTCCTCAGGTGCCACGCAAACGTGTTTCAAGCGCAGTCACGGGTACTAGTGTAATCATGCGTCAACGTCTGCGCACCAGGTGTGGTGTTTCGCACTGATTTCCACTTGGTGGCCGTGAGGCGCACCATTCGTCGGACCTGCGCCAGTATTACGGCACAACTTCAGCAAGGGTTGAGCCCGCATTTTTACGGGGTTGCGCATCCGTTGTCGGCTCGCAACGGAAACGTCGCGGATCGCTCGCCGATCGCTTCGCGGCGCGG
This sequence comes from Trinickia sp., assembly GCF_036503415.1. Lineage (GTDB taxonomy): Bacteria > Pseudomonadota > Gammaproteobacteria > Burkholderiales > Burkholderiaceae > Trinickia. The sequence goes on along the minus strand of NZ_DASXWY010000225.1, from coordinate 76,214 downwards.
GGCGGCAGGCCATCCCGAAGACTCATTCAAATTTTCGAGACATGAAGGTGAAACCTTCCCGACGGCGAGGCCGAACCGGTTTCATCGCTTAATTGGTGGGGGAAGCCCTCGTTCGAGCGAGATCAGACCGAACGGTCTGATCTCATCCATTTACGAACTGTGGAGTAGCATACGGCCCTCAGTTGGACGCGCTGAGTTTTGCGCAGCGCGTGCCATCGGGAAATCCATGCAACGCTGAATAAAAAAGCCTTTGGCGCGTACCTCGTTCGAGAGCCGCTCGTCGGTCCACGCCGTGAGCGGAGGGGGCGCGCCGGGATGGCGATATGCCGGCCGCCCGCGTGGCGCCCGCGCGATATCGCGCATACCGTTGCGCGCTCGGCGCGCAATGACGAGGAGGCAATGATGACGAGCTGGGCCGAACAGTTGTTGAACGACCTCGACGATGCGCATTCCGGTGACGAGGTCTTCCGCAAGATCGAAACCGCCGCGAAAAGTCTGGGCTTCGAGTATTGCGCCTACGGGCTGCGTGCGCCGTGGCCGCTGTCGAAGCCGAAAACGCGTCTCGTCAACAACTATCCCGCGTGGTGGCAAAAGCGCTATGACGAGGCGCGTTACATCGAAATCGATCCAACCGTACTTCATGCCCGCCGCTCGGCGTTGCCTGTGATCTGGAGCGACGCGCTCTTCGCCACGGCGCCTCAGCTATGGCAGGAAGCGCGTGCAGCGGGTTTGCGCGTAGGGTGGGCCAAGGCCGCGTTCGATAGTTGCGGCGTGGGCGGCATGCTGACGCTCGCGCGCTCCGGCGAGCCGATCACCGCGAACGAACTCGCGGAAAAGGAAACGCGCATGCGCTGGCTCGTGAACGCGGCGCATTTCGCTCTCAAGCGCGTACTCATGCCGGCGCTGATGGACGACCCTGAACGCGGTCTGACGGAGCGTGAAATCGAAGTGCTGAAGTGGGCGGCCGACGGCAAGACATCGGGCGAGATTTCGAAGATCCTCGTCATCTCGGTCGATACCGTCAACTTCCACGTCAAGAATGCGGTCACGAAGCTCAAGAGCGCCAACAAGACCGCGGCCGTGGTGCGGGCCGCGATGCTTGGATTGCTTCACTGACGCGCGGAACCGTTTGAGCGAGATGGCCGGTACGGGAAATTCATCGGACTGGGACTCGATCGTGCGCCGGGCGGGCGGCGCGTCGTGCTATGCGACGGCGCGGGCACGCAGCGTCTTTGCTTCGCCCGCGAACGCGATGCGGCCTTGCTCGAGCAGATACGCGTATCTGGCCGCGCGCAGCACTTTGTGGGCATTGTCGCGTTTTTCGGCCATCAGCACGCTGATACCCTGGCGGTTCAACTGCTCGACGAGCTCGAGAATATCGTCGACGATTTCGGGCGGCAATCCCGCGATCGGTTCGTCGACCAGCAGCAGTGTCGGGCGCAACATCAGCGCGCGGGCAATGCCGAGCAGTTGCTGCTCGCCGCTCGAAAGCGAGCTCACGCGGTGCGTCTCGAGTGCCTTGAGGCGAGGAAAGCGCGCAAACAGCTGCGTAGCATCGGCTTCGACGCGCGGGCGGTCCGGCTCGCGCCAGACACCGGCCAGCAGGTTGTCGCGCACCGACAGATTGCGGCAGAGCAGCCGGTTGTGCGGAACATAGGCAATGCCGCGCGCGACGATTTCATTGGCCCGCTTGCGCCGGATCTCCTCGCCCGCGAAGCGGATCGAACCGCTCTTGCCGCGCAGCAAGCCGGCGACCGTCATCAGCAGCGTGGTCTTGCCGGCGCCGGCCGGTCCGAGCACGCAGGCGGTGGTGCCGGGCGCGACGCTCAACGAGACGTCGTCGAGCACGTCGAGCTTGCCGTGGCCGGCGGTCAGTGCTTCGATATGCAGCAGCGGCGGGCAGGTCAATCGTTCTCTCCAGGTGAGCGCGCAGCATCCGAGAATGGGCAGCGTGCGTGCGACGCCGACGATTTGACCCGCGGTGCCCCGCCGGGGCAACTACTAGAAATTGGGGCATGTGTTCCGCACGCGCGCCGATACGTAAATTTCACGCATGAACAGTCTGCCAACAGAGCGCCGCCGCGCTTATGAAATATCGGCGATCGATGTGCCGGCCGCGAGCCGGGCCGGGGTGGAGGTGCGGCTCGTCGAGATCGATCTGTCGGCGCCGCTGGACGCACCGCAATTGTCGGTGCTCGACGACGCCGAGCGTGCGCGCGCAGCCCGATTCCTGCGCCGGGAGGACGCGATGCGCCATGCCGCCGCCCGTGCCGCGTTGCGTGAGACCGTTGCGGCAAGACTGGGGTTGCCCGCGGGCGACCTGCGCTTTTTGCGCGACGATGCCGGCCGGCCGCGGCTGGCCGGTATTTTCGACGGATGGCGTACGGACGGCCTGCTCGATTTCAACGTGTCGCATTCCGGTGCCTATGCGCTGATCGCGCTATCGAGCACGCGGCGCGTGGGCATCGATATCGAGGCACGACGCGAACGGTTCGATTGGCGCGCCGTGGCGAAAAGCGTCCTCGCTCCACGCGAAATCGCGCATCTCGAATCGTTGGCCGAGGGTTTGCAGCGGGACGCGTTTTACGACGCGTGGACCGCCAAGGAGGCGCTCGTGAAAGCACTCGGGGCCGGGATTTCGCTGGCGGGCGGCATCGCCGGATTCGAGGTGCTCGGCGGCGAACGCGGGACCGGCCACGCTCCGCGCGTGCACGCCGTCGGTCCGCAGATGTCCGATGACAGCGGCGTGGCCGGCTACGAGGCGTTATGGTGCCCCGCGCCCGCCGGCTACGCCGCGTGCGTGGCGTGGTCGCGCGCGGCGCGAGTGCCCGCGCACGGGTGAGCGGCGCGCATTGCGTCAGCCGTTGCCGTTGCCCGATTCATCGGAGCCCGGTTCTTTGCGCACCGCGTCGGCAAAGCGTGCGAGCGCGGCAAGGGAGCCGCTGACGCTCACATACTCTTGCTGACCGATTCTTGCGTCGAGCGTCACGGCCATGCCGGACTCTCGAGCCAATTCGATGAGGTCCATCTGTCCCTGTCCTTGTGTCGCTTGCGTTTTGGTCATGGCTTCCGTCTGGTTGCGCTCGTCTGCCGGAGTGGTTTGCCGAATCACCGTATCGGCGAGCGTGTCGCACGGGCGGTCGGGGCTCGATCGGTCGCGCGCTTCTGCCGGAGGTGAAGCACAGCCCGTACCCGTCGCGAGAACGATTACGCTCGCGGCAAATGAGGCTCCGCGAAGGTGCGCGATGCCCCGAAGCGGCACATGCGACATGTGCGACGCGCGTTGCCACGGCACATCGAGGGGGCCAGCGGCAGCCGGATGGCCGCGGCGTCGGCCGATCGCCTCCACATACGGGCATTGCTAGCTGTATAGACAACATGGGCGCGGCGCGAGCGTGCATCGATTACCTGGTACTGAATCAGCCCTATTTTACGCGTTCAGCATGATTCCGCCGACAAGCGGCGAGTGCTGGACCTCGCGGCGCGGTTCGGCTGATGTTTCGCCATCCTGGAAATCCCTGACCGTAGGCATGTAAAAACGAGTTGTATATACAAGATCGTGAGGCTAGACTGCCACCTCATCGACAGACGAGACAGGATTTCCACACCATGATGCTTACGCCCGGCCAACTGAACCTCGCCCAGCTTCGCCGCATCGCCCGCGAGCCGGTCACGCTGAGGCTCGATCCGGCCAGCCATGCCGCCATCGATAGAGGGGCGCAGGCTGTTGCCGACATTGCGGCGGAAGGTGCACCCGCCTATGGCATCAATACCGGCTTCGGTCGTCTCGCCAGCACGCATATTCCTCACGACCAGCTCGAACTGCTGCAGCGCAATCTCGTGTTGTCGCACGCGGTCGGTATCGGCGAACCGATGTCGGCGCCCGTCGTGCGCCTGCTGATCGCGCTGAAGCTGTCGAGCCTGGGGCGCGGACACTCAGGCATCCGCCGGGAAGTCATGGATGCGCTCGTCGCGCTCTTCAATGCCGATGTCTTGCCGGTCATTCCGATCAAGGGCTCGGTGGGCGCTTCGGGCGATCTCGCTCCGCTCGCGCATCTATCGGCTGTTCTGCTCGGTATCGGGGAAGCGCATGTGCGCGGCGAGCGCATGAGCGCGGCCGCAGGTCTCGCGATGGCCGGGCTCGCTCCGCTCACGCTTCAAGCGAAAGAAGGGCTCGCGCTGCTCAACGGCACGCAAGCGTCCACGGCGCTGGCGCTCTATAACCTCTTCGCCATCGAGGATCTTTTTCGCACGGCACTCGTCTCGGGCGCGCTGTCGGTCGACGCGGCAGCCGGTTCCGTCAAGCCGTTCGACGCACGGATCCACGCGCTGCGCGGTCACCGCGGGCAGATCGACGCGGCGGCCGCTTATCGCGCGCTGCTCGACGGCTCCGGCATCAATCTCTCGCATCGCGATTGCGGCAAGGTGCAAGACCCTTACAGCCTGCGCTGCCAGCCGCAGGTCATGGGTGCGTGTCTCGATCAGATGCGCCATGCGGCCGAAGTACTGCTCATCGAAGCGAACGCCGTTTCCGATAACCCGCTCGTGTTTCCCGATACGCGCGAAGTCCTCTCGGGCGGCAATTTCCACGCCGAACCGGTCGCATTTGCCGCGGACAACCTGGCGCTCGCGGTCGCCGAAATCGGCGCACTCGCCGAGCGTCGCATCGCGCTGCTCATCGATGCGACGCTCTCGGGCCTGCCACCGTTTCTCGTCAAGGATGGCGGTGTGAACTCGGGTTTCATGATCGCGCACGTGAGCGCGGCCGCGCTGGCGTCGGAGAACAAGACGCTCGCGCATCCGGCGTCGGTCGATTCGCTGCCGACATCGGCGAATCAGGAGGATCACGTGTCGATGGCCACGTTCGCGGCTCGCAAGCTCGGCGATATCGCGGAGAACACGGCGAACATCCTTGCCATCGAACTGCTCGCGGCGGCCCAGGGTGTGGATCTTCGCGCGCCGAATCGCACGAGCGCCGCGCTCGAGCGCGTCATGGGCATCGTGCGTTCGGCAGTTCCGCATTACGAGCTCGATCGCTACTTCGCACCCGATATCGCGGCCATCGCGAAGCTCGTGCGCGACGGCGCGATTGCCGCGGCGAGCCCGTTGGCATTCGCGTCCGAAGCGCCTGCGGCCTGAGGCAGGGCGGCAATGCGCGACATCGAGGCGGCCCGCCAATGAACGCACCGGCTTATCAAGGCATCAAGGACTTCATCCTGACCCGCATTCATTCGGGCGAATGGGGCGAGGGCGATCAGGTGCCCTCCGAGAACGAGCTCGCGCGCGAGTTCAAGGTGGCCCGCATGACGGTCAACCGCGCTTTGCGCGAGCTGACAGCGGAGCAGGTGCTCACGCGTGTGCAGGGCGCGGGGACATTCGTTGCGCGGCCCAAATACGAATCGACGCTCGTGGCGATACGCAGCATCTCCGACGAAATCGCAGCGCGCGGCCACCGGCATTGTGCGAGCGTGCTTTCGCTCGGCGCGACCGTGGCCGATGCGGCACTGGCCGAAGAGATGCAATTGAACTCGGGCAGCCCGATCTTCCATTCGCGCGTCCTGCATTTCGAGAACGACGAGCCGGTGCAATTCGAAGAGCGCTGGGTCAACCCGGCTGCAGCCCCGGAATACGCGCTGCAGGACTTCACGCAAATCACCCCGAACCAGTATCTCGTGCGTGTCGCGCCGCTGTCGCGCGTCGAGTACCGCATCGAAGCCGCGCTGCCCGAGCCCGACACCTGCGCGCAGCTGACGATGGCCGACGGCGAGCCGTGTCTCGTGTTGCATCGGCGGACCTGGACGCGTGCACTCGTCGCGTCGATCGCGAATCTGTGGCATCCGGGCAGCCGCTACCGCTTCACCGGCCATTTCTGAAAACGCATCGAACCGAAAGGCAAAGAGGCCCTCATGAACGACCCGAAATCCGTCGATCCGCGCTACGACGCCTCGCGCACGGTGCGTGCGCCACGCGGACCGATCAAATCCTGCAAGAGCTGGCTCACTGAAGCCGCGTATCGGATGATCCAGAACAACCTCGATCCTGAAGTCGCCGAGCATCCGCATGCGCTCGTCGTCTACGGCGGGATCGGGCGCGCGGCGCGCGACTGGGCATGCTTCGACCGTATCCTCGCCACGCTCGAGACACTGAACGACGACGAAACGCTGCTGATCCAATCGGGCAAGCCCGTCGGCGTGTTCCGCACGCATGCCGATGCGCCGCGCGTGCTGCTCGCGAACTCGAATCTCGTGCCGCACTGGGCCACCTGGGACCACTTTCACGAGCTCGATCGAAAGGGGCTCATGATGTACGGGCAGATGACAGCCGGGAGTTGGATTTATATCGGCAGCCAGGGGATCGTGCAGGGCACTTACGAGACCTTTTACGCCGTGGCCAATCAGCATTTCAACGGCCAGGCGCAGGGGCGCTGGATCCTGACCGGCGGCCTCGGTGGAATGGGCGGCGCGCAACCGCTGGCCGCGACGATGGCCGGCTTCTCGATGATCGCCGTCGAATGCGACGAGACACGCATCGACATGCGTCTGAAGACGCGCTACCTCGATCGCAAGGCAACGACGCTCGACGAGGCGCTGGCGATGATCGAAGCGGCCAAGGCGAGCGGCAAGCCGGTTTCGGTCGGTCTGCTGGGCAATGCGGCCGATGTCTTCATCGAATGCGTTGCGCGCGGCATCACGCCCGATTGTGTAACCGATCAGACGAGCGCGCACGATCCCATCAACGGCTACCTGCCGCAAGGCTGGACGCTGCAAGCATGGCGCGAGCGTCGCAAGGTGGATCCTCAAAGCATCGTCGTGCCCGCGAAGCAATCGATGGCGAAGCAGGTTCAGGCGATGTTGACGCTGCAATCGCGGGGCGCGGCGACGCTCGATTACGGCAACAACATTCGTCAGATGGCTAAGGAGATGGGCGTCGAGAACGCGTTCGACTTCCCGGGTTTCGTGCCGGCCTACATCCGGCCGCTCTTTTGCGAAGGCAAAGGCCCGTTTCGCTGGGTCGCGCTCTCGGGCGACCCCGAAGACATCTACAAGACGGACGCCAAGGTGAAGGAGCTGATTCCCGACGATGCGCACCTGCACAATTGGCTCGACATGGCGCGCGAGCGCATCGCGTTCCAGGGGTTGCCGGCGCGTATCTGCTGGGCCGGCGTGAAAGACCGCTACCGGCTCGGCCTGGCGTTCAATGAAATGGTGGCGCGCGGGGAACTCAAGGCGCCGATCGTCATCGGCCGCGACCATCTCGACACGGGCTCCGTGGCGAGCCCGAACCGCGAGACCGAAGCGATGAAGGACGGATCCGACGCGGTGAGCGACTGGCCCCTGTTGAATGCGCTCCTCAATACCGCGGGCGGGGCCACCTGGGTTTCGCTGCATCATGGCGGCGGGGTGGGCATGGGTTTCAGCCAGCATGCGGGTGTCGTCATTGTCTGCGACGGTACGCAGGCGGCGGCACGGCGCATCGAACGCGTGCTGTTCAACGATCCGGCCACGGGTGTGATGCGTCACGCCGATGCGGGCTATGCGCTCGCCGAGCGCACCGCGCGCGAAGCCGGCTTGAATTTGCCGATGCTCGGACAATGACGATCGAACGATGAACGATCTGGTCTGGCAGCACCTGCATCTATGCCCGCACGGCGATCCGGACGAAACGATTGCCGATGCCGCGCTGGCGGTGCGCGACGGCAAGCTCGCGTGGGTCGGCGCGCGCGCCGATCTTCCGCGCGAGTTCGATGACTGGCCGCGCGAAGACATCGGCGGCGCCTGGGTGACACCGAGCCTTGTCGATTGCCACACGCATCTCGTCTATGCCGGGCATCGGGCCGACGAATTCGCGTTGCGTCTGGCCGGCGCCAGCTACGAGGAGATCGCCCGTCGCGGCGGCGGTATCGCCTCGACGGTGCGGGCCACGCGCGCGGCCGACGAAGCGGCGCTCGTCGCGGCGGCGGAGCCGCGACTCGCGGCCTTGATCGAAGACGGCGTGGGCGCCGTCGAGATCAAGTCCGGCTATGGTCTCGATCTGGCCAGCGAGCGAAAAATGCTGCGCGCCGCACGCGAGCTTGGACGGCGCTGTCCGGTCTCGGTCTATACGACGTTTCTTGGCGCGCACGCATTACCTGCGGAGTTCGCGGGCCGCGCCGATGCCTACATCGACGAAGTCTGCGAGCGGATGTTGCCCGCGCTCGCGGATGAAGGCCTCGTCGATGCGGTGGACGTCTTTTGCGAGCGCATCGGCTTCACGCTCGCGCAAAGCGAGCGCGTGCTCGAAGCGGCGGCGCGACGGGGCTTGCCGGTCAAGATGCACGCGGAGCAGTTGAGCGCCATGGGCGGCGCGGCGCTCGCCGCGCGCTACCGGGCGCTGTCGGCGGATCATCTCGAGCACCTCGATGAAGCCGGCGTGGCGGCGATGAAAGCGGCGGGCACGGTGGCCGTGCTGCTGCCGGGCGCCTATTACTTCATTCGCGAGACGCAGTTGCCGCCGATCGAGTTGCTGCGCCGCTATGAAGTGCCGATCGCCCTTGCCACCGACAGTAATCCGGGCACGTCGCCCGCGACATCGCTCGTCGCGATGCTGAACTTCGGATGTACGCTGTTCCGGCTCACCGTCAGTGAGGCGTTGCAAGGCGTGACGCGGCATGCGGCGCGCGCGCTCGGTCAAGACGCGCGGCATGGTTCGCTCGAAGCCGGACGCGCGGCCGACTTCGTCGCGTGGTCGGTCGATACGCTGCCCGAACTTGCCTACTGGATCGGGCGTCCGCTCGCCGCTCGGGTCGTGCGCAATGGCATCACGGTGCACCGCTGGCCGCGGCCGGCCGCGGCAAGGAGTACGACGTGACGCCCGCCACCCACCCTCCGCGCGCGCATTCGCTCTTTGCGCAATACGCCTATTTGCCCGACGGATGGCAGCGCGACGTGCTATTGCGATGGGACGGGCATGGCACGCTGACGAGCGTGGAGGCTGCTGCGCGCGCGCAAGTGGATACGCCGCGCGCGGCGGGTCCGATCATGCCGGGCATGCCGAATCTGCATTCCCACGCATTTCAGCGCGCGATGGCGGGCCTCGCGGAATATCGCGGCGAGGGGCGCGATACGTTCTGGAGTTGGCGCGATTCGATGTACCGCTTCGCCGCGCGCATGACGCCGGAGACGCTCGAAGCCGTTGCCGCCTGGCTCTACGTGGAGATGTTGAAAGCGGGTTACACGTCCGTCTGTGAATTCCACTACCTGCATCATGCGCCCGACGGGCACCGCTACGCGCACCCGGCTGAGCTCGCGGGGCGGGTGGTGGGTGCCGCGGCGGGCGTCGGGATCGGGATCACGATGCTGCCCGTGCTTTACGAATCGAGCGGATTCGGAGGGCGTGCTCCGCGTGCCGATCAACGGCGATTCATCAGCGATCCCGACGCATTGCTGGGCATGCTCGACAGCTTGCGAAGCGCGCATCCCGAAGACGGCACGCGTACGTACGGTGTCGCACCGCACTCGTTGCGCGCGGTATCGGAGCCCTCGCTGCTGGCGTTGACGCAAGGCATTCGCGCTCGTATGCCGAATGCCCCGATTCACATCCACATCGCGGAGCAAACGGGCGAAGTCGACGAATGCATCGCGGCGACCGGGGCGCGGCCCGTGGCCTGGTTGCTCGATCATGCCGATGTCGACGCGCGCTGGTGCCTCGTGCATGCGACGCATCTCGACGACGCCGAGACGCTCGCGCTCGCTCGCAGCAAGGCGGTGGTGGGGCTGTGCCCGACGACTGAAGCGAACCTCGGCGATGGGGTGTTCCCGGCGCGACGCTACCTCGATGCCCAGGGACGGTTCGGCATCGGCTCGGACAGCCAGATCGCGGTGGACTGGCGCGCCGAGTTGCGTCTGCTCGAATATGGACAGCGTCTTGCGCGGCGCGAGCGGAACGTGCTTGCGGCCGTCGAGGGCAAGCAACTGGGCGAGCAACTCGTGGACGCGGCGCTGGCGGGCGGAGCGCAGGCGACGGGTCGCCCGACGGGCGCGTTGCGGGCGGGAAGTCGTGCCGACTGGCTCGTGCTCGATCCGGACCATCCGAGCGTCGATGTGCGTCCCACCGCTTCGTGGCTTTCCGGTATCGTGTTTTGCGAACAAGGCGAGACGCCGATCCGCGATGTCTATGTGGCCGGCCGCTGCGTCGTGCGCGAGCGGCGGCATATCGACGAGGCGCGGGTCTATGCGGCGTATCGCATGGCGGTAGCGCAACTGATGCGGTGATCCGCGGGTTGCGTGACTACGCGAATCGAAGCAGGAGCAGGAGCTCAATATGACAACCCCACCCGAACCGCCGGTTTTGACGTTGCACGAGGGGACGCTACCGCTCCTCATATCGATGCCGCATGTCGGCACGGCGATTCCAGCTGCCGTCGCGGCCGGGATGACCGATGTCGCTCGCCACGTCGACGATTGCGACTGGCATCTCGAACGGCTGTATGCGTTCGCGCGTGGTTTGGGGGCATCCTTGATCGTGCCTGCCTATGCCCGTTATGTGATCGACCTGAACCGTCCGCCTGACGACGCGAGTCTCTACCCGGGGCAGGATACGACGGGTCTGGTGCCGATCGATACGTTCGAGAAGGCGCCGCTTTACCATCCCGGGGGCGAGCCGAATGCCAACGAGATCGAGCGTCGACGCGCGCAATACTGGCAGCCCTATCACGATGCGCTCGAGCGCGAACTGGCTCGGCTGAAGTCGTTACACGGCTCGGTGCTGCTGTGGGATGCGCATTCGATCCGTTCGCGCGTGCCGCGCTTTTTCGAAGGGCGGTTGCCCGATTTCAACTTCGGCACAGCCGGCGGCGCGAGCGCGGTCCACGGACTCGCCGAGGCGCTGACGCTGCATGTGACTCGGCACGGCAGCGGCTATACCGCAGTGGCCAACGGGCGCTTCAAGGGCGGATATATCACCCGCCGCTACGGTGCGCCCGATAACGGTGTCCATGCGGTGCAGCTCGAACTTTCGCAAATCACCTACATGCGCGAGGCGCGGCCTTACCCCTATGACGAGGCGCTCGCGGCGCGCGTCCAGCCGCTCGTCGAATCACTCGTGCACGAGGCGCTGAACCATGTGCGCGCGGCAAGCTGAACACACCATGCGCGCCGTTGAAGGCCGGACTGCTTCGTGCCGTCAGCGGCGTCGGCGCATCAACTGTCGCAGCGACAGCGCATGCAGCAGGATCGAACTCGGCACCACGAACGCGGGCGTCAACACGTCCGGATAAACGCCGGCACCGATGCTCGGCACGTTTGGCACGATCAGTTGGAGCGGGCCCGGGGAGGTGATCATCCCCATGGCGATGGCGATCGCAAAGTCCGCGAGGCCGATGATGTTCCAGACGATCGCGGCTTTTCGACCCTCCGCCGTGCCAGCCGCCAGGGCCATTGCAGCCGGCAAGGCGAGCACGCCGGTCAAGACGTCGCCGATTCCCGCGGGCAAGGCGAACGCGCCGGGCATCGCGCCGCGCAGCCATGCGGCGAGAGCAAAGCTGCCGAATACACGGTAAGACTGAAGTGCGACGAGCCACGTCGCAGGCATCGCATCGAGCACCTTTCCGATGCGCTTCGACGACAGCAACAGCGGCGCGCCGATCAGCACGGGCAGGAATATCGCCAACGGCAGCCACGGTACGGGAGAAGCGGGGTTGCCGTGAAAGCCGCCGCCGATCGCCGCGCTCCAGGCAACCGCGAACCAAAGCGTGTCGGGGATCATGACGGCCAGCCACGTCACGCGGCGCTGGGCTGGCGTCAGCTCGGTATGTTCGAGGCCGAGCCATAAGCCGAGTGCGATGAACGCATGGGCCGTCAGTTGATGGGCGGTGGTGGGAACGCCGCTCGTCGGGATGATCGGCAGCCGGTAGATCAGCACGATCCAAAGAGCGGTCAGCGGGACGGTCCAAAGCACGCTGCGCCAGGGCGAACGCGTCGGCGCGATGGCGGCGGAAAGCGGAGCGGAGGTCATCGGAAATTCTCCAAACGAAGGGGAGTTCAGATGTACCATCGCGTTCCGCGAGCGACTATCCATCGCAATGTTGACGCACTGTGAAGCAGGACTTCACAGTTTCCGCGCGGCCGGACGTGATCGGCTGCGCGGTCGACGCCCGTCGACAAGAGTCCATTGTCAGTTGACGATTCGGTCGTTCCCCGATAATGTGCGGCCCATGGCCGATTCCGACTTCATCCACCCGGGCGCGATAGTGCGCCAGACCTGTCTCGAGCGCTTCAACCTCAGCGTGACTGAGGCCGCCGCCGTGCTCGGGGTGAGCCGCCAGGCGCTCACGAATCTGCTGAGCGGAAAGTCGGGCATCTCGCCCGAAATGGCGCTGCGGCTCGACAAAGCATTCGGCGGCGGGGCCGAAACGTGGCTGCAGCGGCAACTCGTGCACGACCTCGCTAAGGCGCGCGAACGGCTCGACGAGCTCAACGTCGTCTCGATGGCACGGCAACGGCAGCGTTCGTTGTTTTGAGTGTTCGGGCGTCGAAAGCCAGGGCCCGTTACCGCTGTCTCCCGATACGACTTCGCGTAATTCAGCGATCGACGCGCGTTGCGACGAACTCTCCTTCGAGCTGCCAGGTTTGCCCATCGGGGGCGAGGGCCTCGCCGATCCAATGAAAGCGTTCGGGCGTGATTTCGGTAAACCGCCAGCGCGTCGCCTGACCATCGGGCCGCGCGCCGGTTTGTACGATATCGCGGCCGACACGGCGGCCGATTTGCGTTTCGCGATGGGGGCCGGCGGGATTCTCCCACATGATGCGCCAGGCCCGCAGCTGTGGATCCCAACAGCGCAGCGTCATGCCGTACATATTCATGCTGGTTTCCCGCGGCTCGCGCGAGCCTCTCGGGGGCATGATCCAGACATCGCCGATCGCGCGGCCCTCGAGCACGCGCGCGAAATGCGCCTCGGCCATGAGTCCCCGACCGCGCAAATCCACACCGCGATAATGTAGAACTTCGAGCGACCAACTCCCGATCAGCCAGCCGTAGATGTCGTCTGCGTCGTCGATATCGACGGCGCGTTCCGGCGCTGTCAGTGCGCCCGGGAATTCATGTTGCAAGCTCGTTTCGATAGTATTCATGGATGATCTCCGTGCAACGGTCGGTTCGTCGGTTCATCGGTTCGCGCATCGACCGGCGGCAGGCCGCGGCGCGTGCGATGTTCTATAACGATCCTATGGGGAAGTAAGGGGCAAATCTTGGCAAATATTGCGGCCGGACTCGACGCGGCACTGGCACGGCGGCGCGAGGCCGGTGCACGCGCGAGCACGACGCCGCGCACGCTCGTTGCGGGCGAGGGTTGGCAGGTGGCCGATGTGCTCTGCACGCATGGGCCGAACGACGTTCCGTTCGAGGAGCGGCACTCGCGCATGCTCGTCGCGCTCGTCGTCGCTGGTGCGTTCGAGTATCGGACGCCGTCGGCGCGGGCATTGATGACGCCGGGCGCGGTGATGCTCGGCAATGACGGCGAGTGCTTCGAGTGCGGCCACCGGCACCGCGAAGGCGATCGCTGTATTGCGTTTCGCTATACCCCGGCATACTTCGAGCGAATTGCGGCGGACGTGGGCGTAACGCCGCGCGGCGCGCGTTTCGGCGCCGCACGCATCGCGCCCTCGCGCGCGTTTGCTCCGTTTGTCGCGGGTGCTTGCGCGGGCATATCGATGCAACGCGCACGCGGCTGGGACGCGCTCGCCGCAGCGCTTGCCGCACATGCGCTACGGCACACCGCGGGCCTTTCGCCGCGCGATACGCGCGGTGCCTCCAGCGCGGCGATCGAACGCGTGATGCAGATTCTTCAGTTGATCGACGCAGCGCCCGAGAGCGAGCTCGGCCTCGATCGCCTTGCCGAGCATGCCGGACTGAGTCCTTACCACTTCCTGCGTACGTTCGAGCAGGCCACGGGCACGACGCCGCATCAATACGTCGTGCGTGCGCGATTGCGGCTCGCGGCTCAGCGTCTCGCCGATGCGCCCGGCAAAATCGTCGACATCGCGCTCGATTGCGGGTTCGAGGACGTTTCGAACTTCAACCGCGCTTTCCGGGCCGAATTCGGCGAAAGCCCGCGTGCGTACCGCGCGCGGCTCACCGGCTGACGGGGCGTGATGGCTCGCTGGCGTACAGGGTGCCGCGCAGGCGGTTTCGTTCTTGCACTGCGTGCGATCGCCCTGGCCACTGCCGTCTCGTGCGCGAGCGCAATGGCTCGGGCGTCGCAAGATGCGCCGTCGACAATCGAATCGGACGTGCATCGCTTCGTAGTGCAACGGGACGGGACCTTGGAGGAGTATGACGACACGACATTGCGCGCGAACACGTCGAGCGGGGTCGATGCGATCGCACAGCATTACGTGTGGTTCGACAAGGACACCGAAAAGCTCACGATCGTGACGGCCGAGTCGATCGATCCGGGCGGGGTGCGGCATCCGGTCGGGCCGGAGGCGATTCGCGACGTGCAGGAGCCGCGTGCGTCAGGTGCGCCGACGTTCGAGGACGGTGTCTTGCGGACGATCATTTTCCCGGGCGTGGAGCCGGGCTGGCGAATCCACGTCGTCTTTCACAAGGTTCGTGGCAAACCGATCGAGCCCGGTGCGTTCAGCTATTTCGTCGCGCCGACGCGCGAGCCCGTCGAGTCCCAACAGCTCGTCTTCGATTTGCCCTCGGACGTGCCGCTTCATGCCGATGCGCGCGGATATGTCGGCGAGCCGCCTGTGACCGACGGTGCGCGCACGCGCTACGCCTTCGATTATCGGCATGGCCCCTATGCGGCGACGGAGCCCGGTGCGGTCGGCTACGCACAAGACGGCGACCGGTTGATGGTCACGACCGACGCGGACTTCGTCGCGTTCGCCGAGCGATACCGGGCGGGCGCCGCGGACGCGAGCGCCGCGGATCCGGCTATCGCCGCGCTGGCGCATGCGTTGACGGACGCGCAGCCTGACCCGGTTTCGAAAGCTCGCGCCATCTACGATTGGATGCGCGCGAACATACGTTATGTGGCGCTTTTCGTGGGCGAAACAGCGGCGCGGCCGCATCGGGTGATCGATGTCCTGCGCAACCGCTATGGCGATTGCAAGGATCACGTCGCGCTTTTCGGCGCGCTGCTCGCCGCGGCCGGTATTCGGAGCGAGCCGGCACTGCTCGGTCTCGGTCCTGTGTACACGCTGCCGTCGGTGCCCGGTTACGGCGCGAGCGCGATCAATCATGTGATCGTCTGGATGCCGGAGCTCCAGACGTTTGCCGATACGACTGCGGGCGGCATTGCGTTCGGGTATCTGCCGCCCGGCGTCATGGACCGGCCCGCGCTGCTGGTCGACGAAGCGCGCATGGTGCGCACGCCTGCCGTCGAGCCGCGCGAGCGCGCATCGCGCGTGCAGATCGACATCGATGCGAGCGGCGCCGCCCGTTACGCTTATCGCGTCGAGGACAGCGGCTGGACAGCGGAACTCGAGCGCAACGTGTTTCGCCGCGCGACGCACGAGCGCGTGCAGCAAATTGCGTACGAACGTCTGCATAACGCTGGTTTGCGCGGGAGCGCGACGATCGTTGCCGACGATGTCGCGGGCACGAGCGGACCGTTCGCGGTCTCGATGACGGGCGCGCTCGAGCATGTGATCTGGCCCGACGGGATGACGGGCATGCCGGCGATATCGAGTCTATCCGGCGGGATCGCGACGCAGGTCGAGCAGTGGCTGGCGGCCGGTGTGCGCACCCAGCCGTTCGTCTGCATCGGCGGCGGATTCGACGAGGCGGGCCAGATTGCGTTGCCCTCCGGCATGCGCGCGGTGTTCGTGCCGAACGATCTCGAATTGAGCGCGGGTGGCTTGCACTATCGCTCGCACTACGTGTTCGATCCGGCGACGCATATCGTGCAAATCACGCGCCGGCTGCAGGCGCGCTTCGGCAAACAAGTCTGCAGTCCTGACGAATTCGCGGCGATGCGCCCAGCGCTCGAACGCATGGAGCGCGACGCGCTGGCGCAAGTCATCGTCGCGCCGCGCCTCGATGAATCCTCGCGTTCGAGGTAATACGATGCCGAATCGCGATCCGATTCGCCCGGGCGTCATCGTGAGCGGCGGCAACGTCGATGTGGCGCGTTATGGGGCATGGCTGGCGGGCTGACACCGCACGTTGGTCGACCTGTCGTCAGCGCGAAGAGGCCTCCAACGTCGGCGTCGCGCTGCCGGTGCTGCGGCGCACGCGTGAGATCGTCGTGGGCGCGCTCTCCGACAAACGCATCATATGGCGCAGCGCCATCATCGCGCCGATCGATTCGAGCACGGCCGCGGGCACCCACATGATGAGGCCGCCGAGGCTCTGATCGAGCACGGGCGGGATCGAAGTGAACGCGCGTCCGCACAGCGTGAAGATCGGATAGAGGTCTTGCGATGAAAAAGTGATGATCGCGCCGACGAGAATCTGCGGCGTCATGGTGATCACGGGGGAAAGCACGCGCAAGCCGGGCCGCGTGCGGCTCGGCGGCGCACGGCGGTGATCGAGCAGCATCCACCAATAGGCGAGGCCGCTCACGGCCACCGACCAGTTCATGAGCGTATAGAGGCGCCAGTCGAGCATCGCGACGAATTGGACCGACGGGACGAGCCAGAGAACCACCGAAACGACGAACGCAAGCGAAATGACGGTGGGGTTGAGCAAGGTCGCAGCGGCCAGACGTGCCGACGCGCTGCGCTGCCAGCGCCGTAGCGCGGGCCGCCATGCGAACGGCAGCCCCGCGCGCAGGACACTGCCCGGATACGAGGCCATCAGCACGAGCGGCGCGAGATGGTGCAGCACCAGGTGCTGCAGCCGATGCACGAAGAACTGGTGCTCCGCGTAGTAATCGAGCCGCGTGTGGAGTGCGAGATAAAACAGCACGAGGCCGGTCCAGAACGCGGCTTGACGCGCGATCGTCACGGGGGCGCGCCGCGCGCCGCGCGCATAGAGCACGGCTGTGACGAGCACAACGGCGACAAACGCGGGAGAGGGCTCCCAAGGGTCGAGCAGGCTGATGACGGACATGGCGATGAGTGATACGGCAGTCGTACGCTTCGCGGTACGGCCCGCTGCATATTAACAGCATCGCTGGCGCGGCCCGGCAATCGGCGCGGCTTCATCGGTCCAGGAAGACCCCCTCGTTCGCCATGGCGCGCTGCACGGCCGGGCGTGCCGAGACACGCCGCACGATCCCGGTCCAAGCCGGATAGCGCTCGCGCATCGGCAGACCGATCCGGTTGCCCCAGCGATAGAGCACGAGCAAAAACGGATCGACGATCGAATAACCGCGCGCGACGGCCCACGGGCGCCCATCGGCGAGCTCCGCTTCGATGCAAACGCAGGATTGTTCGATGGTGCGTCTGCCGGCCGCGCTGATCGTTTCGCACAACGCAGGATCGGAGACGAACCGCAGTGGGCGCCATAGCTCGCCGTAACCGACGCCGTGCACCCAGCCGGCGAGCCACGCGAGCCATTCGTGACAGCGTGCCTCGTCGAGCGCGTTGTCGCTCGGCAACAGATTCGCCTCGGGGTGCCGTCGCGCGAGAAACGTGAGAATCGCGGGCAGTTCGGTCAGCACGCGTGTTTCGCCGGCGATGGCCAGCGCGGGCACGCGCGCTTTCGGGTTGATGGCCAGGTACTCAGGCTGTGTGGTCTCGCCTCGCGCAACCGAGACTTCCTCGCGCTCGAACGGTATGCCGATTTCTTCGAGCGCGATATGAACGGCCAACGAGCAGGCACCGGGCGAATAGTAGAGTCGATAGTTCATTTGGCTTTCGTCGCAAAGATTCGGGTGAATTCGCGACGACGAGTCTAGCCAGCGCGGCCGCGACCGGCAAAGCAGGAATACTGCGCTCGAGCCATTAGCATCTCTAATGGCTCACCGGGTCCGCCTGATCGGTATGTCCCGCGCTCGCTCACAACTTCCACGACGCGCGGATGCGCTCGCGCACATCGCCCAACCGCGAAGCCGGCTCGTTGGAAAACACGAAGCGCAGATAGCGCTCGGCGCCGGGGCCCCAGTTCGTCATGGGCGTAGCGGCAATCTTGCCGTGTGCGAGCAATCGTCGCGACGCCTCGCCCGGCTCGATGCCGAGCGCATCGGTATCGATCAGCAGCGACCAGCCACCGTGCGGCCGCACGACCGGCAGGTCGGCCAGTTGCGCGACGAGGACGTCCCGGCGCTTTTCCCATTCGGTTACGGCCGCGGCCACGCCGTCGTCGGCCGCCGTCAGCGCGGCGGCCGCACCGGGCATGGCAATGCCGACCTGACAGACGACGTTCGAGAGGCTCGCAAGCCGAACGTCGCGCATGATCGTTGCGGGGCCGACGATCCAGCCGATGCGCCAGCCGATCATCCGGTACTCCTTCGAGACCGCGCCGACGCTGATCGTGCGCTCGCGCATGTCGGGCAAACCGGCCGGATGAAGCACGGCGCGGCCATCGAAGAGAATCCGCTCCATGGCGGCGTCATAGACGAGCCATGCGCCGGCGCGACGGCAGTGTTCGGCGATCGCCTGCCATTCGTCCGCCGTGGCGACATAGCCGCTCGGCATCGATGGCGACATCATCAGAAACGCCTTCGTGCGGGGTCCCACGGCCGCGGCCAGGCTGTCGAGATCGAGCCGCCAGCCGTCGGCGCCGGCTACGAGCCGCGCGAACTTCGGCACACCGCCCGCGAGATGGACGCGATTGATGAGCCCGGCGTAGGTCGGCGTGGTCAGCACGACTTCGTCGCCGGGTTCCAGGATCGAGAGCAGCACGTTGAAGATACCGGCCAGCCCGCCGGCCGAAACGATACACTCCGTCGCGGCGTCGTAGCGGTGCCCCGCGGCGCGCCCGACGCGCTCGGCGGCGGCCTGCCGCAGAGCGGGCAGGCCGAGAAACGGCAGGTAGCTGTTGGCCGCGTCGTCGTCGACGGCTTCGCGCGTGACCTTCAAGGCTGCCGCGGGCGGCCGGAGGTCAGTGTCGAGGTTTTCGAGCCGTAGAATGTCCGCGTCGTGCATCGAGTCCGCCGCGTCGCCGACCCGGTCGACACCGATGCCGGGGATATTTCGCAATCTGGATACCGTCATATCGACCTCCCAATGAGTTTTAATATATTAAAATGAAAAAGTCGGCCGATGCAAAAGTTTCTTCGGTGGCGCTTGCCGACCGTATCCGCGAACGCATCGCGAGCGGCGAGTTGCCGCCCGGCACGCAGTTGCGGCAGGACCGCCTCGCGGCCGAATTCGGAACGAGCCACATTCCCGTGCGCGAGGCGTTTGCGCAGTTGCAGGCGAGCGGGTTCGTCACGCTGGTGCCGAATCGCGGTGCGTTCGTTTCGGCGATGAGCGCATCGGAAGCCGAGGAACTCCAGGAAATGCGCGTGGCGCTGGAGCTCATCGCGCTCGACGCGGCGATCGATGCGTTCGGCCCGGACGACGCTCGGGCCGCGCGCGAGATTCTCGAACGCGATCGCAAGGCGCGCGACGTCGAGGCCTGGTCGAAGGACAACTGGGCATTTCACCGCGCCATCTACGCCGCGGGCGGTAAGCCGCATCTGCTCGAGACGCTCGAAGTACTCTGGCGCAAGGCCGACCGCTATTTGCGGCTGGTCTGGCAGATCGAGCCGTACCAGGAGACCTCGTGTGCGGAGCACGCGGCTATTCTCGAGGCCGTGATTGCGCGCGATCGCCGTAGGGCGAAAGGTCTGACGAAGGCGCATATCGCGGCCGCGGGCGCGGTGATGAAAGCGGCGTTGCGTGCGAAAAACCGCGAAGCGGGTGCATGATGCGCGAAACACTCACGCCACGACCTGCCGTACGATGACCGGTTCGCGTCTTCCCCCCATGCAGACGTTGCGCGCGTTCGAAGCTGCCGTGCGGCTCGGCAGCTTCACGCGCGCAGCGGACGAACTCGCGCTGACGCAAGGTGCGATCAGCCAGCACGTGCGCGCGCTCGAACTGCGCCTGGGCACCGCGCTGTTCGTGCGTGAGCGTTTTGGCGCTGTCGCGACGCCGGAGGCTCACGCGCTCGCGCTGCAGGTGCGTCAGGGACTCGAGGTGCTGCAGCGCGCATTCGAGCGCGTACCGCCACGCCAGCGTACCCGCGAAGCGCGCAAGCCTGAACCGACCAAGCTGACGGTGAGCGTGCTGCCGCCGTTCGCCGCGCGATGGCTCGCGCCCCGTCTTCCATCGTTTTTGCGCCGTCACCCCGATATCTCGCTGCAACTGCGTCCCGAGGCGGCGCTCGCGCGTTTCGACCGGCACGATGGCGTGGACGTGGCGTTGCGCTACGGGCCCGGCGCGTGGCCTGACCTCGAGGCCGAGCGGCTGATGGACGAGGAGGTATTCGTCGTGGCGAGCCCCGCTTATCGCGGGGGGCGGCTGCCTCGACGGTTCGCCGATCTCGCGCGCTGCACGTTGCTGCGTCATGCTTCGCAGCCCTGGGAGCCGTGGTTCCAGGCCGTCGGCCTCGATCTGACCGAGCCGCGCGGCGGGCCGCTTTTCACGGACGCCGGTGCGCTCATCGACGCCGCGGCGAACGGGCTCGGCATTGCGCTCGCGCGCGCGACGCTCGTCGAAGCGGAGCTTGCGAAGGGTGCCCTTGTCCGGCTCTGGCGGCGCAGTATCAAGGACATCTACGCGCACTTCATCGTCTGGCGCTCCGACAGCGCGAAACGCGATGCGATCGATGCGCTGCGCCGCTGGCTGCACGAAGAGGCCGCCGCGGCGCGCTAGCGCCACCGTGTTTTCGGTATTTGTCTTCCTCGCACAGTTGAAAACGAACAGCGGTTTTGCATAAGCGTGATATCGAATCCGATAATCGAAAAGAACTACGGATTGTGACGCCTGTGAGCAGTCGATGCCGACTTAAACTCGGTTCCGTCGAATTAATATGAATTCAACAAAGCAAGACGGCGAATCGGGGAAGAAGCTCGACAACGGCGCGCGCCGCCGCGAGCTCGTCGATCACGGAGAACGGCATGTCTACGACGGATATGACGCGTGCTGATGTAGCCGCGTTCATCGAGCGCGAGTTTTCGCGCCCACAGAGCAACAAGGTACTACATACGCATCCCAGTCCGATGTATTGGCGGGCGAACGATGGTAAGACCCGCGAACGCTGGGAGAAGCGGGCGCATTTGGCGAAGCAGCGCCGGTTTAAAGACAACCTTTACCTGGGCATTCCATTTTGTATTCCGACCGATCCGGCTCATTGCGGATTTTGTCTTTTTCCAACACAGGATTATCGAGGAAAGTCTCAAATTTCCGATTACCTCGATTATCTCGAGCGTGAAGCGGAGCTTTTTGGCGATATGCTGTCGGGCGATACGCTGGCATCGCTCTACGTCGGCGGTGGCACGCCGAACCTGTTGCGTGACGGCGAGTATGCGCGCCTCATGGCGATCGTTCGGAAACTCTATGGTGACGTGGCGCCCCGGATCGAGAAGACTCTCGAGGGAATCCCGCAGCTTTTCACGCGTGACAAGGTCGATGCCATTCGCAGCGCCGGCTTCACACGCGTAAGCATGGGCGTGCAGCAACTGAGCGACCGGCTGATCCGCTATAGCGGCCGCAAGCAGACGCGCCAGCAAGTGATGGACGCGCTTGCCTATTTCAACGAGGCCCAGCTCGCCTGCAACGTGGACCTCATTTACGGGTGGCCCGAGCAGACCGTCGACGACATGCTGTTCGACCTCGACGAACTGGTGCGCTCGGGCGTTCGCCATATCACGCACTATCAGCTCAATATCGCGGGGCGCAGCGACTTCAGCAAGGCGCAACGTGCGCAGTTGCCGCCGCTCGAGGAGACCATCGAGATGTATCGTGAATCCGTGCGATTTCTGACTGCCCGGGGGTTTCGTCAAGCGACCGTGTATGACTGGGAGCGGACCGACCCTGACGGTGACGGGCGCTTCGAATTTGCCGGCGCCGAGCGCTACGAATACGAGACGCACTTGCGCTGCCTCTTGAATATGGAGGGTAGCGAGCTCGTCACGCAGCACATGATCGGCATCGGCTATGCGGCGATCAGCATGCCCCCATCGTCGTGGAACCCGGACGACGGGCTCAACTGGTTGCAGATGAATCATCGCTCGCTCGAGGCGTACCATGCCGCGATCGATGCCGGGCAGTTTCCGGTCGACAGGCAGTTCGTGCAGGCCTTGCCGGACATGAAGCTTGCATGGCTCTTCCAGGAGATGCAGACGATGAATATCGATCTATGCGCCTACGAAATGGCGTTCGGGTGCGACGCCATCGGCGAGTTCGAGCCAATCTGGGAGGAGCTCGGCGCGCGCGGGTGGATTGAAATCGAAAACGACGCGATCCGTTTCGTCGATATCGGGGCTTTTCACATCCCCATGCTGCAAGCGCTGATGAGCCAGACGCGGCTACGCCAGTTGCGCGATGGTGTGGACCTCGGGGGCGGCACGCGGCGCGTCGTTCCGATTCACGCCGAGATATGACCACGCTCGCCGAATGCATTTCGACCCGTGACGGTGTGCGGCTCGCCCTCACGCGCGTGGGCAATGGCCGGGGCGCGCCCGTCGTCCTCACGCACGGTACGTTCTCGAACCACCGCTGCTGCATGGCGCTCGCCGAGTACCTGGCCCGCCGTGGGCTTGCATGCTGGGTCTTCGACTGGCGCGGGCACGGCCGCAGTGCAAAGGCGCCGACGCCTTACACATTCGACACGGTCGCGCGCGAAGATGTCGAGGCCGTCGTCGCTGCGCTCGGGACGAAAAGCGGCGGGCAACCGATTTACTGGGTCGGGCACAGTGGCGGCGGGCTCATTGCGGCGATGTGGATGGCCCGCAATCCGGCGCGCGCGGCACGTGAATTCGGCGGACTCGTGTTGTTGGCCAGCCAGGCGACGGCCGCGGCGCTGACTTGGCGCAACCGCGCGCGCGTGCGGGCGATGGCCGCGTGGATCGCCTGCGGTGGGCGCTTGCCGAGTTGGCTCTTGCGCGTCGGTCCGGAGGGCGAAGAGCCGCGGCTCATGCGCCAATGGTGCCGGTGGAGCCTTGCCCGGACGTTCGACGGCGAGGACGGCTTCGACTACCTGGGCGCGCTCGGCGCCGTCGAAGTACCGCTGCTTGCGCTCGCGGGCAGCGGCGACGCGTTCATCGCACCGGAGCAAGGGTGCGCGAGGCTGGCCAACGCCTTCGGCGGCGTGGATCGTACCTACCGGCTGTGCGGCCGCGATCGCGGTTTTAGCGAAGACTATACGCACGAGCGCTTGATCGTCTCGCGCAATGCCGCGCGCGAAACCTGGCCGCTCATCGGGCGCTGGCTCGCGGAGCACGGCGCGCATGGCGCGCACGACGAGCGGTTTGCCTGAGCCAAACGCAACACGGCGCCCGAAGGCGCCGTGTCATGCGGCACGACGGCGATGCCTGGGCGCTGTGTCAGAGCCCCGCTTTCGTGGCAACGGTCACCCACTGGCCGTTCTTGACCTCGTAGACGGTCGACGAGCCTTGCTTGAGCGAACCGTTCGAGTTGAATGCGATATGGCCGGTGATGCCGTCGAAGCTGATCGCCTTGAGCTTCGGACGGTAGTCCTCCGGCTTGATCGAATTCGCGGCCTGCATGGCTTTGATGGCCGTCCATGCGGCGTCGTAGCCGAACGGTGCGTACGACAGCACATCGACGCCGAACTTCGCCTTGAATTTGCTCGCGAACTCCTTACCCACCGGCGTGCTGTCGAGCGGGCGACCGTACTCCCAGGCCATGGCGCCCTCGGCGGAGTCGCCGGCGAGCTTGATGAAGTCGATGTCCTTCACGCCGCCGCCGCCCACGAACTGAGCCTTGATGCCAAGCTGGCGCATCTGCTTCATGATGCCCGCGGCTTGCGGGTTGAGCGCCGCGACGAAAATGAGGTCTGGGTTGACGCCTTTGAGCTTCGTGAGCTGAGTCTTGAAGTCGGTCGCGCTGTTCGTCGTATATTCGCGTCCCACGATATTGCCGCCAGCCTTCTTGACGGCCTTCTCGAACTCGTCGGCTTCGCCCTGACCGAATGCCGTCCGGTCGTCGATGATCGCGATGCGCTTGGCCTTGGTCGTCTGCACGGCATACGTGCCTGCCGTACCCGCGTTTTGCGCATCGCTCGAAATCACCATGAACACGTTCTCGTAGCCGCGCCCCGTGATGATCGGATTCGTGGCGGCCGGATCGATGTCGGGAATGCCCGCTTTCTGGTAGATCTCGGAGGCCGGAATCGTCGTGCCCGAATTGAAGTGGCCGACGATCACGTTCACGCCCTCATCGACGAGTTTCTGTGCCACTTGTGAACCGGTCTTGGGGTCCGCCTGATCGTCCTCTGCGACGAGTTGGAACGATGCGGGCTGTCCGTTGATCTTGATGCCTTGCGCCTTGGCATCGTCGAGCGCCAGCTGCACGCCGTCCTGGAGATCCTTGCCGTAGCTGGCGTTGGGGCCCGTGAGCGGGGCGGCAAAGCCGATCTTGACCGTCACATCGGCGGATGCGGAAAACGGCACGACTGCGAGAAGCGCTCCAACAGCAACTGCGATAGGGGTAATCGTCTTCGCGAAACGCATGTTCTTTCCTTTTGGCGACAACATGGAAAACGGCGGTGGTGTGCATCCCGGCATGCGCGCGAAGGTGCGCGACGCGCGGATCTCCTCCGCGCCGAAAACGCCGGTGCACGACTCTTGTTCGGTGAGAGGGCGTGTGGCGGAACCTCCTGGGATTCGTAGTTTTCGTCGATCTGTGCCGCCGGCGCGTCGGCCTGCCGCGGCACTCCCTTGACGCGAATATAGGAAGCCAATAAGAGGCCGTCTTGACCGTTCGCGTCGTCCAGTATGCGCATTTCGGCATAGCGATGCTGCGCCGGCAATCAGGGCAAACACGCTCGTCCTCGAAGGCACCGCCCGCGCGGCGGCGATGCGCGTCAGGCGGCCCCGACGAACCACGCGCCGAGCCACTCGCGCGGACGCGCGATATCGTCTTGCGCGGCGACGAGTTCGAGCTCGTAGCGACCGGCGTCGTAGGTCGCCTTCAGCACCGCGTGCACCGCGGCGGACGTATGCTCGAGCGCGGTTCGCACCGAATCCCCTGTGAGGCGCCGTGCGACGAATATGGCACTCGTGAGCTCCGAGACGCCCACGGGCTGGCGGGCGAACGGGTAGCGCGGATACTGGCTCATCCACGCCTCGCTCGCTGTCACCGCGAGCAGGTTGACGCGGTCGGCCGGACTGTTGCGATCCCGCAACTGCTTGACGAGCACGAGTTGCGGCCCGCGCGCGATGATCTCCCGACAGGACACGACGGCTTCGTCGACGGTCTCGATTGCGCGGCCGGCCAGCTTTTGCAATGTCTCGTGATTCGGAGCCAGGCCGTCGGCGGTCGCCGGCATCGCGGCGAGCAGGTATTCGTCGACGTGGGCGCCGGCGCCCGCGCCGATGACGGGCGTGGCGAAGTGCCACGCGCGGGGATTGGCCGCCTTCACCGCCTTTACGATGTCGACGACCGCCTGCACCTGCGCAGTCGAACTCAAGTAGCCGGAGAGCACGGCGTCGCAGCGCCGCAACACGCCGATGGTACCGATTCCTTCGACGAGTTCGCTCATCTGCGCGGCGTCGATCGCGCTCCCGGCCCAGTGTCCGTACTGCATGTGATTCGAAAACTGCATCGTCTCGAGCGGCCAGACGTTCACGCCGAGGCGTTGCATCGGGAACACCGCGGCACTGTTGCCTACATGGCCGAACACGACATGCGGCTGTATGCTGAGAACGTTTTTCATGGTGGCTTCGCTTCGCGCGGCGCGCGCGCTTCGAGGTCGACTGGCCCGCGGGCCGGCGCGAGTCGCTTC
The DNA here is from genome assembly GCF_036503415.1 of Trinickia sp. GTDB lineage: Bacteria > Pseudomonadota > Gammaproteobacteria > Burkholderiales > Burkholderiaceae > Trinickia. The sequence goes on along the minus strand of NZ_DASXWY010000225.1, from coordinate 50,387 downwards.
GACCGCGCGTGCGGGCGGCGGGAAAACAGCATCTACTTAAACACGATACATGACTTGCTGCGTCGCGTCATCGCTCGGGGCCGGATACCGCACGTTGTACGCCGGGCCGCCGTGCCCGATGCAGCGTCCACGCGACGGAATCCAGTAGTCGATACGCGTTGCGGCACTGCTTATGCCTCGCACTGCTACAATTACGGGTTTGCGGCTTCGACCTTCAGGCGCGCGGGCGGGGCTCGTTTTCCCGCCGGGACCTGCGGACGAGGCACGCGCTCGACTTCTACGAAGGAGCAACGACCCGTGCGAGCCAGCATCGTTTCATCGCGGTTGACCGTGGCGTACCGCAAGCCGGTCCGTTGCGTGCCGCCATTGGCGGGGCGCGCGCGGTGAACGCGGCGGTGGCCTCGGCATTGTCCGATTGGATGCTGGTGATGCTCGCGTGCGCCGCGGCGGCCTATGCGCTTGCGGCGGCGTTTGCCATGCCGTCGGCACGGGCGTTCAGCCGGGCCCGTCCCGCCCGGCCGCCCGCGAGAGCGTCGGGCGTAAGCGTGCTCAAGCCGCTGTGCGGTGCCGAGCCGCGGCTTTTCGAAAATCTCGCGACTTTCTGCGAGCAGCGCCATCCGTGCTACCAACTGCTTTTCGGCGTGTCATCGCCGAACGACGCGGCCATCGGTGTCGTGCGGCGGCTGCAGGCCGTCTACCCCGGGCGCGATATCGAACTCGTCGTCGATTCACGCGTGCACGGCAAGAACCTGAAGGTGAGCAATCTGATCAATCTTGCCGCGCGTGCGAAGCATCCGCTCATCGTCGTGGCGGACAGCGACATCGCGGTCGAGCCCGGCTATCTGGAAGCGGTCACCGCGCCGTTGGACGACCCCGAAGTGGGCATCGTCACGTGCCTTTACCACGCCGAAAGCGTCGGCGGTTTCTGGACGCGCGTGGGCGCGCTGTTCGTCAACGAATGGTTCGCGCCGTCGGTGCGGCTCGCGCATGCGGGCGGTTCCCGGCGTTTCGGGTTCGGCGCGACGCTCGCGCTGCGCGCCACGACGCTGGAATTGACGGGCGGCTTTGCCGCCCTCAAGGATTGCCTGGCCGACGATTACTGGTTGGCCGAGCATGCGCGCGTGCGGGGTCTCGAAACGGTGTTGTCGGAGGTCGTGGTGGCCACGGACGTCATCGAGCCCGATTTCGCGTCGCTGTGGCGGCGCGAGACGCGCTGGCTGCGCACGATCCGCTCGATCAACCCGGGCGGTTTCGCGTTTCTGTTCGTGACGTTCACGATGCCGTGGGTCGTACTGGCCGCACTGCTTGCCTACGGGCTCGCCGGCCATGGCGCACCCGTTCGCGCGGCGGTGCTGGCAGCGGCCGCGGTGCTCGGCTTGCTCGCGCGGCTCGCGGTACACGCGCGGGGTGCACGCCATATCAGCACGTTCTGGCGCGATCTGCCGCTCGTGCCGCTGCGCGATGGGTTGCTTGCGCTGCAGTGGCTTGCCGCGGCGTTCGGCTCTCACGTCACCTGGCGCGGCGCCCGGGTACCCGTCGTGGCGCGTGTGGCGGAGGGCTCCGATGGCTCCTGACGCCGCGTCCACTCAGTCTTCTTCTTTTCATCCGTATTCATGCAGGTTGCCGGAGCATCCATGAAATCCCTGTTCTTGCAGGCCCCGTCCTATGACGGCTTCGACGGCGGAGCCGGATCGCGCTATCAGGCCAAGCGCGAGATCCGCTCGTTCTGGTATCCGACCTGGCTCGCGCAGCCCGCGGCGCTCGTGCCCGGCAGCCGCGTGCTCGACGCGCCGGCCGACGGCCTCTCGGTCCAGGCATCGCTCGACATCGCCGTCGAATACGACGTCGTTTTCATCCATACGAGCACGCCGTCGTTTCCGACCGACGCGCTTTTTGCGCAGGACCTGAAAAAGCGCAAGCCGTCGGTCCTGATCGGCATGGTGGGCGCCAAGGTGGCGGTGGACCCTCATAACTCGCTCACGGCGAGCGACGCGATCGATTTCGTCTGCCGCGAGGAGTTCGACTTCACCTGCAAGGAAATCGCCGAAGGCAAGCCGTTCCCGGAAATCAAGGGTTTGAGCTGGCGCGCGAAGGACGGTGCGATCGAGCACAACGAAGCGCGTCCGATCCTCGAAAACATGGACGAGCTGCCGTTCGTCGCGCCCGTGTACAAGCGCGATCTCAAGATCGACAACTACTTCATCGGCTATCTGAACTACCCGTACGTGTCGATCTACACGGGGCGCGGCTGCAAGTCGCGCTGCACGTTCTGCTTGTGGCCGCAGACGGTCAGCGGCCACCGCTATCGCACGCGCTCGGTCGATAACGTGCTCGAGGAAGTGAAGTGGATTCGCGAAAACATGCCCGAAGTGAAGGAGATCATGTTCGACGATGACACTTTCACCGACGACACGCCGCGGGCTGAAGCGATCGCGCGCGGGCTCGGCAAGCTCGGCGTGACCTGGTCGTGCAACGCCAAGGCCAATGTGCCGTATTCGACGCTGAAGATCATGAAGGAAAACGGCCTGCGCTTGTTGCTGGTCGGCTACGAGTCGGGTGACGATCAGATTCTCGTCAACATCAAGAAGGGCGTGCGTACCGATTTCGCGCGGCGCTTCAATGCGGACTGCAAGAAGCTCGGCATCATGATTCACGGCACCTTCATTCTCGGCTTGCCCGGCGAGACGAAGGAGACGATCCGCAAGACGATCGAGTATGCGAAGGAAATCAATCCGCATACGATCCAGGTCTCGCTGGCCGCGCCTTATCCCGGTACGACACTCTATAAGCAAGCCGTCGAAAACGGCTGGCTCGAAGAGAACAAGGTCATCAATCTCGTCAGTAACGAAGGCGTGCAGCTCGCCGCGATCGGCTATCCGCATCTGTCGCGCGATGAGATCTATCACCACCTCGAGGCGTTCTACAAGGAGTTCTACTTCCGCCCCTCGAAGATCTGGGAGATCGTGCGCGAAATGCTGACGAGCTGGGACATGATGAAGCGGCGTCTGCGCGAAGGCGTCGAATTCTTCCGCTTCCTGCGCGCCCACGAGGCATGAGCTCAACCCTCGTACGGAAATAATCGGGTGTCTCGTTCTGCCGCGAGGGCACTAATCGTCACGGCCGACGATTTCGGCCTCGATGTGCGCGTGAACCGGGCCGTCGAACGCGCGCATCGCGATGGGGTGTTGACGAGCGCGAGCCTCATGGTGAGCGCACCGGCGGCGGGCGACGCCGTCGAGCGCGCACGTCGGCTGCCGGGCCTGCGCGTGGGCTTGCACCTCGTACTCGCGGATGGGCCGGCGATGTCGTCCGCGGCCGAGATTCCCGCGCTCGTCGGTGCCGACGGCCGGTTCGGCGATGCGATGGTGCGCGACGGTTTTCGCTTCTTTTTTCTGCCCGCCGTGCGCACCCAACTCGCGCGCGAGATCCGCGCGCAGTTCGAAGCGTTCGCCGCAACCGGTTTGACGCTCGACCACGTCAACGCCCATAAGCATTTCCATGTGCATCCAACGGTGCTGTCGCTCGTCCTGTCGATCGGTCGCGAGTATGGGCTCGAGGCGATCCGTCTGCCGTTCGAAGCGCACGCGCCCTGGTGGCTCGCGCCCTGGATCGCGCTGATGCGCGCGCGGCTTGCACGCGCTGGGATTGCGCACAACGATTACGTCGTCGGTATCGCAAACACGGGTGGCATGGACGAAGCCGTCGTGCTCGACGCGCTGGCCGCGTTGCCCGAAGGCATCGGCGAAATCTACTGTCACCCCGCGGAGCCCGGCGCACCGGGGCAGGGGCCGATCAGCTCCTCGATGCGCGAATATCGCCACGCAGACGAACTGGCTGCACTCCTCTCGCCGCGCGTCGCCGCGGCGATGGCGGGCATCCCCAGAGGCGGATTCGCCGATGTCTGCGGTGCAGGCGTCGCAGGGATATCGGGCCCAAGCGCCGCGCAAGGCCGTCGGCTATGACGAGGTGGTTCAAGTGGGCCGGCTGGCCCATCGGTATTGCCATCCTGATTGCGCTCGTCGTGCGCAACGGAGCGGGCGACGTCGTGCACATCATCGGCGAGGCCGGGTTCGCGCTGCTTTGGCTAGTGCCGTTTCACGCGCTGCCGCTCTTGCTCGATGCGCGCGCATGGCAGTTGCTGCTGCGAGGGCGTGCGCCGCTCGTCTTTCTGTGGTGGGTCGCGACGGTCCGCGAGGCGGTGGGGCGGCTCTTGCCCGTCGTGGGAGTGGGCGGCGAGATCGTCGGCATTCGCCTCGCGCGCTGGCACGTGAGCGATGCGTCTCGGGTCAGCGCCTCGGTGATCGTCGAGGTATTGATCACGATCGCCGTGCAGTACGCGTTTTCGGCGCTCGGGCTCGTGCTGATTTTTGCGTCGACGGGTGGGGCGGGCGCGAAGACGATCGCGCTGGCGCTCGCGATGTCGCTGCCGCTTCCCTTCGTGACGATCGCGCTGGTGCGCCGCGGGGGGCTATTTCATGCCATCGAACGCTTCGCCGTGCGCGCGCTCGGCAGCGAGCATCGGCTGCTGCAAGGAATCGACGGCAAGCGGCTCGATGAAGAAATCGACGCGCTCATGAGAAAGACGGGGATGCTCGTGAGGGCCTTCGCCTGGCAACTCGCCGGATATGTGCTCGGCGCGCTCGAGACTTATTGGGCGCTGGCGTTGCTGGGCCACCCGGTCTCGATTGGCGGCGCCATCGCCATCGAGGCGCTCACGCAGGCCGTGCGCCACGCCGCGTTCATGGTGCCCGCGGGACTCGGCGTTCAGGAAGCTGCCGTGGTGCTGCTTGCGCAGATGTTCGGGGTCGACCGCGAAGTCGCGCTGTCGCTTGCGCTCGTCAAACGCATGCGCGAGGTCGTCTTCGGCTGTGCGGCGCTTGCGTCCTGGCAATGGGCCGAGCTCTCGCGCGGGCGCAATCTCGTACGGTAGGCGTGAACAGGCCGGGCGCATTCCAAATATCGAAAATGCGACGGGAAGTTTTCGCAATTCACGCCGAGCCGCGCGGGCCGGCTCGCTGCAGCGACCGCGCACGAGCGGCAGGGCGGGACCTGCGCGCTCGATAACGCGGATGTTGCACTGCCGCAAAGAGCAGCGCGCCATTTGCGGAAACATTTTTCGCTTGCGACGATCCGCGCCATCCCTCTGACGGAGATGCGCGTGTTTCTCTACGGGTTTGGACCGGTGTTGCTCGCGGGCACGCTGAAGACGATCGAGTTGTCGGTGCTCTCGCTGGCCGTGGCGGTGCTGCTGGGCCTCGCCGGCGCGCTGGCCAAGCTCTCGCGCCGGCCGGCCGTGGCGGGCGCGGCCACGGCCTACACGACATTGATCCGTTCGGTGCCGGATCTCGTGCTGATGCTGCTGCTCTTTTACAGCATCCAGATCGCCGTGAATCAGCTGACCGACGCGCTCGGCATCGAACAGATCGATATCGATCCGTTCGTCGCCGGCGTGCTGACGCTCGGTTTCATCTATGGCGCCTACTTCACGGAAACGTTTCGGGGCGCGTTCATGGCCGTGCCCCGCGGGCAGCTGGAAGCCGGCATGGCCTACGGGATGAGCGGCGCGCGCGTCTTCGCACGCATCCTCTTTCCGCAGATGATGCGCTTCGCGCTGCCCGGTATCGGCAACAACTGGCAGGTGCTCGTCAAGGCGACCGCGCTCGTTTCGATCATCGGTCTTGCGGACGTCGTGAAGGCCGCGCAGGACGCCGGAAAGAGCACGTTCAACATGTTCTTTTTCGTCCTCGTTGCCGCGCTGATCTATCTGGCCATCACCACCGTGTCCAACATCGCGCTGATTTGGCTCGACCGCCGCTATTCCCTCGGCGTGCGCAAGGCGGAGCTATGATCGACATTCTTTCCCAGTTCGGCTGGGCGTTTCTCTATTGGGACGGGCAGGGCCTCTCGGGCCTGGCCATGACGCTCTGGCTGCTCGTCGCCTCGCTCGCGATCGGCTTTACGATGGCCGTGCCGCTTGCCGTTGCGCGCGTTTCGCAAAATCGCTGGTTGTCGGTGCCGGTGCGCTGCTATACCTACCTCTTTCGCGGCACGCCGCTTTATGTGCAGTTGCTGCTCATCTACTCGGGTCTTTACAGCCTCGAAGTCGTGCGCGCGCATCCCACGCTGAACGAATTTTTCCGCAGCGGCCTGAATTGCGCCATCCTCGCCTTCGGTCTCAATACGGGCGCCTACACGACGGAGATTTTCGCGGGCGCGATCCGCTCGATCTCGCATGGCGAAGTCGAAGCTGCGCGCGCCTACGGCATGCACCGCTTCACGATGTATCGGCGCATCGTCTTGCCCTCGGCGCTGCGACGCGCGTTGCCGCTTTACAGCAACGAGGTCATTCTCATGCTGCATGCGACGACGATCGCATTTACCGCCACGGTGCCCGACGTGCTCAAGGTCGCGCGCGACGCCAATTCGGCAACCTATATGTCGTTTCAGGCATTCGGCATCGCCGCATTGATCTATCTTGCGGTATCGTTTGCGCTCGTCGCGCTATTCAGACGGGCCGAACAGCACTGGCTGGCGTACCTCGCGGTCGGCCGCCGTTGAATTACTCGAGGAGAGCACGGTGCTTCAAGCGACATCCCCATCCACCGCCGTCAAGCTCGCGGCGCTCGATATCCACAAACGCTACGGCGACAACGAGGTTCTCAAGGGCGTGACGCTCGAAGCAAACGCCGGCGACGTCATCAGCATCATCGGCGCGAGCGGTTCGGGCAAGAGCACGTTCTTGCGTTGCATCAACTTTCTCGAACGGCCGAATGCCGGGCAGATCGTCGTCGACGGCGAGGCGGTGCGCACGCGCGCCGACCGCTCGGGCAACCTCGAGGTGGCCGACCACAAGCAGCTCCAACGCATGCGCACCAAGCTCGCGATGGTGTTTCAGCACTTCAATCTGTGGGCGCACATGACGGTGCTCGAAAACGTCGTCGAAGCGCCGATCCATGTGCTCGGGCTCTCGCGTCGCGAGGCCGAGGAACGCGCACGCGCGTACCTCGAGAAGGTCGGGCTCGCGCCCCGCCTCGAAAAGCAGTATCCGTCGCACCTGTCGGGCGGGCAGCAGCAACGCGTGGCGATCGCACGCGCGCTGGCCATGAACCCGGACGTGATGCTCTTCGACGAGCCCACTTCGGCGCTCGATCCGGAGCTTGTCGGCGAAGTGCTGAAAGTCATGCAGAAGCTCGCCGAAGAAGGCCGTACGATGATCGTCGTCACGCACGAGATGGGGTTTGCGCGCAACGTCTCCAACCATGTCATGTTTTTGCACCAGGGCCGGACCGAGGAAGAGGGCGATCCAGCGATCGTGCTCACCCAGCCACGAAGCGAGCGGCTGCGGCAGTTCCTGTCGGGTAGCCTCAAATAAGCCAGACATGCGGTTAGTCCTGTCGAGACCGGCTCATGGACCCACCGCCCGATCGGCGCCGGGCGCGCCCCGCCTATCCGAAGCAGGTCAGCCGTTCGACGTGGGGAGAACGTGATGGTACGCGCCGGCCAGGTCGTGCCGAGCACGTCAGGCGCGCCGCGCGCCACGGAGGTCGTCATCGTGGCGCTGCCGCCCGTTTCGATGTCCGGGCTCGGCCCGATCGTCGATACGCTGCGCCTCGCCAACGAAATCGACGGCCGCCTGCTTTACCGCTGGCGGATTTGCTCGTGGGATGGCCGGGCCGTGCCGCTCGAGGGTGGCGCCACGTTGGCGGCCGATGGCGCATTCGGCGACGGCATTGCCTGCGATTGGCTTATCGTCGTCACGGAGCGTTTTCAGCAGTTCGCCGATTACCGGCTCTTTCTCGCATCGCTCGCGCGCGTGGGCCAGCGCACGCCGCTCGTCACGGGTATTCATCATGGCGTCTGGTGGCTCGCCATGGCGGGCCAGCTCTCGGGCTACCGGGTGAGCGTGAATTGGGAAACTTATCAGCAGTTTGCGGAGCAGTTCGAGCGCTCGATCGTGACGCAGCAGCTCTTCGAGATCGACCGCGACCGGGCGAGCTGCGCGGGCGGTCAGGCCAGTGCCGACTTCATGCTTGCCATGGTCGCGCGCGAGCACGGCCCGGAGTTGGCCGAACGCATTGCCGACGCGTTGGGCCTCGGCGCGCTGCGCGCAGGCGAGGAGCGCCAGCGCATTCCGCACGTCACGGCGCCCGGCGAACGCCATCCGCGGCTCAACGACGCGTTACAGCTGATGGATGCGAATGTCGAAGATCCGCTGACGACGGACGAGATCGCGGAACTCGTCGGGATCTCGCGCCGTCAGCTCGAGCGGCTCTTCAAGCAGTATCTCGGCGCGATGCCGTCGAAGTACTACCTCGGTCTTCGGCTCACCAAGGCACGTTTGCAACTGCAGCGCTCGAGCAAATCGATCGTTCAGGTCAGCCTGGCATGCGGATTTTCGTCGGCCGCGCATTTTTCGAATGCGTACCGCGAACGGTTCGGCCTCACGCCGCGCGAAGAGCGCCGCAACTGGATTGCGCGACAGCATGGCGCGGGCGCGCCGTTTGCGGGCGAGCCCCGTGCGGGTGCGCTGATCGAGCCACCCGACACGGATGAGGGAGCGGCGCGCGGCGAACCCCGATAGATCGCGTCGCTCGTGCGCAAGACGGCGGCGCGAACGTTTTCTACACTAGCAGTATCCGCAGTACGAATACGAGCGGTTTCGAGCTGTTATTACCTCAACGAGGATCTGCCATGAACGATTTCGCTGTCAACCGCCAGACGTTCGACGACGTCATGGTGCCCGTCTTCTCGCCTGCGCCTTTCGTACCGGTGCGCGCAGCGGGCTCGCGTGTCTGGGACTCCGAAGGGCGCGAGTACATCGATTTTACGGGCGGCATCGCGGTGACGGCGCTGGGGCACACGCACCCTGAACTCGTGCGCGTGCTGCGCGAGCAGGGCGAGACGCTGTGGCACGTCAGCAACGCCTATACGAACCAGCCCGTGCTGAGGCTGGCCAGCCGGCTCGAGGCGCTGACGTTCGCCGAACGTGCATTCTTTGCGAACTCGGGCGCCGAAGCCAACGAAGCCGCGCTGAAACTGGCGCGCCGGGCCGCGCTCGAGCGTCACGGCCCCGAGAAGATCGAGATCGTCTCGTTTTCGCAGTCGTTTCATGGCCGCACGCTGTTCACTGTCAGCGTCGGCGGCCAACCGAAGTATGCGGAAGGCTTCGGCCCCGTGCCGGCCGGTATCGTTCATTTGCCGTACAACGATATCGAGGCGGCGCGCGGCGCAATCGGTACGAAAACGTGTGCGGTCATCGTCGAGCCCATTCAGGGCGAGGGTGGTGTGATTCCTGCGGATCCCGCGTTTCTGCGGACATTGCGCGAGGCGTGCGACACGCATGGGGCGCTGCTGATCTTCGACGAAGTCCAGACGGGCGTCGGCCGCACGGGCCATCTCTACGCTTACATGGATACCGGCGTGACGCCGGATATCCTCACGACCGCCAAAGCGCTCGGCAACGGTTTTCCGATCGGCGCGATGCTGACGACGAAAGCCATCGCGGCGCATTTCAAGGTGGGCGTGCACGGCACGACTTACGGCGGCAACCCGCTCGGTGCCGCGATTGCGGACAAGGTCATCGAGCTCGTCAGCGAGCCCGCTCTGCTCGATGGCGTGAAGCGTCGCGGGGCAGCTCTGACAGCGCGGCTCGATGCGATCGGCAAGCGGTTCGGACTCTTCAAGGAGATTCGCGGCAAGGGCCTCCTGATCGGTGCCGAACTCGTCGCGGCATTCGAGGGGCAGGCGAAGGACTTCGCGAACGCCGCCGCGCGGCATGGCGTGATGCTGCTGATCGCGGGGCCGAATGTGCTGCGTTTCGCGCCATCGCTGATCATCGACGATGCCGATCTCGAAGAAGGTCTCGCGCGGCTCGAAAAAGCGATCGAGGAGACCGTCGCGGCGGCTGCCGACGCATCGGCCCGTTGAACCCGGGTTCGTCCCGCCACTTATGTCGACGCCTGTGGCAGCGAATGTGCCACCGCATCTGCCACCGAATGGAACGATGATGCTCTTCGTACGCCCAGCAAGACTTTCCGATCTCGACGCGCTCGAACGGATGGCGCGCGCCGCGCGGCCCGTGCTGCATTCGCTGCCGCACGATCGCCATGCGCTCGAGGCACGCATTGCGCTGTCCGAGGATTCGTTTCGCGCCGAGGTCGATTTCCCGGGCGAGGAGTTCTATCTCTTCGTGCTCGAGGATGCGACGAGCGGCAAGCTGCTCGGCACGTCGAGCATCGTGGCCGCGGCCGGCTATGCCGAGCCGTTCTACGTTTTTCGCAACGATGCGCTCATTCATGCCTCGCGCGAGCTTCACGTGAACCGGAAAATCCACGCGTTGACGATGTCGCACGAGCTGACCGGCAAGAGCCGGCTCGCGGGCTTCTACCTCGATCCCGCGGTGACGGGCGACGCGAGCGCCCACCTGCTTTCGCGCGCGCGCATGATGTACGTTGCGGCGAACCGACGGCGCTTCACGCCGGAGGTATTCTCGCTCTTGCTCGGTGTCACCGACGAAGCGGGGACGTCGCCGTTCTGGGAGGCGGTGGGGCGCAAGTTCTTCGCGCGCGATTTCGCCGAAGTCGAAAAGATTTCGGGGGGACGCAGCCGTACGTTCATCGCCGAAGTGATGCCGAGCTATCCGCTTTATGTGCCCCTGTTGCCCGAGGCGGCGCAGCGTGTGCTCGGCGAGCCCAACGCCAAAAGTCTGCTTGCCTACGATATCCATCTCGAGGAAGGTTTCGAGCCCGATCGTTTCGTCGATATCTTCGATGCGGGCCCCGTGCTGACCGCGCAGGTGGACCGCAGTGCGTGCGTGGTGAGCAACGAGACGCGAATCGTACGTGAGAGGACCGAAGCGGCATCCGACGCCGATCCGTCGTCCGCAACCGCAGCCGCAACCGCAACCGCAGCCGCAACTGCAACCGCAACCGCAACCGCAACCGCAACCGCAGGCACGACCTATCTCGTCGCGAACAACCGGGCCGGCGAATTCCGCTGTGCGCTGGCGGAGCTGCCGCTTGCGCGCGAGGAGCAGGCGCCGCTGACGTCGTCGGTACGCTCGGTGCTCGGCGCCGTCGCGGGCGATGCGGTGCGTTGCGTGCCGTTGCATCGCGCGTCGGAAGACGAAGCCGCCACCGCCGAGTCGCAGGCCGATCTCGATGGCGAGACGGCTGCCTTGCGTGCCACTCATCCGGGAGTTCGTCGATGATCGTCGTTCGCGCTGTCAAGACCACCGACCTCGATGCGGTCGTGGCGCTCGCGCAGGAGACCGGGCCGGGTTTGACGACGTTCAAGCCCGACCCCGATGCGCTTGCCGCACGCATCGCGCGATCGAAACGGACGATGGAAGGGCAGGCCACGCCCCATGAGGCCGGCTACTTCTTCGTCATGGAAGATACGGCAACGAACGACGTTGCCGGTGTGTGCGGAATCGAGACGCAGGTCGGCCTCGAGCAGCCGTTCTACAACTATCGGGTGAGTACCGTGGTGCATGCGAGCCAGGAGCTTGGCGTCTGGACCAGGATGTCGCTGCTCAACATCTCGCACGACCTCACGGGCTATGCGGAAGTCTGCTCGCTGTTCCTGTCGCCGCGTTATCGCGCGCATGGTGTGGGCGGGTTGCTGTCGCGCTCGCGCTTCATGTTCATCGCGCAATTTCGCGACCGGTTTCCCGAGCGCCTATGCGCGGAGCTGCGCGGCCATTTCGACGCCGACGGTACCTCGCCGTTCTGGCGCGCGGTGGGCTCGCACTTCTATCAGATCGACTTCAACGCGGCCGATTACTTGAGCGCGCACGGGCGCAAGTCTTTTCTCGCCGAACTGATGCCGCGTTACCCCGTGTACGCCGATTTACTGCCCGAGGATGCCCGGCAGGTCATTGGCCTGACCCATCGCGACACGGCGCCCGCGCGCAAGATGCTCGAAGCCGAGGGGCTTCGCTATCAGGGGCACGTCGATATCTTCGATGCGGGCCCTGTACTCGAGTGCCACATCAACGATTTGCGAACCGTACGCGAGAGTGTGGTCGTCCCTGTCGTCATAGGCGAGGTCGATTCCGTCGATCCGCTTGCATCCGGTGCAGGCCCCGCCCAAGCGCCGCGCGAGCGTGCACCTCGTTCGCTGGTGGCGAATACGCGGCTGGCGGATTTCCGTGTCGGCTTCGCGCCGGGCGGCGTCGAAGACGGCGTCATGCATCTGTCCGCAGACGACGCGGCGGCGCTGCTCGTGCGCGAAGGCGATCCGGTGCGGGTGCTCGTCACCTCTCATACCCAGCAGAGTCAAAAGTCATGAGCGAACTATTCATCGAAGGCGAGTGGGCGCAGGCAAACGGACCCCGCTTCTCGTCGCATAACCCCGGTACGGGGGCCGTGGTATGGCAAGGGCACGGCGCGAGCGCGGTCGATGTCGATCGCGCCGTCGCAAGCGCACGCCGCGCATTTGCCGATTGGTCGGCCATGCCGTTCGACGCCCGTTGCGAAATCGTGCGCCGATTCGCGGTGCGCCTCGTCGAGCACAAGGAAACGCTCGCGCATGCGATCGGACGCGAGACGGGCAAGCCGCTGTGGGAGGCGCGTACCGAGGTCGCCGCGATGGCGGCCAAGGTCGACATCTCGGTGACGGCATATCAGGAACGCACAGGCGAAAAGCGCGTGCCGATGGCCGACGGCGTTGCCGTATTGCGGCACCGCCCGCACGGTGTCGTCGCGGTCTTCGGCCCTTATAACTTCCCCGGGCATCTGCCGAACGGCCATATCGTGCCGGCGCTCGTCGCGGGCAATACGGTCGTGTTCAAACCCTCCGAGCTCGCGCCGGCTGTGGCGCAGGCCACGGTCGAGCTCTGGCGCGAGGCCGGTTTGCCCGCGGGCGTGCTGAACCTCGTGCAAGGAGAAAAAGAGACGGGTGTCGCGCTGGCCAATCATCGGCAGATCGACGGCCTGTTCTTCACCGGCAGCTCCGATACCGGTACGTTGCTGCACAAGCAGTTCGGCGGACGGCCGGAAATCGTGCTGGCCCTCGAAATGGGCGGCAACAATCCGCTCGTCGTCGCCGAAGTGGAAGATATCGACGCGGCGGTGCATCTCACGATTCAATCCGCGTTTCTTTCGGCGGGGCAGCGCTGCACCTGTGCGCGCCGCATCTTCGTGCCCCAAGGATCGTTCGGCGAGCGCTTCGTCGCGCGCTTCGCCGAGGTGACTTCGCGCATCGTCTACGGCCTTTACGATGCCGAGCCGCAGCCCTTCATGGGAGCCGTCGTGTCGGCGCGCGCGGCCGCCAGACTCGTCGCGGCGCAGGAACGGCTCGTCAAGGCCGGGGCGCGGCCGCTCATCGCCATGACGCAACGCGATCCGGCGCTCGGCTTCGTGAATCCCGCGATTGTCGATGTCAGCGCAGTCTCGGCATTGCCCGACGAGGAGCACTTCGGTCCGCTCGCGCAGATCGTGCGTTATGCGAGCCTCGACGAAGCGATCGAGCGTGCGAACGATACGGCCTTCGGGCTCTCGGCGGGCCTCGTCGCGGACGACGCGAGCGCCTGGGAACGCTTCAGCCGCACGATCCGCGCAGGCATCGTGAACTGGAACCGGCCGACGAACGGTGCATCGTCGGCCGCGCCGTTCGGCGGTGTCGGCCGCTCGGGCAATCATCGTCCGAGCGCGTTCTATGCGGCCGACTACTGTGCCTATCCGATGGCGTCCGTCGAGAGCGCGCAGCTCTCGATGCCTTCGAGCGTATCGCCTGGGCTTCGCTTTCACGAAGTCTCGAACGATTGAGACGCTGCGCCATGGACGACGCGGTGGCGCGACGGCAAGACTGAAAGTTGAAAGTTTGAAACATTGAACGACCGACCAAGGATCGACGATGCAAGCACGGGAAGCCAACTTCGATGGACTCGTAGGTCCGACGCACAACTATGCGGGACTCTCGTTCGGCAACGTCGCGTCGCAAACGAACGAGAAATCGGTCGCGAATCCACTCGCCGCCGCCAAGCAGGGGCTGCGCAAGATGAAGCAGCTCGCGGACCTCGGATTCCTGCAAGGCGTGTTGCCGCCGCAGGAGCGTCCCTCGCTGCGTCTTTTGCGCGAGCTCGGGTTCTCAGGCTCGGATGCGCGCGTCATCGATCGCGCCGCAAAGGAAGCACCGGAGCTGCTGGCCGCGGCGAGCTCGGCCTCGGCGATGTGGACCGCGAACGCCGCGACGGTCAGCCCGTCCGCCGACACGGCCGATCGGCGCGTGCATTTCACACCGGCCAATCTGACGAGCAAACTGCATCGCGCGATCGAGCACGAGGCGACCCGCCGGACGCTGCAAGCCGTGTTTGCCGACGAGAGCCGCTTCGCCGTGCACGAGGCGCTGCCGGGCACCCCGGCGCTCGGCGATGAAGGCGCTGCCAACCATACGCGCTTTTGCGCCGCTTACGGCGAGCCCGGCGTCGAATTCTTCGTCTACGGACGCAGCGAATACCGGCGCGGCCCCGAGCCCGTGCGTTATCCGGCCCGTCAGACGTTCGAGGCGAGCCGGGCCGTTGCGCAGCGCCACGGTCTTGCCGAGGCATCCACGGTTTATGCACAGCAAAACCCCGAGGTCATCGACGCGGGCGTGTTCCATAACGACGTCATTGCCGTCGGTAACCGCGAGACGCTCTTTTGCCATGAACGGGCATTCGTCGATCAACGGGAAGTCTGCGACAGGTTGCGTGCGCAACTTTCCGGGCTCGGCGCCCAATTCAACGTCATCGAGGTGCCCGATGCGCGCGTGAGCGTGGAAGATGCGGTTTCGTCGTATCTGTTCAACTCTCAGTTGCTCACGCGTTCCGATGGACGCGATGTTCTCGTGGTGCCGCAGGAATGCCGTGAAAATCCGCGCGTGGCCGCCTATCTCGACGATCTGGCGAGCTCGGGCGGACCCATCTCGGAGGTGCTGGTTTTCGATTTGCGCGAAAGCATGAAAAACGGCGGCGGCCCGGCATGCCTGCGCCTGCGCGTCGTACTCGACGGCGCGGAGCAAGCGGCGGTCGCTCCCGGTGTCTGGATCGACGATGCGCTTTTCGCCCGGCTGGACGCCTGGATAGCCAAGCATTATCGCGACCGGCTCGCGAGCGCCGATCTCGCCGATCCGACGCTGCTCGACGAATCGCGTACGGCGCTCGACGAGCTCACCCAGATTCTCGGCCTCGGCTCCCTTTATGACTTCCAACGCTGACGGGACGAGAACCATGACCGGCGCGCCGGGTTTCCTGACCGACTTCCTGTCGTTCTCGCTCGCCGATGCGCGTCCCGTTGCCGATCGCGCGGGCGGTGAATGCGCGCATGGCGTGCGCTTCCAATGGCTTGGGCCCGGTTTGCTCCAGTTCGAGCCCGAAGCGAAGCCGGTCGCGAGCGTCGTCGTGTCCGCCGGTGTGCATGGCGACGAGACGGCGCCCATCGAGCTCGTCTCGCGCATGGTGGCGGACATCGCGCGCGGCGCGCTGCCGCTTGCGTGCCGGCTGCTCGTGGTGCTGGGCAATATCGAGGCGATGAGGGCGGCCCGCCGCTATCTCGACGACGATCTGAACCGGCTTTTTTGCGGCGCGCACGCCCGATTGCACGGGGGCAGCGAGAAGGCGCGCGCGGCAACCCTCGAGGCTGCGACGGCGCGGTTCTTCGCGCAAGCGGCACCGGCCGACGCCGCGCCGCGCTGGCATATCGACATGCATACCGCAATCCGTGCTTCGGTCTTCGAGCAGTTCGCGCTGTTGCCGCACACGGGCCGGGCGCTCCCGAGCGCGATGCTGGACTGGCTTAGCCACGCGCGTATCGCTGCGATTTTGCTGCACACGGCTGCGGGGACGACGTATACGCAGTTCACGGCACAGACCCATGGGGCAATCGCTTGCACGCTCGAGCTCGGCAAAGTGCGGCCGTTCGGGCAAAACGATTTGTCCCATTTCGACGCAGCCGATCGCGCCGTGCGTGCGCTGGTCGCGAACCTCGCACCCGAGTCCGCTGCGCCGATGCCGCGCGTGTTCACGGTTGTCGACCAGATCACGAAACGCACGGACGCATTCGAACTCGCGCTGGCGAGCGATGTACCGAACTTCACCGTGCTCGCCAAAGGACAGGTGCTGGCGCGCGACGGCGAGTATCGCTACATCGTCACGCGCGACGACGCGCGGATCGTGTTTCCGAACCCGAGCGTGAAGCCGGGCTTGCGAGCGGGGCTCATCGTCGTCGAAACGACGGCCGAAACGCTGGCGCGCACACCCCGCGGTGCTTGATATCGATGCACCCCCGAGGCACGACGCGCCGTGGTACCGATCACTGCTCGGCCGGCACCGGCTGCCATCCGCCCGGGCAGGTCGCGACATACGGATAGTATTGGTCCCAATAAGGACAGTAGTACCAATAGCCCGTGTCGTCCGGGGGCGCGTCGGCGAATCCGGGGACAAACGGGTCGGGATAGGGATAGCTCGGCGCGGGATAGAAGTACCAGGCGCCGCCGACGACCCACCACCAGCCGTGCCGGCCGTCATGGGGCCCGTGATGCCAGTGTCCCGACCGCCAGACACGGACATCGTGCTCCTGGAAGCGGCCTATATCGCCATGCCACGGCGCGCGCGTGCGGGCCGGAGGAACAGCGGCGCGCGGTGCCATGCCCGGTTGCGGCGCGGTGGCGCGCGGTGCCATGCCCGGTTGGGGCGCGGTGGCGCGCGGTGCTACGCCCGGTTGGGGCGCCGTGACGCTCGGCGCCACGCCGGGCTGCGGATGCGGCTCACGGGGCGCGGGCTCTCGCTCGGGCGGTCGGGGCGCGGCGTTCGCACCCGGGCCGGCGCCGCCGGCCGCGCCCATTTGCGGTGTCGGCACATGCGGTGCCGGCATGATGCGGGGCCCCACCGCTGGTGGGGTGTGTGGACCGATCGCGCGCTGCTGCATCGGTGGCGCCGCCCCTGGCATCGGTGGCGCTGCCCTCGGCATGGGCGGTGCCGCGCGGTTTTGGGCCGGCATCGGCGCATTCGGTGCAATGCCGCCGTGCTGCGGGGCCGGCATTGCGGGTGCGGCGTGGCTCGGCGCTGGCGCCTGCCGGAGTTCCTGGGACTGAGCGCCGGGCGCATGGCCGGGGCCTTGCATCTGCGCGCGAACCGCGCCGCTGCCCGCGAGCGCTGCCGCAACGAGCGCTGCCGCGCGCAACGCGCTCCGTGTTCCGTTTCGCATCGACATGGCGCACCTCCTCGCGACGCGTCGTCTCCCCCGTCAGCATAGGCCTGTCGAGCGCCGCGCGCTCGGGCGGCCGGTGCGCCATTGGTCTGATCACGGCGCGAGCGCGCGTGAACCGGCCCTAGCGCAGATCGCGCTGCGCTGCGCCGCAGAGTTCCTCGACGAGTGCGGTAATCGGGCTGCCACCGAACAGCGTGAACTCGACGCTCGGCAACGCGGGCAACCGCGAATCGGCCCCGAGCGCCTGCAAGCCGCTATCGAGACGGCTCTCCAGCATCGGCGCAATGGCGAGGCCTGCGCGCACCGCGGCGAGCACGCCGCCGCTGCTCGGACAGACGAGCGCGATGCGACTGTCGATGCCGGCATGCGCGAGCGCGGCGAGTGCCGCTTCACGGTAAGGGCAAGGCTCCGGAAACACCGCCAGCGGCAAAGGCAACGACACGTCGACATTCATCCATTCCGCCGCTGCCCACACGAGCGGCTCGCGCCAGAGAGGGCGGCCCGGCCGGTCGTCATGACAGCGCCCGCCGAGCACGAAGTCGAGTTCTCCGCGATCCATCGCCTGCAATAGCGTGCCCGGCACGCCGATCGTGATGTCGAGCGCCACTTCCGGGTTGCGCAGCCCGAACGTATGCAGCCGCTCCATGATGCGGGCGTGGGCGAAATCCTCGGACATGCCCATACGCACCGTGCCATCGCTCGAACTGCGACGCAAACGCGCACGTGCGTCGCGATTCAGGGCCAGGATCGCGCGTGCATAACCCAGTAGCAGTTCGCCGTCCGGCGTGAGGGCGGTCGAGCGCGTCGTGCGCACGAACAGCGTTTTGCCCGCCTGATCCTCCAGCCGCCGCAAATGCGCACTGATGGCCGATTGCGTCAAATGCAGCCGCGCCGCGGCGCGCGTGAAGCTGCTTTCCTGGGCGACCGTCACGAACGAGCGCAACAGCACGGTATCGAACATGGAATTTAGTGAGATTCGTGTTGAATGATTGAAGAATACTTCGTTTTCAATCGAATTCGCAATGTGATTAGATGAAGCTCGAGCACACCCACCAGGCTTCACGCCCGCATTCTTCGGAGAACCCTATGACAAGGCTGTTGCACATCGAGTCCTCGCCGCGCAAATCCCGCTCCGCTTCGCGGGAGGTGGCGCACGCGTTCATCGAGGCTTACCGGAGCGCGCACGCCGATGCGTCCGTCGAGACGCTCGATCTGTGGCACACACCGTTGCCTGAGTTCGACGGCGCTGCGATGCAGGCGAAATACGCGGGGCTTGCCGGCACGCCGCTCACCGACGAGCAGCGCGACGCGTGGAGGGCGATCCACGACCTCGCGAGGCCGCTTCACGATGCGCATACGCTGCTGCTCTCGGTGCCGCTCTGGAATTTCTCGATTCCTTACAAGCTGAAGCATTTCATCGATGCGGTCTCGCAAAAGGACGTGCTGTTCTCGTTCGACGAGCGGGGATTCGGCGGACTGTTGCGCGACAAGCGGGCCGTCGTCGTCTATGCGCGGGGACTCGATTATTCGAGGGAATCAATTACGCCCGCCGAGTGTTTTGATTTCCAGAAGCCCTATGTCGAAGCCTGGTTGCGATTCGTAGGCATCGAGGATATCGAAACGGTCGTCATCGAAAAGACGCTGTTCGGGCCTGAAGTCGATATCGCCGCGCGCCGCGACGCCTGCGCGAGCGCCGAGGCGCTTGCGCGCGCTCGGCCATGAGCGCGTTTTGCCCGGGCGTTGCCGCGGCCGCCCGTTTCATCCGCCGGGAGATGTCATGTCGGAATCGTTGCACACCGATGCAGGTCAGCGTTCCTATCGCATCCTCAGGGACCCCGAGGTCGGCCTCGGGCCTGGCCCTGTCGTACTGCCGCGAGAGGAGGGCGAACCCGCCCGTTCATCGGCTGCGCGTCTTGCTGCGTTGGCGGACGTGCTCACGGCGCAGTCCGACGGCGCGCTGCGCCGTACGCTGATTCGCAGCTGCCTCGTCGATGCCGGCTTCGATTGGCTTTGCTATTACCGCATCATGTGCCTCGATGGCCGGGTGAGCCGAGCGGCCTGGTATGCACAGTATTCGCCGCCGGGCTGGGCCGAGGCCTATTGCGGTGCGCACTGCTTCGACACCGACGTGCGGGTCGTCAAGGCGTGCACGGCCGGCTGGCCGTTTGCATGGGTGCTCGACGACCTGACACGCGATGCGGCCGGCGCGGGCAGGGCGGGCGCTGCCGCACGGAGTCTCGCGGCGCTGGCGGCTCGCGCCGGCATCGGTTCGGGCGTGACCGTGGGCTTCGAGACGGCGCGTCCGTTCGAGTACTGCATGGTGACGCTGTCGAGCACGCTCGCCACGCGTGCCTGGATTTCCGACGCGACGATGGGCGCGGCGCTGGTTTTGGCGGGCGAGATACACGCGTTCATCGAGCCGCGTATCGGCCCGCTGCTGGCGACAACGGGCTCAGATGGGCTCTCGGGGCTGCAAAAGCGCATGCTCGATCTGATGACCCAGGGTTCGTCCGATCGCGAAATAGGCGCACTGCTGTCGCTCTCGGCCGATCAGGTGGCCTATCAGCTCGGCGGCATCGAGCGGCGCTTCGGAACGCGCAACCGCGCGCAATTGGCTTACGTGGCGGGCGTGTTGTCCCGGCAACCCGCCGAACGTGCCGCGCAGCCGCCGATGGAACCCGTTGAGGACGAGGGACGGCGCGTGCGGTACGCATGAGCGGCGCCCGGCTCGGCGGGGGGGCGCGGCGTGGGTCTCGGCGTTTGCCGCTGAGCGACATCGAATTGCATCTTTGGGCATGCCATTGCGGCGGCCCGGTCCGTCCGATTTTCTTCCCCTTTCTCGAACGAGCGCGCGGGCGCCGCCTACAATGCGGCGCCCGCGCGCTTTGTGCGACGCACAAGACTAGCGCCGGGCATTTGAACGCTGATTTTGGCGCGGCGACGATGCGCCGGCTGCGCCCATCGTTGCAACTCTTTCTCGTTTAGGAATCCTGATGAAACTGAACTTCCGAAAGCACACAGCGCTTGCACTCATCGCTGCGGCGTCGCTGATCGCGAGCGGCGCATCGGCCGCCGAGCTCAAGCAGATCCGCTTCGGCGTCGAGGCGTCGTATGCGCCGTTCGAATTCAAATCGCCGACGGGCGAGCTGCAAGGCTTCGACATCGAAGTCGGCCATGCGGTTTGCGCGAGGCTCAAGGTCAAATGCGTCTGGGTCGAGAACGACTTCGACGGCCTCATTCCGGCGTTGTCCGCGCGCAAGTTCGACGCGATCAATTCGGACATGACGATCACGGAGCAACGTAAAAAGGCCATCGACTTCACCGAGCCGATCTATTCGATCCCGAATCAGCTGATCGCCAGGAAGGGCAGCGGCCTGCTGCCGAGCGCCGCTTCCCTCAAGGGCAAGCGCGTGGGCGTGCTCCAAGGCACGATTCAGGAATCGTATGCGAAGGCGAAGTGGGCGGGCGCAGGCGTCGACGTGGTGCCGTACCAGACGCAGGACCAGATATATGCCGACCTCGTCGCCGGACGGCTCGACGCCGCGTTCCAGGATTCGGAGGCGGCGTCCAAGGGGTTCCTCAAGCGTGCGCAGGGCGCGGCGTTCGAGTTCGCGGGGCCGACGGTCACTGACTCCCAATTGCTCGGCTCGGGCGTGGGCTTCGGCGTGCGCAAGGGCGATGCGGCGTTGAAGGCGGCGCTCGACGAGACGTTGCGTGCGCTGAAGGCCGACGGGACGATCGAGCGGATCGCGGCCAAGTATTTCGACGTGAAGGTCGTGCTCAAATAAGACCGCTTCGCCGGCGTTTGCTCCGGCCCGCCTTCGGCTATCGCTTCGCTGCGGCCCCGTCGTATAATCCCGCCCAGATTGGCCACGGGGCCGGTACGTGTAGTACCGGGCGGCGATAAAAGCAGACAAAGAAGAGGGGCTGATGGAGACGACCAACGTGACGGCGGCACACCCGGCGGTGGCCAGCGAGCCTGCCCAGGCGGGACATCCGCCCGGCGCGGTGACCCATCCCGCGCGTCAGCCGCTCGTCGACGCCGAGGGGCTTTTGTGCGGATTCGAGTTGGTTACGCGCGAGCCGCTCGCCGGCGACGGTGCCGCGGACGCTGACCCCGCGAGCCGCCGTGCCGCATCCGACGCGGCGCTGACGCAAACGTTGGCGTTGCTCGGAGCGAGCGGCGTGCACGCGGCGCTGGGTGGCCATCGAGGTTATCTGAGCGTGAATCGCGCATTGCTCATGGCCGACGATCTCGCTCGCATCTCCCCGGAACGCTACTTCTTCCAGTTGCCGCCCGATATCGCTATCGATGGCGAGTTGACGGCCCGTCTCGTGGCGCTGCACGGCAAGCGTTATCGCTTCGTGCTCGACCGCGTGAGTGCTCCCGACGCGACGTTCGCCAAGCTGCTGCCTTACGTCTATGCCGTCAAGATCGACGTCGCGAAGGTGGCGCCCGATCTGCTTGCGAAGCTGGCGGACGCGCTCAAATCGGCCGGCAAGATTCTCATTGCGCTCGGTGTCGATTCGCACGAAACCTTCGAGCGCGCGAAGGCCGCGCGCTTCGATGTCTTCCAGGGGTATTTCTTCGCGCGCGCGGACAGGCAGGCCTCGCGGCGCGCCAGTGCACCGCGCCAGGCGCTGCTGAACCTGTTGCGGCTGCTTTCGGCGGATCCGAGCGTCGCGCAGCTCGAAGCCGAGCTCAAGCTGAACCCGGTGCTCGTCATGCACATCATGCGGCTCGCCAATTCGGGCGAGGCGAGCATCGGGCGCAAGGTGGCGACACTGCGCGATGCGATCAATGCGACGGGCACCAACCGTATCGCGCGCTGGACGCAATTGCTGCTTTATGCGGACGGCCGCAAAGTCCGGCTCGAGGACGATCCGCTCGTGCAGCTCGCGGCCACGCGCGCGCGTTTCATGGAAATGGCGGCGGCCCGTCTGACTCAGGCGAACCGGAAGGTCGTCGATGCGGCGTTTTTGACCGGCGTGTTTTCGCTTGTCGACGCTGTGTTTGGCGACACGCTCGAAGCCACGCTGGACGCGCTGATGCTGGCGGGTCACATCCGCGCGGCCATTCTTCGGCACGAGGGATTGCTCGGCACACTGCTGGCCGCCGTGCAGGCGCTCGAGCGCGCCGACTGGGCCGCGCTCGAGCAGGTGAGCGAAGCACTGGCGCCGTTCACGCCGCCCGAACTCGCCGAATTGGCCATCGCTTCAGCGGCATGGGCCAGCGCGGCGGATCAACACGGCGACAACGCGGGGCTCGAGCGCGTACAGGAATAGCGCGCTCGCGCGCCTCAGAGCGTTTCGACTTCCTGTGCCGGCGCGTGTGCGAAGAAGCGGCCGAGCTCGCGGGCGAGCTCGTTTAGCGCACTCATTTCGTCTTGCGAGATCTTGCGGGGCTCTTGCGCGTGCGACCAATCGCCGTACAGGAGCGCGACCGTCGCTTGGTCGACGGTCACGGGCAGCAGGACGAACGAGCGGGCGTCGGAAAACGCATCGCGGAACCAGGCCGGCAGCCGTGCCACCATCTTCGGATCGTGCGCGTTCTCGATGAAAATGCCGATCGAGTTGGCAATCGCAAGATGAAATACGTCGGGCTCGAATGCTTCATTGAACGAAAGCGCCGGCAGCAGTTTCTCCACATCGCGTCCAAAGCCCAGCCGCGACTTGAACAGCCCCGGTGCCTGTCGCACGAAGACGATCGTGCGGGCAAAGCCGAGACCGGCCAGCACGGTCTCCGAGGCAAGCGCCAGGACCGGCGCCAGCGCATTCTCGGACGGCAGCGCGCGCAGATCCTCGAGGCCCGCGGCGATGCGCGCCTCCGGCGCGACGCCCGCGCGAGCAATGGCATCGGCGCTTGCTCGCAGCTCCACGATTTCCCGCATGACCCCCATGCCGGCTTCCTCGCGCGCGAGCGCCGTGCTCATCGACACGAGGGTCTCCGGCTCTATCGCCAGCGCCTCGCCGTAGCGTTGCGCCAACGCCGCGAGTTCCATTTCGGCGGGTTGCGCGTGTGCATCGGACGCGCTCAGCACGTCGGCCACATCGGTCGAGAAATTGGTTACCGCGCGTAGCCATTGGACGTGCTGCAGCTCGTTTGCCTCGGGTTCATAACGGCCCATGCCCGCACGGATCTGCTCCGGCAGACGCCAGCGCGAGGCTGCTTCGAGGCCGATTTCGTCGAAGGTGACGCCGAGCACGGCGTTGCAGGCAGCGGCTTCGTCGAGCCCATCGTTTTCGACCTTGTGCCGGATCGTGTTCCACTCCGCTTCGAGATAGCAGACGACGAGCAGCTTGCCGACTTGCCGCATCAGCGTGCAAACGACGGCTTCCTCGCCCGCGCCCAAATCCGCTGTGTCCGAAGTCAGCTTGCGCGCCACGCTGCCGGACAGCAGTGTACGGTTGAGCTCGAGCTTCGCGTCGATGCGGTGCGGCGCGCTTTGGTGGAAGTGATCGACGAGCTTGAGTCCGACGACGAGGTGGCCGACGGCATCCATGCCGAGCACCATCAGCGCGCGCGTGACCGTCGTGATGTTGCCGCCGAATGCCATGTACATGGCCGAGTTGGCGAGCCGCAGGACCTTTTGCGTCAGCGCAAAGTCCGACAAGACGACCTGTACCAGCGCCGAAAAGTCGAGATCGTCGTTTTTCATTGCGGCCACTGTGGTCCGCAGCGATTGGGAGAGCATCGGAAAGTCGCCGCGCTCGCTCATTTGCGCCCAGAGCTTATCGAGCAGCGCCGCCTTTACCATGTGAATTCCGTCAAAACCATATACGTGTCGATTGATGGAGCCGTCCTGCGCACCTTTTTTCGCGTGCTTCAAGCGAAAGACTCGTCTTCGTGCAGGCGTAAAACGCGGGCCGCGAAGCGTTGCGCGAGCTCTTCCGAGGGCAGCGCCTGGCAGACCAGCCACCCCTGGATGTGCCCGCAACCCATCTCAGTCAGGAGCCGCCGTTGCGCCTCCGTTTCCACGCCTTCCGCGACGAGTTCCAGCTCGAGCGTGCGCGCGAGTCCGACCACGGCGGATACGATGGCCTGGTCGTTGCGAGAGGTTAGCAGGTTCTCGACGAAACTGCGGTCGATCTTGAGCTTGGCGAGCGGAAAACGTTGCAAGTACGCAAGGCTCGAGTAGCCCGTACCGAAATCGTCGATCGCGAACCGGATGCCGAGCGCCGTCAGCTCCTCGAGGAGCGCCTTCGCATGGGCCGGGTCCTGCATCAGCAGACTCTCCGTGATCTCGAGCACGAGGCGGCTCGCGTCGAGCCCGGTGAGCGTGAGCGCGTCGCGCACGTTCTGAGTGAAGCGCGGGTCGCGAAACTGCTGCGGCGAGACGTTGACCGCGACGTATTGCAGCGCGATGCCCTGGATGTCCCACTGCACGAGCTGCATGCAGGCCACTTTGAGCACCCAGTTGCCGAGGTAGTTGATGAGCCCGATCGATTCGGCCAGCGGGACGAACGTCGAAGGCGGCACGAGGCCATGGACCGGATGGTGCCAGCGCATGAGCGCCTCCACGCCAACGACGCCGCCCATCCGGCTCTCGGTGATCGGCTGGAAATGCAGCGCGAACTCGCCGTTGCGCACGCCGTCGTAGAGATCGGCTTCGAGTTTCAGGCGCTCGGCGTCGGCCGGATCGGCGTTGGGCGTATGAAACGCGATGGTATTGCTGCCCGAGGCCTTCGCCTGAGCGAGCGCGTGATCCGCGCGCCGCAAAAACTGCTGGTGCTGTCCGGCCCGGCCGCCGCCCGGCTCGGCCGGATCGGGATAGAGCGCGATGCCGACGCTCGCCGAGAGATGGACAGCCTGGCCGCTGAACGAGTAGGGCTGTTGTATGGCGGTCATGAAGCGGCGCGCGAGCGCTTCGGCGGCAGCGGCCGCGTGCTCGCGCGTGCCTGCGCGCACGAGCACGGCGAACTCGTCGCTCGTCACGCGCGCCAGCGTTTCCTCGGGTGAGACGAGACTCGCGAGCCGCGCGGCCGTCTCGCGCATCAAGGCGTCGCCCGCTTCGTAGCCGAGCGCCCGGTTCACGCGTTGATAGTCGTCGAGATCGACGAGCAGCAGCGCCGCGCCGGTACTTTGGGTGTCCACCGTTTCCAGCGCGCTCTCGAGCGCCGCGGCGAGTGCCGTGCCGTTGGCGAGGCCCGTCATGCGGTCGCTGTGCAGCTCGTAGGTGAGGCGTTCTTCGGTGGCGCGCCAGTCTGAAATGTCGAACGCGGAGATCGCGAAGCCGGGGGTGCCTTCATGAATACCCGCCACGGCGCGCAGTTCGACCGGAATCGGGTAGGTCAGAGATTTCATCAAGTGCACGGTGGCGCGCTCGACGCTGCCCGACGCACTCGCACGTGCAAGGAGGCCGTCCAGGGCGGCTGTGTCGCCGGCCGCGACCAATTCGTGCAGCGTGACCGCACGCAGGTATTCATGGCGATAGCCGACGAAACGCAGGCTCGCTTCGGAGACGTAGAGAAAGTGCAAGCCGGCGTCGACAAAAGCCAGGAAGTCCACGCCGCGAACGAGCCGATCCAATTCGGCGGCCAGCACATTGCGCCCCTGCGGCGCCGGGACGGTCGCGGCGGCCGCGGGCGGGGCCGCGGCTTTTCGCCGCCACAGCCGGTCGATCGTCTCGCGCCAGGTGCGCCGGCGCGGCACGTTGCTTCTTTTTGCTTCCATTGAATCTCGCTGACGACGGTCCCGACATTGCGGCTAATGTGCTTTCGATGAGGCCCGCGCCGCGCGGGCGCGCCTCCCGCGCACGCTCCATCAGGCGAATTATCGGCTCCGATCCGAAATTCTTTAGCGGTTTTCGCGAATTGTTACCCGCTGTTACCGCTGCCTACCGATTCAGCCGGGACTCGCGGTCTTTTTGAGACAATGTCGGTAGCCCGCGCTGGCGGCTCTCCGCAGAGGTTGAACCGATTCGAGGAAGCGAGATGAAACGATGGATGGGACGTATCGCGCTATGCACGGCGCTGGTGACCGGCCTGGGCGCCTGGTCGTTCGACGCGGTTGCCGTGCTCAAGGCGGGCGACAAGGCGCCCGATTTCACGACGCAGGCCTCGCTCGGCGGCAAGACGTTCTCCTACGCTCTGGCCGACGCGCTCAAGCGCGGCCCCGTCGTGCTTTACTTCTATCCGGCGGCATTCACGAAAGGCTGCACCATCGAAGCACACGAATTCGCCGATGCCGTCGACGAATACAAACGATATGGCGCGACGGTGATCGGCGTGTCGCACGACGATATCGCCACGCTCGCGCGTTTTTCGGTCAGCGAGTGCCGCAGCAAGTTCCCCGTGGCTGCCGATGAAAGCGGCCGCATCATCGAGTCGTACGATGCCGCGTTGCCGCTCGTGACCAAGCGAGCGAACCGGGTGTCCTATGTGATTGCCCCGGATGGCCGCATCGTCTACGAGTACACGTCGCTATCGCCGGACGAGCATGTCAAGAACACGCTTGCCGCCGTGAAGCAATGGGCGGCCGAACACCCGCACCGATGAGGCGTGGCACGGCGCGCGTCGGATGAAGGCTGCGCCGTCTCATTGACGCGGCGGCGGGGGCGGCGGTATTTCCGGCACCCCCCTGTCACGCTGCCCTTCGGCATCGAACTGTTGCCGATAGCTTCGCACCATGCCGGCAGGCACCGGCACGCGCTCGCCCGCTGCGTACATGCATTGGATATACGCGTAGTCATAGCGGCGTTGTATCCCGTATCCGGAGGCCTGTGCGGTGCCCGCACCGATGGCGCCGCCCCCGAGAAGCCCCGCGCCCGCGCCGATCGCCGCACCGCGGCCGCCGCCGAACGCAGCGCCGGCCGCGGCGCCCACCGCCGTGCCGAGCGCCGCCGAGCCGACGGCGCTCGTGGTTGCCGCTTGTCCGGCGCTGACACCGCCCACTTGCGCAAGCGCATATTGGCGGCACGACGCATCGTCCCCGCGAAACTGATCGAAAGACTTTCCGGTTCCGGGCAATGCCAACACGCTGGGGCCACTCGGCATCACCGTGCAGCCGGCGAGTACGGCCGCAAGCGCCGCCGCGGGAGCGGCGAGGAGCCGCCGTTTGGCCTGCTGGCCGTCATGATAGGAGGAAAGCATCGGCGACCTCACTTCAGCGATTTCGCTCGGGCGTGGCCGGGACGTCCTGCCAGCCGCCCGCGCAGTCCTTGACGTAGGGGTAATACCTTTTAGACGCCGCGCAGTACCAATAGGTTTTGCCCGAAGACGAAGGTTGCGTCGCCGAGGGCGCCGCTTGCGAGCGTTCGATGTAGACATCGGGCTCGGGTGGCTGGACGACGACCGGCGGCGATACGATGACGGGCGGGCCGTAATACGCCGGCGGGTACGGCGCATAAGGGACGTAAGGCGGCGGATAGGGTCCGTAGTAGTACGGCGCCGGGACGACCGGGTAGTAGGGCGCGGGGGCCCCGACAAACACGCCCACGTTCCAGCGTGCCGCGTGGGCCGTACCGCTTATGCAGGCCGCGGCGGCCGCGAGCAGCGCGAGGGAAGCGTTTCGCCATCGCACGATGAATCTCCTTCAGAGGGGCAGCGCCGCAACCGGTCGGCGCACGAATCAAAGGTAGGCCAATCGCGCCGCGAGTGCCATAACAGCGCGTCTCACAATTATTCCGATCCTTTACGGCCCACGAAGCGGGATTTTTCTGATCTTCAGTGGGATTCGCCGGACGCGAGCCCGGGTGCATGGCGGCGCGCCCAGCGAACGCGCAGCCGGTCCAGGCAGAGGTAGACGACCGGCGTCGTGTAAAGCGTGAGCACCTGGCTCACGATGAGGCCGCCGACGATGGAAATCCCGAGCGGCGAGCGCAGTTCGGCGCCCTCGCCGGTGCCGAAGGCGAGCGGCAGCGCGCCGAGCAACGCGGCACAGGTCGTCATGAGAATCGGTCGGAAACGCAGCAGACAGGCACGCCGAATGGCATCGAGCGACGACATACCCTGCCTCGATGCTTCGATGGCGAAGTCGATCATCATGATCGCGTTCTTCTTCACGATGCCGATCAGCAGAATGACGCCGATGAACGACATGATGCTGAACTCGGTCTTGAAGGCCAGCAGCGCGAGCAGCGCGCCGACGCCGGCCGACGGCAGTGTCGAGAGAATCGTGATCGGATGGATGTAGCTCTCGTAGAGCACGCCCAGCACGATATAGACCGCCGCGAGCGCCGCGAGGGTCAAGATGGGCAGCGTCGAGACCGACGACTGGAACGCTTGCGCCGTGCCCGAAAAGCTGCCGTGAATCGTTCCCGGCATGCCAATCTCGGCCATCGTCTGCTCGATCGCTTTTGTCGCGCTCGACAGGGACTGGCCGGGCGGCAGGTTGAACGAGATCGTGGAGGCGACGAACGAACCCTGGTGACTGACCGACAGCGGTGTATTGCCGGGCCCGAACGAGGCGATGGCCGATAGCGGAATCATCGTCTCGCGCGAGGTCGAGACGGCGGAGCCCGTGGAGGCGCTCGACTTGCCGCTCGCCGCGATTGCGTTCGTCGCGAGGTTGCGCGCCGCGTCGGCCGCCGCCGAGCCGCCCGACGTACCCGCGGTTCCCGCTGCGGCGCCCGTGCCCGCACTCCCCGTGCGGCTGGCGCTGCCGCTCGTCGACGCGCTCACGGTTCCGGCGACCGCATTCGTCGATTGCGAGCCGCTCGCGTTGCCGCCCGACGTGCTGATGTAGATCTGCTTGAGCATTTCCGGATCCTGCCAATAGCGCGGCGCGACTTCCATTACCACGTGATATTGGTTCAGCGGGTTGTAGATCGTCGAGACCTGGCGTTGGCCGAACGCATCGTAAAGCGTATTGTCGACTTGCGACGGCGTGATCTTGAAGCGGGCGGCACTGGCGCGATCGATCGTCACCATCGATTGAAGCCCGCCTTGCTGCTGATCCGAATTCACATCGACCAGCTCCGGGCGACGCTTGAGCGCTTCGGTGAGCTTCGGTCCCCACTCATACAGCTCGGCCGTCGAATCGCCGAGCAGCGTGAATTGATACTGTGCGTTCGATTGGCGCCCGCCGACGCGGATATCCTGCACCGCTTGTAAAAAGGTCTGCGCGCCGGCAACGTGCGAGAGCGGGCCGCGCAACTGGGCGATGACCTGATCGGCCGACAGTTTGCGCTCGCTCTTCGGCTTGAGCGAGATGAACATGAAGCCCGCGTTCGTCGCGCGGCCGCCGGTGAAACCCGTTGCGGTATCGACGGCCGGGTTGTTCTTGACGATCTGCATCATCTCGGCGAACTTGGTCTTCATGAGCTGGAAAGACGTGCTCTGGTCGGCCATGATGCCGCCGACGAGGCGTCCGGTGTCCTGCTGCGGGAAGAACCCTTTCGGCACCGCTATATAGAGATAGACGTTGAGTGCGACGGTCGCGGCGAGCGTCGCAAGCACGAGCGCAGGATGCGCGAGCGCCCAGCCGAGCGTGCGTTCGTAGCCGGCCGCGAGCCTGTCGAAGCCGCGCTCGAGCGTGCGCGCGAAACGGCCCTGCGCTTTTTGTTCGTGGATCGGAAGCAAGAGGCGCGAGCACATCATCGGTGTCACGGTCAGCGAAATCGCCAGCGAAACGCCGATCGCCACCGACAGCGTGACCGCAAACTCGCGAAAGAGGCGGCCGATGATGCCGCCCATCAGCAAGATGGGCAGGAATACCGCGACGAGCGAGAGGCTGATCGACAGCACCGTGAAGCCCACTTCACGCGCACCGAGGTAAGCCGCGCGCATCGGCGGTACGCCTTCTTCGATATGCCGCGAGATGTTCTCGAGCACGACGATCGCATCGTCGACGACGAAGCCGGTCGCCACGATGAGCGCCATCAGCGAAAGGTTATCGATCGAGTAGCCGAGCAGATACATCGCGCCGAAGGTACCGATGATCGATATCGGTACGGCGACGCTTGGAATCAGCGTTGCGCGCCAGTTGCGCAGAAACAGAAATACGACGGACACGACGAGCGTGACGGCGATCAGCAGCGTGTGCTCCGTGTCCTTGAGCGAGGCGCGGATCGTCGTCGAGCGATCGATCACCGGCGTGACGTCGATGGCGGCCGGAAGCGATGCCCTCAGCTGCGGAATCATGCCGATCACGCGATCGACGGTCTGAACGATGTTTGCACCGGGCTGCCGGTAGAGGATGACGAGCACCGCCCGCTTGCCGTTCGATAACGCCAGGTTGCGCAAATCCTCGACCGAATCGACGACTTCGGCCACATCGGACAGCTTGACCGCCGCGCCGTTGCGGTACGCGATGATCAGATCCTTGTATTGCGAGGCCCGCGTAGCCTGATCGTTGGTATAGATCTGCACGGTGTGCGGGCCGAAATCGATCGAGCCTTTCGGGCTGTGCGCATTGGCCGCGGCGAGCGCGGCGCGTACGTCCTCCAGCCCGATGCCGTAGTGAAAGAGCGCCTGCGGTTCGAGTTCGACGCGCACGGCGGGGTTCGCCGCGCCGCTGACGTCCACCTCGCCGACGCCGTCCACTTGCGAGAGCGCTTGCTGCAGTACCGTCGAGGCCGCATCGTAGAGCTGCCCGGCCGACATCGTGGGGGAAGTCAGCGAGAGAACGAGAATCGGTGCATCCGACGGGTTGTACTTGTGATAGGTCGGATTACTGCGCAGGCTGGTCGGCAAGTCGGCGCGCGCCGCATTGATGGCCGCTTGTACGTCGCGCGCGGCGCCGTCGATATCGCGGTTCAATCCGAATTGCAGCGTAATGCGCGTGGAGCCGACGGAGCTTTGCGAGGTCATCTCCGTGACATCCGCGATCTGCCCCAAATGCCGTTCCAGCGGACTCGCGACGCTCGTCGCCATCGTATCGGGGCTTGCGCCGGCCATTTGCGCCATGACCACGATCGTCGGGAAATCGATCTGCGGCAGCGGCGCGACGGGCAGCTTCATGAATGCGAAGAGGCCCGACAAGGCAATGCCGATCGCGAGCAGTGTCGTCGCGACGGGGCGCGAAATGAACGGGCCCGAGAGATTCATGCGCTCATGCCCTCATACGCCGGCGTCGCCCGCGTGTGGCCGTCCGGCCGCCGGACCGAAGCGTTCGCGCAGCTTGCGCGCGAGCGAATCGAAACCGAGGTAGATCACCGGCGTCGTGAACAGCGTGAGCAACTGGCTGACGAGCAGGCCGCCTGCGATCGCGATGCCGAGCGGGTGACGCAGCTCGGAGCCGACGCCCGTGCCGAGCATCAGCGGCAGCGCACCGAGGAGCGCCGCCATCGTCGTCATCAGGATCGGCCTGAAACGCAACAGGCACGCTTGATAAATCGCCTCGCGGGGCGATTTGCCTTCTTCGCGCTCGGCTTCGAGCGCGAAGTCGATCATCATGATCGCGTTTTTCTTGACGATACCGATCAACAGGACGATACCGATGATGCCGATGACATCGAGATCGTGCCCCGAGATCATCAGCGCGAGCAGCGCGCCCACCCCCGCGGACGGCAGTGTCGAGAGGATCGTGATCGGGTGGATGAAACTCTCGTAGAGCACGCCGAGCACGATGTACATCGTGACGACGGCCGCGAGAATCAGGAACAGTTCGTTCGCGAGCGAGGCCTGGAAGGCGAGTGCGGCGCCCTGAAAGTGCGTTTGGAACGACGCGGGCAGGCCGATCTCGGCCTCGGCCGCGCGAATCGCTTTCACGGCCTGGCCGAGCGAGGCACCCGGGGCGAGGTTGAACGAGACGGTCGTGGCGGGGAACTGGCCGAGATGGGTGACGAGCAGCGGCGCGGGCCGTTCGGAAAACGTCGCAACGGCGGCGAGCGGCACCTGCCCGCTCGAGGCGATCGACGAGGGCAGATAGATCCCCTTGAGCGCGTCGATGTAGTGCTGCATTTGCGGCTCGACTTCCAGAATCACGCGGTACTGGTTCGATTGCGTGAAGATCGTCGACACGATGCGCTGTCCGAACGCGTCGTAAAGCGCATTGTCGACCGTGGCGGGCGTGATGCCGAAGCGCGCGGCGCTCGCGCGGTCGATTTCGACGTAGACCGAGCGGCCGCTTTCCTGCAGATCGGTGGCGACGTCGGCCAGCTCCGGCGCCGTTTTGAGCCGCTCGACGAGCTTCGGCACCCACGCCGAGAACTCGTCCGGATTGGGGTCCGTCAGCATGAACTGATATTGCGTGGGGCTGACGGTCGAGTCGATCGTGAGATCCTGCACGGGCTGCATATAAAGCGAGATCCCGGGTACGTCTGCGACCGATGCGGTGATCTCGCGAATGACGCTGCTCGCGTTTTCGCTGCGCTCGCTCGCCGGCTTAAGATTGATCAGCATGCGGCCGCTGTTGAGCGTCACGTTGGTCCCGTCCACCCCGATGAACGAGGTCAGGCTCTGGACATTGGGATTGCGCAGGATCTCGGCGGCGAGTGCGCTTTGGCGCTCGGCCATCGTCCGATAGGAGACCGACTGGGGCGCTTGCGTGATGGCCTGGATCACGCCCGTGTCCTGTACCGGGAAAAAGCCCTTGGGGATGAAGACGTAGAGCACGCCTGTCAGTACTAGCGTGAGCACGGCCACGACAAGCGTCGAGCGCCGCCGCTCGAGCACCCATTCGAGCGCGATGCCGTAGCGCGCGATGATCGCGTCGATGGCCGCATGAGCCTTGGCTTCGAAGCGGTGGCTTTCGAGCGGCGGCGTGTGGCGCAGCAGCTTGGCACACATCATCGGCACGAGCGTCAGCGAGACCACCGCCGAGATCACGATCGTCACGGCGAGCGTGATCGCGAACTCGTGAAAGAGCCGTCCCACTACATCGCCCATGAACAGCAGCGGGATCAGCACGGCGATCAGCGAGACCGTCAGCGAGATGATCGTGAAGCCGATCTGTCTCGAGCCCTTGAGCGCCGCCTCGAGCGGCGATTCGCCGGCCTCGACGTAGCGGGCGATGTTCTCGATCATGACGATCGCGTCGTCGACGACGAAGCCCGTCGCGATCGTCAGCGCCATCAACGACAGGTTGTCCAGCGAGAATCCGCAGAGGTACATGACGGCCAGCGTGCCGATCAGCGAAAGCGGTACCGAGAGGCTCGGGATGACGGTCGCGTAGACGTTGGCGAGAAAGAGGTACATGACGAGCACGACGAGTACGACCGAGGCCGCGAGCTCGAATTGCACGTCGCGCACGGAGGCGCGGATGGTCGTCGTGCGGTCCGTGACCACGGCCACATCGAGCGCCGCGGGCAACGATGCGCGAAGCTGCGGCAAGATTTTCTTCACGCTGTCCACCACCTGGATCACGTTCGCGCCGGGCTGGCGCTGCACGTTCAGCAAGATGGCGGGCGTCACGGGCTGCGAGCCCTGTTGCATGCCGACCCAGGCGCCGAGCCGCGTGTTCTCCGCGCCGTCGACGATTTTCGCCACGTCGGTCAGCATGACCGGCCGGCCATTCTTGTAGGCGACCACCGCGCTTTGGTAGGCATTGGCGTCGGTCAGCTGGTCGTTGGCGTTGATCGCGTAGTTGCGCGTCGGTCCGTCGAAGTTGCCCTTCGGCGTGTTGACGTTGAGGTTGGCAATCGTCGTGCGCAGGTCGTCCAGATTGAGACCGTAGGAGGCGAGCGCCAGTGGATTCGCCTGGATCCGTACGGCGGGGCGCTGGCCGCCCGACAGGCTCACGAGGCCGACGCCGGCCACTTGCGAAATCTTCTGGGCAAGGCGCGTGTCGGCGAGGTTTTGCACGTCGGTGAGCGGCATCGTCTTCGACGTGATCGCCAGCGTCAGGATCGGCGCGTCCGCCGGATTCACCTTCGCATAGATGGGCGGTGCGGGCAGGTCCGACGGCAGCAGGTTGCCCGCCGCGTTGATCGCGGCCTGTACTTCCTGCTCGGCCACATCGAGCGGCAGATCGAGGCTGAACTGCAGCGTGATGATCGACGAGCCCGCGGAGCTTTGCGAGGCCATCTGATTCAGCGAAGGCATTTGCCCGAACTGGCGCTCGAGCGGCGCCGTCACCGACGATGTCATGACGTCGGGGCTCGCGCCGGGATAAAACGTCTGCACCTGGATGGTCGGGTAGTCGACCTCGGGCAGTGCCGAGATCGGCAGGTAGCGCAGCGCCACGAGGCCGACCAGCATGATTGCCGCCATCAGCAGTGCGGTGCCGACCGGGCGCAGGATAAAGGCGCGGGAAGGATTCATGCGTTCGATGCCTCGGTCCGGTGCCTCATTGCGATCGTCATTGCGCGCCGGCAGCCGATGCGGAGCGTGCGCCGCTCGCCCCGTGGCCGTGGGCACGGGCGTGCCCGTGCCCGGCCGCCGCGCTGGCGGCGTTGCCGTGCGAGGCGCCCGAAGCTGCGTCTGCCGGAATCGTGATCTTGGCGCCTTCGCGCAGGCGGTCGGAACCGTCTATGACGACGCGCTCGCCGAGCGCGAGCCCCGATGCGATGCTCGTGCGTTCGCGGTCGACGGGGCCGACTGTCACGGGCCGCACGGTGACGGTGTTGTCGGGCTTCACGACATAGACGAAGCGGCCGGACGCGCCGTTGAGCACAGCCGATGTCGGGACGATCACCGCATCGTGAAGCGTGTCGATGAGCAGCCGCGCGTTCACGAACTGATTCGGAAACAGCAGTTGCCCGTCGTTTTTGAACAGCGCCCGCAGCTTGACGGTGCCCGTTGCGGTATCGATCTGGTTATCGATGGTGTCGAGGTATCCCGTTTCGAGCGGTGTCGTGTTGTTGCGATCGTAAGCCGTCGTCGAAAGCTTCGCGCCCGCGTGCATGCTTTTCACGATGGCCGGCAGATTGTCTTCGGAGGTCGTGAAGACGACGCTGATCGGCTGCAATTGAGTGATGACGACGATGCCGTTCGTGTCCGAAGGCGTCACGTAATTGCCAGGATCGACCTGACGCAGGCCGACGCGCCCGGAGACCGGCGCGGTGATGCGCGCGTAGACGAGATCGAGCTTGTAGGTGTCGACGCTCGCTTGATCCGAGCGCACCTGCCCTTCGTATTGCTTCACGAGCGATGCCTGCGTGTCCACCTGCTGGCGGGCGATCGAATCCTGCGCGAGCAGCGCGCGATAGCGCTCGAGGTCGAGCTTCGCCGTTTGCAGCAGCGCCATGTCTTTCGCGAGCGTGCCTTGCGCGTTGTCGAGCGAGATCTGGTAGGGGCGTGGATCGATCTGGGCGAGCAGATCGCCTTGCTTGACCATTTGCCCTTCGCGGAACGCGACGCTTTGCAGGGTGCCGGCCAGTTGGGTTTTGACCGTCACGGAGGCCAGCGGCGTCACTGTGCCGAGCGCCGTCAACACGATGGGCATTTCTCCGCGCGCGGCTGTCGCGACGTGCACGGGCTGCGGCATGTTCCCCGACCGGCCCGCGCCGCGGCCGGCGTGTGCGCCGCTTGCG
The DNA here is from genome assembly GCF_036503415.1 of Trinickia sp. Classification (GTDB taxonomy): domain Bacteria; phylum Pseudomonadota; class Gammaproteobacteria; order Burkholderiales; family Burkholderiaceae; genus Trinickia. Next base: position 14,842 of record NZ_DASXWY010000225.1, on the reverse strand, counting down.
CCGGTCGGCACCGCGCCGGAGGGACTCGTGCGGCTCCACGGCCGCCACCAGGCCAGCACGAGCGCGGCTACCAGGACTGCGGCGACGAGCACACCGAGTCGGCGCCCCGTGGAGCGGGGGGCGACAGGTTTCGGCGCTTCGCCTGGACCGGGGTCATGGGAGGGGCGGTGAGGATCGGGGCGGTTTTCCTGTTCGGCCATCTGTAAGGGTCAAGAGTTGCGAGGCTGATGCGCTGTGTGCGGGCGCTCGGTTGGGATAAAAAGCGCCCATGAGGGACAAATGTTCGCGATGCATGATGCTACGTCGTGCGCTCAGCCGGAGTCCACCCAAGTATTTTTCAGCCGGTTACCGCTGTTACTGTTACTCGGACAGCCTCAGCCGCGGTGCGCCGCCGATCTCTCGCACGATCTTGGCGACGCATCCGACGAGTGCCGGCGCGGCGTGTTCGAGCAGCCACTCGTGCGTGCACAGATGCGCGGCGCCGCCGCAGTTCACCGCGTAGCGCTCGCCCGAGGGGCCGACGAATCCGGCCGCGATCGCGTTCAGGCCCGCGGACCACGCGCCGGTCTCGATCGCAAAGCCGTTCTTGTCCGTTTGCGCGAGCGCGTGCGCCACGCGGGCGTGAACATGGGGCCAGTCGTCGCCGGCGGCGGCTTGCACCCCGGTCATCAAGGCCTCGCGTTGCGGCGCCGTGAGTGCGGCAAGATAGGCGTGCCCCGCCGCGGTGCGAGTCAGATCCATGCGCGAGCCGATCTCGAGCCGCGAGACGAGCAGCGCCGAGGAGGGCCGGACAGCCTCGATCACGACCATGTCGAGCCGGTCACGCGTGACGAGGTGAACGGAGAGCGCCGTACGATCGGCCAGATCGACGAGAAACGGACGGGCGCGCGCCCGGATGTCGAAGTTGCGCAAAAAGCCGTTCGAGAGTTCGAGCACCGATGCCGTCAGCACGAATCGCTCGCTGTCGGGCAACTGAAAGAGAAATCCCGCCTTGACGAGCGTTGCGGTCAGGCGGGAGACGGTCGGTTTCGGGATACCCGTCAGCTCGGCCAGTTCCCGATTGCTGATCGGGGCATCGGCGCTTGCGACGCGGCGCAGCACCGTGAGCCCCCGTGCCAGCGCGGCGACCTCCTCGGGGGCGCCGTCTTTCTCGACGGGTTTGCTGATGGGAACGGATTTGCGCGTCGTTGCAGGCACGATTGTCTTCCGGTGATTTTTTCGAAACTTTATTTCATGTTCGCCTTTCATCGCTTGCAAGTGCGCAAATCTGCTTGGTTAGAATCGGTAATAAATACGTCACATGGTCGATGTAATCGTTTTCCATGAGAGGGTACCTGTCAACAATTCGGCAAAAATTATCTTGACTTCGTCGGCTGAAAGAGAAAAAATGGAATCTCATTTCGGAGCGAGGAGTTCCGGAATACCGTCTCTCAGGTTCTAGCACGGCCCTCGGAATGGCTAGAACTTCTTTAAGGCGCCACGGTCACGTGGCGCCTTTTTTTTCGTCGGTTGGGCGGCGCGGGCAGGATCCCGGCGGTTTCGCCGCGGTTCTGATATCGTCCGTGTCCATGCAACCTATCCTGACCATTGCCGGCCTGTCGAAGACCTATGCCTCGGGCTTCACAGCGCTCAAGAACATCAACCTCGAGGTGCGCCGCGGCGAAGTCTTCGCGCTGCTCGGACCGAACGGCGCCGGCAAGACGACGCTGATCGGCATCGTCTGCGGCATCGTCAACGCAACGTCGGGCCGCGTCGCCGTCGACGGTCACGACATCGTGCGCGACTATCGCCGGGCCCGCGCGATGATCGGGCTCGTGCCGCAGGAGTTGACGACGAACGCGTTCGAGACGGTCTGGGCCACCGTCTCGTTCACACGCGGGCTTTTCGGCAAGCCGGCCGATCCGGCGCATATCGAGAAAGTGCTGCGTGCGCTGTCGCTCTGGGACAAGAAGGACAACCGCATCATGATGCTCTCGGGCGGGATGAAGCGGCGCGTGCTGATCGCCAAGGCGCTTGCGCACGAACCGGCGCTGCTCTTTCTCGACGAGCCGACGGCGGGTGTCGATGTCGAGCTGCGGCGCGACATGTGGAATCTGATGCGCACGCTCAAGGAAAGCGGCGTGACGATCATCCTGACGACGCACTACATCGATGAGGCCGAGGAAATGGCCGACCGCATAGGCGTCATCAATCGCGGCGAAATCATTCTCGTCGAAGAGAAGGCGCAACTGCTGCGCAAGCTCGGCAAGAAGCAGCTGACGCTCGATCTGGAGGCGCCGCTCGAAACCTTGCCGCCGTCGCTTGCGGGCTATGGGCTCGAGCTTTCGGCGAATGGCAGCGCGCTCACCTACACCTATGACGACACTCAGTCCGAGCGGGCCGGCATCGTGCGCCTGCTCAAGGACTTGGCCGATGCTCAGATCCGCTTCAAGGATCTGCAGACCTCGCAGAGTTCGCTCGAAGATATTTTTGTCGACTTGGTCAGGGAGACGTCCTGATGAATCTGTACGCGGTGCGGGCGATCTACCTGTTCGAAATGGCGCGGACCTGGCGCACGCTGATGCAAAGCGTCATCTCGCCGGTCATTTCCACTTCCCTCTACTTCGTGGTCTTCGGCGCGGCCATCGGCTCGCGCATCCGCGAGATCGACGGCATCAGCTATGGCGCGTTCATCGTGCCGGGGCTCGTGATGTTGTCGTTGCTCACGCAAAGCATTACGAATGCCTCGTTCGGCATCTACTTCCCGAAATTCACCGGCACCGTCTACGAATTGCTCTCGGCGCCCGTGTCCTATCTCGAGCTGGTGGTGAGCTTCGTGGGCGCGGCCGCGACCAAATCGATCATGCTCGGCCTCATCATCATGGCGACCGCGGCGTGCTTCGTGCCGCTCAGGATCGAGCATCCATTCTGGATGCTGCTCTTTCTCGTGCTGACCTCGATCACGTTCAGCCTGTTCGGCTTCATCATCGGCATCTGGGCCGACGGCTTCGAAAAACTGCAGGTCATTCCACTTCTGATCATCACGCCGCTCACGTTTCTCGGCGGCAGCTTCTATTCGATCGGGATCCTGCCGCCGGTATGGCGCACGATTGCGCTCGCGAATCCCGTCGTCTATCTGATCAGCGGCTTTCGTTGGAGTTTTTATGGCGTGGCCGACGTGCATGTCGGCGTGAGCCTGGCCATGACGGGCGTATTCCTGTTGGTTTTCATGGCCATCGTCGCCTGGATCTTCAAGACGGGATATCGGCTCAAGACCTGAGGGCCGCCGGCAGCGGCGCGAGCAGACGGCATGCGCGCATGACAGCGCGCTTTGTCATTCCGCGCAAACGTCGACATAATGCTCGGACCGACAGGCGCATCGCCAGGTTCGTGACCCCACTCCTTCGAGCATGAGACTGACGACCAAAGGGCTGCTGCTGATTGCGATTCCGACGTTGTTCGAACTCGCGCTGCTTTCCGGGCTCGTGAAGGCGCAGGCAAATGCCGAGCAGGCGGAGCAATGGGCGCTGCATAGCAAGGACGTGCTGCGCCAGACCAACGCGATTCTCGAACCCGTATTGCTCGAGACGGTACGCATGCGCGGCGCGGTGCTCACTGACGACCGGACAACGGCGACGCCCGTTTCACTCTGGATCGATCTCGATCGCAATATAGACAGACTGGTCGATCTGGTTGCGAACAACCCCACCCAGGTCGAGCGCGCCGCGCAAATTCGTCAGTCGGTGCAAGCGTACCGGCAATGGTCCGACCGCGTACAAGACCTGCTGCGCAACGGCCGTCACGACGACGTGCTGGAACGCTTTCGCAATCAGGCCAATATCGACGTGATCGATCGTTTCCGCTCGCAGGTGGCGGCCTTCCAGGCCGAGGAATTGCGCATCGATTCACTGCGCACGGAGGAGGCCGCCTCCGCGCTCGCGCAGCAGCAGCGGCTGACCACCGCGGCCGTCGTCGGCTCGCTCGTGCTTGCGGCACTGGCGGTATTCCTGTTTACGCGCGGACTGCGCGGCCGGCTGCGGCAACTGTCCGATAACGCGGCGCGGCTCGCCGAGAACGCGCCGCTTGGACTGCCGTCGCCCGGCGATGACGAGATCGCGCATCTCGATTCGATCCTGCACGAGACGAGCCGCCGCCTGCGCGAATCCGAACGGATGCAGGCGCGCTTCCAGAACGACCTTGCGCGCCGGGCCGACGAACTGGCTCGGACGAACGAGACGCTGCATCAGCAAACGCAGGAAAACGAGATGTTCATCTACAGCGTCTCGCACGATCTGCGTTCGCCGCTCGTCAATTTGCAAGGGTTTTCCAAAGAGCTGACGCATGCCTGCGACGATCTGCGCGCGGCGGTGCGCGAATCGTCGCTCTCGCCCGAGGACCGCGAGCATGTCGAGCGGCTCATCGACGAGGATATCGGCGAGGCGTTGCGCTTTTTGCAAAGCGCGGTCTTGCGTGCCGCCCATATCATCGATTCGTTGCTGCGGCTATCGCGAGTGGGCCGCGTCGAGTATCGCCGCCAGGCCGTCGATGTCGCGGCGCTCGTGCGCCACGTGCTCGATGCGATGCAAGGCTCGATCCGCTCGCGCAACGCCGAGATCGTCGTGGTCGACCTGCCGCCCGTCTGGGGCGATCCGACGGCGCTCGAGCAGATATTCGCGAATCTGATCGGCAACGCGGTGAACTACCTCGATCCCGAGCGGCCCGGTCGCATCGAAATCGGGGCCATGCCCGCGCCCGCCGGAACGCACTCACTACGCATCTTCTATGTGAAGGATAATGGTCTCGGTATTCCGGCCGTGGCGATGCCGCGCCTTTTCCATGCGTTCCAGAGGCTGCACGGCGCCGTGGCGACCGGCGAAGGCATTGGGCTCGCCCTCGTGCGCCGCATGGTGGAACGGCATGGCGGACGCGTGTGGGCCGAATCGACCGAGGGCGTTGGCACGACCTTCTATTTGTCGCTACCGGAGGCGGCCGAGCAGGTCGCCGCCTGATTGAGGGAAATCGATATCATGCATACCGGACCCGCAGACGGCCAGTCCGTCAACATCATCCTGATCGAGGACGACGACGGCCACGCAACGCTCATCGAGCGCAATCTGCGTCGCGCCGGTCTCACGAATGGCTTCACGCGTCTTTCCGACGGCCAGAAAGCGCTCGACTTCTTCTTCGGCGAGGACGCGCCTTTCCTGCGCGACCCCGCCCCCGCATCGGTCATCCTGCTCGATCTGAAGATGCCGCGTATCGACGGCCTCGAGGTATTGCGGCGCCTGAAGGCCGACAAGCGTACGGCGTCGCTGCCGGTCATCGTGCTGACGACCACCGACGACCCGCGCGAGATCGAGCGCTGCTACGAGCTGGGCTGCAACGTCTACGTGACGAAGCCCGTGGAGTACGACGCCTTCATCGAGGCCGTGCGCCGACTCGGCTTCTTTTTGCAGGTGGTGAAGCTGCCCGCGTGCGGCCGATGACGGCTCACGTCCTGTTCATCGACGACGACGAGGGGCTGTTGCGCCTTGCGTCGCGTGCGCTGGGGCGCGCAGGCTACCAGGTGAGCCAGGCGTCCACGACCGACGCCGCGCGCGCGGCGATGACGCAGGAAACGCCCGATGTGCTCATCGTCGATTACACGTTGGGCGGTCGCGAGACGGGGCTCGAGTTTCTGCGCGCGCTGCGTCGCAACGGGTTTGCGTTGCCGGCGATCCTCTGCACGGGTTTTGCGGACGAGGCGCGCGTCATCGAGGCGCTGCGCTCGGGCGTGGCCGATGTCGTGCCGAAGAGCGAGCATTACCTCGAGTACTTGCCGGAGGCGATCGAGCGCGTGCTGCGCGAGCGACGCATCGAGCGCGAGCTGGCCGAGGCGCAACACGCGCAGGAGCGCGAGGCCCATTTTCGGGCGCTGGCTGAAGAACGCGAAGCGCTGCTTGCCTCCGAGCGGGCCGCGCGCGCCGAGGCCGAACGCGTTTCGCGCATGAAGGACGAATTCGTCGCGATGCTCTCGCACGAATTGCGTACACCCTTGAATGCGATCATCGGTTGGACGCAGGTCCTGCTGCGCGACGCAAGCGCGTCCGAATCCGTTCGCAAGGGGCTCGAGGTGGTCGACCGCAATGCGCGCGCCCAGGCGCGGATGGTCGACGATCTGCTCGACTTTTCGCGGATTCTCGCCGGCAAGCTGCGTCTCGATGTCGAGCGCGTCGATCTCGTCGATCTCGTCGAATATGTCATTCGCTCGCTCGGTCCCGGCGCGCTCGCGAAAGAGATTGTCATCGTGCCTGCGCTCGAACCCGACGCCGCGATGCTTGGCGATCCCGCGAGGCTGCAGCAGATCGTCTGGAATCTGCTGTCGAATGCGGTGAAGTTCACGGGCAAGGGCGGCAGCGTCGAGGTCGCGCTACGCCGTATCGACGATGAGGTCGAACTGACGGTGGCCGATAACGGTCAGGGCATCACGCCCGAGTTTCTACCGCATGTGTTCGAGCGTTTTTGCCAGGAGGACTCGAGCATCGCGCGGCAGCACGGGGGGCTCGGGCTCGGACTCTCGATTGCCCGGCAGCTCGTCGAAATGCATGGCGGGCGCATCGAGGCGCGCAGCGATGGCGCAGGCATGGGTGCGGCGTTTGTCGTGCGCTTGCCGGCGAGCGTCGCCAAGCTTGCTCATACCCCGCTCGACGAACCGTTGCCGGATGTGACGCCGCCCGCGCTGGCGGGCTTGCAGGTGGTCATCGTGGAGGACGAGCCCGACGCACGCGACCTCGTGTGCCGTGTGCTCGAGGAGCGCGGCGCCAAGACGCGCGCGTTCGGGCATGCGCTCGACGCGCTCGAAGCCTGTATCGAGGCGCCGCCCGATGTGATCGTGAGCGACATCGGCATGCCGGGTGTGGACGGCTATGAATTCATTCGCCGCTTGCGGACGTGGGAAGCGCCGCGCGGGCGCGTGACGCCGGCCGCCGCGCTGACGGCATTCGCACGCAGCGAGGACCGCAGGCGAACGTTGCTCGCGGGATTCCAGACGCACTTGGCGAAACCCATCGATCCGCTGGAACTCGTCGTGGTCGTCGCCGCGCTGGCGGGGCGGGCGGCATCGTTTTCGGGTGGGGAAGCGGGCATGTAAAACGGGGGCCTGCCTTGGCAAGGGGGGCGAGCGCTACTACGCGCGCCATGCGCCGCTGCGGTCGGGCCGCACGTATCTCACGCATGCGATTTACGTGCAAGCCGCACGAGCGGCTGCTCCCGCGCCGCCAACCCCAGCACGCGCGACAGCTTGGCCTGCTCCGCGGCGATGTCCGCGAGCGTGTATTGGTCCAGCACGCTCTTGACGAAGGTGCCCGCGTGCAATGCCGAGCACCTCGGAAAGCTCAGCGATCGTGACAAGCTCGTCCGAGCGAACGGCCGCATACATCAGTACGCGCAAACTGTAATCGGTGAAGTCCGTCAGTCTCATAGCCAAGCCTATAAAGGCGATTCATTGTATGTCTTTTGTGGCGGCATTCGGGCGTGAAGTCATACCCACGTTGGGTTGCGCGAGCGAGGGAGAAACCGAAGATTGATGACATACATCAAGTTTGCCGTGACGGGCGATTCGATAATGGTCGAAGGTCGGCATTGCCGCCGGGCCATGCACTTCGACGGGAAAGGGATATGTCAGCTCATTCGGCGCAAAGCCACGCAGCATCAGCGAGCGTTGCCGAGCCGGACTTCGGCCGCTTCGCCGGCCTCGAAATATCGGAAGCGTTGATCCGTCGTTTCGACAACGCCGGTCCGCGATATACCTCTTATCCGACGGCCGACCGCTTCGTGCCGGGGTTCGACGAGGCGACGTATCGCCGCCATCTGGCCGAGCGCGCCGACACCGCCGCCGCCGCGCCGCTATCGATCTATGCCCATCTGCCGTTTTGCGAGTCGCTGTGCTATTTCTGCGCCTGCAACAAGGTCATTACACGCGAACACGGTCGCGCAGCGGAGTACCTCGACTACCTGCTACGCGAGATCGCGATGGTTGCGCCGCAGCTCGGCGGTAATCGATCTACTGCGCAACTGCATCTGGGCGGCGGCACGCCGACGTTTTTCAGCATGACGGAGCTGGGGCGCCTCGTCGATGCGTTGCATCGCCACTTCGCCTTCGAGCCCGACGCCGAAATGGGCATCGAAATCGATCCGCGCACCGTCACGGCAGACACGCTTTCGTCGCTCGCATCCCTGGGTTTCAATCGCACGAGCTTCGGCGTGCAGGATTTCGATCCCGCCGTGCAGCATGCCGTCAATCGCATCCAGCCGCTCGACATGGTCGAACGCGCGTTGGCGGCGAGCCGCGATGCGGGGTTCGAATCGATCAATGTCGATCTCATCTACGGGCTGCCGCGGCAATCCGTCGCAAGCTTCGATCGCACGCTCGACGAGGTCATCCGTCTCGCGCCCGACCGGATCGCGCTTTATAACTACGCACACCTGCCGAACCGTTTCAAGGCGCAGCGGCTGATCGACGCGAGCGAGCTCCCGCTTGCCGAAGACAGGCTGCATATCTTCATGCACGCGACTCGTCGGCTGCTCGATGCGGGCTACGTCTATGTCGGCCTCGATCACTTCGCGAAGCCCGGCGACGAACTGAGCCGCGCGTTGCGCGACGGGACGTTGCACCGCAATTTCCAGGGCTATACGACGAAGGCCGAATGCGACCTCGTCGGCTTCGGCGTCTCGGCAATCGGCAAGATCGGTCGCGCCTATAGCCAATCGACGCGCTCGGTGAAGTCGTATTACGGGCATTTGGACGCGCAGCGTTTGCCCGTCGAGCGCGGGCTGACGCTGAGTCCCGACGACCTGCTGCGTCGCGACGTCATCATGACGCTGATGTGCAGCATGCCGCTCTCGTTTCGCGCGATAGAGGCGCGCCACGGGATCGAATTCGCGCGCTACTTCGCAGATGAGATCGCCGCGCTCGCCCCGCTCGGCGAGGCCCAGCTCATCGATGTGGGCGACGACGCGATTCGCGTGCTGCCGAAAGGGCGCTTGTTCGTGCGCGCCATTGCGATGACCTTCGACAAATACCTTGGGCGGCCCGGCGCGGCCTCGTATTCGAAACTGATCTAGGTCGATGGAGCATGCGAATGCAAAGAGCAAAGATTCGCGTCCAGGATTTCCTGGCGAGAATGCCGCTCTTCAACGAGCTGTCGCGCAACGAGCTCGATCGGATTGCGCTCGGCACGACACAGCAGCAGCTCGCGCGCAAGGAGATGGCGTTTCATTGCGGCGATGTGTGCTCGGGCTTGCATGCCGTGGTCTACGGGCAGATCAAGCTCAGCGTGGTCTCGCCGCTCGGCGAAGAGAAAGTCGTGCGGCTCGTCGGCCCCGGCGATAGCTTCGGCGAGGCCCTGATGTTTCTTGGCAAGCCGTACTTCGTGTCGGCACAGGCGATCAGCGATTCGCTGCTGCTGCATGTCGCGAAAGCCCCAATCATCGACGAATTGCGCGGTAATCCCGATTTCGCCTGCAAGATGCTCGCGGGCTTGAGCGCACGTCTGCACGCGTTGATGCGCGACGTGGAGGCGTACTCGCTTCGATCGGGCACGCATCGTCTCATCAGCTACCTGCTTGCGCTAAAAGGCGAGGCCGAACCCGGCGAGCAACGAGCGGGGCTGCGCGTGCGACTCGAAGCGGGCAAGAAGATGGTGGCGTCCAGACTCAACCTGACGCCCGAACATTTTTCGCGCATTCTCCACGAACTGGGAGTGCGGGGGCTCCTCACGGTCCACGGACGCGAGATCGTCATTCCGGATGTCGCGAAGCTGCAGGCGGCATGCGCTTACTAAGTCCTGACTTGCGCATCGCGTGCCGATAGCCGGCACACAGGCAAGTGTTCAAGGAGCGATCAATTGCCGCACCGCAGGCCGACGGGTCCTTGACCCAGATTAAGGTCCGCCCTGCGCACGCACCTCACACTTGCCGTTACTGCGATTTTCGTGAGGTCGTCCTGTGTCAGTGCCGAAGGCTGTGTTCGAACCCCTGCGCATCAAGGGCAAGACGTTGTTGCCCATCGTCCAGGGGGGAATGGGAGTGGGGGTGTCCGCGCATCGCCTCGCGGGTACCGTTGCCTCGCTGGGCGCAATGGGAACCATCTCCAGCGTCGATCTGCGCCGTCATCACCTCGATCTGATGGCCGAGACTGCGCGCTCGCGCGACCGTGCACTGATCGATGCCGTGAATCTGCAAGCCCTCGATCGAGAAGTGCGCTCAGCGCTGCGCCTCGCGCGCGGCGAGGGAGCCGTGGCCGTCAATGTCATGCGTGCGGTGTCGGCGTATGCGCAATATGTGCGGCGCGCGTGCGAAAGCGGAGCCCATGCCGTCGTCGTCGGCGCGGGATTGCCGCTCGATTTGCCCGAGCTTACGGTGGATTTTCCGGATGTCGCGCTGATACCGATCTTGTCGGATGCGCGCGGCATCGGGCTCTTGCTGAAGAAATGGATGCGCAAGCAGCGCTTGCCCGATGCCATCGTGATCGAAAACCCGCGGTATGCGGCAGGGCATCTTGGCGCGCCCTCACTCGACAGCGTCACAAACCCGCATTTCGCGTATCGCGAAGTCATCGAAGGCACGCTCGCGCTGTTCAAGGACCTCGGGCTCGAGCGCGAGAAGATTCCGCTCATTGCCGCGGGCGGCATCCATACGCACGAGCAGATGCGCGAGATCGTGTCGCTCGGCGCGACAGCCGTTCAGCTCGGTACGCCGTTCGCGGTGAGCAAGGAGGGCGATGCGCATCCGAACTTCAAGAAAGTGCTCGCCGAAGCCCCGCTCGATGAGATCGTGACGTTCATGAGCGTCGCCGGGTTGCCCGCGCGTGCCGTGCTGACGCCGTGGCTTGCCGAGTACCTGGAAAAGGAAGCGAAGCTGCAGCGCGTCGCCAAGCCGCGCAAGTGTACGGTCGGCTTCGATTGCCTGCAGCAATGCGGCCTGCGCGATGGCATCGCGAAACACGGGCAATTTTGCATCGATAAGCGGCTCGCCTATGCGCTCGCCGGCGACGTCAAGCGCGGGCTTTTCTTTCGCGGCTCCGAGCCGCTGCCGTTCGGCAGTCGGATTCGTCCCGCGCGCGAGCTCATCGAGTACATGTTGACGGGGCGCAGCCCTGCCGACGACCCCGCGGACCCCGCGGATAACGTTGCTCTTCCTGTCACGAGGCGGCTTGACGCTGGATTGCCGATTCCACTATGACGAATGATCGTTTCCCACCGAGCGGCGAACGCCGCGTGCTACCGCTCGTTTATTCGTGCTCGGGCTGTTCGAGCGCGGCGCAAATGGCGAACTACGTAGCCGTACAACTGGATCGGCGCGGTGCGGCCGAGATGTCGTGTATCGCCGGTGTCGGAGGCGATGTGCCGGCGCTACTGAAGCTCGCGCACTCGGGCAGGCCCATCATCGCCATAGACGGATGTCCGCTTGCGTGCGTGAAGCACTCTCTCGGGCGGCATGAGCTTGCGGCGGACGAATATGTGCAATTGGCCGAGCACGGCGTGCGCAAGCGGTTTCACGCCGACTTCGATATGCAGCAGGCCGACGAAGTGGTGAACGAAGTCGAAGGGCTCGCCCGCGAATTGCGGGAGCGCGCATCAGCCTCGTCTGACGTCGAAGGATAGAAACCGTCCGCGCATTTCGTCGAGTACGCTTTCGCTCGGATAGCCCGCCAGCGAGATGGCGTTCAGCTGCGCGTCGCGCGAACCCTGCTTTCGAAAAAGTTGCAGGGCGTACTTTTTCACGCCCAGATTCGCAAGCGTGCGCGCCAGAACGAGCAGGTCCGTCTCCGACAGCAACGCCGGGTGCGCCGTCGTGCGGCATTCGTAATCGACATCGCTGGCCAGTAATGCTTCGAGGCTGCGTCTGGCGGACGTTCCGCTATCGCGCACGCGCGTCACGCGTTCGTAGTCGGTGAATGGCGCCTTGATGTCGAGCCCCACCCAATCGAGCAAAGGCAGCAGCTGCGCGAATCGGCGCGGATGCGTGCCCGCGCTGTGCAGCCCGACTTTGAAGCCGAGCGCACGGACATCGCCGATCGCAGGGCCAAGCGCCGGGTCCGCGGTGGGCTCGCCTCCGCTGAATACGACAGCATCGATCAGGCCGGTCCTGCGCGCCAGCAAGCGCATGACGTCGGTCCAGGGTACCGCGCCTGCCCGAGTGCGCGGTTGCAAATGCGTGTTGTGACAATAGCCGCAGCGCCATGGGCATCCTTGCACGAAGACGACGGCCGCGAGCGCACCCGGAAAATCCGTGGCAGTAAACGGCGCCACGCCGCCGACCTTGATGGGCCGCAGCGACGCGGCCGCGCAAACGACCGGCGTGCTCGGGATGTTACGTTGCAAGAGAAACCTCCTCGGTGAAATAGGTGCGCTCGTAGAATTCGCCTTTCTTGCCCGTATTGAACGAAGAAACGGGCCGGTGGTACCCCATGACGCGCGTCCAGATCTCGCACGGTTGGCGTTCTTCGTCGCGAAGCTCGACGGGGCCGGCGTGTGTCGCGTGATTGTGATTCATGTTCAAGGCTCCATTGGTTCAGGGGTTGCGGGTCGATTGCATTTGCGATGAAGCAGCGCCTCGTCGCATTTGGGACAGAACTCGTGGCGGCCCGGCAAATAGCCGTGCTTGGGGCAAATCGAGAACGTTGGCGTGACGGTGATGTACGGGAGCGAGAAGCGGCTCAGCGTACGCTTGACGAGTTCGCGGCAGGCGTCGGCCGACGACAGCGGCTCCGTCATATAAAGATGCAGGACCGTGCCGCCCGTGTATTTGCGCTGCAAGTCGTCCTGATGCTCGAGCGCCTCGAACGGATCTTCGGTAAAGCCGACCGGCAACTGCGACGAGTTCGTGTAGTACGGCATGTCGGCGGTGCCTGCTTGCAGGATGCCGGGATAGCGTTTGCGGTCTTCCCTGGCGAAGCGGTATGTCGTACCCTCGGCCGGCGTGGCCTCGAGGTTGTACATATGCCCGGTCTCTTCCTGGAACGCGAGCATCTTCGCGCGGACCCGATCGAGCAGGCGGACAGCGAAGGTATGTCCCCAGTCGGTCGTCAGATCGTGCGCGTCGGCCGAGAAGTTGCGGATCATCTCGTTGATGCCGTTGACCCCGAGCGTGGAGAAGTGATTGCGCAGCGTGCCGAGGTAACGCTTCGTGTACGGAAAGAGGCCGTTATCCATCAGTTGCTGAATCACGCGTCGTTTGATTTCCAAACTCTCCTTGCCGAGTTCGAGCAACGCGTCGACGCGAGCCATGAGCGCACCTTCGTTGCAGGCATAAAGATGGCCGAGCCGCGCGCAGTTCAATGTCACGACGCCGATCGATCCGGTCTGCTCGGCCGAGCCGAACAGGCCGTTGCCGCGCTTGAGCAACTCGCGCAGATCGAGCTGCAGCCGGCAACACATCGACCGGATCATGTTCGGTTTCAATTCCGAGTTGATGAAGTTCTGGAAATACGGCAGGCCGTAGCGCGCGGTCATCTCGAACAATCGCGTGGCGTTCGGACTGTCCCAATCGAAGTCGGCCGTGATGTTGTAAGTCGGAATCGGAAACGTGAAGACGCGGCCTTTCGCGTCGCCCGCTTGCATCACTTCGATGTAGGCACGATTGATCATGTCCATCTCGGCCTGCAGATCGCCGTAGCGGAAGTCCATTTCCTTCCCGCCGACGACCGGCACTTGCTCGCGTAGATCTTCGGGGCACACCCAATCGAACGTGAGATTCGTGAACGGCGTTTGCGTGCCCCAGCGCGAGGGCACGTTCAGGTTGTAGATGAGTTCCTGAACGTATTGGCGCACTTCCTCGTAGCTCAACCGATCCTTGCGCACGAACGGCGCCATGTAGGTGTCGAACGAGCTGAACGCTTGGGCGCCGGCCCATTCGTTTTGCAGCGTGCCCAGAAAGTTGACGATTTGCCCGACTGCGCTCGACATGTGTTTGGGCGGTGCCGCTTCCACCTTGCCGGGCACCCCGTTGAGCCCCTCGGTGAGCAGCGTGCGCAGCGACCAACCCGCGCAATAGCCCGAAAGCATGTCGAGGTCATGGATGTGCAAGTCGGCGTCGCGATGGGCCTGGCCGACGGCGGGCGGATAGACGTGGCTCAGCCAGTAGTTCGCGACGAGCTTGCCCGAGATGTTGAGGATCAGGCCGCCGAGCGAATAGCCTTGATTTGCGTTGGCATTGACGCGCCAATCGCGGCGTTCGAGATACTCCTCGATGGCGGAGGCCACGTCGACTTGCGGTTTGGCATGCCGTTGCGCCTGCGCGGCGTGTGCGTGGCGGCCGGCTTGAAGAAGGTGAGCGGGTATCGGTCCGTGGTCCATGTGAGCCTCGATGAGCACAATATATTGTGATGTTGCTCATCGTATGCACTACATATAGCGTGGTCAACGCCGCTCGCCTACATTCTTGCGTCTACTTGACCTGCGTTAAGTTATGAGCCGGCCGCGAGCATGGCGCGCGGCCGATGGCCCTTCGCCATTAGCCGCTGCAACCGCACGTGCCGGTTCCACCGCCTGCGCATCCGGCAGCCGACGCTTGCGCGGGCGCCTCGCTTTCGTTCGCCGTGAGCCGGATGCCGAAGTCGATCACGACACGCTCCGGCGTGCGCTCCACGTATTCGATGCGGACTTGATCGCCGTACCGCTGTTGCATTTGATTCAGCAGCGGCAGAGGATCATGGTCGTTGATGAAGCGCATGGTCTCCCCGTGGTCGAGCGTTTCGAGCGCCCCGAAAATGGCGGCGTGGCGCAAGCGCTTCGCAATGCCGCGCACATCGAAGGCATAGGTCGTATTGGGATTGGCATTGGTCATTGCGGACTCCTGAGTGGAAGTGACATCGACGAGAACA
>NZ_DASXWY010000224.1:0-31521 GCF_036503415.1 Trinickia sp. | reverse complement strand
ACGCGTCGTAGTCGCTTTCGCGGTCGAACAACGCGCGGAACGCCTGTTCCTGAGACGCATCGAGGCTCGGCGCGCGCAGCAGGTGGGCGGTGCCGCCGCTCTCGGCGATGGCGTCGGCCAGCTCGCGCAACATGTCTTCGTGGCCGTCGCTATAGGGCAAGAGATAGACGCCGTCGCGCAGGACGGCGCAGCCTTTTGCCTTGAGCGCGCGGTAAAAACGCATGCGCGCTGTCGCGTTCTCGGTGGGCAGCGTCAGTATGAGCAGAGACCACATCAGCGGTGTATCCATGTAGAGTATCCTACACAGACGTTAATATTGATACAAGTTAACTCGTGCCCCGGTCCGTAACCCTTGTCGATTCAGCGATCCCGATTCGTTAAACTGCGCGCATAGGCGCCGCGCGCGCCGATTCCAACCACCTCATTCCGATGAATTCAAGACTCAGCGCAGTGTTCGTCGCGCTCGCCGCCGCGGCGCTGTTCGGCGCCGCCACCCCGATCGCCAAAGCGCTTCTTGGTTCGATGTCACCCTTCATGGTGGCGGGTCTCTTTTACCTCGGCAGCGGCGTCGGGCTCGGCATGGGCATCGTCGCTCTGAGGCTCCGACGGGCCGATGCCCAGGCGAGTGCCAGCCATCGAATCCAGAAAGCCGAACTGCCGTGGCTCATGGGCGCGATCGTGACCGGCGGTGTCGTGGGACCCGCGCTGCTCATGCTCGGGCTGGCGAGCACGTCTGCGGCGACCAGTTCTTTGCTACTGAATCTCGAAAGCGTGCTGACCGCCGTCATCGCATGGGTCGTCTTCCGCGAGAACGTCGACCTTCAGGTGTTCCTCGGGATGGTGGCTATCGTCGCGGGAGGCATGCTGCTGTCGTGGCACCCGGGTCAGGTAGCGGTTCCCGTCGGGGCGCTGCTGATCGTCGGTGCCTGTTTGTGCTGGGCGATCGACAACAACCTGACACGCAAGGTGTCCGCAAACGATGCGATGGTGATTGCCTGTCTGAAGGGCTTGATCGCGGGCCCTGTGAATCTCGCCATCGCCTTTGCCACGGGAGCGGCACTGCCGGCCGTGGGCATCGTCGGCGCTGCGATGCTCACGGGACTGGCCGGCTACGGCGTGAGCCTCGTCCTGTTCGTCGTTGGGCTCCGCCACCTCGGGACTGCGAGGACAGGAGCGTACTTCTCGGTTGCTCCGCTCTTCGGGGTTGCGCTTTCGCTCGTGCTATGGCCTGAGTTACCTTCCGTATCGTTCTGGATCGCGGCAGCGCTAATGGCGCTTGGCGTTTGGCTGCACGTGCGCGAGCGCCATGAACATGAGCATAACCACGACTTCCTCGAGCACACTCATCGGCACCGCCACGACGAACACCATCGGCACGAGCACGACTTCCCGTATGCGGGCGACGAACCGCATACCCATCCGCATGTTCATTTGCCCATTACGCACTCGCACGCGCATTTCCCGGACATCCACCACCGCCATCAGCACTAGGCGCTCTCGCGCGGCAGAAAAATCGTCGTCAGTGCGCACGCTCATCACGTCAAAGGGTTTATGGAAGCAGGCATATCGAAGTCGCACGCGAGCCGCGCGCACTCCGCACTCGAGGTTCTGTCGGTTTTTCTGAGGCTGGGGCTGACGTCGTTCGGCGGCCCTGTCGCCCACATCGGGTACTTCCGTCGGGAGTTCGTCGAGCGGCGCCGGTGGCTCGACGATGCGACGTTCGCCGATCTCGTCGGCCTTTGCCAATTTCTTCCGGGGCCCGCGAGCAGTCAGGTGGGATTCTCGATCGGTTTGCTTCGTGCGGGATGGCGCGGCGCCCTTGCCGCATGGTGCGGCTTCACGCTGCCCTCGATCGCGTTGTTGATCGCTTTCGCCCTCGTTGCCCCGTCACTGGGCGGTCCGCTCGGCAGCGGCCTGATCCATGGGCTCAAGCTCGTTGCGGTAGCCGTTGTGGCGCAAGCGGTATGGGACATGGCGCGCCGCCTATGTCCCGACCATCGCCGCGCTGCTGTCGCGTTGATCGCCGTAGCGATTCTTGCCGTCCTGACCACCGCCTATGCGCAGTTGATTGTGATCGTGCTCGGGGCATGCCTTGGCATGGTGTTGTGCAGAGCTTCCGCCTCGGAGAGCATGGCGGGCATGGGTCGACACGCGCGCGAGTTCCACGTGTCGCGCACCGTAGGGGCAATCGCGCTGATACTGTTTTGTGCGTTTCTTTTCGGGCTGCCGGCATGGGCGGCGGTCGATTCGACGCACGCCATCCGCATATTCGACGCCTTTTACCGCTCCGGCGCGCTGGTCTTCGGTGGCGGCCACGTGGTGCTTCCGCTACTGCAACACGAAACAGTCGCGACGGGCTGGGTATCGTCGAACGACTTTCTGGCGGGCTATGGCGCCGCTCAGGCCGTCCCGGGCCCGCTCTTCACGTTCGCCGCCTTTCTCGGCTGGATCATGACCGGCACGCCCGGTCATGGCTGGGGCGCGTTGTTGGCAACGGCCGGCATCTTCTTGCCGGGCCTGCTGCTGGTCCTTTCTGCGTTGCCCTACTGGCAAGCGCTTCGCGCGCATCCGTCGATGGCCGCAGCGCTCGCGGGTGTCAATGCCGCGGTGGTCGGGCTGCTGGCGACGGCGTTGTACTCGCCCGTCTGGACGAGTGCCGTTCATTCGGGGGCCGATTTCGCGATTGCCACGGTTGGCTTCTTTTTGCTGACACGCTGGAAAGTGCCGCCGCTCGTTGTCGTACTACTTTGCGCGGTAGCGGGCGTTATCGAAGTACTCCCGCATTGACGGACCCCGTGAGGTGCGTCACGAGCAACCGAGCCGGCTTGGGCAAGACAGCGAGGTCCCGCGCACAGATGAGCAGTGCACGGTGCGCCCATTCTTCGGCAAGCTCGATCTTGCGCAAGCCCATCGAGCGCAAATACGGCCGCACGGCCGCCGCGGGCAGCACGGCGACGCCGAGCCCGGCCGCGACCATCATGCACATGGCGTCGAAGCTGCGCACGCGAATGCGCAGCTTCAGCCGCCGACCGATCGATTCCGTGGCGTGTTCGAGCCGTTTGGCCAGCGAGGTACCCCGTGAAAGGCTGACGAAGTCGTACTCGAGTGCCTCGTCGAACGAGATCGATCGGTGGGCGGCAAGCGCATGGCCGTTCGGCACGACGAGCACCAACTGATCGTGCCGATAAGGGACGGTCTGCAGGCCCAGCAGGGGCGTCGATTCCGCAAGAATGCCGAAGTCCGCTTCACCGTCGAAGACGGCCGTCGCCACGCGGTCGCTGTTCTGCTCTTCGAGTTCGATGCGGATTTGCGGATTGGCCGCCGTGAAAGCGGCGATCTCGGCCGGCAGGAACTGCGTGACCGCCGAGGTATTGGCCCAAAGCCGCACCACGCCGACGACGCCCGCGGCGTAGTCCGAGAGATCCGCGCTCAACACGTCCACATCGTTGAGAATGCGTTGCGCGTGCCGCTGTAACGCGGTGCCGGCCGCCGTCAGTACGATCCCGCGGGAATGACGCTCGAAGAGGGCGACACCCAGCGCGGCTTCGAGGTCCGCGATCCGCTTGCTTGCAGCGCCCACCGCGAGATGCGCCAGTGCCGCGCCCTTGCTGATGCTACCGCTGCGCACCACCAGGCTGAACAACGAGAGCGAGACGAGATCCAGGCGGTGCAGATTCATGATCGGGCGTAAGTCGGTAACCGATTTACCGTGCCGAGCATTATGCAATATCGCTCTTCATCCCCCGATAGCGGTTAGGGAAGACCCTGAATCGGCTTTCGCGTTTCGCGAAAGCTGGATGCGCGACTGTGACATTCCGCCGAGTTGGGCGGGCTCGCATAATCGCCTGCAATCGAAATAGCCAGGACTTCAGGGGAGATAGGCCAATGAGCGGTCAACCATCGACTTCCATTTCACCGGCAGCACTCGATGGCATCCGGGTCATCGAAATGGGACAGTTGATTGCGGGGCCATTCGCCGGCAAAACACTCGGTGAATTCGGCGCCGACGTCATCAAGATCGAACCGCCCGGCGCGGGCGATCCGCTGCGCAACTGGCGCCTCATGAAAGACGGTACGTCGGTCTGGTGGCAGGTGCAATCGCGTAACAAGCGCTCCATTGCACTCGATCTGCGCAGCGCGCAAGGGCAGGAAGTGGCACGCGCGCTGATCGCACAGGCCGACGTGCTCATCGAAAACTTCCGGCCCGGTACGCTCGAGGCCTGGGGCATGGGCTATGAAGCGCTTTGCGAGATCAACCCGGGTCTCATCATGCTGCGCATCTCGGGGTACGGCCAAAGCGGACCCTACCGGGACTTGCCGGGCTTCGGCTCGATAGGCGAGGCGATGGGCGGACTGCGGCACCTCACCGGTGAGCCCGCGCGCGTGCCGGTGCGGTGCGGCATCTCGATCGGCGACACGCTGGCGGCACTGCACGGCGTGATCGGCGTTTTGATGGCGCTTTACCATCGCGACGCTCGCGGCGGAAAAGGGCAGGTGATCGACGTGGCGCTGCACGAAGCCGTATTCAACGTCATGGAGAGTCTGATTCCGGAATACAGCGCGTTCGGCGCCGTGCGCGAAGCGGCGGGCAGCGCGTTGCCCGGTATTGCACCATCGAACGCCTATCGCTGCACGGACGGTTATGTGCTCGTCGCCGGTAACGGCGACAGCATTTTTCGGCGCCTGATGAGCGTCATTGGCCGCGACGATCTGGCCGCCGATCCGTCGCTCGCCGACAACGCGGGGCGCGTTGCGCGTGTCGACGAACTCGACGAGGCGATCGGCGCATGGACAGCGTCGCGCACGTCGCAGGAGGTGCTCGATACGCTATCGGCCGCGCGCGTACCGGCCGGCAAAATCTATACGGCCAAGGACATCGCGGAGGATCCCCACTATCGGGCGCGGGACATGATCCTGCGGCAAACGACACGGGAAGGCTACGAACTCGCCGTGCCCGGCATCGTGCCGAAACTGACCGGCACGCCGGGCGCAGTTCGTTCGGCCGCGCCGCGGCTCGGAGACGACACGGAGGCTGTGTTGAGAGAGGCCGGCCTGACCGACGACATGATCCGCACGCTGCGTGAACAAGGGGCGATCGCATGAAGAGCTGGCAAGGGAATCATCGACGCATTTATCTGCACGAGGTCGCGCCGCGCGACGGTTTGCAGTCGGAACGCGCGTTCGTGACAACCGATCGGAAGATCGCGTTGGTCAACGCGCTCTCGCTCACGGGCGTCGCCAAGATCGAAGTCACGGCATTCGTCTCGCCTCGGGCGATTCCCTCGCTTCGCGACGCCGATGCCGTGCTGCGGGGCATCGAGCGGCGTCCGGGCGTCGTGTACACGGCGTTGGTGCCGAACGTGCACGGTGCCGAACGCGCCATCGAGGCGCGGGCCGACGAACTCAACCTCGTCATGTCGGCGAGCGAAAGCCACAACCTCTCGAACCTGCGGATGACGCGCGAGCAATCCTGGCAAGGATTGCTCCAGGTCGCGCGTCTTGCGCACGGGGCCGGCGTGGCCGTCAACGTTTCGCTGTCGTGTGCCTTTGGCTGCCCGATGGAGGGCGATGTGCCCGCGGATACGGTGCTCGAGTGGTCTGGACGCTTCGTCGAGGAAGCCCATGCGCGCAGTGTCACGCTGTGCGACACCACGGGCATGGCCTACCCGAGCCAGGTCGCGGCCTTGACGCAGACGTTCTGTACGCGCTGGCCGGCCACCGAACTCACGCTGCATTTTCATAACACGCGCGGCATGGGGCTGGCCAACGTTCTTGCCGCCATCGATGCCGGGGCGACACGCTTTGACGCATCGTTGGGCGGAATCGGCGGCTGCCCCTACGCACCGGGCGCGAGCGGCAACGTGTGCAGCGAAGAGATCGTGCATGCGCTCGAACTGATGGGATACGACACGGGTGTCGATCTCGATGCGTTGCTCGCGATTTCGCGCCAGTTGCCCGGAATGCTCGGGCATGACACGCCGAGCCAGCTCGTCAAGTCGGGACAGCGGCTCGATCTGCATCCGCGACCCGCCGATTACGACGCGATCGTTCAGCGCGCGCTCGAACGTAGCACCGGCAGTTGACAGCGCGCTCTCATCGGCGCATCGCGAATGCGGGCGAAAACCTACCGGCGATCCGATCGAGGTCGCCGATGCCCATCCAAATCGGAGGAGACATGAAAAGAGAAGCCTCGTTACCTGAGCAGAAGTCCGCGGAAATTGCCGCGCGCTTCGACCGCCTGCCACCCTCGCGTACCGTCTGGACGATGGTGATCCTGATCTCGCTTGGCGGGTTTTTCGAATTCTACGACTTGTTCTTCACCGGCTATGTCGCGCCGGGGATGGCCCGCTCCGGACTCTTCACGCCCGAATCGCTCGGATTCTTCTCGGCGCTTGGCCCACTGAAGGTCGCCGGCTTTGGAACCTTCGTGTTTTCGACGTTCATGGGACTCTGGGTCGGCGCGCTCGCGTTCGGACAAGTTGCCGACCGGTGCGGGCGACGGATGATCTTCACGTGGTCCCTCATCTGGTACGTCGTCTGCACGACGATCATGGCGTTCCAGACGACAGGGCTCTGGCTCAACGTCTGGCGCTTTGCCGCGGGCGTCGGACTCGGCATCGAGTTGGTCACCATCGATACCTACATCTCCGAGTTGATCCCGAGCCGGGAGCGCGGTCGCGCCTATGCGGTGAACCAGGTCGTTACGTTCTCCGCCGTGCCGGTGGTCGCGTTTCTCGCGTTCGCGTTGAAGGACATGCGGCCGTTCGGGCTCGATTACTGGCGCGTGGTCGTGTTGGTCGGCTCGCTCGGTGCCGTGGCGGTCTGGTTCTTGCGGCGCAACATCCCGGAAAGCCCGCGCTGGCTCGCGCGTCATCAGCGCGTCGAAGAAGCGGAGCGGATCGTCGCAGACATCGAACGTCGCGTGGCGGCCGAACGTGGCATCGCGCTAAGCGCCCCGCAACCGGCGCAGCCCGAGAAAGAAGGGCGCGGATCGCTTATGGAAGCGCTGCGGCCTCCCTATCGGAAACGCACGGTGATCATGTCGGTGTTCAACATGGCGCAGGTGATCGGCTTTTATGGATTCGCCGCCTGGGTGCCAACGCTGCTCGTGAGCCGCGGCGTGCACGTGACGTCGAGTCTTGCCTACGCGTTCGTGATCGCGATCGCCAACCCGTTCGGACCGCTGCTCGGGGTATGGTTTGCCGACAAGTTCGAGCGCAAGACGCAAATCGTGGCGAGCCTTGCAGCGATGGGCGTCGTGATCGTGCTGTTCTCGCAGGCGTCGTCTCCGGCGCTACTGATTGCGCTCGGCGTGCTGTTCACGCTGGCATCGAACGTCATGTCGTTTGCCTACCATGGCTACCAGGCTGAACTGTATCCGACGCGGATACGCGCGCGTGCGGTCGGCTTCGTCTACTCATGGAGCCGTCTCGCCGCGGCATTCGCGGGGCTCGCGATCGGAATCCTGCTGCACGGCTACGGCGTGCCCGGCGTCGCGGCGTTCATCGGGACGTCGATGCTCGTCGGGATTGCCGCGATTTTGCTGGGACCTGCGACGCGCGGGCTCGCGCTCGAAAAGATCAGCCATTGACGATATGTCGGCGACGAGCCGCATACGATCTGTCGGTTCGTCGAACGCGAGGCCGAGAAGACGTCAGTTCATTCCCGTGAGCCGGTAGCCGACTCCTGTCTCCGTGATGATGTGCTGAGGCTGCGTCGGATCGCGCTCGAGCTTGTGCCGGAGGTTGCGCATATAAATGCGCAAGTAGTGTGCGTTGTCGGTGCGCGCGGGCCCCCAGACTTCCCTCAGCAACTGCTGGTGCGTCAACACACGGCCTGCGTGCCGTATCAGCAAGAGCAGCAAGCGATACTCGATCGGCGTGAGATGTACGGCGGCGCCGTCGCGCTCGACGGTCCGCAACTCCAGATCGACCGTTACGTCGCCGAAGCGCGCTTTGGATGTTTCAGATGCCCCATTTGCATTGCGATTATGCCGCCGCAGGTGCGCGCGAATGCGCGCCAACAGCTCCGCGGCACCGAACGGCTTCGTCAGAAAATCGTCCGCGCCCGCATCGAGCGCGGCGACTTTCTCCTCCTCGCGCGTACGCGCCGATAACACGATGACCGGCATCGAGGACCATTCCCGCAGCCGCCGGATCACATCGACACCGTCGATGTCCGGCAAACCCAGATCGACGATGGCGAGATCCGGCCGCGCGTTCGCCGCGAGCGACAACCCTCGGAGCCCGGACTCGGCGTCGAGCATGCGCATCGCCTCGCTTTCGAGGCACGCCTGTACGAAGCGGCGGATGCGGCTGTCGTCTTCGATCAGCAGTACGGTGATGGCGGGTTCCGACATGAGTTATCCGTTCCTATCGCCGGGCGTAGCATCGAGACCTTCGATGGGCAAACCCTCCAGCGGCGTCTCGTTCGCAGGCAACATGAACCAGAACGTCGCACCGAGCACCGTACCGTCCGCCGCGATGCGATTCATGGCGCCGATCTTGCCTGCGTGGGCTTCCACGATCGCGCGGCAGATTGCAAGACCGAGGCCGATGCCCGGCTTCGCGGATTCCTTTTCGCCGCGCGTAAACTTCTCGAATATGCGCGACGCCATGGCCACAGGCAAGCCCGGACCGTCATCCTGGACTTCGACCTTGACGTAACGCTCGTCGCCTTCATGCAGGACCGACGCCACCACGCAGATCGGCGAGCCGGCCGGCGTGTACTTCGAGGCATTCTCGAAGAGGTTGGCGAAGAGCCGCTCCACGAGCACCGCATCGAGCTCGATGAGCGGCAGGTCCGCAGGCACACGCGTGCGGATCGGCCGGCCCGCGAGTATACGCCGGCACGCGGCAAGCGCGGAGCCGATGACTTCCTCGATCGACGACCACTGACGATTGATCTTCATGCTGCCTTCCTGCAGGCGAGCCATGTCGAGCAAATTGGTGACGACGCCCGTCATGCGCAGCGCCTCGTCGTGAATGGCCTCGGCAAGCTCGAACGAACGTGCCTCGTCGACCTTGGCTCCACCGGGCTCCGCGGCCAGCATGGACGCAAAGCCGACGATGGACGTCAACGGCGTACGCAGATCGTGCGAAATGGCCGACAAAAGGGAATTTCGCAATCTTTCGGACTCCATATTGACCAGCGCGTCCTGGGCGATTTCGACGTAGTGCACACGTTCGAGCGCCAGCGCAATCTGTGCGGCGAACGTCTCGATCATCCGCCGCTGCTCGGGGACCTGGAGATCCTCCATGCGCGGCGAAACCAGCGCCATGACGCCGCGCGTGCGCATGGGCGCCTTGAGCGGCAAGTAAAGCGCACTCGTGGCCGGGAGCGTGTCCGTGCCGTGCCCGGCTGGCTTTTGCTGATCGTAGACCCACTGCGCGATGTCCTTGTCGATCTCGGCCTCGGCGAGCGTGACGGCGGGGTCCGGGTTCTCGATCTTGGGCCGCACGCTCTCGTTGCTGTCCGGCAAAAGAATCGCGACGCGTGCCTGGAAGACTTCGGCCACGTGCCGGGAGCCGGTTTCGATGATCTGGACCGTCGCGAGCGCGGCACCGAGTTCCCGCGTCATGGCGAACATCGCGCCGGTGCGGCGCTCGCGCAGGTTCGCGATACGCGCCTGGCCGCGCAAGCTCGCCGTGAGATGACTGATCGTCAGGGAAGTGGCCAGCATGACCGCAAACGTCAGCAGGTATTGTGTATCCGATACGGTGAACGAAAGGTGCGGCGGCACGAAGAAGAAGTCGAACGAGGCGACGCCGAGAAACGAAATCAGCACGCCCGGTCCGCGCCCGAGCCGGGCCGCCGTGAAAATCGTGCCGAGCAGGTAAAGCATGACGAGGTTGGCGAGCGAGACCCGCCCGAGCGCCTGGCTGGCGATGACGGTGATGGCCGCGCACAGACCGATCGCGTACAGATACGACGAGGGCTTCGAACGCTGTACCTCGGCACCCAGGCCAGCGAAACGTGCAGCTGACTCGCGACGCTCGGCTTGTTCGCGTACGGCGCCCGAGTTCACGAGTGTCACGTCGATGTCGCGTGCGGCGCCGATCAACCGCTCCCCGGTCGAGCGACGCAGCCATGCGGACCAGCCGGAAGCAGGCGATGCACCTACCACGAGCTTCGACACATTACGCATGCGCGCATAGGCGATCAGCGTTTTCGGCGGGTCTTCTCCCTGCAGCGTTACCGTTTCGGCGCCGAGCTCGGAGGCGAGCTTCAACGCATCGAGCGTTCGCTTGCGGATCGCATCGGGCAGACGCTGCAGTCTTGGCGTTTCGACATAGACGGCAAGCCAGTCCGCCTTGAGACTTGCCGCGAGCCGCGCGGCGGCGCGCACGAGCGTCGCGCTCTCGGGGCCCGCGCCGACACACACGATGATGCGCTCGCGCGCTTGCCAGATACGCTCGATCGATTGATCGGCGCGATATTCCCGCATCTGGGCGTCCACGCGGTCAGCCGTGCGGCGCAAGGCCAGTTCGCGCAGCGCGATCAGGTTGCCCTTGCGGAAGAAATTCCGGACCGCGTGCTCCGCCTGACGCGGGAGGTAGACCTTGCCCTCCTGCAGGCGTTCGAGCAATTCATCCGCCGGCAGATCGACGAGCGTCACGTCGTCGGCGAGATCGAACACGCGGTCCGGCACGGTTTCCCATACACGGATACCGGTAATCTGTCCGACGATATCGTTCAGGCTCTCGAGATGCTGAACATTGACGGTCGTATAGACGTCGATGCCGGCGTCCAGCAGCTCGTACACGTCCTGCCAGCGCTTCATGTGCCGCGAGCCCTGCACGTTGGAATGCGCGAGCTCGTCGACGAGAATCAGCCCGGGCTTGCGCGCGAGCGCCGCATCGAGATCGAACTCGGACAACTGGTGCCCGCGATACTCGATCGTTGCGGGAGGGATGACCTGGAGCCCTTCGATGAGGCCTACCGTTTCCTTGCGGCCGTGCGTCTCCACGACGCCGACGACCACGTCGACACCTTCGTCGCGGCGCCGCCTCGCCGCCTGCAGCATCGCGTACGTTTTGCCGACGCCGGCGGAGGCGCCGAAGAATATCTTCAACCGGCCGCGACTGCGCTTTTCTTCGTCCCGCTGAATTTTTTCGAGCAGCGCGTCGGGATCGGGACGTTCCATAGTGCCTCGTTGCAGGAATGGGCCATATGCGAGCTTAGCCTAATCAATGCACGCGTTGAATTCGATCGAGTGCAAGATTCAGCCGTAGTACGTTCACGCGCGGCTCGCCCAGCACGAGGAACTGCCGGCCGGACGTGTTCTGCTCGATCGCGCGATACACCTGATCGAGCGTCAGGCCGCGCGCCTTTGCCACCCGGGACGCCTGATATGCCGCGGCTGCCGGCGAGATGTCGGGATCGAGACCACTGCCCGACGAGGTGACGAGATCGACGGGAATCGGTGCCGTATTCGTCGGATCGGCTGCATGCAACGCCAGAATCCTTCCCTTCACTTCGTCGGCGAGCGCGGGATTCGTCGGTCCCAGGTTCGAGCCGCCGGAGTTCTGAGCGTTGTAGGGGTTCGGCGTGGTGGCCGATAACCGTCCCCAGAAATAACCGGGCGCATCGAACTGCTGGCCGATCAATTCGGAGCCGACCGGCTTGCCGTCTCTCTCGAGGATGCTGCCATTCGCCTGACGAGGAAATACCGCCTGGCCTATCGCCGTGACGATGACCGGATAGGCGATACCCGTGATCAGTGTCATCGCTGCAAATAGCACGAGCGTCGGTCGCAACAGGTTTTTCATGATCGATCGAATAAGAAAGGGAATCGGTTCAGGCCCAGCCCATCGCGGCCAGGAACATGTCGATCAGCTTGATGAACGGGAACGGCAGCATGATGCCGCCGAGCCCGTAGATCAGCAGATTGCGGCGCAACAGTGCGGCTGCGCCAAGCGCGCGATACGTCACGCCTTTCAGCGCGAGCGGAATCAGGAAAACGATGATGAGCGCATTGAAGATGACCGCGGAGAGAATGGCCGACGCGGGCGACGTCAGATGCATCACGTCGAGCACGCGCAGCTGGGGGTAGGTCGTCGCAAACGCAGCCGGAATGATCGCAAAGTACTTCGCGATGTCGTTCGCGATCGAGAACGTCGTCAGCGAACCGCGGGTCATCAGCATTTGCTTGCCGATTTCGACGATCTCGATCAGCTTCGTCGGATTCGAATCGAGATCGACCATGTTGCCGGCTTCCTTCGCCGCTTGCGTGCCGGTGTTCATCGCCACTGCCACGTCGGCCTGGGCGAGCGCCGGAGCGTCGTTGGTCCCGTCGCCCGTCATCGCGACGAGCCGGCCTTCGGTCTGGTGCGCGCGGATCGTCGCGAGCTTCGTCTCGGGCGTCGCCTCGGCGAGAAAATCGTCGACTCCGGCTTCGGCCGCGATCGCCGCGGCCGTCAACCGGTTGTCGCCGGTCACCATCACGGTCTTGATGCCCATTTTGCGCAATTCGGCAAAACGCTCCTTGATACCGCCTTTGACGATGTCCTTCAACTCGATGACACCGAGCACGCGGGCGGCTCCGCTGGCATTCTCGCCGCCGGTCTTTTCCGCGACCACGAGCGGCGTGCTGCCGCGCCGTGCGATATCGTCGACTGCCTTGCTCACTTCCTGGGCAAACCGGCCGCCGCTTTCCTCGACGTACTTGCGCACCGCATCGGCCGCGCCTTTGCGGATTTCGCGACTGGGCGCCCCGAAGGAAGTCCCATCGGGGGGCGTCCCGGCGCGCGTTGTCTTCGGATGCAGATCGACGCCGCTCATCCGCGTTTGCGCCGTGAAGCCGAGAAAGGTCGCCTGCAGTTGGGCCATGTCGCGCTCGCGGATATTGAACCGCTGCTTCGCGAGCACGACGATGCTGCGGCCTTCCGGTGTTTCATCGGCGAGCGATGCAAGCTGCGCCGCATCGGCGAGCTCGTGCTCGGTGATACCCGGCGCCGGCACGAATGCCGATGCTTGCCGGTTGCCGAGCGTGATCGTGCCTGTCTTGTCGAGCAAGAGGACATCGACGTCGCCCGCGGCTTCGACCGCCCGGCCGGACGTCGCGATGACGTTGGCCTGCATCATGCGGCTCATGCCGGCCACGCCAATGGCGGAGAGCAGCCCGCCGATCGTCGTCGGAATCAGGCAGACGAGCAGGGCAACGAGCGCAGTGATCGTCACGACGCTGCCCGAGTTCATCGTCGCGACCGAAAAGAGCGAGAACGGCAGGAGCGTCGCCGTGGCAAGCAGCAGCACGAGCGTCAACGCGACGAGCAGAATCGTGAGCGCGATCTCGTTCGGCGTTTTTTGCCGCTTCGCGCCTTCCACCATGGCGATCATCCGGTCGAGGAACGCCTCGCCGGGATTGACGCTGACCCGCACGACAATCCAGTCGGACAGCACGCGCGTGCCGCCCGTGACGGACGAGAAATCGCCACCCGACTCGCGGATGACAGGGGCGGACTCGCCCGTGATCGCGGATTCGTCGACGGAAGCCACGCCGTCGAGGACTTCGCCGTCGGCCGGAATCGTATCGCCGGCCTCGACGAGCACGACGTCGCCCTTGCGAAGATCGGTCGACGTCACGATGCGGATGGGCGACTTCGGATGCGGCTCGTTGAGCTTCTTCGCCGTGACGTTGTGTTTCGCGCTACGCAATGACGCGGCTTGCGCTTTCGAGCGTCCCTCCGCGAGCGCTTCGGCGAAGTTGGCGAACAGCACCGTGAACCAGAGCCAGAGTGCGACGGCCAGTATGAAGCCGGCGGGCGCTTCGGCCTGCCCGCCCAGAGCCGCGATCCATAGCACGGTCGTCAGAATGCTACCGACATAGACGCAGAACATCACGGGGTTGCGCAACTGCGTGTGCGGCCCGAGTTTCCTGAACGAATCGACGATGGCCGGCTTGAGGAGCGCGGGATCGAACATCGCGCGCGCGGCCGTGCGCGTTTGCCCCTGATTATCCGGGCGATGCGCAGGCGTTGGATTGATTGTTGTCATGCTTTTCCTCGAGATCAATGGCCCGAAATCATCATCAGATGTTCGACGATAGGGCCGAGCGCCAGCGCGGGCACATAGGTCAGCGCACCGACGAGCACGAGCGTGCCGAGCAACAACACGACGAAGAGCGGCCCATGCGTCGGCAGCGTGCCGGGCGTGACGGCGATGCGTTTCTTGTTGGCGAGGGATCCTGCAATGGCGAGCACGGGCACGATGGTGCCGAAGCGGCCAAACCACATCGCGATCCCGAGCAGCACGTTGTAGAACGGGGTATTGACCGTCAACCCGGCAAACGCGCTGCCATTGTTATTTGCGGCGGAGCTGAACGCGTAGAGCACTTCCGAGAAGCCGTGCGGGCCCGGATTGGCAATCCCGGCCGTACCGAGCGGCGAGAGTATGCCGATGGAAGTGCCGACGAGCACGAGCAACGGGGTGAGCAGGATCGCGATCGAGACCATCTTCATCTCGTACGATTCGATTTTCTTGCCGACGTATTCGGGGGTACGGCCGATCATCAGGCCCGCGACGAACACCGCGAGCAAGGCGAAGACGAGCATGCCGTAGAGCCCGGAGCCGACGCCGCCGTAGACCACTTCGCCAAGGTCGATCAACAACAGCGGCACGAAGCCGCCGATCGGCGTCAACGAATCGTGGGTGTTGTCGACGGCGCCGCACGACGCGGCGGTCGTCGCCACCGTGAAAATGCCGGATTGAGCGATGCCGAATCGCACCTCCTTGCCTTCCGCGTTGCCGCCTGCCTGGCCATCCGAAGCACGTTGGTCGACCGATAACGTCGAGAAAAGCGGATTGCCGGCCTGCTCCGCACTGATCTCACCCCAGCAGGCGAGCGCGAATGCAATCGTCATGGCCGCGAGCACCGCGACGCCCTGGCGGCGATCGCCGATCATCCGGCCGAACACGATGGGCAGTGCGGCGGGAATCACGAGCATGGCGATCAGCTGCACGAAGTTCGATAACGGCGTCGGGTTCTCGTACGGGTGCGCAGAATTGGCGTTGAAGAATCCACCGCCGTTCGTGCCCAGCATCTTGATCGCTTCTTGCGACGCGGCCGGGCCCATGGCGAGAGTCTGCTTGTCCGCCTGCCGGTCCTGCATGATCGGGTTGCCCTTCGCATCCTTCTGGGCGTTGCCTTGCGCGTCGGTCTTCGGCGCCTGGTAGGTCGTCACCTGCAGGGTCGACACCTCCTCGTAGGCCTTGAAGTTCTGTATCGCGCCCTGGCTCACGAATACCAGCGAAACGACGATCGCAAGCGGCGCAAGGATGAAGAGCGTGATGCGCGTGAGGTCGACCCAGAAGTTACCGATGGTCTGGGCCGTGTGCCGCGCGAAACCGCGGATCAGCGCGACCACGACAGCGATGCCGGTCGCCGCCGACAGGAAGTTCTGGACGGTGAGCGCCGCCATCTGGGTCAAATAACTGGCTGTGGCCTCCGGCGTGTAGTTCTGCCAGTTCGTGTTCGTCACGAAGCTCACGGCCGTATTGAATGCCGCATCGGGCGTCATCGGGCCAAAACCCTGCGGATTCGCGGGCAGCCATGACTGCAACCGCAGGAACGCGTAGACGGCGAGCGCGCCCAGCGCGTTGAAAAGCAGCACGGCCAGCGCATAGCGCTTCCATGACATTTCGGCATCGGCATCGACGCCGGCAAGCTTGAACAACAGGCGTTCGATGGGACGACCGATACGGCGAACGACGATGGACGAACCGTCGAGCACGCCTGTCATGTACCGGCCAAGTGGAAAGGCCAGGGCGATCAGCGTGACGATGAAGAGCGCGGTCTGCAACAGGTCGTTCGCATTCATTCGAGTTCCTCCGCCCTGAGGAGCGCGTACACGAGGTAGGCGAACAACAACGTTGTCGCGGCTGCCGCGAGCCAGATCATCCAGGTCATCATGGCCGGCCTCCCGGGGCGCGGTTACCGAGCCTCTCGCATCCGGCCGCCAATCCAACGGTGATTGCCAGGAAAAGGGCAATCCCCGCGATATAGATCAAGTCCATTCTTCTCGTCTCGCTTACGAACCATGACAGCCTGAAGCGTAGAGGAGGGGGCGTAAAGGCAGGGACAAGACTGGGGGCGGGGGCGTAAAAAACGCGTAAAGACGATTCTCCCCTCGCCGAAGAGACCGGCCGGACGTTCGGGCATTTCCGTAGGAATACCCGGAACGCTTATCGCAACATACGGAAGTCCCGCCATTCGCGTGCCCGAAAGACTGAACAATGGAGCCCCCGTCTCACGGCACGCGCTGCAAGCGTCGCCCTACATCGAGGGTTTCGGCATGTCCGTTTACACAGAACACGCGAGGTTCTTTTCGCTCCCCGCCACAACCGCTACGGAGCAAGACCGCGCAAAGCACGAGGTATGGCAATCGCTGGGATCGCGCACCAAGGCCTTGCTGAGTACCGACGGTACGTTGACATTGCTGCTCGACGCGTTTTCCGGCGAAAGCATCGAGACCGTGCTGCTCGCACAGCACGCCGAGCGCGCCGATGCGGTATCGGCCTGCGCCACCATGAGCCTCGGTCCAGACGAAGCAACGACACGGCGAGAGGTCGTGCTGCGAACCGCGCTGAGCAAGCGCAATCTCGTGTATGCCGAGTCTCGCATCGCCGATGCGCGCTTGCCGCCGCCGCTGCGGGCACCGCTGATGCAAGGCACGCTGCCCATCGGCTTGTTGATGCGCTCGGCGCGTATCGAGTCGTTCCGCGAACTGCTCGACTGGGGCATCCACCCACTCGACGAAGCGCCTTGCCCGAACGCATGCTTCGACGCCACGGAACTCGTCTATCGCAGCTACCACATCGTCGTGGCGGGCCGCCCTTTGATGCGCATTACCGAGTACTTTCCGCGCGGCCTGTTCGAGGGCGTCGATGAATAGCCCGACATCACCGGTTCTGATCGTCGGCGCAGGTCCTGTCGGGCTGACCACCGCATTGCTGCTGGCAAGACAAGGCATCCGTTCGACGGTCCTGCAACGTGGCTCCGACGTCCTGCGAACCGGATCGCGCGCCATCGTGTTGCTGCGCGACACGCTCGAAGCGTTCGACGCAGCGGCGCCCGGCACGGGCGCGCGGTTGGCCGCACGCGGTATCACCTGGCGTGTGAAGCGGACCTACCACAAAGATCGGCTTCTTTTCAGCGAAACCTATCCGGAATCGAAGGACGCGCGCTACCCGCTCTTCGTGAACGTCTCGCAACAGGAAACCGACAGCGCGCTACTGGATGCCGCGCGCACGCAGTATCCGGATCACATCTCGGTCGTCTTCGATCAGCACGTGATGGGTTTGCGGCAAACAGAGCGACATGTCGTGGTCGTTACAGAAGAGGGCCGGGAGTTCGTCGCGGATTTCGTCGTCGGCGCGGACGGCGCACATTCGAATATACGCAAGCTCCTGGGCATCGAATTGATCGGCCGGCGATCCGAAAACCGCTTTCTCATCGCCGATGTTCGCGCCGAATTGAACATCGAATACGAGCGCCGTTTTTATTACAGCCCGCCCGGCAATCCAGGCTATCAGGCCTTTATGCTGCCGCAACCCGACGGGGTCTGGCGCTTCGATTGGCAGGTCGCGCCCACTACGCGTCTCGAGGACTTGACCCACGGCGATGGCCTCCACACGAAAATACGCGCGCTCATCGGACCGGATATCCCTTATGAGGTGCTATGGACGAGCCTCTATCAGTTCAACAATACGCATGCGAAGACATTCGGCGCGGGCCGGGTCTTCCTGGCTGGCGATGCCGCGCATCAGTTCAGCCCGTTCGGCGGGCGAGGGCTCAATTCGGGCATTGGCGATGCGCGCGCGCTGGCCGCGCATCTGGCGCGCGCGATCGGGGATAAGACCGCGATTTATTCGCTCCCCGGGTACAACGCGGAGCGACAGAAAGCCGCCGTTGCCAACCTCGATGCAACGGGAAGAGTGCTTCGTGTGCTCGTTCCCGCCACACCGCTGCATCGCGCGGTCCGTCATCTTGCGCTGCGGGGCGCGCGGCATTTCGCATTCTGCCGTCGATACGTCGACTCCGGCCCGTATGCGGTGTCCCAGCGTCCGACGACGCAAATCGAATGAAAGGCCGGTCGATGCATATCGCTTAGGCGCTTAGGCGCTTAGGCGCTTACGCAAGCCCCACGCCAAACGAACAAAAAATGGGCGGCTTCTGTAGAGCCGCCTCGGTGCAGAGACGATCGGCAGCGATGCCGTTATTGAAGATTGCCCTGGCAGAGGTACTTGATCGACAGATAGTCGTCGAGGCCGTACTTCGAGCCCTCCCGGCCGTATCCCGACTCCTTGATTCCGCCGAACGGCGCCGCTTCGCTCGATAGGGCGCCCTCGTTGATGCCGACGATGCCCGCTTCGAGCGCCCCCGACACGCGCTCGATCCGCTTGATGTCGTTGCTGTAGAAGTAGGCCGCCAGGCCGTAGGGCGTCGCATTGGCGGCTTGCACCGCCTCGCTTTCCGTCTCGAAGCGGAAGAGCGGCACGACCGGCCCGAACGTTTCTTCGCAATAGAGCTGCATACTCGGATCGGCGTCAGCGAGCACCGTCGGGGCGTAGTAGTGAGACCCGAGGTCGGTCAGACGTTTGCCGCCCGTGACGATGCGCGCGCCGCGCGTCAGTGCATCGTCGACATGCCGCGCAATCTTGTCGACCGCGCGCGCATTGATCATCGGGCCGATCTGCGAATGCTCGTCGCTTGCCGGGCCAATCTTCAATGCACCGACGCGCTCGCCCAGCAGAGCTGCGAACCGCTCGAACACGCCCGACTGAACATAAACGCGGTTCGGGCATACGCACGTCTGTCCGCCGTTGCGGAACTTGGAGACCATGAGGCCTGCCACCGCGGCTTCGAGATCGGCATCGTCGAACACGATGAACGGTGCGTTGCCGCCGAGTTCGAGCGAAAGCTTCTTGAGCGTATCGGCCGACTCGCGGGCCAGATACTTGCCGACTGCCGTCGAGCCCGTAAACGTGATCTTGCGCACGCGCGCATCGTGCAACCAGTCGGCAACGGCCGGCACCGCGCGCTCGCGCGAGGTCGTAATCAGATTGAGCACACCGGCAGGCACGCCAGCCTCGTGCGCCAGCATGACGAGCGCGCTGGCCGTCAGCGGTGTGTCCTCGGCCGGCTTGCCGACCACGGTGCAACCTGCTGCCAGCGCGGGCGCGATCTTGCGCGCGATCATCGCAAGCGGAAAATTCCATGGCGTGATCGCGGCGACGATGCCGATCGGCTCTTTGACGGCGCTCATGCGTTTGCCGCGTTGCTGCTGCGGAATCAGATCGCCATAGATGCGCGTCGCCTCTTCGGCGAACCAGGCAACATAGGAAGCACCATAGGCGACCTCGCCACGTCCTTCGGCAAGCGGCTTGCCCTGTTCGCGCGAGATCAATGCGCCGAGCGCATCCTGATTCGCGACGATCAGCGCGTGCCAGCGTCGCAGAATTTCCGCGCGGGTCTTCGGCAACGTCTCGCGCCAGGCGGGCA
Source organism: Trinickia sp. (assembly GCF_036503415.1). Lineage (GTDB taxonomy): Bacteria > Pseudomonadota > Gammaproteobacteria > Burkholderiales > Burkholderiaceae > Trinickia. The sequence continues at coordinate 12,017 of NZ_DASXWY010000224.1, read as the reverse complement.
GGGCGGCCGCGGCGGCATCGGTGGCCGCACGCGCATCGGCGGCCCCGCTATCGGCCACCTGGGCGATGAGTTCGTCCGTGGCAGGATCGGTAACAGCGAAACGCGCGCCGTCCGCCGCCGGCACCCAGCGTCCGCCGATGAAGTTGTCCGTGCGAATCAGCTCGGACAGTTCGAATATGCGTGTCATCCGTGGCTCCTTGTCAAACCTGTTCGATGCGCGCGGCAATGGCCGCACCCACATCGCGCGTGGTGGCGTTTCCGCCGAGGTCGCCCGTGCGCGGCCCTTCCTTGAGCGTCGCTTCGATCGCGGCGAGCATTGCGTCGTGAGCCTGCCTTTCCTTGCCGGCATGCCCGCCGACGAAATCGATCATCATGGCCGCCGACCAGATCATGGCGATCGGATTGGCAATGCCCTTGCCCGCGATGTCGGGCGCGGAACCATGCACCGGCTCGAACAGCGACGGGAACGCACGCTCGGGATTGAGGTTGGCGGACGGCGCAAGGCCGATGGTGCCCGTGCATGCGGGGCCGAGGTCGGAGAGGATGTCGCCGAAGAGATTCGTCGCGACGACAACGTCGAAGCGATCGGGGTTCAGTACGAAGCGGGCACAGAGAATATCGATGTGCTGCTTGTCCCACGCGACGCTCGGGTACTGCGTGGCAATTTCCTCGGCACGCTTGTCCCACCAGGGCATGCTGATCGCGATGCCATTGCTCTTCGTCGCGACGGTGAGCTTCTTGCGCGCGCGCCGCGCGGCCAGATCGAATGCGAACTTGAGTACACGTTCGCTGCCATGCCGCGTGAACACGGCTTGCTGCACGACGAATTCGCGCTCGGTCCCTTCGAACATCACGCCGCCAACCGACGAATACTCGCCTTCGGTATTCTCGCGCACGATCCAGCAATCGATGTCGCCGGCCCGGCGACCCGCGAGCGGAGACGGGACGCCCTCGAAAAGACGTGCCGGACGCAGGTTGATGTATTGGTCGAATTCACGGCGGAACTTGAGCAGCGAGCCCCACAACGAGATGTGGTCGGGGACTTTCTCGGGCCAGCCGACGGCACCGAACAGAATGGCATCGCAGTGCAACAACTGCGCTTTCCAGTCGTCCGGCATCATCTGGCCGTGCTTTTGGTAGTAGTCGCAGCTCGCCCAGTCGATGTGCTCGTACTCGATCGCTATGTCGAAGCGGCGGCATGCCGCGTCGAGCGCGCGCAGCCCCTCGGGCATGACTTCGGTGCCGATGCCGTCGCCGGGAATGACGGCGATCCGATATGTACGGGCCATGGCGGAGTTCTTCCATGAAAGTTGAATTACAGTCATTTTATTTCGCTCCGTTCGATTTAGAATCTGGGTTTTGGTTAATCGACTGTTCACGAATCGTGTATAAATCAGGCCCCCTATGGATTCCGCCCGTGCGCCGGAGCTGAGCGACCTGCGTGTCTTTTGCACTGTCGCGCGCTGCTCGAGCTTCAGCGCCGCGGCCGACGCGCTCTCCGTTTCCGCGGCCTATGTCAGCAAACGTGTGAGCATTCTCGAGGCGACGCTCGGCACGCGGCTCCTGCATCGTTCGACACGGCGCGTGACGATCACCGAGGCTGGCGAACGCGTCTATGCCTGGGCGGAAAAGATTCTCGACAACGTGGAGCAACTGGTCGAAGACGTCTCCACGACGCGGCGCATTCCGCGCGGCACGCTGCGCATTTCGAGCAGCTTCGGCTTCGGCCGCCACATCCTTGCACCGGCGCTGGCTCGGTTTTCCGAGCGCTATCCCCAGTTGAGCGTACGTCTCGATCTATTCGACCGGCTCGTCGATGTCACGGGCGAAGGATTCGATCTCGACATCCGCATCGGCGACGAGATCGCCCCGCATATGATCGCGAAGCGGTTGGCTTCGAATCATCGCGTGCTGTGCGCATCGCCCGCCTACCTGGAGCGCTATGGCGCGCCGAAGCAGCTGAGCGAACTGGCGTCCCACGCTTGCCTGGCGATCAAGGAGCGCGACCATCCATTCGGGGTGTGGCGGCTCGACGTTCGGGGCGAGCGCGTTTCAGTGAAAGTGACCGGGCCGTTGTCGACGAACCATGGCGAAGTGGCCGTGCAATGGGCGTTGGCCGGACGCGGCATCGTGCTGCGCTCCATGTGGGACGTGGGGCGTCTCATCGAAGCGGGTTCGCTGCGGCGGGTGCTTCCCGAGGTGACGCAGCCGGCCGACATATGGGCCGTGTATCCCGCACGTCTGACGCAGTCCGCCAAGGTGCGCGCATGTGTCGATTACCTTGCCCAGACCCTTGCGCAGCCGGCTGCCGAGGTGGCCGGGGACGAGGTACGAGGCGGACCCGAATCGCCGGTTTAGCTGTGCGGAAACAAGACTTCGAGCGGATAACTGTTCTTCACGAACGGCGACTTGATGATCACGTAGCTGAAATACTTTTCGATGCCGATATTGCGTTCGAGTAAACCCTCGATCACGCTTTGATAATGGCTGACGCTGCGCGTGACGAACTTGAGCAGGTAGTCGTAGCCGCCGCTTGCCAGGTGGCATTCGACGATTTCGTCGATATTGCGAATCGCGGCGACGAAACGGTCGAAATCTTCGCGGCGATGATCGGCGAGCGTTACTTCCGTGAAGACGATCTGCACGTCGCCCAGTTTTTCGAGCTGGATCTGCGCTCCGTAGCCGGCGATGTAGCCGGCTTTTTCGAGGCGCTTGACGCGGATGAGACACGGACTTGGCGAAAGCCCAACCGCATCGGCGAGTTCGACGTTCGTAATGCGCCCGCGCTTCTGGAGTTGAGACAGAATACGCAGATCGATTCGATCCAGCTTGCAATCCCCGGTCATCGTCAGTGGTCGCCTGAAAGCCCGTCGAAAACGTGACGGCTACTTTAGCATGCGCGCGCGCCGAATCCGCAATCGGGAATCGGCAAACGCCGTTTCATGAGGATCGAAGCTCAATAACCACGTTCCCGATCGATCTCACCGATCATCGGCAGACCGGCGCGATAGCGAGCGAGATTCTCGAGGACGGCTTCGACCGCTGTCTCGGGACGCGTCGCGCTCGCGATATGCGGCGTGATGCGCACACGCGGGTGAGTCCAAAGCGGATGACCCGCCGGCAACGGTTCGGGCTCCGTTACATCGAGGAGCGCATAACGCAGGTGGCCTTCGTCGAGCAGCCGCAGCAAATCGTCTTGCCGCAGGTGCGCGCCGCGCCCGGTCTGAATCAGCGACGCCCCGCGCGGCAGTTTGCGAAGCAGATCGGCGTCGAGCAAGCCGTGCGTGGCCGCCGTCAACGGCAGCAGGCATACGAGAATGTCAGTGCGTGCCAGAAAGGCGTCGAGCTGGGCCGCACCGGCGTAGCATGCGACGCCCTCCAACGTGTGCTGCGAGCGGCTCCAGCCCGCGCAGTCATAGCCGAACAAGCGCAGACGTTCGAGCACCGAGGTGCCGAGCATGCCGAGCCCGAGCACACCGACGCGGCAGGTCGAGGCGGGCCGCAAAGGGATTTCGCGCCAGACCTGCTGTTGCTGCTGCCGCGCATAGTCGAAAAGATCGCGATGCAGGCTCAACACGCCCTGGCAAACATACTCGATCATTCCCTCGACGATACCGGGCTCCACCATGCGGACCACAGGAACGTGCCGCGGAATGCCGCCCAGATCGAACTGGTCGACTCCGGCGCCCACGGAAAAGACGATTTCGAGGTTCGGCAGGGTACGGGCGGGGTCCTCGGGAGGCTGCCACGCAGCGAGGTAGCGGATCGAGGCCGGGTCCCCGACATCGGGCCATAGACGAAAAGCGAGTTCGGGCGCGCGCTGCGCGAACAGTCGCGCCCAGATTTCGCCTCGGGCCGGATCGGCTTTATAGAGAAATGTCACTGCCGCCCTCAGCCGATTGCCTGATTGATGATGCCGTACTGTGCAAAGCGCTCGTCGCGTGGCCATGCCGAGCCGGCGCCGCGCGCCATCTTGACGACCGTGTCGACACGCGCGAGGCCGAGCGCTTCGAGCCAATCGGTCAGCCCGCTATCGGCAGGGACGTCGATCCGCACGAAGGCACCGGGGCTCGATGCGAGCCAATGACCGATCAGCGCTTGTGCGCGCAACGGATCCGCCGCGTAGGGTGTCACCACAGGGCCGATCGCCTGCCCGCGCCCGAAGCGGCGAAAGAGCGCGAAGCCGATCAACTCCCCGTCGCGCTCGAGTCCGATGCCGTCGGCAGACTCGAGCAGCGCGGGCAGTACGGTCGTCCGATCGAGACCGCTCGCACGCGAAGCAAGCTCGACGAGACGCGGGGTATCGCGCTCGCCGATGGGCCGCAGCCGCTCGTTCGGCGGCAAGCTCGGCAGCGCGGGCACACCAGCATTGCCCTGGTGCTGATCGAGCGCGCCGATCGCCACGAAGCCCAGTTTTTCGTACAACGGACGGCCTGCGGGTGTCGCATGCAGCATAGCTCGCCGCGAGCCGAGCTCCTCGAGCGCGAGCTCGGTCAAGCCCCGGCCGATACCCATGCCCTGATGCGCGGGCGACACGATGATCATGCCGACGGAGCCTGCCTCCACACCGTACTTCCAACTGAACGCGGTGCCCACCACGCGTCCGTCGCACTCGGCCACGAAGCCGTTGCCGAGTCCGGCGACGAACCGCCAGTCGTCCTCGCGGTGCGGCCATTTGAGTTCTGTCGTCAGAGCGTGAGCGGCGCCGATGTCCGCTATAGCAAAGGGCCGGTAATGGATCCGAGTCGACACGCTTTCCCCTTCGTTGCCTGTAATGATCCGCCCACTTTGGCATGCGCTCGCGCGGGTGACTAGGACGATCTTTTCATGCGCGAAACGCGCTGCTCCGGTCAGGCTGCTCCGGTCGGTTCCGCCGGGTCGCGTTCGGACCCTCCGCCCCGGTGTGTCCCCGCCACAAGGCACGCGCATTGCTCGCCTACGGTATAAGCGTCTGGCAACACCGTCTCTGACACCGAATCGAGAGGGAGCGAACATGACTGATCGACCACGGCCGCCACTGCCTGAGCAGCAGCAAAACGAGGTTCCGGGCAGGACGGCGCCGATGCACCCCCAACCCGACCATGGTGAGCAAAGCTACCGCGGACATGGGCGTCTTGCCGGGAAAGCCACACTCGTGACGGGCGGCGACAGCGGGATTGGCCGGGCGGTCGCCATTGCCTTCGCCCGGGAAGGCGCCGACGTTGCGATCGCCTATTTCGACGAACACGACGACGCGCGCGAGACCGCCCGCTGGGTCGAGCAGGCGGGGCGCAAAGCCGTGCTGATCGACGGCGATCTCGCCAATCCCGCCCATTGCCGCGAGGTCGTTTCGCGCACGATTGCGGCGTTCGGGCGCATCGACGTACTCGTGAACAATGCGGCCTATCAGATGGACTACGACTCGATCGAGGAGATCACCGACGATGAGTGGGACCGTACGTTCGATGTGAACATCGGCGCGATGTTTCGCCTCGTGAAGGCTGCGCTGCCGCATATGAAGCGCGGCAGCGCGATCGTCAATACGACGTCCGTGAATGCCGACAAGCCGCGGCCCACGCTGCTGCCGTATGCCACGACGAAGGGCGCGATCCAGAATTTCACGGGCGGCTTGGCCCAATGGCTGGCCGAGCGGGGGATTCGCGCGAACTGCGTCGCCCCGGGCCCGATCTGGACGCCGTTGATTCCGGCGACGATGCCGCCCGAGAACGTCGAATCGTTCGGCAAGCAAACGCCGATGAAGCGTCCCGGGCAGCCGGCGGAGCTGGCGCCGGTCTACGTGATGTTGGCGAGCGACGAGGCGAGCTACGTGTCCGGCGCGACCGTCGCGGTGACGGGCGGCGTGCCGATCATTTGACGAGCCCGCCATGCCGATGATGAGCGATATCGCCGGCAGCAGTGCTCCGGCAATCGATGCGCGCGCACGCGAAATCGACGCGCAGGTGCATGCTGCCACTGCGCCGCACTGCGCGCGGCATGGCCTGCTCGAAGCGGGCCGCAACTGCGCCACGATCCGCCGGGCCGATCGTTTCGCAGTCCTGATCGATGGCGAAGCCTACTTTTCCGTCCTGCGCGAGGCTTTGAAGCGTGCGCGGCATACGATCTTCATCGTGGGCTGGGACATCAACAGCCGCATCAGACTCGTGCCGGACGGGGCCAACGACGGATTTCCAGAGCCGCTTGCAGAATTTCTGCAAACCCTCGGGGCACTCAGGCGCCATTTGCGCATCTACATCCTCGCCTGGGACTTTGCCATGATCTACGCGTTCGAGCGCGAATGGCTACCCGTCTATCAAACCAGTTGGCGCTCGCATCATGCGCTGTCGTTCAGGCTCGACGGCACGCATCCGCGCGGCGCATCCCATCACCAGAAATACGTCGTGATCGACGACCGTCTGGCATTCGTCGGTGGCATGGATCTGACGCGTTCCCGCTGGGATACGCGGGCTCATGCGGTCGACGATCCCCGCCGTCGCGATCCGAACGGCAAGACGTATGGGCCGTTCCACGACGTCCAGACCATGTTCGACGGCGATGCCGCACGCGCGATCGGCGAGCTTGCGCGGCAGCGATGGCAGCGCGCTTGCGGACGTTCGATCCCGGTCCAGGCCGAGTCTGTGCCGGGTGAGGAACCCGATCCTTGGCCGCCGGATGCAACCGTCGAGTTGCGCGACGTGATGCTCGGCATCTCGCTGACCGAGCCCCCGCATCTCGGCCGCGAGCCGCTGCAGCACGTGCGCAACCTGACCGCCGATCTCATCGCGGCAGCACGCGAGCATATCTATATCGAGAACCAGTACTTCACGGCAGCCGTGGTTCGCGAGTCGCTTGCATCGCGCCTTGCGGAACCGGACGGTCCGGACGTTGCGGTCGTCGTACCGCGGATGCAAAGCGGCTGGCTGCAAGAGGCGACGATGGGCGTATTGCGCGCAAGGCTGCATCGCGCGCTCGTCGAGGCCGATGTTCACGATCGCTATCGAATGTACTGTCCGCATATCGAGGGGCTCGGCACGCGCTGCCTGAACGTGCACAGCAAAGTCATGATCGTCGACGATCGCGCGATCACCATTGGCAGTGCCAACTTGAACAATCGCTCGATGGTGCTCGATACGGAATGCAACATCGCGATCGATGCCAACGGCGACCCGGCGGTGCGCGCGGCGATCGCGCGCTGGCGCAACCGTCTGCTCGGCGAGCATCTGGACGTTCCGGAGGCCGAATGCAAAAAAGCGCTCGAACGCACGGCGCGGCTTCATGACGCGATCGCGTCGCTCTCGCGCGACGAGGCGCGGACCCTGCAACCTTTCACGCCCGTCATCACGAGCGATCTCGATGCCGTCGTCCCGATCAGCGCCTGGCTCGATCCGGAGCAGCCGATCGAGCCGGAGGCGCTGGTACGCGAGTTCGTTCCCGAAGAGCACGGCCGATCGCTGACCGCGCGCCTGTTGCTGCTCGGCACGCTCGTGCTGGCCATTGTCGCGCTGACGGTGATCTGGCGTTTTACGCCGCTCGGGCACGATATCAATCTCGCGTCGATCGTGCATTGGGGCCGGCGCCTCGGCACACTGCCGCTCGCGCCATTGATCGTACTGGGCGGATATGTCGTCGCGGCGGTCCTGTCGGTGCCGATCACCGTCCTGATCGCCGCAACCGGCCTCGCCTTCGGAGCCTGGCCGGGCTTGGGCTATGCGCTCGGCGGAACGCTGCTGGCGGCGGCCGCGACTTACGGGATCGGCGTCACGTTGGGGCGCGATGCGGTGCGCCGGCTGGCCGGGGCGCGTGCCAATCGGCTCAGCGAGCGTATCGGGCGACGCGGAATAGTGACCATGATGATACTGCGTCTCTTACCGATCGCGCCGTTCACCGTCGTGAACCTCGTCGCCGGGGCATCGCATATCAGTCTGCGCGACTACTTGCTGGGGACGATGCTCGGAATGCTGCCCGGCACAGTGTTGACGGTCACGTTCGCTCACCAACTGGTGGCCACGATTCGCCATCCTGGCGGGGGAGCCTGGGCGACGCTCGTGGCGATCGGCGCAGCCCTCGTCGGCGCGTCGGTGCTGTTGCAACGGTGGTTGAGCCCGCGCCGATGATTGCACAAGCCAGCCCAGTCGAGGCGATGGAGCCCGACACGCTGCCCGAGCCAGCCGAAACGCCGGTCCGCGCGGATGTTGCATGCGCGCTGCGCATCGCCACCTACAACATTCACGGCGGCCTCGGTGCGTGGACGACGCATTCGGCGCACCGAATGGAGCAACGGGTCGCGCAAGTCATCGCGGAATTGGATGCGGACGTCGTCGCGTTGCAAGAAGTGCCGCTGGGCGGCAGCGATGCGCCCGATGTGCTGGCGCATCTGCGCGACACCACGGGGATGTATGCGGCGGCAGGGCCGACGCTCGACACGCCGCGGCGGCGCTACGGCAATGCCGTGCTCTCGCGTTTGCCGATCCGCGCGGCGCGCACGCTCGATCTGTCGTTTCACGGCCGCGAGCCGCGCGGCGCACTCGATGCGGATATCGCGTGCGGTTCGGTGCTGCTGCGCATCGTCGCGACCCACCTCGGGTTGTCGGCAGGGGAACGCAGTACGCAGGTGCGAGCGCTGCTGAACGCTTTCGACACGACCGAGTTGCCGGTGATCCTGCTCGGCGATATCAACGAATGGTTCGTACGCGGCAAGGCCTTGCGGACGCTCGTCACGCATTTCCGGCGCGCGCCGGCTCCGCGTACGTTCCCGACGTTTTGCCCGATCTTCGCGCTCGATCGCATCTGGGTCCACCCGGGCGAATGGCTGACGGGCGTCAGCGTGCATCGCAGTGCGCTCGCTCGCACAGCGTCGGATCACTTTCCGTTGATTGCCCAGATCGAAGTGCCGGCCGCTTCGCCCAAACCGGGAGCAACCTATGAAAACCGAGGACTTGACTGACCGCGCGCTGGATTACTGGTGCGCCCGTGCGCTCGTCGACGACGACGAGGAAATCCGCTTCGTGGCGATCGAGCCCGAGCTCGTCGTCACGCTCGCGCACGGCGAACTGCGCCTGCTCGATCGGCGCTTTGCGCCGAGCTCGGACTGGGCCGATGCGGGCATCGTGCTGGAGCTGGCCCGCGAGCTGACGCTCACGACACGGGACGACGGATCGGCCCTTTGCCGGGCGCGCTTCGCAGACTGCGAAGAAACGGGGGAGGCCGCCGGGGCAACGCTTCGTACCGCGCTGCTGCGTGCATTCGTGCAGGCGCGGTGCGGCAGCGAAGTCGACGATCGACTCCCCGACGCGCCCCACGCGGTGCGCCGCGGCGCCATTGTGCCGATCGACGCCGGCGGGACGGCGCCCACCTACGCCGAAGACGGCCCACGCGAGAGCGACCCGACCGGCGATATCCGCTCGATACCGCGCACCTGAACGCCGCAGCGCGCCGCTTCGCGCGCGCCTGCACGGTCCGCATTCTTCGCAGCAATTGTCATCGATCGCTACGGGTTCGAGTAGCGAGCGGCCGGGGCCGCTTGCCTACGATGAAGCGACGGCGCACTGACGCTCGCGTGCGCGACCTGCGAAGGAGTTCATGGATGGGTGCGATTCAAGCGAAGAACATCGTGATCGTCGACGGATACTCGATGGGCCGGGAACTGGCGCATGACCTGAAGACGATGGGTGCCGAGCTCTTTCATTTATGCTCGACGCCCGAGCCGCCTCCCGTCTTTCGGGCGGGAATCGATGCCACGCCTTACCGCGCCGATCTCGGCTATCTCGGTGCCGAGGATGAAGCGGCCCGCATGCTATTGGCGATGGACATCGATCATGTCCTCGCCGGCTCGGAGATGGGTGTGAGCTACGCTGAGCGGCTCGCCCATCTCGTCGGCGCACCGACGAATCTCTATCCGCTCGTTGCCGAGCGGCGCAACAAGTTCCGCATGATCGCGGCACTGCACCGCCGCGGCTTGCTGGCGGCCGAGCAGGCGCTCGTCGACAGCGAGAACGAGGCCGTTGCCTGGGCACAGCGCCAGGGCAATTGGCCGCTCGTGGTCAAGCCGCTCGACAGCGCCGGTTCGGACAACGTCACGATCTGCCGCAGCCTCGACGAGGTGCGCACGGCCTGTCGAAAGGCCTTCGCGGCGCATACGGTGTTCGCGCAGCCCAATCGGCAGTTGATCGTTCAATCGTGGCTCGACGGCACGCAGTACATCGTCAATACCGTCAGCCGAGACGGTCGCCATTTCATGACGGACGCATGGCGCGTCAACATTCGCCTGCTGCCCGGCTACGCCATGGTCATGGAGGACTTCGAACTGCTCGCACCGGAATCGCGTACCGCCTCCTCGTTGTTGCGCTATACATTCGATGCGCTCGACGCGCTAGGCATCGTGAATGGCACAGCGCACAGCGAGTTGAAATGGACGGCTCGCGGTCCAGCGATGATCGAAACGGGCGCGCGCCTGATGGGGGCGGCGATGGATCGCGACTCGTATGCCGCCGCCGGGCTGAAGACCCAGTCGATCTACCACGCCCTGGATTTGATGCAGCCGGAATGGATGAACGAGATGCGCCGGCGCAGCGATCGATATTTGCCCGGACGCCATCTGACGAAGGTGTTCTTCGCATTCGCTGGCGATGGCGTCATCACGGGTGTCGACGGCCTCGAGCGGCTGCTCGAACTGCCGACGTTCCATGCCATCTACCGGACACTGCCTGTCGGTACGCGCGTTCATCTCACGACGGATTCGACAGGGTGGGGCGGCGCCATCTATCTCGTTCACGAGGATGCGGCGCTGATCGAGCGCGACCGCGAGCAGATTCGGGAATGGGACGCCGAGGGGCTGCTCTACGAGATCGACTACGAGACCGTCGAAGCCTCGGCTGCGGCCTGCTGAACGGAGTGTCCCATGAGCTTTTACGGACCTTTTCAGGCAATGGCCGCGATATGCCTGCAAGCGCTTGGGCAGGTGCTTTATACCTATTTTCTTTCCGGCATTCCCGAACCCGTATTCGTCTTTGGCAGTTTCTTGCTCACGACGCTCATATTGAATTTGAAAAACGGATTCAGCATGCCGCGGCGCGATTACGACCTGCTGATTCGCAACAACGTCTACACCGCCATCACCTATCTCTGCTTTTTCTTCGCCTTGCGCGAGCTCGATCCTTCGGTCGTCGTGGCGATCGACACCGGCGTTGCGCTGATCGTCGGAGCGCTGTCCGACAGCATCAAAAGGCGTGCGTGGCCCACACCTCGCAGATTGGCCATCTGCACGGGCGTTCTCGTCGCCTGCCTGCTGCTCGGGGCGAGGCAGTTCGATGGCGCCGGGCATGCCGGGCTGAGTCGGCTGTCGATCTGGATCGCCATGGCGGCGACCGCAGTCACGGGGGCCTCGTCGGCGCTGACGATGTCGGTTTGCGCTGAGCTTGCCGAGCGCGGCTGGTCGCGTTCGCGAATCGTTTCCCAGCGTTTTTATTTGACCGTTTGCGCGACGCTCGTTTGGTGTCTGGCGCTCCCTGATTCGCTACATATCGCGGTGGACGGCAGTACCGTCGGCATCGCGGTTGTCGTCACCCTGGCGGGGGTCATGCTCCCGATGCTGCTGCTGCAATCCGCCGTGCAACTGAGCGGACCGTTTGCCGTCCTCGTTTGCATGTCCGTTCAACCGTTCATCTCGCTTTTGTTGGCGACTTCCGCAAACCTGCAGACATTCGATTGGCGCACGGCCCTGGGCATTGCCATCGTTTCGTTGCTCGTCGTCTTCGACGTGGCGGCCGACCGGTCTGCGCCGCGCCGCAAACGCGCGATCGCAAGCGCCCCGACGCAGCTCGCCTCGGGAACGACGACCTGATCGTAGCTGTGCCGCCGCAACAGTGTGACGATTCGTTTTGGCGGCGCCCAATTCGCATCCGCAACGCTGCGCAGCATCGCCGCCGCTACATTGCGAGGAGGTATTGGAACGTCTTAGGGAGAGTCGAATGCAGATTCGTCGCGGTAATGCAGCAACGGACGCGGGGCGGGCCGAGACGCAGGAGCGCCGCGCGGCTGGCACA
>NZ_DASXWY010000223.1:0-15544 GCF_036503415.1 Trinickia sp. | reverse complement strand
AGTTGCGCCGTGCCGCCGAAAACCGAGACCGCGATCGCATAGGCGCTCGACATGTAACCCGCGCGCAGATGCTTCGGGAAGTTCTCGGGCATCAGCGCATAGGCGGGCGCGGAGCCCATCGTGTAGCAGAGCATCAGCGTGATCAGCGCGGCCAGCACGACCGGCAGCGATGGAAAGTGCGTCATGACCCAGAACGCGGGATACAAGAGCACGATCAGCGCGATGCGGCCGATCTGTGTCAGCGGCTTGCGCTTGCCCATTCGATCGGACAATGCGCCATAGATCGGACACATCACGAGCGAGATGACGCTCGACGCGACGCCCGCCAGCATCGACATTTTCGGCGGCAGACCCAGATACTGGATGCAGTACGTCGGCATGTAATACATCATCACGTAGGTCGAGACGGACATGCCCATGATCGCGAAGATCGTCAAGAACCAGTTGCGCACGTAGAGGCCGCGCTTCGGATCGTCGCGGCTCGCCATGGCTTTCGCGGCGGGCGCTTCTTCGCGGATATGCCGGCGCAGGTAGATGCCGACCGGCGCGATCAGCGTACCCATGAGAAACGGGATGCGCCAGCCCCAGCTGTGCATGGTTGCGTCGGAGAGCAGGAAGCCCAGACTCGCCGCGAGACCGGAGCCCAGCAGGGCCGCCGCGCCTTGGCTCGCCAACTGCCAGCTCGCGCGAAAACCGCGGCTGCCCGCGCCGCCCATTTCCAGCAAGGTCGCGGTAGCCGCGCCGAACTCGCCGCCCTGCGCGAAGCCCTGGACCAGCCGCGCGACGATGATCAGCAGCGGCGCTGCCACTCCGATCTGCGCATACGTCGGCGCGATACCGATGGCAGCCGAACCCACCGCCATCAGCAGAATGGTCAACGTCAGCGCGGGCTTGCGGCCCGCCCGATCGGCGTACCGGCCGAGCACGAAGCCACCGAGCGGGCGCATCACGAAACCGACGGCGAATACCGCGAACGCGAGCAGCGACGACATGATCGGATCGCTCGATGGAAAGAACTGCTTGCCGATCGTCAGCGCGAAATAGCTGTAGACGGTGAAGTCGAAGAATTCGAGCAGATTGCCGATGACTGCCGCGAATACGATCTTGCGCTGCTGCGCGGGCGTCATTTGCGCATCGTTGCGTGCGCTTGCCTGGGAAACGGATTGCGCGGTGGTGTTCATGCCCGATCCTTGCTCAGGAAGCGCTCGACGAGACGCGTCCAGAAGGCTGCGCCGATCGTGAGATTGTCATCGTTGAAGTCGTAGTGCGCGTTGTGCAGCATCGGGCGGCCTTCGCCGTTGCCGAGGCGGATGAAGCAGCCGGGGACTTTGTGCAGGTAGTAGGCGAAGTCTTCGCTGCCGGCGATGGCCGGAAACGGGAAAATCACGTGTTCCGGACCGACGAGTTCCTCCGCGATCCGGCGGGCGAATGCCGTTTCGTTCTCGCTGTTGATCAGCACGGGGTAGCCGCGAATGAAGTCGATCTCGGCCGTCGCGCCGTAAGCCTGCGCCTGAGAGGCGATCAGCCCCCGGATCCGTTCCTCCAACGTTTCGCGCACCGTCGGCGAGAACGAGCGCACGCTCATTTCCAGCACGGCGTCTTCGGGAATCACGTTCGGCGCATGGCCCGAGCGGAACGATCCGACTGTGATGACGGCGGCCTCGGTCGGATCGACGTTGCGCGACACGATCGATTGCAACGCCATGACGATGCTGCTGCCCACCACCACCGGGTCGATTGCGAGGTGCGGCCGAGCCGCGTGTCCCCCACGCCCGACGATGCGCACCTTGACCGTGTCGCACGCGGCCATCAGCGGGCCGGCGCGCAAACCGAACGTGCCCGCCGGCACGCCCGGATGATTGTGCAGACCGAAGATCGCTTCGCAAGGAAACCGCTCGAACAGTCCGTCGGCAATCATGCGTTGCGCGCCGCTGTCGGAGCCGGCCTCTTCGGCCGGCTGAAAGATCAAGTGCACGGTGCCGTCGAAGTTGCGCGTCTTCGCAAGCTGCTGTGCGGCGCCGAGCAGCACCGTCGTATGACCGTCGTGACCGCAGGCGTGCATCTTGCCGTCGTGGATGCTTGCATAGGGCAGGCCAGTCAGTTCCTGAATCGGCAACGCATCCATGTCGGCGCGCACGCCCACGGTACGCGGACTGCTTCCCGCACTCAGCGATGCCACGACGCCGTGTCCGCCGACATTGCGCGTCACGACGTAGCCCCACGCTTCGAGCTTTTCGGCGACAAGGCGCGACGTTGCCGCTTCCTCGTACGTCAGCTCGGGATGCCGGTGAATGTGATGGCGGATTTCGTCGAGTTGCGGTCTCGCATCGGCGAGATCGGCCAGCTCACAGTATCGGGATGGTTGCGTTTCACGCATCGGTCGTTCTCCTCGCTCTTAGGCACTTGCACCCAGGCACGCGGGCACGCGACCCGCGTCGCTGTGCGCGTTCGGTCTTGTCGTGCCCGAGCCGGCATTATCCCAAGGCAATAAAAGCGATCCATGCGCTCAGACGTGCGAAACTGTTGCATTCGATGCAACGGAGGATCCTGCGATGGGCACTCTCGAACCCGCCATCAGCGACCGGACGATGTCCTATCTCGAGGCGATCGATGTCCACGGGACAATGCGGGGGGCGGCGGAATCGCTGGACGTGAACGTGTCGACGATCAGCCGGCAGATCGCTTCGATGCAGCGCGAGTTGCAACTCGCCCTGGTATCGCGCAAGGGGCGCGCAGTGACATTGACCGAGGCGGGGCATGCGGTAGTCGACTACTTTCGCGAATGCGAGCGTAATGCGCGCCGTTTCAGATCGCAGCTCGAGGAGTATCGGGAATTGCGCCGCGGCCGCCTGACGCTCGGCATCGCCGAAGGGTTCGTCAATGATTTCGTCGCGGGCGTGCTCAAGCGGTTCAACGCGCAATTCCCGCAGATCACGGTGGAGCTATGCAGTCCGATCTTGCCCGACATGCTGCGCATGGTTCGGGACGATGAGGTCGATATCTGCTTGATGGCCGGAATAGAGAAGGACCCTTCGCTCGTGATGCGGCGGCTGCAAAGCGAACCGTTATGCGCGATCGTCTCTCCCGCCCACCCGCTAGCCAGCCTCGGCACCGTCTCGCCCGCTCAACTGGTGGACGAAAACCTCGTTTTCATGCCGGATACCTTCGCCGTACAGCGGTACATCGATGCGATCTTCCACGATATCCGCCCGATGCTCGTACCGCGGTTCAAATGCGATCGGTTCGTGACCGCGTTGACGATGGCCGCCGAGGGGCTGGCCATCGCGTTCATGACACGGCGGGCAGCCGCTAGGCCGATCGCGAACGGTGAGGTCCGCGCGATTCCGATCGATCATCCGATCGCGCGTTCGTTGGACCGGTTCATCGTGATGCGCGCCGGGCGCCGTCTTCCTCCCGCCGGAAACTTTCTTTGGAAGGAAATCGTGCGTGTCATGTCGTCGGTGTGACCGGCTGGACGCGATTGGCCGTGCCAGGCGTGGCAGTGCCGAATTGCGGCGCGTACTGCGGAGGCGTCCAGCGAAACGGCAGCACGCCGAGGCTGCGCCTCGTTTCTCTCACGTGAAAGCGGATGACCCGCTGCGCGCCCTCGAATTCGTTCAGCACCGCGCCTTCCCAAACGATCTCGGCTTTTGCCGCGATATAGAGCAAATCGCCGGATTCGAAGTCGGGAACGAGTAGTCCCGCGAGCGGCGAAGCTGTCAGATTGCCTATCGTGTTCAAAAGTCGATTGCCGGCATAGTCCGGAATGCACAACGTCACGGGGCTCTCGACGCGAACGAAGCCCGGCATTCCGCCGCGATGCGAAACGTCCACGCCGCGCGCAGCGCCCGCGTTCGGTGATGTATGCGCCGACGCGATGAATAGCGTGTCGGCACGTTCGAGCAACGCGCGGTCCGAGTCCGAAAGTGCAGAGCCCTTCGTTTGAACGACTGCTTGCCGCGGCGGTGAGTTGCCGATATCGATTCGTTCAGGTGTGCGAGCCTGGATGAATCGGGCGCAGTTTCCAAAGCTTTGACTGACGCTCACGGTCAACGCAACGTCTGCCGATGCGACAACGACGCCATTGATCCGATTGCGACGGCGCGTCGGCAGTTCGATGCCCAGGCCGCCGAAGAAGGCACCGGGGTACCACGCGCCGTCCAGCGGATCGCCGGGGAGGGTGGTTCCGGTCAGGCGAAGCGTCCGTGGATCCGGTGACGACACGAAGCCGGGGTGCCCGATTCGCATCGTCGCCCACGGTTGCCCGAACCGATCGGTGCCACCGACGATCATGAAGGGCAACTGCTCGTAGAACTGACGGTGTTGGTCGGGCATATGATCGCGGATACCGCGTCGGCCGGCAGCATCCGCTGCCTCGCGAACGCCGGCGCGGCTTTGAGCCGCGAGCTCGCCTTCGTGAAACGGCGACCCGCCGCCGGATCCGCCTGGCGCCGCAGCGCTATCGATTGCAGTCATCGCTCGGCTCCAAGGCAATCACGAACGCTCGGGCGCCGCGTTCGCCAACAGCCCCACCCGCGTCGTTGGCATCGGAACGAATCCTGGCAATGCCTCGACGCGGCGTAGCCAGGCGCGTAGATGCGGATACGGATCGAGCGACACGCCGCCTTCCGGCGCATGCGCGATATACGAATAGGCCGCGATATCGGCGATCGTTCGGTGATCGCCAATTGCGAAGGGCTTCGACGCCATTTCGTTTTCGATGACATCGAATAGTTTGACGGCGACCGCTTTTGCGGCTTCCCAATCCAGCTTCGCGTCGAACACCGTGACCAGCCGCGCGGCGCATGGCCCGTAGGCGAGCTGTCCCGCAGCCAGCGAAAGCCATCGTTGCACGGCCGCGGCGCCTTTCGGGTCGCTGGGGAGCCACGACTCGTCGCCGTAGGTCTTCGCGAGGTAGACGAGGATCGCGTTCGAATCGAACAGAACGAACTCGCCGTCCTCGATCACCGGCACTTGCCCAAAGGGGTTTTTTGCAAGAAATGCCGGGCCACGGTTTTCGCCGGCCGACATGTCGATCTCGATCGGGTCGTACGGCAAACCGAGTAGTTCGAGAAAGAGACGGACTCGGTGCCCATGGCCTGAAAGCCAGGTCGTGTAAAGCCGAATGGGCCGCTCGGGATGCGGTTGTGCAGAGGACATGTGAATTCACTCCGTTTCGTATTGACGTCGGCTTCGACGGAATATGCCCAGCGTAACGCAGCCGACTTTTCTGGATAAGATGGATAATCACGGTTTCTCTGTCCACTTAAAGCGAACGGCGATGGCGAATCTTCGTGAAGTGAACTTGAACCGCCTCGTCGTCTTCGTGGCGGTAGTCCATGCCAAGTCGCTGACGGGGGCTGCGGCGCGCCTGGGCATGGCAAAGACGATGGTCAGTACGCACGTTCAGCGGCTGGAGGCCGAGCTCGGCGTCAGTCTGTTGACGCGTACGACCCGCAGCCTGAACCTCACCGAGGCGGGCCGCCGCTTTTACGACGCCGCTCGCGACATACTTCGCGCGACCGAGACGGCGATCGACGAGATCGCAAGCGACAACGCCGCATTACGGGGGACGTTGCGCGTCAGTGCGCCTGTCGACTATGGCGCGTTGGTGGTCGCGCCCGCTCTGGTCGCGCTGCGGCGCGCCCACCCGCAGCTCGGTATTCAACTGCTCAGCGATGACCGCTATGTCGATCTGGTTGCGGAGAACATCGATGTCGCCATTCGGCTCGGAAAGCTGGCGGATTCCAGTTACCGATCGATCCGGGTCGGCAGTTTTGTATGCTGGCCCGTTGCCTCGCCGGAATTCGTGGCGGAGCACGGCCCGGTACGAAAACCCGAGGATCTCGCACGATTGCCGTTGATCGCGGCGTCGGCGCTGAGGCGGCCATTGACGTTCGACCTCGTCAATAGCCACGGCGTGAAAAAGCATATCCGCTGCCGAAGTGCGATCGCCGCCAATACCGCACCGGCCTGCCGTGCCGCAACGTTGGCGGGTGGCGGTTTCGCGGTGCTGACGGATTTCTCGATCGGCGCCGACATCAACGCGGGCAGGCTCGTGCGGCTGTTGCCGGGTTGGCAGACGCCGACGGCCGACATTCGCGCGGTTTTTCCGCCTTCGGACCGCATCTCCGCCAAGGCACTCGCGCTCGGGCAGATGCTGAGACAAGCGAACGATCTTTAACCGTCAGGGCTTTGCGGTGCGCCGTGGCCGCTTGCGCTTGACGGTGTGTTCCTGTTCCTGGCCGTTGCCGTCATTCAGTCCTTCCGCCGTCGTGGGCAGGTTATGGGCATCCAGCCATGACGGACGTTCGGCATACATTTCCTCGATCAATTGTTTGACGAGAACGAGGTATTTCGAGTTGTCGTTGACGCGGTGATTGAAAATGACGGGCGAGGTTGCGCGATCGCTGTCCAACAGCCGGTAATGCACGTCGCGGCGCATTTGTCGCGCCGACGAGGGAATCACGCAAACACCGAATTCAGCTGCGACGAGCCCCAGCGCGGTCTGGATTTCGCGCACCTCAAGCACTTCCCCAAGTTGGACGCCGTGACCGTTCAGCGTGCTCAATACCTGGTCCGCAAAGCTCGGGCGCGGCTCTTTCGGATAGACGATCAGCTTTTGTCCGTCGAGTTCCGTGGGGGGCAGCGGCATCGACGTGTGCGCCATGGGTGAGCCCATCGGTAGCGCCACCGCCAGACGCTCCTCGCGCAGCACGATGCCCGTCACGTTCGGATCGCTGTGGCGCACGCGACCGAAGCCGATATCGATGCGGCCTTCCTTCAACGCCTGGATCTGCTGGACCGACATCAGTTCGACCACCTGTATGTCGAGCTCGGGTGCGTGTTCGCGCAGCTTGCGCATCAGGGTGGGCAACCCGCCGTAAAGCGTGGAGGCGACAAAGCCGATCGACAAAACGCTGCGCTGATTGAGACCCACACGTCTTGTCGCGGCCTGCATCTGCTCGACACGTCCCAGCACCTGCATCGCTTGCTCGTAGAACAGACGGCCGGCCTCGGTCATCTGCACCGGGCGGCTATGGCGAATCAACAGCGAAACGCCCAGCTCTTCCTCGAGCAATTGAATTTGCCGGCTCAAGGGAGGCTGCGCGATATGCAGTTGTTCGGAGGCACGCGTGAAATTGCGCTCGCGCGCAACGGCAATGAAATAACGGAGCTGGCGCAGGTCCATGGGGAGCCTCAAAGTCGGTCCAACTTGTCCATACCGATCGGGTATGTTGCGCCGCAATATCCAGAATAAATAGCCCGCAGCGCATGTTCCATATCTTAAAGGTATCGAAGTCGATAAAAAAGGTGTTGGACGCTGTCGAGGGGCGGGGCGTATAAAACCACTCCATGAACTCCACTCGCACCGCATCCGCCATGTCTGTTCCGACGATCCAACGCATCGAAACCCGCCTTGTCGATCTGCCGACGATTCGCCCCCACAAGCTCTCGGTTGCCACGATGTATGGGCAGACGCTGATGCTCGTCAAGCTCTATTGCAGCGATGACGTGGTGGGCATCGGGGAGGGGACGACCATTGCCGGAATGGCCTATGGCCCCGAAAGCCCGGAGTCGATGAAACTGGCCATCGACGCTTATCTCGCGCCGGCGATGATCGGGAAGGACGCGACCCGCATCGAGGCGCTGATGACGTATCTCGGCAAGCTCGTCAAAGGCAACCATTTCGCCAAAAGCGCGCTCGAAACGGCGCTGCTCGACGCGCATGGCAAACGTCTCGGTGTATCCGTGGGCGATTTGCTCGGCGGACGTCGGCGCGAACGCCTGCCGATCGCATGGACGCTGGCATCGGGCGACACCGCGCGCGACATCGACGAAGCGCACAAGATGCTGGACATGCGTCGGCACAGGGTCTTCAAACTGAAGATCGGTGCGCAGGCGATCGACGCTGACATCGAGCACGTCGCCGAAATCAAGCGGGCACTGGGCGAGCGCGCCGCGGTACGCGTCGACGTCAATATGGCCTGGAGCGAAACGCAAGCGGCGCGCGCCATTCCTGCACTTGCCGACGCCGGTTGCGAACTCGTCGAACAGCCGGTGTCTTCCGCCGCTGCGCTGGCGCGTCTCACGCGCCGGTTCCCCGTCGCACTGATGGCCGACGAAATCGTCCAGGGGCCGAAAAGCGCGTTCGATATTGCCAAACACGATGGCGCGGATGTGTTCGCCATCAAGATCGAGCAATGCGGTGGGCTCTTCGCGGCACAGCGCGTGGCCGCGATCGCCGATGCCGCGGGCATCGAGCTTTATGGCGGCACGATGCTCGAAGGTGCGTTCAGCACGATCGCATCGGCCCATCTCTTCGCGAGCTTCGACAATCTGCAGTGGGGAACCGAGCTGTTCGGACCGCTGTTGCTGACCGAAGAGATCCTGCGGCAACCGCTCGATTACAGCGACTACGAACTGACCGTGCCCACCGGTCCGGGCCTCGGCATCGAACTGGACGAAGCCGCGATTCAGCGCTTCACGCGCGACGGGTTGATGAAAGTCACGAAATCATCCTGACACCCCACATCTGGCAAGAGGACGTTGAACATGCTTTTTCATGTACGAATGGACGTGAGTCTGCCCGTCGATATGCCGGCCGATGTGGCCGGCGAACTCAAAGCCCGCGAGAAGGCGTATTCGCAGACGTTGCAATCGAGCGGTAAATGGCGGCACATCTGGCGCCTCGCCGGCGAGTACGCGAACTACAGCGTTTTCGATGTCGAGAGCAACGCCGAGCTGCACGACATCCTGATCGGCCTGCCGCTTTTCCCCTACATGAAGATTTGCGTGACACCGTTGTGCCGGCATCCGTCGTCGATTCGCGACGGCGACGCTTGACGTTTTTTTCAAGGGCGGGCGCGTGCGAAACCGGGCTTACCCGAAAACTATCTGGATGGAGACAACCGTCATGACCACCAAAGTGTTCGATACGAAGGAAGTACAGGACTTGCTGCGAGCCGCGGCCAACGTGGACGGCAAGAACGGCGATGCCCGTTTCAAGCAAATCTTCCAGCGCCTGCTCGGCGATTTGTTCAAGGCCATCGACGACCTCGATATCACGCCCGACGAAGTGTGGGCCGGCGTCAACTATCTGAACAAGCTCGGGCAGGACGGCGAAGCGGCGTTGCTCGCCGCGGGCATCGGCCTCGAGAAGTATCTCGACATCCGCATGGACGCGGCGGACAAGGCGGTGGGCATCGCGGGCGGCACACCCCGTACGATCGAGGGACCCCTTTATGTTGCGGGTGCTCCGGTGCGCGATGGCGTTGCCCGAATCGACATCGATCCCGATTCGGGCGCGGGCCCGCTCGTCATCCGAGGCACGGTCAGCGGCGCCGACGGCAAGCCGGTTCCAGGCGCGTTGGTCGAATGCTGGCACGCCAACTCGAAGGGCTTTTACTCTCACTTCGACCCGACCGGCGAGCAAAGCGAGTTCAACCTGCGCGGCGCGGTCAGAACGGGCGCCGACGGCAAATACGAAATCCGCACGCTGATGCCGGTGGGCTACGGCTGTCCGCCGCACGGTGCGACGCAGCAGTTGTTGAATGCGTTGGCACGGCACGGTAACCGTCCGGCCCATGTGCACTTTTTCGTGACCTCGGAGCACTGCCGCAAATTGACGACGCAGTTCAACATCGAGGGCGACCCGCTGATCTGGGACGACTTCGCCTATGCCACGCGCGAGGAGTTGATTCCTCACGTCGTCGAAAGAACAGGCGGGCTCGCGTTGGGGCTGAAGGCCGACCCATACAAGGAAATCGAGTTCGATTTCGTGCTCACCCCGCTGGTGAGCGGCAAGGACAATCAGATCGTCCAACGCCCGCGGGCCGCGGCCACGGCGTGAACGCAGGGAGAGCCAATATGTCCGCCATCGTCGATACCGCCAACGAACTCGATTGCCTGCTGTCCACCGCCGTACAGGACGACAAGCAGGCCGGCATTTTCCGCTGCCGCCGCGATATCTTCACCCACGCCGGTTTGTTCGAACTGGAGATGAAGCATATCTTCGAAAACAACTGGGTCTATCTGGCTCATGAAAGCCAGATCCCGAACAGCAACGATTACTACACCACCTGGATGGGCCGACAGCCCATCGTGATTACACGCGACAAGAATGGCGAGCTGAACGCAGTCATCAACGCGTGCGCACACAAGGGTGCAATGCTGTGCCGGCGCAAGCACGGCAACAAGGGCAGCTTTACCTGTCCGTTTCACGGTTGGACTTTCTCGAACACAGGCAAGCTGCTGAAGGTGAAGGATGAGAAGACCACGCAATATCCGCCGCAGTTCAACATCGCGGGATCCCACGACCTGAAAAAGGTGGCGCGTCTCGAGAGCTATCGCGGTTTTCTGTTCGGCAGCCTCAACGCGGACGTTCAGCCACTCGCGGATTACCTCGGAGCGGCCACGGTCATCATCGATCAGATCGTCGATCAGGCGCCGAACGGTTTGGAGGTCTTGCGCGGCAATTCGTCCTACATCTACGAAGGCAACTGGAAGATGCAGATGGAGAACGGTTGCGACGGCTATCACGTCAGCACCGTGCACTGGAATTACGCGGCGACGATGGGGCGGCGCAAGGAGGGTGGCACGCAGGCCGTCGATGCAAACAGCTGGTGCAAATCCATTGCAGGTGTGTACGGGTTCGACCATGGCCATATTCTGCTGTGGACCAGAACGATGAATCCGGAGGTACGCCCCGTCTATCGGCACCGCGACGAGATCAAGGCGCGCGTCGGTGAAGCGAAGGCCGAGTTCATCGTCAATCAGACGAGAAATCTCTGCCTGTATCCGAACGTTTTCCTGATGGACCAGTTCAGTACGCAGATCCGTGTGGTCCGGCCAATCAGCGTGGACAAGACGGAGGTCACGATCTTCTGCTTCGCACCGAAGGGCGAGGACTCGACCGATCGCGCAACGCGCATTCGCCAGTACGAGGATTTCTTCAACGTCACCGGCATGGGCACCGCCGACGATCTCGAAGAGTTTCGTGCCTGCCAGACAGCTTATGCGGGCACAACTGCGAAATGGAACGACCTTTCGCGCGGCGCGCCGTTGTGGGTGGAAGGCCCCGACGAAAACGCGAAGAAGATGGGATTGATGCCGCGTATCTCGGGCGAGCGCAGCGAAGACGAGGGGCTCTTTGTCTGTCAGCACGAATACTGGGTGCGGGTCATGCGCGATGCATTGAACAAGGAACGAGAGGAGGCATCGGTATGAGCTTCGACTACCGTACCGTCTGCGACGTGCTTTACCGCGAGGCGCGCTTGCTCGACGACCGCCAGTGGGACGAGTGGCTCGCTTGCTATACCGGCGACGTGACCTACTGGATGCCGGCATGGGACGATGACGATCAGATCACGGACGACCCCGAGCGTCAGATTTCGTTGATGTATTACGGGGACCGCGGCGGTCTGGAAGACCGCGTGTTCCGCATCAAGACCGAGCGCAGCGGTGCGTCGACACCCGAACCGCGGACCAGCCATTACGTTGCCAACGTGGAAGTGCTGGCCGAGCGCGGCGATGAATTGGACGTGCGCTACAACTTTCACACGCTCAGCCATCGCTATAAGGTCACCGATCAGTTCTTCGGCACGATGTTCGTCACGTTGAGACAGGTCGACGGGCAACTGTTGATCTCGTCCAAGAAGATCGTATTGAAGAACGACTATATCCGTCAGGTGCTCGACGTCTATCACGTCTGAGATTCAGAGCCTGGCGAACAACATGGGAGTGAAGGAGGTTCCATGTCAAGCTATAACATTGCGCTTAACTTCGAAGACGGCGTAACCCGCTTCATCGAATGCAAGGCCGGCGAGAAAGTGCTCGATGCTGCCTTTCGCGCGAAGATCAATCTGCCGATGGACTGCGCGGACGGGGTATGCGGCACCTGTAAATGCCGCGCCGAAAGCGGCCGTTACGACCTCGGTGACGACTACATCGAAGACGCGTTGAGCGAGGACGAAAAGCGCAATGGGCTCGTGCTGGCTTGCCAGATGGTGCCCGAGAGCGATTGTGTGATTGCGGTGCCCGCGTCTTCCTCGGGATGCAAGACCGAGCAGAGCCGGTTCACCGCGACCGTGGCGAAGGTCGAGCCTCACAACGATGCCGCGGTCGTACTGGAACTCGATGCGGGCGTGAGCGCGCCAGTGTTTCTCCCTGGGCAGTACGTCAATATCGACGTGCCGGGTAGTGGGCAGAACCGTTCCTATTCATTCTCGTCGGCTCCGGGCCAATCGACGATCAGCTTTTTGATCAAAAAGATTCCCGGTGGGGTGATGAGCACCTGGCTCGAATCCGCACAGCCGGGCGACAGACTGGATCTGATCGGGCCGTTCGGCAGCTTTTATCTGCGGGAGCCGCAGCGGCCGCTGCTCTTCCTTGCCGGCGGCACGGGCCTCGCACCGTTTCTCTCGATGCTGGAGGTGCTGGCGCGCGGCGATTCACAGCGCAAGGTACATATGGTCTACGGGGTCACGCGGGATCTCGATCTGGTGAAGGTGGACGCGATTGAGGCGTACACGGCAAGACTGCCGCATTTCAGCTATGCGACCGTGGTGGCCGATGCGGTGTCGAGCCATCCGCGCAAGGGATGGGTGACGCAACACATTCCGGCCGACGCGCTCAACGGCGGCGACGTCGACGTCTATCTATGCGGGCCGCCGCCGATGGTCGACGCGGTACGCAAGCACTTCGACGATAACGGCGTGAGGCCCAGCAGCTTCCATTACGAGAAGTTCACGCCCAACGCGAGCGCGAGGGCAGTATGACCATGCAGCGATTCGCAGGCAAAGTGGTGGTCGTGACGGGCGCGGCGCAGGGTATCGGTCGGGGTGTCGCGCTGCGTGTGGCTGCCGAAGGCGGCAAAGTCGTCCTGGTCGATCGCGCCGATTTCGTTGCGGAAGTCGCTGCGCAAGCGCCCGAGGCGAGCGCGGCCGGCTTCGTCGCGGATCTGGAGACCTACGAGGGCGCTCGAGCGGCGATGGCGTTTGCGGCGCAACGGTTCGGCGGCATCGACGTGCTCGTCAACGGTGTGGGCGGGGCCATCCGCATGCGTCCGTTTGCGCAGTTCGAGCCGGCGCAGATCGATGCGGAAATCCGTCGTTCGTTGATGCCCACACTGTACGCGTGCCATGCGGTGTTGCCGCATCTGCTTCGGCGCGGTCGAGGCACCATCGTCAACGTTTCGTCGAATGCGACGCGTGGCATTCGACGCGTGCCGTATTCGGCCGCGAAGGGCGGCGTAAATGCGCTGACTCAGTCACTGGCAATGGAATATGCGGAGCACGACATACGGGTGGTGGCGACGGCGCCCGGCGGGACCGAGGCACCCGCGCGGCGCGTCGCACGCAATCCGGAAGGCGATAGTGCGCAGGAACGCATCTGGATGAGCGAGGCCGTGCGGCAGGTCAACGAATCCACGTTTCTCAAGCGCTACGGCACGATAGAAGAACAGGTCGCGCCGATTCTGTTTCTGGCTTCGGATGAGGCCAGCTATATCACCGGCACCGTTTTGCCCGTTGCCGGCGGCGATACCGGTTGAGCGGCGGCCGGCGGCAGCGGCGCTTATCGGTGGTTCCTGTAGTACTCCCGATTGTAGTACTGGCGGTTGTAGTACTGCCTGTTGTAGTACTGACGGTTGTAAAGCTGGTTGTTATAACGCTGGTTCTCGTATTGCCGGTCGTAGTACTGGCGGTTGTAGTAATCCCGGTCGGCATCCTCGCGGCTGCGAACCTGGTCCGCGGTAACGGCGTCCGTGTACCAGTCGACGGGCTGCATACCGGCAGCGGAGACGGGCTGCGCCGGTGCGAGCGAAGCCGACGTTGCAAGGAGCGCGACCAAGGCAGCTTTGGGAAGCACGTGGGGCATGGGCTCGTGGATGTTGCCGTCGAGTGAGATGAAGCTCCATGATCGCGCGGCAGCGAATGGGCCGGATGCACGAATGCGAAGTCATGGTTCGTCGTGCGACGCACGAACCCGCAATCGGCCAGGCCCTGAATGCGACGATTTTGCCTCGCCGAGGGCTTCGCCGACGATAACCAAAGTGTTATCGATATCCAAAGAAATATTGACTGTCGGATTTGGTGCGTCCGCCCGTATTCTCGCCACACATTGGTGCATGAGATGCCCCGAAATATTGTGTCGATAGCGAGCGATACGGATGAAAAACGGAGACGGGCAAGGTAAGCGCATTCGATCGTGTCTGGGTGCGTTGTTCGGCATCGCCTTTACGGGCTGGGCGGCGCATGCCGTCCTCGGTATGGACATGGAAACGCCGTTGCTCGTTGCGCCGATGGGCGCGTCGGCGGTATTGCTGTTCGCCGTGCCGGAAAGCCCGCTTGCCCAACCGTGGTCGATCATGGGCGGCAATATCTGCGCGGCGATCGTTGGCGTGGTATGTGCGAAGTTGATCGGCACGCCGATCGTTGCGGCCGCAACGGCGGTGGCCTTGGCCATCAGTGTCATGCTGGCATTTCGCTGCGTACATCCGCCTTCAGGCGCCGTTGCCCTGACTGCCGTACTCGGCGGCCCCGCGGTTCACGAGCTCGGTTATCGCTTCGTCCTGGTGCCGATCGCACTGCAATCGGCGGCACTTCTGAGCGCTGCGCTTGCGTTTCACCTGATGATGGGGCACCGCTATCCGCGCTCGTTCAGCGGCGACGCCAGCCATGCGGCGGCCGGACGCTGGGCGAGCCTCTGGCAACGTCTGTCGTCGGTCGTTCAGCGGCGCGGCGGGGCCGAGGATGCCTCGATGCCGGGCGCGAGTGCGCACCGTCATTCGTCCGGAATTGAAGCGTTACTGCACGGCGACGGAGACCGCTTCGCCCTTTCCCGCGGGTGCGGGGAACTCACCTGCGCGGACATCATGTCTGCCCTGCCGCATTCGCCCAGAGTGTCGAACCCGAGTCACTATGACTGTACCGTCCGCACCGATACACCGATCAGCGAATTGGCGCCGCACTTCAAGGATCACGCGTGCGATCGCGTGGGCGTGCTCGACGGCGGCGGCCGGCTCGTCGGGGCGATCAGCCAACTCGATTTGATCTGGGGGCTCTACCGCCAAATGCGAACGCCAGAGGGCATCGCTGCATAACGGAGCAGCTTTTGGGCGTCCCTGCCGACCCATTCATCATCATCAATGTTGACGATAAAAAACTTTAACTTTTCCTAATAGATCGACTCCCGCACTATTTGTCCATGCAAGCGGCCTGCAATGCGTGAGCTGCAGGAATCAGAAGCTAGCTGACGAAGTGCCACGCTCGGGCAGCCCGCCCTGGCACTCCAACAAAACGTACCGCTTGAAGGAGACACGCGTGTTCGACGCCGATCGATTGATCGCGCGGCACTGCTGCGAAGGGCGTTCGCTCCTCGCGGTGCTGCACGCGATACAGGACGAAGCCGGTTTCATCCCGCCCGAAGTGGTGACGCCACTGGCGCGGGCGATGAACCTCTCGCGCGCCGAAGTGCATGGCGTGCTGACGTACTACCACCATTTCCGCACGAGCGCGCCGCCGCGCGTGGGCGTGGCACTGTG
>NZ_DASXWY010000222.1:0-2235 GCF_036503415.1 Trinickia sp. | reverse complement strand
ATGTCGCGCCGCGAGCGCACGATGGCCGCCAGAGTCTCGAGGGTGTCGCCGAGGTTGCCGCCTGTTTCGCGTTGCAGGATCAGGCAAACCGTGAAGAACGAAAAATCGGCAAGCTGCAAACGTGCTGCCGCCTGTTCGAGCACTTCCTTCAACTCCGCCCCCACGAGCAGCGCATCGCCCATGGTGCGAAACGTCGTTCGAACGGGTTCTTCGCTTTCGACGCCCGCGATGCAGATGGCCTGAACCGCGGGGATGCCTGCGCGCACCGCGCGAATGATGAGATCGAGGGTGTCGGGAAAGACCGCAAGAAAACGCAGGCGGAACCGCCCGATGACCCATCGGTAAGCGGCGCGCATGGCGATAAAAGTCGCGCCGACTGAAATCGCGAAACGCGCCAACGGGCCCAACGAGAACGACGTCGCGCCGACGAGCGACGCGACGAGCGCCACGACACCGACGACGCAGATGAGACGTATGCCGGCGGCGCCGCCGACCGTGCGAACGCGTTCGTACTTCGCCACGAACGGGGCCAGCAGTGCCGCTTGATCGGGCAGGCGGCGCTTGCGCTTGAGCAGCTCCTGCTGCTTGTCTTGCCCTTCCTTTTCGTCGCGTCGCGTCGTGGCGACCTGCTGTTCGTCACGCAGCTCGGCAATGCGCGTCCGAATGCGCGTTGCCGGTTGCTGCCGCGCCATTTGACGCAAGGACCTCACGATGAGGCCCAGCACGACGAGTGCAAAAAAGGCACCGGCGGTGACGACGTCCACCGGTCTCATGATTGCATCGCTGCGAGCAGCGCCTCTTCGAGTCCGTAGTAGATAGCCCGTTGAGCGAAAACCGGTCGCAGCGACGAGCATTCGAACGCACCGCGCACCTGCTCTTCATAGGCGCTTGCGTTGTAGCGAAACGTAAAGAGGTCCTGCGTTATTACGACATCGCCTTCCATGCCCCCGATCTCGGTGACATGCGTCACGCGCCGCACACCGTCGCGCATCCGCTCGACTTGCAGGATCAGATGGACCGCGCTCGCAATCTGTCTGCGAATCGACATCAGCGGCAAATTGCCGTTGGCCATCATCACCATGCTTTCGAGTCGCGTGATCGCGTCGCGCGGCGTGTTCGCATGGACCGTCGTCATCGAACCGTCGTGGCCCGTATTCATCGCTTGCAGCACGTCGAATGCTTCCGTGCCGCGCGTCTCGCCGAGAATGATGCGGTCGGGGCGCATCCGCAGCGCATTGCGCACGAGGTCTCGCTGAGAAACGCCGCCGAGCCCTTCGCTGTTCTCGGGCCGCGTTTCGAGGCTGACTACATGGGGCTGCTGCAGCTGCAGTTCGGCCGCGTCTTCGATCGTAACGACGCGCTCGCTCTCGTCGATGAAACGTGAGAGCGCGTTGAGCAGCGTCGTTTTGCCGGAGCCCGTACCGCCGGAAATCACGACGTTCAGGCGGCATGCGGTGGCGATCCTCAGCACGTCGACCATCGCCGGTGAGATGTTGCCCTGCTGCGCCATACGGCCCAGCGTGATATTGCGTTTGGCGAATTTTCGGATCGAGATGGAGGCGCCGCGCAACGCAATGGGCGGCAGTACGACGTTCACGCGGCTGCCGTCGGCCAGTCGCGCGTCCACCATCGGGCTGCTTTCGTCCACGCGCCGTCCGACGGCGGCTGCGATGCGCTGCGCGACGTTGATGACGTGTGCGTTGTCGCGGAACTTCAACGGCGTCAATTCGAGACGGCCGCCGCGCTCGACATAGACGTGATCGGGCCCGTTCACGAGGATGTCGGTCACCCGTTCGTCGGCCAGCAACGGCTCGATCGGCCCGATGCCGAACATGTCGTTGACGATTTCGTCGACGATAAGCGTCTGTTCGCCGAGCGTCAGCGTCAGCCTGTCCCGTGCGATGGTCTCGGCCGCGATCTGCTCGATGCCGGCGCGCACGTCGCTGCGCGACATCATCAGTGCGGCGGACATGTTCATCGACGAGAAAACTGCCGTGCGTATCGTCTTGAATGTGTCGGAGCGGATGACCGCTTCGTGCCGGTCCGATACGCTTGCAATCAGGGGGGGGTGAACTGCCGCGGAGGCCGCGGTGCTCGCACTTGCGTCGCGCAAGCTTCCGGCCACAGGAGCCGAGTACGCTGGCTCGGCCGGCGAGGCCCGCAGTTCGTCCGGGTCCGTTGCCGGATCGGCGCTCAGCAACCCGTTGCGGCGGCCGAACATCAGCTTGCCCTCCG
>NZ_DASXWY010000221.1:0-11605 GCF_036503415.1 Trinickia sp. | reverse complement strand
GTACGGTCTGTACCGGCCGCCAGGCAAATCCACGCTGAATATGCCGCTGGTCGTCATGCTTCACGGCTGCCAACAGACCATCGACGAATTCGCGGCCGGCACGCGCATGAATTTGCTCGCGGATGCGCAGGGCTTTGCCGTTGTCTACCCCGAGCAGTCTTCTCACGCGCACGCGCATCGATGTTGGCATTGGTACGACGATCGCGATACGGCAGGCCGCGGCGAAGCGCGCGCGGTCGTTTCGCTCGTCGACGCGCTGATCGATCGGTACGGCTTCGACGTCGAGCGGGTCTACGCGGTCGGTCTTTCGGCTGGGGGCGGACTGGCGTCCTTGCTGGCACTGCACTGGCCGGATCGCTTTGCCGCTGTCGCCTTGCATTCGGCCCCGGCCTTGGGGGAGGCCCATTCGGGCATGACGGCAATGGACGTCATGCGTCGGGGCGCGCGGCACGATCCGCTGGCGCTCGCGGCGGCCGCTATCGATCCGGCCACTTATCCGGGCATGCCGGCCATCATCGTTCAAGGCGAAGGGGATGCCGTGGTGGCGCCTCGAAATGCCGAGCAGTTGACGGCGCAGTTTCTGTATCTGAACGGCCTTGTCGACGCGCAGGGCGCACCAAAGGTCGGGACTTCGCGCGAAACATCGAGCGCGGACGCCCTCATTCGCGATTTCACGGCGCGTGGGCGACGCGTCGTTCGCTCATGTCTTATTCCCGGTCTGGGGCACGCCTGGGCCGGTGGAGATGAGGCAATTCCGTTCCACTCGCGCAAGGGGCCGAATGCGAGCGCGCTGATCTGGGAATTCCTTCGATACCAGCAGCGCCAGCGCGACCGCACGCCGGTTCGCCGCCGCGAGGCAGCGGCCGGTCGCTGAACTCCACGGGCGCGCGTTGCCCGCTGTGCCTTCTCACGAATTGATGCGTAAACACCACACCACGATCACTGGGC
Organism: Trinickia sp.; assembly: GCF_036503415.1. Taxonomy (GTDB): domain Bacteria; phylum Pseudomonadota; class Gammaproteobacteria; order Burkholderiales; family Burkholderiaceae; genus Trinickia. Next base: position 10,657 of record NZ_DASXWY010000221.1, on the reverse strand, counting down.
CGAAAAAAGTCCTGGCGCTCAGATAGGGGTTTTCCCTATAATACGGGTAAATACCTAGGTGTCAGCACCTAACTCAGTGAGGTTCACCATGTTTCTGCTCAGCCGCTTGTTCCTTTTCCTGACGAAGACCGCCGACGAGCGTAAGCAAGCCCGCGACGATGCCTATCTCTCCGAAGCTACGGATCTGTACGATCTGGAATACCGCATGCGCAAGCTTGATCGCGAAGCCGCGATTCCTACCACTGCATGGTTGAGCCATCGTTGAGCTAGGGCGTCGGCTCTCCGGGGTTCGTCTCCGGGTTCGGGACGAAACACCCCCTATAGGTTGCATAAAACGAGCAGTAAAGCATCGTTGTCAGCGTGATCGTGGCGGGAAAGAGCGCGACGATCACGAATGCGCCCGCGCCCAGCGCATCCATCAACAGCGAGACTGCGATCGACGTCAACGTCATCGTGGCGAACCAAAGCGCCGCGTAGACGATGAATGCGCCGCGATTGCGCCAGCAACTGACGACGCTGAAGAACATCGCCTTGACGGGCGGCACGTCGTGCCAGGCGGCCAATACCGGCGCGAACCAGAACAACATGGCCACCGGCACATAGCAGGCCAGCGCCACGAGCCCCCCGAGCGGCATGTCGGCGCTTGGAGCCGGCGGCGTTTTGTCGGCGGTGCCCAACATCAAGGTAAAGAGCGTCCCGCCATCCACTAGCGACGATGCCGCGAAAACGAGCACGATCGCCACGACATATAGCGCGCCGAGCTTCAACAGCCGTTTTGCAGCCACCCCTCCGTATGAACGGAAGCCATCGATCAGAACGATCGGCAACACCGCTTTGCCCTCGACCGTATCGCGGCAGGCGGCCATGAAACCCACTGCGACGCCGGGAATGAAGGCGAGCGGCAGGACGCCGCCGACGAGCGGGACCTTCGAGACCAGCCACATGGCCAACAGATAGGTCGCGAAAATCGTCAGGAAAGCCAGCGGGTTTCTGCGAAAGAGCCAGATGCCTTGGCGATACCAAGCGTAGCCGCTCTTCGCGGGAACTTCGATCAATTGCATAGGGAAGAAGCGTGGGGGGTGGACGCGGCCGTCAGGCGCGCGAGCAGGACGCGCTCGAAATGGGCCGGGTCATGGGGCTGCAACATCGCCGCCGCCCGCGGCAAGTAGAAGTCGTAAAGGCGAGACACCCAGAAGCGATAGGCACCAGCGCGCAGCATGTCGTTCCAATGGAGGCATTCCTCGCGTGTGAACGGACGCACCGTCTGGTACGCGCGCAGCATTGCCTCCAGTCGCGCCGGGTCCAGTTCTCCGGTCGCCAACTCGATGCACCAGTCGTTGACCGTTACGGCGACATCGAAAAGCCACTTGTCGCAACCCGCGAAATAGAAGTCGAAAAATCCGCCCAGACGGACGCGGTGGCCGGTGCCGGGCTGCGCCGGAGCGAACAGTACGTTGTCGCGAAACAGGTCGCAGTGGCACGGTCCGCCCGGCAGCGCGGCATAGTCGTGCGACCCAAAAAACCGCGTTTGATGGGCGAGCTCGCTCACGAGCAGATCGCGCTGCGCTCCGGAGATAAAAGGCAAGATGGCGGGAACCGTTTCGGTCCACCACCCCAGGCTGCGCAGATTGGGTTGATGCGGGGCGAAATCGCGGCCGGCCAGGTGCATGCGCGCCAGCATCCGGCCGACCTCCTCGCAGTGCTCGACGCCCGGGCTCAGTTCGGCCGCGCCTTCCAGCTTGGTGACGATCGCGGCCGGTTTGCCGTGAAGCATGCCGAAAAGCATGCCGTCATCGCGCGGGACCGGATCCGGCACCGGCACGCTGTGGGACGCGAGATGGCGCATCAGATCCAGATAGAACGGCAACTGTTCGGCGGTGAGCTTTTCGAAGACAGTCAGCACGTAATCGCCGCGCGTCGTCGTCAGAAAAAAGTTGCTGTTCTCGATACCCGAACTGATGCCGCGGAAATCGACGACATCGCCCAGATCGTAGTGCCGCATCCATGCGGACAGGTCGGCTTCGGTGACGACGGTAAAGACAGCCATGCGGAGAGAGACTTCGGATTGGGTGTGAAGGAGCGGCCCGGGAAAGCGCGGGGTGGGGCGGCGGCGGTACGCCTCGGAGCGGTTGCGACCGACGCCGCGTCGCGGGCCGTTTCAGCCCGCGGCGAGCGTCACGGCTCGCCGGCGCGGCGGGCGCGATCAGTAGCGCAGGTTGATCGACGGCAAACGGGTACTGGGTTGGCCATTGTCGCGCACCTTGGGCGACGTGTCGGGCGGTGCGCTCATCTGATAGTGCGTGCCCAAATTCGAGCGGACGTCGATTTCGACCGGTTTGCCCTTGTCGCGATATTCGGTGATGACGGTGCCGCTCGGACTCTTTTCGTAATAGCTCGGGGTGCGCGGTACGTTGATATCCACTTTCGACGAGACTTGCGCTGCCGGACGATTGATGGCTTCCAGATCGGGCAAGCCCGCGGCCTCATTGGCGGCATGACGCTGCGCGCGCGTCTGGGCATCGTTGGCGGGTTGCGCCGCCGCGGCCGGATTCGCCGCGGCAAACCACGCGGCGATCGCTACGGCGACGGGAAGATACGGCTTCATGATTTTTCTCCGAGGGAATCCCCCAATTCTAGCAAATGCGCCCTCCTTTCCGGGCGCTTGGCGCGTATGTTTTTGCGCACGCCCAGGCACGGGCGGCTCACCGCCGGGGCCGCGGAGACGGTGCGGTTCGTGGTAATGTCGTCGCATCGAGCGAGGCAAACGAAAATGAAAAACGACATGAACGTGAAACCGCATGCCGGGCCGTTGCGTCCGAGCGATTTTCCGACACAGTCTTTCACCGATGCGGCCGACGCCGTCACGCGGCTTTCGGCCGTGTACGAAGCGAACACCGCGTTTTTGCGCGACGCGTTCGCACGCTACCGGCGCAACGAGCCGTTCGCGGAGCGCGTGCGCGCTTGCTATCCCTTCGTGCGGTTGCAGACCGAGGTCAACACGCGCGTGGACTCGCGCCGCTCGTATGGGTTCGTCGCAGGCCCCGGCGTCTACGAGACCACCGTCACGCGGCCCGACCTCTTTGGCAACTACTATCGCGAGCAGCTGCGGCTGCTTGCCCGAAATCACAATGTGACGATCGAGGTGGGCGTTTCGCAGCAGCCCATTCCGATTCACTTCGCCTTTGCCGAAGGCATTCATCTCGAAGGCGACCTCGGGCGGGACCGGCTCATGGCGATGCGCGACGTGTTCGATACGCCCGATCTCGCGCAGCTCGATGACCGCATCGTCAACGGTACCTACGAGCCGGCTCCCGGCGAACCGTACCCGCTTGCGCTTTTCACCGCGCCGCGAGTCGATTTCTCGCTGCATCGGCTCAGACACTACACGGCGACTTCACCCACGCATTTTCAGAACTACGTCCTCTATACGAACTATCAGTTCTATATCGACGAGTTCACGAAGCTCGGCCGTTCGTTGATGGCGCGCACCGACGATGAGGAGCTGCGAGCCTATCGCAGCGAGTACACGTCGTTCGTCGAGCCCGGCGATGTCGTGACCTACAACGCCAACCTCGGCGAGCAGCCCGACGAGGGCACCCTGCCGGTCCGGTTGCCGCAGATGCCGGCCTATCACCTCAAGCGCGCCGACGGCAGCGGCATCACGATGATCAACATCGGGGTGGGGCCGTCGAATGCGAAGACGATCACCGATCACATCGCGGTTTTGCGGCCGCACGCCTGGATCATGCTGGGCCACTGCGCGGGGCTGCGCAACACGCAGCGCCTTGGCGACTACGTGCTCGCCCACGGGTACGTGCGCGAGGATCACGTGCTCGATGCCGACTTGCCGCTATGGGTGCCGATTCCCGCACTGGCCGAAGTGCAGGTCGCGCTCGAGCGCGCGGTCGCGCACGTGACGCGGCTCGAGGGCGCCGAACTGAAGCGCGTGATGCGCACGGGTACCGTCGCAAGTGTCGACAATCGCAACTGGGAGCTGCGCGATCATCGCGAGCCGGTGCAGCGGCTATCGCAAAGCCGGGCTGTCGCGCTCGATATGGAGAGCGCGACGATCGCCGCCAACGGTTTTCGTTTCCGCGTTCCCTATGGGACTTTGCTGTGCGTATCGGATAAACCGTTGCATGGCGAACTCAAGCTTCCCGGCATGGCCGATCAGTTCTATCGTGCCCAGGTGGATCAGCACCTGCAGATCGGCGTCAAGGCGATGGAGCTGTTGCGGATGAACGGGCTCGACCGGCTGCATAGTCGCAAGCTGCGCAGCTTTGCCGAGGTGGCATTCCAATAGCGCTACCAGAGCTGGAACTGGAGCCGGAGCCGGAGCGCCCGAGCGGTACCTCCCGCGTCAGAAATAAAACATCCGGTCCTCGTCGGCCTTGGCGGGCGCCTGGCGTTCCGCCTCTTCGCGATCCTCGTAGAACGCGAGCACGGCCTCGAGCACCTGGTCGGGTTCGTCGATGACCTGCATCAGATTCATGTCCTCGGGGTTGATGAGGCCCATCGGCACGAGGGCGCTCTCGAACCAGCCGAGCAAGCCTTTCCAGAAGTCGCCACCCACCAGAATGATCGGAACGTGGCGCGACTTCTTGGTCTGGATCAGCGTGAGCACTTCGGCGAGTTCGTCGAGCGTGCCGAAGCCGCCGGGCATGACGATCACGGCATCCGAGTTCTTGACGAACGTGACTTTACGCGTAAAGAAGTGGCGAAAGCGCAGCGAAATATCCTGCCACTGATTGCCGGATTGCTCGTGCGGCAACTCGATATTGAGGCCGACCGATGGCGCCTTGCCGGCATGCGCGCCCTTGTTCGCGGCGGCCATGATGCCCGGCCCGCCGCCCGAAATGACGGCGAAGCCCGCGTCCGAGAGCTTGCGCGCGATTTGCGTGGCGAGCTTGTAGTAGGGCGAGTTCGGCTTGAGCCGCGCCGAACCATAGATGCTCACGGCCGGGCGGATCTCCGAGAGGTACTCGGTGGCCTCGATGAACTCTGCCATAATCGTGAACATCTGCCACGATGCGCGGGCCTTTTTGGCTGTCGCGCGCTCTTGGTCTGCGAGCGATCGCAGACTCGGAATCACTTTTCTTCTCTTGTTCATAATGCCTGTAGAACGGAACCTGGAAGGTAAGACTCTGGTATTGGTCGATGGATCGAGCTATCTCTACCGGGCTTACCATGCAATGCCTGACTTGCGGGGTCCTGACGGCGAACCGACCGGCGCGCTCTATGGAATAGTCAACATGTTGCGGCGCATGCGCAAGGACGTCACGGCAGAGTATAGCGCGTGCGTGTTCGACGCCAAGGGCAAGACGTTCCGCGACGATTGGTATCCGCAGTACAAGGCTCATCGTCCGCCCATGCCCGACGATCTCGCGAAACAGATCGAGCCGATTCACTTCGCCGTACGCGCGCTGGGCTGGCCGCTTCTGATGGTGGACGGCGTCGAGGCCGACGACGTCATCGGGACGCTGGCGGCCGAGGCCGAACGGCGCGGCATGAACGTGCTGATTTCCACCGGCGACAAGGATCTGGCGCAACTCGTGGGCGAGCGGGTGACGCTCGTCAATACGATGACGAACGAAACGCTCGATCGCGGCGGCGTCATTGCCAAGTTTGGTGTCCCGCCCGAGCGGATCGTCGATTACCTCGCGCTGATCGGCGATACCGTGGATAACGTTCCCGGCGTCGAGAAATGCGGACCGAAGACGGCCGTCAAGTGGCTGACGCAGTACGAAACGCTCGATGGCGTCGTCGCTCACGCCGGCGAAATCAAGGGCGCGGTGGGCGATAACCTCCGGCGCGCGCTCGATTTCCTGCCGCTCGGCAAGAAGCTCGTGACGGTCGAGCGGGCGTGCGATCTGAAAAATCATGTCGAGTCGATCGAAACATCGCTCGTAGCGCGCCCGGAGTCGCCGCTCGAATTGCGCGAGCTGTTCATGCGGCACGGCTTGAAGACATGGCTGCGCGAAGTCGAGGCTTTGATCGAGCGGGCCGAGGAGGTGCAAAGCATAGAGCCCGGCGCGGCGGATGTGCTGTTGACCGAAGCGGCGCCGACCATCGATGCGCCGCGGTGCTACGAGACCGTTCAGACGTGGGAGCACTTCGAAGCGTGGCTCGACAAGATCGAGACGGCGCCGCTCACCTCGTTCGACACGGAGACGACGTCGCTCGATCCGATGGTGGCGCAGATCGTGGGGATCTCACTGTCGGTCGGCGCCGGCTGCGCCGCTTATATACCGTTGGCGCATCGCGGTCCGGACGCGCCCGAGCAACTGCCGCGCGACGAGGTACTCGCGAGGCTCAAGCCCTGGCTCGAGAATCCGGAACGGAAAAAACTCGGGCAGCACCTGAAGTACGACGAGCAAGTGCTCGCCAATTACGGCATCGCATTGGATGGCGTCGAGCACGACACGCTGCTTCAATCGTATGTGCTCGAATCGCATCGAACCCACGATATGGACAGTCTTGCGATGCGCCACCTCGGCGTGAAAACGATCAAGTACGAGGACGTGGCGGGCAAAGGCGCGCAGCAAATCGGCTTCGATGAAGTGCCGCTCGGCGCCGCGGCCGAATATGCCGCGGAAGACGCGGATATCACGTACCAGCTGCATACGGCGCTCTATCCGCAAGTCGAAGTGGAGCCGGGGCTGCTGCACATCTATCGCAACATCGAAATTCCCACTTCGCGCGTGCTGCGCAAGATCGAGCGCAATGGTGTGCTGATCGACAGCGAGCGACTGCGGCGACAGAGCAGCGAGATCGCAGGGCGGCTCATCGAGCTCGAAGGCGAAGCCTATGCGCTTGCTGGCGGCGAATTCAATCTCGGCTCGCCCAAGCAGATCGGCCAGATTTTTTTCGAACGCTTGCAATTGCCGGTGATCAAGAAGACGCCCAGCGGGGCGCCGTCGACGGACGAAGAGGTGTTGCAAAAGCTCGCTGAAGACTATCCGTTGCCGAAGCTGCTGCTCGAACACCGCGCATTATCGAAGCTGAAGTCCACTTACACCGACAAACTGCCGCGCATGGTCAACGCCAAGACGGGCCGCGTTCATACGAATTACGCGCAGGCCGTGGCGGTCACCGGACGTCTCGCCTCGAACGAGCCGAATCTCCAGAACATCCCCGTGCGCACCGGCGAGGGGCGCCGCATTCGCGAGGCGTTCGTCGCGCCGCCGGGCAGCAAGCTCGTATCGGCCGACTACTCGCAGATCGAATTGCGAATCATGGCGCATATCTCGGGCGACGAATCGCTGCTGCGCGCGTTCGCCGAAGGCGAAGACATCCATCGCGCAACGGCCGCGGAGGTTTTCGGCGTCACGCCGCTCGAGGTGACGAACGACCAGCGCCGCATCGCGAAAGTCATCAACTTCGGGCTGATCTACGGGATGAGCTCATTCGGCCTCGCTTCGAATCTCGGCATTACGCGCGATGCGGCGAAGCTCTACATCGACCGCTACTTCGCCCGGTACCCAGGCGTTGCGCGCTATATGGACGACACGCGGGCGAGCGCCAAGCAAAAAGGCTATGTCGAAACGGTGTTCGGCCGGCGTCTGTGGCTGCCCGAAATCAACGGCGGTAACGGACCGCGCAGGCAGGCGGCCGAGCGTGCGGCGATCAACGCTCCGATGCAGGGCACCGCCGCCGATCTGATCAAGATGTCGATGATCGCGGTTCAGGCATGGCTCGAACGCGAACGGGCCGCGAGCCGCATGATCATGCAAGTGCACGACGAACTCGTGCTCGAAGTCCCCGACGATGAATTACCGACCGTGCGAGAAAAACTGCCGCAATTGATGTGCGGCGTGGCGGAACTCAAGGTGCCGCTCGTGGCGGAAGTTGGCGCGGGCGCGAATTGGGAGGAAGCGCATTGATGCGCTGAGCGGCCTCTCCGCGGGCGCGCCGCCCGCCAATCCCTTTTCGACGCGTGGCCCCGCTCGCATACGGGCGCCGGCAAGCAGAATCAGCAACGGCAAATACGGAGAATCAGCATGCATCGTTTCGTTGTCGTGGGAGGAGGTGCGGGCGGGCTCGAGCTGGCAACGCGGCTTGGCGACCGCTATGTCCGCCGAAAGGGTAGTGGCGCCGCCCGCGCGCAGGTGACGCTCGTCGATCGGAATCCGACCCATATCTGGAAGCCGCTGCTTCACGAAGTGGCCGCGGGCAGCATGGATCCGTTCACGCAAGAGCTCGAGTACGCGGCGCAGGCGCGCTGGCATGGCTTCGAGTTTCAGCAAGGCGAACTCATCGGGCTCGATCGCGCGGCCAAACGCATCGTCCTCGGGCCGCTTCGCGACGACGACGGCGAGGAGCTGTTGCCGCAACGCGAACTCGAATACGACACGCTCGTCATTGCCATCGGCAGTACCACGCATTTTTTCGGCGTCAAGGGCGCCGAAGAGCACTCCATCGCGCTCGATACCGTCGGCCAGGCCGAGCGCTTTCGCAAGCGGCTCATCGCGGCGTGCATGCGGGCCGAGCATCGCGCGCACGAAACGGTCGAATGCGGTCCGGGCACGTCTGCCACGACGGAGCCGCGCATCCAGGTGGCGATCGTGGGCGGCGGCGCGACCGGCGTCGAGTTATCGGCGGAATTGCGCAACACGGCGCAAGTATTGTCGGCCTACGGTCTGCACAAGCTCGATCCGCGGCACGACATCGGCATCGTGCTGATCGAGGCGGGGCCGCGCATTCTCCCCGCGCTGCAAGAGCGCGTCTCGAGCGCGACGGCGCAGTTGTTGACTCAGCTCGGTGTGAAACTGATGATCGGCGAGACCGTGGCCGAAGTGGCGCCGGGCCTCGTGCGTACGGCGAGCGGCAACACCGTGCGCGCCGATCTGACAGTCTGGGCCGCCGGGATCAAGGCGCCCGCTGTGCTCTCGAACCTGGAGGGGCTACCCGTCACGCGGCTCGGTCAACTCTCGGTGCGGCGCACGCTCCAAACGGAAGTCGACGACAACATCTTCGCGATGGGCGATTGTGCCGCGTGCCCATGGCCCGGTAACGAGCGCAACGTACCCCCACGGGCGCAGGCCGCGCATCAGCAGGCGAGTTTTCTGTTGCGAGCGCTGCGCTGCCGGCTCGAGGGCCGGCCGTTGCCGGAATTCACCTACCGCGATTTCGGTTCGCTCGTCTCGCTCGGCCATTTCAGTGCGGTCGGCAATCTGATGGGCGGACTGATCGGCGGCAGCATGCTGGTCGAGGGGCTCTTCGCGCGCTTCATGTATATGTCGCTTTACCGGCTTCATATCGCGGCGCTGCACGGCTATCCGCGCATGATGCTCGATACGTTCGCGCATTGGCTGCGGCGCACGACGCTGCCGCGTGTGAAGCTGCATTGATGCGGGCGATCGGCTGCGCGCAGCTTGCGATTGCGGTGCAGCCGATTTACGAAGCGGGCGAGGTCGTGGCGACCCTGGATCAAGGATTTGGCCCGGTCGCAATCGGGCGCGACGGGTCGGCACACCACTCGCTCCACGAGCCTGGATAGAGCGCGGCGCCATGCAGGCCCGCTATCTCCATCGCAAGCGCGTTATGACACGCCGTGGCCCCCGAGCCGCATTGCAGTACGACATGCTCGGGCTGCGTCGAGCCGACGACCGCCTTGAATTCGTCGCGCAGCGTATGAGCGGGTTTGAAACGGCCATCGGAGCCCAGGTTGTCCTTGAAGAAGCGATTGACCGCGCCTGGGATGTGTCCCGCGACGGGATCGATCGTCTCGTTTTCACCGCGATAACGGTCGGGCGATCGTGCGTCGACGACGAGTCGCTCATGTGTCGTGAGGTTTTGCTCGAGCGCGTGGGCATCGACGGTGACGGCGAGCGGCGCGCCCGCCTTGAAGTTGCCTTGCTTGCGCCCGGCCGGCTCTGTCTCGAGGGCGTAGCCGGCGCCCTGCCATGCCTGCAGGCCGCCGTCGAGGAGGGCCACCGAGTCGTGACCGAGCCAGCGCAACAACCACCACAGGCGGGCAGCGAACATTCCGCCTTGCGCATCGTAGGCGACGACTTGCTGACCCTGCATGAGCCCGTGCGAAGCCAGCGTGTCGACCAGTGCCGCGCGATCAGGCAGTGGATGTCTGCCGTTCTTGCCCGTCTTCGCCCCGGACAGGTCGCGCTCCAGATGCAGATAGTGCGCGCCGGGGATGTGGCCGCCCGCATAGGCCTTTTGGCCGGCGTCGGGGTTTGCCAGATCGAAGCTGCAGTCAAAAACGAGCACGCTTTCGGGGGCGCTTGCCAGCCGTTCGGCAAGGTTGACGGCCAGAATCAGCGTCGTGTAATGGGTGTGCGGCATGATGATCCTCGTTGGACGACGAACTTCGTTGAGACACCGGTTGTTTTGCTTTCAGTCTAGACAAAAAGGCGGGCAAGGAGGGAAAGCCTCCTTGCCCGCCTTTCTTGCCGCGCTGCAGCGTGTCAGATGTCGCCGAGCTCGCGCCGCAGGAACTCGTGGAAGTGCTGCATGCCGTCTTCCATCGGGCTCTGGTAGGGGCCGGCGTCGTCGTCGCCGCGCTCCATCAGGGCCTTGCGGCCGGCATCCATGCGCAGGGCGATCTCGTCGTCCTCGACGCAGGTCTCCATGTAGGCGGCCTGGTTCGCCTCGACGAACTCGCGTTCGAAGGCGGCGATCTCCTCGGGGTAGAAGAACTCCA
>NZ_DASXWY010000220.1:0-38564 GCF_036503415.1 Trinickia sp. | reverse complement strand
ACCTGGGCCCCGAACACGCAGTCCCGGGCCGAAGCGATCGAACGATTTCAGAACACCGGTGGACTCCCGCCGGCCGGCGTCAAATTGCTCGGCCGATGGACACGCGCGGACCTCAACGGCGGGTTCGACTTGCTGGAGACTGACGATGCGAAGGCGCTGACCGAATTCGCATATATGTGGAGCGACTTGATGCAGCTCGACATCGCGCCGATCGTCGAAGATGCCGAACTGGGAGAGGTTTTCGGACGTGCGTTGAAGTAAAGCGTCCGTTGTTCCCCGCATCGATGCGATATGCGGGGAACGCAATCGCCCCAGCTTGATTCAGCGCAGCGCAATCATGCCGGGCCAGACGATTTCCAGTTCCAATGCGATCGAACGGGCCAGCCCATCGAGGCCAGGAAACAGCGAAGCGTTGGTGATATTCATCCGATACAGCCATTTCATGGCATCCACGCGCACACTAGCGGGAAGCACGATTTTATGCAGCAGCTCCTCGCTGGCATCGTAGCCGTCGAGAATCTCCTGCAGCGGCTTGTCGATGACGCCAGGTACAACGAACGTGCCGGACTGCGCGATTAACCGATCGTCCATCTCGGTCGGCTCTCCGAACCAAATCACTTCGTTGCAGTTACAAAAGAAGTACTGATCGAAGCGGCCTTCAACGCGAGGATCGATGACGTCTCGCGTGAGACCGGGGTTTGCTCGCGGCAGCGCCCGGTTATTCCAGAGGGCCGGCGTGTTGAGCGCGAAAATCGCCGAATCGTCGATGGCACGCTCGAGCGCAAAAAATGCCGCCACGAATGGGCTCTTCGTGAAATCGAGGAGGCGCGTCGGTGCGCCGTGGTGCTGCATGAGCGCAAGACAGCGCAAGTCATTGACCAGCAGCGCCGGATGGTCGAGAAAATTGTGTGCCTTGCGCCGAAACACGCGAATGGCCCGCTCTTCACGGCCGCGCCATTCGCTTTTGTCATGCACATAGGCGCGCATGTACCGTGACAGCGAACTCTCGAGATGCCAAGCGGCGCTTTGCTGACCACGAAACGCCCATCCATCGAGCCCGGATGTCAATTCCATAAACTGATTCCAACTGGATAGAACCGTCGTTTTCATATCGTCTTCCGATAGTAACTAGCCGATGAGTGCCAATGCGCTCACTATAAAGCCCGGCATCGCCACGGGCGTCGGGCCCAGTGCATCGATCCCGTCTCGGAAAGGACCCGGATTGTCCTGATACAGTTATCTTTGCCTTATCCTCTCACGAATCGAAGGAGCGCTGAGCAAGCCGCAGGCCTGTGAATCACAACACCATAACGAGGAACGAAAATTGGACCGTACTCGCATGTTCCATGATCCAGCCACGGGGAAAATCTGGGCTACGCGGATCGATGGCTTGAATGTCGTGCTAACTTCCGGCGCCCCTGGCAAGGCGAAGGAGATGGTTAAGCCACACGCTGACGATTTGTCCTTGCGACGCTTTCTTGAAAAAGAAGAAGGCTCACGGCTGCGCAAGGGGATGGTGCTCGCCGATCCCCATGCGACAGCAGGCGCCCCCTGCATGCTGCGGTATCTCGGCCGTGGATACACGGGCGCCCTGGCCATTGCCGAGTTTGAGGAAAGCTTGCTGGTCAATCAATATGACGATGCCAGGCAAGGCGATGCATTGTGGCGAGTCGCACGCGATGGAAGCGGTGAGTCATTCGCATTTGTTGGCCAGAACAGCCTGGTATGGAAACTGATGCCCGTGCCTGAGCGACGAACAGTGCTGTTTCGCGCCGACCATCAGATCCGGGTGTGGGACCCGACAACAAACGGCATCGATGCGCTTACACCGCCGAACAAGACACCGGCAAGCTTTCTGGACTGTCAGGGAGCGGTCGCGGCGTGGTACGAAGAACCGGAACTCGTCGTGCGCGATCTGGCCGGCGAGAAGGACCTGTTGCGCCTGAACATCGAACCGGAGCGCTATGCCGGCCACAGCCCGCAGCTCACCGGCGCACTCTCCGCGGACGGCGCTCTTCTGGCGCATTGCGCGAAGGCGGGCCACATTCTTATTCATGACATCACGAGCAGGATGCTGCGCTCGAGCATTCAGGGCGACTTTGAAATGGTCAACAAACTCGCCTTCACGGCAGACGATCGACGCGTGCTCGTCAAGGAGAAGTATGGACGCTGGCGCCTGATGGCCTTCGAACTGGCGTCGGGTGAACCTGTTGCAACTTGGCCGAATCTGAATGATTTGGGCGATGGCGACTTCGCGATCGACACCGAACACGACCGCCTGGCCTTCTTTAGCCGCGGCCTCGCTCATGTGTATGAATTGCCGACGATGCGCAAGCATGGGGAGCTGCGAATCGATCAAGTCGCAAAGTCCGCTGCGCTTGCATGGACGCACGACGGCTTGCTGGCTGTTCGAACGGATCTGGGCTGTGTCGGGCTCTATCGGGTCGAATAAGCCTATGCGTCTGGCTCAAGTAGCGTGTTTCAGACGGCCTTGCAAATGCCGTAATGCTTGCCGTCGTAATCGAGTTGACATGTCAACTCACACACCAGGTGAAGCGGACGACCATCGTATCAACTCGAATACAGCCATACCGGCGAGCATCGCAGCCACAAAACCCCATGCCTTCGAAAAGCCTGCGCCCAGGGCGACCAACGCCGGACCCGGGCAAAATCCCGCAAGCCCCCAGCCCACGCCAAACGCTGCGCTGCCGAGAACCAGTCTCAGGGTAACGGACGAACTGCTCGGAATCCACATCGGCAAGCCCAGCAGGGATTTCTTCAGACGCTTTGCAAAGGCAAACGCAATGGCCCCGATGGCTATTGCCCCAGCCATTACAAATGCCAGCGACGGATCCCATCGTCCGGCGATGTCGAGGAACCCGAGCACTTTCGCCGGATTGGCCATGCCGGATAGCATCAGGCCGATTCCGAAAAGAAGCCCGGAAAGTAGTGCGGTAAGCCAACCCATCTCAGCCTCCCAGCAGATGCCTGTGGACGAAAACGGTCAAGATACCGCTCGCCATGAACGTTGCCGTCGCAACGACCGAACGGAGGGAGCCACGCGAGATCCCACAGACACCATGGCCGCTCGTGCACCCGCTCGCGTAACGCGTGCCGATACCGACCAGAAATCCTGCTACGAGTATTTCGCCCCATCCGGCCTGGATATCGGGTGCTATCGGGTGCCCGAGCAACACTGCCAACACGGGCGCCCCGACAAGCCCTGCAAGAAAAGCGAGACGCCAGCCCGCATCTGTCTGCGGCGAGCCGAGCACGTTACCGAGAATGCCGCTGATGCCCGCGATACGTCCGTTGAACAAAACAAGCACGGCAGCCGCGACGCCTATCACCAGACCGCCGGCCAGTGACAGACCCGGCGTGAAACTCACGATATCGATCGACATCGCCACTCCTCATCTTCATTGCGCGCAAAACTGGTCGTACAGCACGGCCATGATCGCAATCGCTTCCGTACTCGCGATGGAGTAAAAGATGTTCTTCCCTTCCCGCCGCGTCTCGACGAGCGCGTTATCGCGGAGCACCCCGAGCTGCTGGGAGAGTGTGGGCTGATGAATTCCCAACTGCTCCTCCAGATCGCTCACACACCACTCCCCTTGGGATAACTGACACATCAGCAGCAACCTGTCCGGATTGGCCAGAACCTTCAGAAGCGCACAGGCCTTTTCCGCCGCCGATTGCATCGCCGACAGGTCGATTCGAGCGGAGTTCTTCTTCATCGCGCACTCAATGACTCACACGCACTCATTATATTTAAATATAAACTATCTGTAAATATAATGAGTGCACGCCTGCGCTAAACGCGTGATGCGACGCTCGCCATGCCCGTTCTTCTGCCGTCGGTGCAGATCAACACACGGGCCGGCGGATTTCCACCCGTCGAGGAAAACGGCATCAGTTATCTGAAGATTCCGCTGAATGCGTTTGTAGCACGCCCAAAATCAACTACTTGATGCAAGTCAAGGATGGCGGGGGCGCCTGGCGCCATTCTAGAGATGGGTACGCTCCTACATAACCAGCGGTATATTCGACGTGCCCGCAGACGGCGGGGCTGAATTGCGTTTCTATTGGGATGATCCGGATGCCCATGGAGTCATCCAGATCTGTAAGAGCTGTCGGGGCGCCGCCCGTCGTTGAGCAGCCGGTTCCATCACGCAGTACTCGTATAAATCGACACCAAAATGCCGGCAAATCGCGTAGAGTCCGTCCCGGACGTCGTCGCCGGTTACGTCGAACCGGCATCGCCGGCTGGGGACGCCGACAAAACGCGTGGGCTGACGAGCGCACGCGTGGAGCAACTGCGTGCCCGCTTCGGCCGCAACGTCGTGGACTCCACGCTGCGGCGCACCTGGTGGCGAACATTGGGGGAAGTGCTTCGTGAGCCCATGTTCCTGCTGCTGCTCGCTGCGAGCGCTATCTATCTTGTGCTCGGGGACGTTTCCGAAGCGCTGACGCTCCTCGCTTTCGTGGCCGGGATCGTCTTTCTCACCGTCTTCCAAAGTCACCGCACCGCTCAGGTTCTCGACTCTCTTCGCGAACTGTCCGCGCCCCGCGCGCAGGTGCTTCGAGACGGACAACGGCAACTCGTTTCCGCTGCCGAACTGGTGCCGGGCGACGTGGTTTTCGTCGACGAGGGAGCCCGCGTGCCGGCTGACGGAACCTTGACGGAGGCTCACGAACTGAGCGTCGACGAGTCGCTTCTGACGGGCGAATCCGTTTCGGTGAATAAATCCGCTTCGCGAGCCAATGTACGTTCCGAGCAAGCCCCGGACAGTCAACTGTTTTTTGGTTCGATGGTCGTGCAGGGTCAGGGGCAAATGATCGTGACAGCGACGGGGCCGAATACCACGCTCGGTCGCATTGGCAAATCGTTGACCGGCATCACGGAAGCCCGCTCGCCGTTGCAACTCGAAACGAGAACGTTCGTCAATCGCTTCGCGTTGACTTCGATCGCACTGTGTTTGCTGCTCGTCGCGGCCTATCGTTGGCGCTCCGGGGAGTGGCTTCCGGGTGTGCTGGCGGGCATCACGCTGGCCATGGGGATTCTTCCCGAAGAGATTCCGGTGATATTGACCGTATTCATGGCGTTAGGGGCGCGCCGCATCGCTAACGAAGGCGTGCTGACGCGCCGCATGAGCGCGATCGAAACGCTTGGCCAGACTTCGGTACTCTGTGTCGACAAGACGGGCACACTGACGCAAAATCGCATGTCCGTGCGCGTGCTGTTCGCCCAAGGAAAGCGGCAAGTCATCGATGAGACCACTCAGCGCATAGACGAGGCATATCACGAGCTGATCGAATATCTGGTGCTCGCCAGCGAAATCGAGCCTGTCGATCCAATGGAGCGCGCATTTCACGAAACGGGTCGGGTTGGACTCGCCGGCACCGGACGTCTTCACAAGGACTGGTCGCTGGTTCATGAGTACGCGCTGACGCCGGAGTTGCCGGCGATGTCCCACGCATGGCATACGCCGGAACCCGGCCATCACGCAGTGGCCTGCAAGGGCGCGCCGGAGGCGGTCTGTGCTCTGTGTCACCTTGGTGAGCGGGAAACGCAAACCGTCCTCGACCATGCTGCGCAGATGGCGTCGGGCGGACTACGGGTGCTTGGGGTGGCCAAGGCACAGCACTCACATGCGGGCTGGCCCGAAAAACAGCATGACTTCGACTTTTCTTTCGTAGGCCTGGTCGGTCTCTTGGACCCGGTGCGTCCGGAAGTTGCGGAGGCCATCGCGCAATGCCAGGCAGCCGGCATCCGCGTGGTGATGATCACCGGCGATTATCCATCTACGGCGCGGGCTATTGCGACCGAAGTCGGAATCGACGGCGCACGGATCGTGACCGGCGGGGAAGTGGCAGCGATGGACGACGTACAGCTTCGCGATGCCATTGAGAATGTCGACACATTCGCACGGGTGAAGCCGGAGCAAAAGCTACGGCTCGTCAACGCGTTCCGGGAAAGTGGCCAGGTGGTCGCAATGACGGGCGACGGCGTGAACGACGCACCGGCGCTCAAGGCGGCGCACATCGGCATTGCAATGGGGTTGCGCGGCGCCGAAGTGGCACGCGAGGTCGCCTCGCTGGTCTTGCTGCGTGACGACTTCGCGCCGATCGTATCGGCGATACGGCTGGGCAGGCGTATCTACGCCAATCTCGTGCAAGCGATCAGCTACACGGTGGCCGTTCACATTCCGATGATCGCCGCCACGATGATTCCGGTTCTTGTCGGCTGGCCGCCCCTGCTCGCGCCGGTCCACATCGTTTTTCTGCAACTGGTTATCGATCCAGTATGCTCGGTCGTATTCGAGAACGAGCCTGAGCGGGCGAACCTGATGCGTGTGCCGCCACGACGCGCCGGCGAGCGGCTGCTTTCGAACCGCGCACTGGCTCGAGGGGCAACGGCTGGCCTTTTGGCAGCCATGCTCGTATTAGGGCTCTATGCGGGTCTGCTGACTCAAGGCTACCCACTGCCCTTCGCTCGTACACTCGTATTTGCGACACTCGTGGCGGGCAATGTTGCGTTGATCTTTGTAATCCGCGTATTGCCGCAGTCTGGGACCCGTGTGCATGCGCCCCAGCGGAATCGCTATCTTTGGATTGTTCTGAGCATTACGGTGGTGGCGCTCGTGCTTTTGACGACCGTTCCCGCCCTGGCGAGACTGTTCGGACTGGTTGCGCTGTTCGGTCCTTGATGCGGGCATGTATCGAGGCGCGTAACATGACCGAAGACGACGTAGGAGGCTGACATGGAAAATACACACCATTTTCATTTCGAGCTGCAGCATGCGACGAAGCCCACCTACGTCGTGAGCTACGTGTTCCCGGCGCTATTGTTCATCTATGAGCTCTACCGTGTCGGGTCCTGGATTGCGGCATTCGGCATGAGCTTCGCGAACTTCAAGCAGATGGGCTACGAGTATGGGCTGATGCTCGCGGTGTTCGTGGTGCAGGTGGTCGTCGAAGCGCTGTTTCTCGTCGTTGCCTGGCTTTATCGGCACGCCGATCTCGAGCATCGTCTGACGAACCTGGCGATGGGGCTTCTTTGCTCGTTCGCCGTGCTCGCCTTCGATTACTGGCTGCAGGCCGCGTTCTGATGAGGGTGACAACGACGCCCCCGACGCGGATCGCGGAGAAGCGGCTGAGAGCAACTATGGCGCGAGCGCTTAGAACATCGCGAAAGAACCGTCACGAAAGCCCAAATGTCTTTCTCAAGCTTGCATCGACGGGACCGGCCGGCATGAAGCGACGCAATTTACTCAGCAAAGAGGCTTGACCTTTCGGCGCGCGCCGCATTTTCCATTCGCCCAACGCCGCATCGACGATCGTGGTTGCGACGCCATCGGGCTCTGGCGCCTCGCTGACACTTTTTTGAATGGCGCGGGAAACGACTGCGCGCTCATCGTCGTAGGCTGCGATCTTGGACGCCGCATGGGGTGCATTGAGATCCAGATTGGTCTTGGTATAGGAAGGCTCGACCAGCACCACGCGGACTCCGAACTTGCGCACCTCATGATCCAGGGTCTCGGACATTCCTTCGACGGCATGCTTGGAAGCCGAATAGAGCCCCATGTACGGAGCCGGAAGGAAGCCGAGCACGGAACTAATGTTGACGATTCGTCCCGCACGCTGCGCGCGCATATGCGGCAGCACCGCTTGTATCGTTCGCAAAACCCCAAAAACGTTGGTATCGAACAGTGCCTGGGCCTCGGCAACCGACGTTTCCTCGGTCGCGCCGAGCAAGGTCACGCCCGCGCTATTGATCAGCACGTCGATGCGCCCAGCTCGAGCGATGATGGCCTCGAATCCGCGTTGAACCGAAGTGTCGTCACGGATATCCATTTCGATCAGCACAACACCCGGTATGGGCTGTGCGTTTGCAGGGTTACGTACCGTGCCGAATACCTGGCAACCTCGTTTGACGAACTTCTCTGCGGTGGCGCGCCCGATACCCGATGACACGCCGGTCACAACGACCACTTTGGAATTCGACATAGCAGTTCTCTTCTAGCAGGTGAATGAGGATAAAGAGCGGATGAGCCGCCCCGCCGGGTCTTTCATTCGAGGTTCATGACTTGGCGGCGAACTCGTCATCGAGCATCTCTTTCACGGACTGCGCGTGTTCGTGCGGGCCTATCCCCCGATCGTTCGTATCACGCGGCCTGATCTTGAACCAGATCGAATACATGGCCGGCAGGAACATCAGCGTCAAGATTGTTCCAGCCAACGTACCGCCGATCAATGTGTACGCGAGGGTTCCCCAGAACACCGAATGAGTCAGCGGGATAAAGGCAAAAATCGCTGCCAACGCGGTCAGGACCACCGGTCGCGCACGCTGCACGGTGGCTTCGACGAGCGCGTGAAACGGATCCAATCCCGCCCGTTCGTTCTCGCGAATCTGACCGATCAGAATCAGTGTGTTGCGCATCAGGATGCCCGAGAGCGCAATCAAGCCAACCAACGCATTGATGCCGAACGGTTGGCGAAACAGAATCAGCGTCGGCACCACACCGATCAGCCCCAGCGGGCTGGTCAGGAACACCATGACCATTGCGGAGATGGAGCGCACCTGAAAGATGATGATGAGCAACGTAATCGCCAGCATGATTGGAAAGAGCGGCAACATGGCTTTCGTCGCTTTGCCCGACTCCTCGATCGAGCCGGCCTGCTCGATGCGATACCCGCTCGGCAGCTTGTCGACGATGGGCTGAAGCTGTTTGGTGATCGCCGCCGATACATCCGGGGGCTGCAAGCCATCGGCGATATCGCCGCGCACGGTGATCGTCGGCATACGGTCGCGCCGCCGCATGATCGGCTCCTCCATGCGCACCTCGATCTTGCCCACTTGCGACAGCGGGATGCGCTGCCCGTTGGCGCCCGCCAATGTGAAGTCGCCTATTTTGGCCGGGTCCAAGCGGGTGTCGCCGGCCGAGCGGGCGATAACCTGCACCGTACGAATGTCCTCACGTACGGTAGTGACAGGGACGCCGGTCAGCAGGAATTGCAGCTGCTGCGCCACGGCGCTGGAGCTCAGTCCCACTGCCTGCAATCGGTCCTGCTGCAACGTGAAGTGCAGGCTGGGCGTGCGCGTGCCCCAGTCGGTGTTGACCGTGCGCATCATCGGGCTGGCATTCATCACGTGCTCAACTCGAGCCGCAATATCGCGCAGCTTGTCCGGATCGGGACCCGTGACGCGGTATTCAACAGGGAACGGCGAATAGGGACCGAATACGAGTTGCGTCACGCGCACGCGCGCTTCGGAGGCCAGGCCGTCGGCGACGGCTTGTCGCAACCGCTGCTTCAACGCGTCGCGCTCATCCTGACTGTCGGTGCGCACCACGATCTTGGCAAACGACGGATCGGGCAACTCCGGACCCATGGCCAAATAGAAGCGTGGCGCACCCTGACCCACGTAGGCCGTGACGATCTTGGCTTCCTTTTGTTTGGCAAGCCAGGCTTCCACCTTCGCCGTGGCGGCGCTCGTTTGCACGATCGACGTGCCATAGGGCATCTGCACTTCGACGAGCACTTCGGGGCGATCGGAAATCGGGAAGAACTGCTTTTTCACTACCGCCATACCGCCGATAGCCAAAACGAAGAGGCCCACGACCGAACCGGCGACCAGCCACTTGCGCGCAATCACCCGCCCCAGCAACCGACGGAAACGGTTGTAGCGCGGCGTGTCGTAGATCGCGTTGTGCCCTCCTTCGACTTTCTTGAAGTCGGGCAGCAGCTTGACACCCAAGTACGGTGTGAAAACCACAGCGACGACCCATGACGCGATCAGTGCAATGCCAACGATCCAGAACATATTGCTGGTGTATTCGCCAGCCGTGGATCGGGCGAAGCCGTTGGGCATGAAGCCGACGGCCGTCACGAGCGTGCCCGATAGCATCGGTGCCGCGGTATGGCTCCACGCATAGGCGGAAGCGGCCACGCGGTCGTAACCCTCCTCC
Organism: Trinickia sp.; assembly: GCF_036503415.1. Taxonomy (GTDB): domain Bacteria; phylum Pseudomonadota; class Gammaproteobacteria; order Burkholderiales; family Burkholderiaceae; genus Trinickia. The sequence continues at coordinate 28,593 of NZ_DASXWY010000220.1, read as the reverse complement.
ATTTTCACCACCATCATTTCAATGGCGATGATCGCGTCGTCCACCAGCAGACCCAGCGCAAGAATCAGGGACCCGAGCGTGATGCGATCGAAATTTTTGCCCGTCGCCGCCATCACCATGAAGACGGCCGCCAGCGTCAGCGGTACCGCCGCAGCAACGACGACGCCCACGCGCCAGCCCATGCTGATGAAGCTCACCAGCATCACCACCAGCAATGCGGCGAAGAACTTGATCATGAACTCGTCAACCGCCGACTTGATGTTGACGGCCTGGTCCGTCACCTTGCTCAGGCTCATGCCGAGCGGCAACTCGGCGTTGATCGTACCCACCTCCGAGTCCAGTGCCTTGCCGAGATCGAGTCCGTTCCAGCCGTCGCGCATGACGATGCCCAATAGCAAGGCCGGCTCGCCGTTGTTGCGGATCATGAATGTCGCGGGATCTTCGTAGCCACGGCTGACGGTGGCAATATCCGACAGCTTCAGCGTGCGACCTTGCGCCGTGACCGGTGTGTCGCGAATCTTCTGCAATGCGTCGAAGGCGCCGTCCAAACGAACGACCACATCGGGGCCCTTGGTCTCTATCGAGCCGGCCGGCGTCAAGGCGTTCTGGCCGTTGAGCGCGGCGAACACGTCCTGCGGACTGACACCCAATGTGGCCAGACGCTCATGCGAGAACTGAACGTAGATTCGCTCCGCCTGCTCGCCGATGATGTTGACCTTCTTCACGCCCGGAACATGCAACAACCGTTGGCGCAACTTCTCGGCATCGCGCACCATCAAGCGCTGCGGTTCGCCCTTGGCCTTGAGCGCGAACAGCCCAAAGGTGACATCGGCGTATTCGTCGTTGACCATGGGGCCGATCACGCCAGGGGGAAGATTGGCGAGCTCGTCGCCGACTTTTTTCCGGGCTTGGTAGAACTCCTCCTGCACTTGCGAAGGCGGCGTGCTGTCGAGCAACGTCAAGGTCGTGAAGGCCAGCCCCGGTCGCGTGTAGGTTTCGGTCCGGTCGTACCAGCGCAACTCCTGCATGCGCTTTTCGATCTTCTCGGCAACCTGATCCTGCATTTCCTGCGCGGTGGCACCCGGCCACGCGGTGATGATCGTCATCACCTTGACCGTAAAGGCCGGATCCTCCGCGCGCCCGAGCTTGAAGAACGAAATGAGTCCCGCCAGCGAAATCAGGCAGATCAGGAACAAGGTGATGGCGCGCTCGCGCACGGCGAGCGCAGATAGGTTGAAACGGCCTGTACTCACGGACGGACTCCTTCGGTCGCCGCGGCAACGGTTTGGCCTGCCACCCGAACACGCTCGCCCTCGTGCAGCAGATGTGCGCCGAGCGCGACGACCCGGTCGCCTTGTTGGAGTCGAGCGGTGATGCGTGCGCTGTCGTCATCCAGATGCTGAATTGAAACCGGCCGCCAGGACACCTTGGCCGGCTCGCCGTCGATGACCCATACCCCGGGGCCCTTGCCCGTGTCGAGCAGTGCCCCCATCGGCACTTGCAACGCGCCTTGCACGGAGGAGCGCGCGTCCGGAATCTGGATCGTCACCGTGGCGCCCAACGGGGCGTTGGCCAGATCTCCTTGCAGGACATACCGCGCTTCGAACGTGCGCGTGAGGCGATCCGCAGTATCGGAGAGTTGGCGAAGCGTGGCCGGGACGCTTGCGCCTTGCGTGCCGAAGAGTGTCGCTTGTGCCACCGAACCGATCTCGGGGCGCAGCGTTTCAGGCAACTGGATGACGGCCTCGCGACGCCCGGCGTGGGCCAAGCGCACCACCGTCTGTCCGGCGCTCACGACCTGGCCCGGTTCAGCCAGCGTTTCCATGACGACACCATCCGCGTCCGCCACCAGCTCGGCATATCGGGTCGCGTTACGGGCCACGTCGGCTTGCGCTTCCGCGGCACTGAGCTGGGCTTTGGCCGCATCCGCCGCCGACTTGACCTGGTCGTAGGCCGAAGCCGATATCGCGCCGGTGCCGCGCAGGTCTCGGTAGCGAGCTTCATCGCCCGCCGTCTGCAGCGCCCGTGCTCGTGCGGCTGCAACCGCCTCCTGCTGAGCCTGCGCGGCCAGCTTCAGATCGACGGGATCGATGCGCATGAGCGGCTGACCACGTTTGACGGTCTGCCCCGCATCCACCAGCCGCTCGAGCACCTTGCCCGACACGCGAAACCCGAGGTCGCTCTGCACGCGTGCGGCTACGGTTCCCGTAAACGAACGCGATGCGGCACTCGCGTTCTGAACGATCGCGGAACGCACGAGCGGCACCTCGGTGCGCGGATCGGAGGGGGCCTTACCGCCGCAAGCGACGAGCGCAAACGGCAAGGCACAAACGACAAAGGAAACCAGGCGGCGGAAGCGCATGAAAGTCTCATCGGCGAAGTGATGACGGCTTTCATTATTGTTCGAGTGACCAAATTAGTCAATAGTCACATTGAAATTTCATGGGGACAGACTGCGAAGGACGAGGCTCGACAGGTGCGCCGGCGCCGTATCGGTGTAATCGAAGCTGTGCTGCAGCATCAGCGGGTTGAGGTACGGCCGCAGAACGAGGTAAATCGCCATGGCAGTCTCGTCCAGGGGCGTTTTGCGCTCGAAGTCCCCACTCTGCCTGCCCTCTTGCAGGACTTCCTGAAGCAACTGCTGGACGCGCTCCTCATACGCACGCGCGGCCTGCCACTGTTCAGTGGCCGCCGATGCCGCGATCTCGTAAAGCTTGCGGTCCTGAAAAAACAGGCGAAGGCTCGCCTGCGTGAAGACCTTGAACATGCGCCGCAGCTTCTCCGGCGGCAGCTCGGCCTCCGCCACAGCCGCCCTGACCTCGGTTTCGATCTGGCTCAGGCAGTTCGCACAGATCATTTCGCCAATCGCCTGCTTGGACTCGAAGAACTTGTAGATGTACGCCTTCGAGAAGCCGATCGCCTTGGCGAGGTCGGAGACGGTCGTTTTCTCGTAGCCATACCGGCTGAAGTGCTCGGTGGCGGCCGCCACGATCTGATTGCGCACCTCGTGATCGGCCGGGCCGCGAACGGGGGAAGGGATTGCTTTTTTCATAGCTCCAGCTTAGTGCCAACCTCAGGAAGTAACAACTAGTGACTTTTTTGTATTATAGTCACTAACACATCATTGCGAGCGAAACCCTCATGCTGCCCAGACACATCGTTGCTTTGTACATCGCCGCCGGCCTCCTGACGGGGTGCGCGGTCGGCCCCGATTACGTCCGGCCTGACGTATCCATGCCCGAGCAGTTCCAGGGCCAGGCCGCGGTCGATCACCGGCACGCGGCTGCGAGCGCCGACCTGACCACGTGGTGGACCGGGTTCGGGGATCCGCAACTGACGCGATTCGTCGCGCTTGCATTGGAACAGAATCTCGACCTCGCGCAGGCCTCCGCTCGCGTCGCGCAGGCACGCGCCGGACTTGGCGCGGCGAATGCCGCGTTGCTTCCCTCCGCCAATGTCAGCGGTCAGGCCGAGAGAGTTTACCAATCCGTCGAAACGCCGCTGGGGCGGATCTTGAATTCGACGCCCGGTTTTGACCGCCACGGCAACCAATACGAAGCCGATCTCACCGCCAGTTGGGAGGTGGACGTGTTCGGGGGCCTGCGTCGCGGACGAGAAGCGGCGCTTGCCGACTACCAGGCTTCCGAAGCCGGCGCAGCGGCCACGCGATTGGCGGTGGCCGCACAAACCGCCGACATCTACATCACCATCCGTGGCCTGCAAGCCCGTCTGAACGTGGCGCAGCGGCAAGTGCAAACTCAGCAGGATCTGCTTTCGACGATCAATCTTCTGTATGGCAAAGGATTGGCGGCCGAACTCCAGGTCAAGCAGGCTGAAGGCGCGCTTGCTCAGGTGCGGGCCTCGGTCCCGGTGCTCGCAACGGGCCTGGACGCAGCGATGAACGCACTCGACGTCATGGTGGGCGCGCAACCCGGCACGCACCGCGCGGAATTGATGGAAACGCGCGACATCCCGGTCGCCCCGCAGATCGCGGCCACGGGGTCGCCGGGCGAATTGCTCAGACGCCGCCCCGACCTCATCGTTGCCGAGCGCCGCCTCGCTGCATCCAATGCGCGTATTGGCGCCGCCATCGCCGAGTACTACCCCAAGCTCTCGCTAAGCGGGCTGATCGGCAGCGCGACCTCCGTGGCCAGTGGCAATCTGTTCACGAGCGGCGCCAATCAAGCGGCCGGCGTATTCGGCCTGCGCTGGCGGCTGTTCGACTTCGGCCGCATCAATGCGCAGATCGACCAGGCCAAGGGCCAGGAGGCCGAGATGTTGGCGGCGTATCGGCTTGCCGCACTCCACGCTACCGAGGATGTGGAGAATGCGTTTTCGGCACTCGTCAAGCGCGAAGATCAGGCGGCTATCCTGGCTCAGGGCGTCGACTCGCTGGGCCGCGCGCGAACGGCATCGTTCGCGGCCTATCAGAAAGGCGTCGTCAGCCTGATCGAAGTCCTGCAAGCCGATGAAAGCTTGCTACGCGCCTCCGATGAGCGAGCACAGGCACAGACGGAATCGGCACGTGCAGCAGTCGCGGCCTTCAAGGCACTCGGCGGCGGTTGGCAGTCTCGCGGCTCCGAGGCCGTAGCCAGCAAGTAGTCATCGCATCGCTCAAAACCTGGCATCGCCAATCCTGCGTCCACCGGACTCCCTGACGAACAGACGCGCGCATGGATGTCTCTCGCGGCCGAACGCGAATTTGGCCACCGTGGCGATCCCACCAGCTTGGGTGGATCGGCAGATCCAGGAGGCTGGCGCCATTGTTCCCACGAGACTGCCACGAAGCCGCGATGGCAATCAACCCATCGTTGATATCGTCAACAAATTTTAATCGCCCGTCGCATCGAAGCCCGGCGAAAAGCGCCTGGGCCGTTGCCCCAGCCTGCGGCCGCGGCCTTGATGCCTGATGTCAGAAACTGTGTATAATTCCTTACACGTGAGGTATCCATGAACACGCTCCCCGAAACCATCCTGCTCCACGCCCGGTCTCTCCCCGAGGGCGGCGTGCTGTCGCCGAAGGAATTCCTGCATCTGGGAAGCCGCGTTGCGGTCGACCAGGCGTTTTCGCGCCTCAGCAAGGCCGGCAAGCTTATGCGCGTGGCGCGCGGCACCTATGTCGCCCCCGTCTCCAGCCGGTTCGGCTCGCGCGCCCCTGCGCCGGGGAAGGTCGTGAAAGCCATGGCCGAGCAAAGCGGCGAAACCATCGCCCCGCACGGCGCCAGTGCTGCGAACGCACTCGGCTTGACCCAGCAGGTGCCGACGCGGGAGGTCTACGTGACGTCGGGACGTACCCGGAAGCTGAAACTCGGACGCTCGGAGTTGCTGGTCAAACACGCCCCCCGCTGGATGCTGGCGCTGGGTAACGGGCCCGCCGGCGCCGCGGTGCGCGCGCTGGCCTGGATGGGGCCGACACATGCCGGCAGATCTCTAGCGGCACTGCACCGCACCCTTCCGGCAACGGAATGGCAAACGCTGACGTCTGCCCGGGCTATCCTGCCGTCGTGGATGGCTCAGGCCATCGGTCAGGAAGCTGCGCATGGCTGAGTACTTCTTCGGTCTTAGCGCGGACGATCGGCGCGAAGCACTGGAATACGCGCGCGATCAAACGGGACGTCCTGCGCACCTGCTTGAAAAGGATGTATGGGTCGTGTGGACACTGCGCGCTCTTCGAGTCGCCCTTGTCCGCCGACCTCACCTTCAAAGGCGGTACCTCCCTGTCCAAGGCCTACAAGATCATCGATCGCTTCTCCGAAGACATTGACCTGACCTACGACATTCGCAAGCTGATACCGGATCTGATTGGCGACGGTGACGAACTGCCATCCAGCCGCAGCCGAGCCAGTAAATGGACTCAAGCCGTACGCCACCGGCTTCCGAATTGGATCAGAACGAACGTCCAACCCGTCATTCAGGCATCGCTGGAACGCGATGGCCTCGATGCACAGGTCGAGCTTGGCGGGCCAGAAAACGACAAGTTATTCGTGCGTTACCCTCCCCTCGCAGAGGGGACTGGCTATGTGGCACCGGTAGTCACGCTGGAATTTGGCGCCCGTGCTACTGGAGAACCGTATCAGATCATGCCGATCACGTGCGACATCGACGGACATGTACCTGAGGTGTCGTTTCCAACAGCTTCACCGCTGGTCATGAGCCTCGCCCGGACTTTCTGGGAGAAAGCGACTGCGGCGCACGTGTACTGTGCACAAGGCCGTATCCGTGGCGAGCGCTATGCCCGTCATTGGCATGATCTCGCTGCGATTGCGCGCAGTGCGTACTTCGACGAAGTCGCGTCCGACCGCGCTGTCTCGACCATGGTCGCCCAGCACAAGTCCATCTTCTTCATCGAGAAAGACGCTAACGGCACGGTCATCGACTACACCAACGCAGCGCAGGGACAGCTACGGCTCGTCCCCGAAGGAGATGCGCGCAAAGCCCTTGCCGACGACTACGGCGCCATGTTGGATGACGCAATATTGCTCGGCGACGCTGCAACCTTCGATCAGCTCATGCAGGTATGCGCCGACCTCGAAGGCAAGATAAACAGAAGAGACGTGTGACTGATTAACACGATACTCGAAGCGCTCTTCTCGCTCCCGTGCCGACGAGGTCCAGTAGACCAGGAGACACACCCTGCAACGCTACTTGCTATTGGGGGCGGGGTTCAGCCGGAATTGGGGTGGCTGGCTCGCAAGTGCGCGGTTTGCGACGATCTGGCTTGGCGTCTCAAGGAGTGCGCCGATCGCTGCCATGGCGGCAGTGATCGCACCCGCCGTCTTTAGCTCGGCGGAACATGTATGGTCGGTTCGGGCCAGTGAAAAAGTCGTCGGCCTGCTGATCGCGTTCGCAGTCCATCGGCGCACGTCGAGTACCTGGATGACGATATCGAGTGGAATCCTGGCCCTCGAACTCATGAAGATGGTTTATTGAAAACCGATGCCCCCGCTCTCATTTGTCCGGCTGCAATCGATATGAAACAGATTCTGGTGTACGCCGACTCGCTATCCTGGGGCATTGTTCCCGAAACCCGTCAACGCTTGGCGTTCAACGCGCGCTGGCCCGGCGTGATGGAAAACACTCTGCGTATGCGAGGAGTCGCTATGCGCGTGTTCGAGAACTGCCTGAACGGTCGCAGGACAGCATGGGACGACCCTTTCAAGCCCGGACGCAACGGCATCGTAGGCATTGAGCAAGTGATCGAAATGCACTCGCCTCTCGACTTGGTGATCGTGATGCTCGGCACCAACGATTTCCAGACGGTCCACGACAACACCGTACGGCATTCGGCAGACGGCATCGGCGCATTGATCGATTCTATACGCAGTGCGCCTATAGAACCCGGCATGCCCGTGCCCCCCGTGTTGATCGTCGTGCCGCCGGCTATCAGGGTTCCCGATGGCCCCGTCCTGCCCAAATTCTTCGGCAGCGAAGGCCGGTGCATCGGCTTGGCAGAAGCGTACGGCGATATCGCACGATCGCACGGCTGCATGATTTTCGACGCAGGGACGGTGACGACGACGAGCCACCGAGACGGGATTCACCTCGACGCCGATCAGCATGTGGTGCTCGGCAAAGCCATGGCGGACATCGTCCAAGTTGCGCTCCAACCTCTGCATAGCGAAGAGTCTGCGCTCGTCGGAGCTGAGGACATTCGGCGACGGTGAACGACGAATAACGTCGGTACTTTTGGTTCAACCCGGCATTTCTGCCTTTGATCGCGTGACCGACGCGCTAAGGCTGACAGCGAACAGTCTATTCCTCCGACCGAGGCCAAAATGAAAAGCCCCGCGAGTCCGAGAACTCGCGGGGCTTTGTCACCGCTTATGGCGGAGACGGAGGGATTCGAACCCTCGATCCAGGTTTTAGCCCAGATGCTCCCTTAGCAGGGGAGTGCCTTCGACCTCTCGGCCACGTCTCCCAAACTGTTCGTTAGCGCCGGGAGGCAGCGCAACGAGTCCAAGATGATAGCGGGAACAGCGGAATCGGTCAATTTTTACGATGCACTTTTTTCCGCATCGCTTTTGATCCTCGCACCGCCGCCCATGACGATCCAACGACGCGTCGCCGCCCGGCCGCAACCGGGCTCACTCGCACAGCACGCCCTCAGGCTTGATCGAGTTCGAACGCCTTATGAAGCGCGCGCACGGCGAGTTCCATGTACTTCTCGTCGATGAGCACCGAAATCTTGATTTCGGAAGTCGCGATCATCTGGATATTGATGCCCTCTTCCGCCAGCGTACGGAACATCTTGCTCGCGATGCCGACGTGCGAGCGCATGCCCACGCCCACCACCGAAACCTTCGACACCTTCGGATCGCCGACGACTTCCTCAGCGCTTATATGTCCCTTCACGCTGTTGGTGAGAATATCCATCGCGCGCTGATACTCGCTGCGCGGCACCGTGAACGTGAAATCGGTCTTGCCCTGCACGCTCTGGTTCTGAATGATCATGTCGACGTCGATGTTCGCATCCGCCACCGGGCCGAGAATCTGATAAGCGATGCCCGGCTTGTCGGGCACACCCCTCACCGCAATGCGGGCCTCATCGCGCTGAAACGCGATTCCGGAGATGACTGCTTTTTCCATGGTCTCGTCTTCTTCAAAAGTAATCAGCGTGCCCGAGTTCATTTCCTCTTCGAGCGCGATCATCGGATCGGTCAGGCTGGACAGTACGCGCGTCTTGACACGGTACTTGCCGGCGAACTCGACCGAGCGGATCTGCAGCACCTTCGAGCCCAGGCTCGCCATTTCCAGCATTTCTTCGAACGTCACACGGTCGAGACGGCGCGCTTCCTCGACCACGCGCGGATCCGTCGTATAGACCCCGTCCACATCCGTGAAAATCAGGCACTCGTCGGCTTCCAGCGCCGCGGCAATCGCCACGGCCGAGGTGTCCGAACCGCCACGGCCGAGCGTCGTGATATGACCTTCCGGATCGACGCCCTGAAAGCCCGTGATCACGACGACCTTGCCGGCATCGAGATCGCGCATGATGCGCTCGCTGTCGATCTCGCTGATGCGAGCCTTCGTGAACGCACTGTCCGTTTTGACAGGAACCTGCCAGCCCGCATAACTGACGGCGTCGACGCCCGCGTCCTGAAGCGCGATCGACAACAATCCCACGCTGACTTGCTCGCCAGTCGCGGCGATGACGTCGAGCTCGCGCGGATCGGGCTGGCTCGAGATTTCCTTGGCAAGCCCAAGGAGGCGATTCGTTTCGCCGGACATGGCCGAAGGCACGACGACCAACTTGTGGCCCGCCTGCCGCCATTTCGCGACGCGCTTGGCAACGTTCTTGATGCGCTCCACCGAGCCCATCGAAGTGCCGCCGTATTTATGTACGATGAGTGCCATTGTCGTTCTGAACTAGGAGAGTAATCGCGCCGACGCGCCCCAAAATGCACCCGCGAACATGCCGTTCGGTCACGCGGCCTCGTGAGCGCTCGACGACGACGAAAGATGGCGGTGGAGAGTGGCGTTGTTGTACGCCGGGCCGCGCGGCGGACCCGAAGTGCACACACCGGATGGGGGGCACGACGCGCCGCGCGCGCCGCCGCACGGCAAAATGCAGCGTTCGCGTAAAAGCGCACTGACTGCAAAAAGCGGGTGCAAAAGCGGGGCGGACAAGCGTTCGAGCGTACTAGATCAGGGCATAAAAGACAAGCTCGACCGCGGCGGCGGCCCGCTGCGCTTAGGCAATGAGCAGATCGGCGCGCCACTCGAGCCGCCGGCGCGGCCCACCGCGCTCGCTCGCCGACGTGCGGGGCGCCGTCGCGAATGCGCCGTTGATGCCGAGGTTCGGGACGAACAACAGCCGCTCACCGAGATAAATGAGCGGCACGTCACGTTGCCAGGCCGGCACGCCCGCCTCCTGAAAGAGATTCTTGAGCGTACGGGCGGGCGCGCCGGGTGCACGGCGCATGCGCTCGCCACCGGTGCGCGGCCGAGCCGTCAGCGGCGCGCTGGCAAGCAGCGCCTCGGGCACGGTGTCGATTCCGGCCTCTCCCGCGGGAACCGGCTCGAAAACAAGCGAGCCCCGCCACTGAGGCAAACGCCAGACTTCGTCGTTTCGCCACACGAGCTCGCACGCCTCTTTGATCGATGCGCTCGCCTGCCCCTCGAAATGGACGCTCGGTTCGCCGCTTTCCCAGTAGATGGCATCGCGGTAAAGCCGCAATCGCGCGCCCGCATGGTCCACGCGCATGGCATGCTCGGCACGCGCCTCGCGCACTTGCCGCAACATTTCGCTCAACCGCGCCGCCGACGGTACCGGCAGCCCGTTCGCACGCATCCACCAGCGCATCGCATTCGCTGCCCGGGCACCGTCGAGCGCCAGCAGTGCGCGCCTCGAAAGCGAACGCCCGTCGTCCTTTCCGATTGCCTTCAGATCGATCTGCGCGAGATCGTCGAGCAGACGTTGCGCACTCGCCGCGTGCGAAGCCGTTCTCGCGAGCGCATCGCGAAAACCCGGGAAATGTACGGTCAGCGCGGGAATGACATCGTGACGCAGCGCATTGCGCGCGTAGCGTGTGTCCGCATTCGATTCGTCCTCGACCCAGCGTAGTTCGCGCGAACGCGCATAGCGCTCGAGCTGCGCGCGCAGCAATGCGAGAAAAGGACGCGCACGCCCAATCGTCGCCGTCCCTTCAACGCGATGCGGCGCCATCGCCGCCAGCCCGGCCACCCCCGCGCCCCTCAACAATTGCAGCAGCACCGTCTCCGCCTGATCGTCGGCATGATGCGCAAGCCACAACATGGACACGCGATGCAGCGCACACAGGGCGTCGAGCGCGCGATAGCGCGCATCGCGCGCAGCCGCTTCGAGACTCTCTCCGGGCCGCCGGCGCACTTCGACATAGGTGGCGTCGAAACCGGCACCGAGCGCGCGCGCGGTGCTCTCGCAATGTGCCAGCCACCGATTCGCATTCGGGCTCAGGCCGTGATGAACATGCAACGCAATGCAGCGCTGCGGACCGGCCACACGCACGGCCGCATCCAGCAGTACGGTGGAATCGAGGCCTCCGCTGAATGCGATACCGATCGCCGCATCGCCCGGCACGGTCGAAAGCACACCGCCGAGCGCATCCAGAACGATGCGCTCGGCGGCGGGATCGACGAGAGAAGTCACGGGCTCAGTCGGAAAGGCGCGCGGCTCGCACGCGCTCGAAACGGGATGTCATGACGATGCGCGACTCAAGCGCCGGGCGTCGTCTCCTTGAATTTGCCATACGCCATCAGCCGATCGTAGCGGCGCTCGCGCAGGTCCTGAACGCTCATGCCCTGGAACTGCCGCAGCGAATCGGCGAGCGCGCGGCGCAGGAATGCCGCCATGCCCTTCACATCGCGATGCGCGCCGCCCAGCGGCTCGTTGACGATTTTGTCGATGAGCCCGAGCGCTTTGAGCCGGTGCGCCGTCAAGCCGAGCGCTTCGGCCGCCTCGGGCGCCTTCGCCGCGCTCTTCCAAAGGATCGATGCGCAGCCTTCCGGCGAAATGACGGAATAGGTCGAGAACTGCAGCATGAGCACGCTGTCGGCAACGGCGATCGCCAACGCGCCGCCCGAGCCGCCTTCCCCAATCACCGTTGCGATCACGGGCACCTTCAGCTCCGCCATCACATACAGATTGCGGCCGATCGCTTCGGACTGTCCTCGCTCTTCGGCACCGACGCCGGGATAAGCGCCCGGTGTATCGATGAACGTGAAAAGCGGAAGTCCGAACTTCTCGGCAAGACGCATCAGCCGTTCGGCCTTGCGATAGCCCTCGGGCCGCGGCATACCGAAGTTGCGCGCGGCGCGCTCCTTCGTATCGCGCCCCTTCTGATGGCCGATGATCATGCATGGGTGACCGTTGAAACGCGCCAGACCACCCACGATCGATTGATCGTCCGCGAACGCGCGATCGCCGTGCAGTTCGTGAAAATCGGTGAAAAGCTCGTTGACGTAATCGAGCGTGTAAGGACGCTGCGGATGCCGCGCGATCTGCGAAACCTGCCAGGGCGTCAGATTGGCGTAGAGGTCTTTGGTCAGTTGCTGGCTCTTTTTCGAGAGCCGCTCGATTTCTTCCGAGATGTCGACAGCCGAATCGTCCTGCACGAAGCGTAATTCTTCAATCTTGGCTTCGAGCTCTGCGATGGGCTGTTCGAAATCCAGAAACGTCGTTTTCATAGGTCTCAATCCTGGGGGCTTTCGGCAGCGCGTATTCTAACCGCCACCGTCCACGTCAAAATCGTTCGAATCTATCGAAATGAACCGTCGATAGTTTTTTATGACTCAGGCGTAGCATCGAGGCTGCGCCACATGTACCAGGTCGCGACGGTACGCCACGGCTCCCAATTGGCCGCCACTTCGCGCGCTTCGCTGCGCGTGACGGGCTCGCCGCTGAAATAATTGACGCTGATCGCGCGAATGAGCCCGAGGTCGTCGAGCGGCAAAACGTCCGGGCGCGATAAGTTGAAGATGAGAAACATCTCGGCGGTCCATCGGCCGATGCCACGGATCTGCGTGAGCTCCGCAATGACGGCTTCGTCCTCCATCGACATCCATTTGTCGACGTGCAGGGCACCGGACACGAAGTGCTGAGCGAGGTCGATCAGATATTCGGACTTGCGCTTCGACAGCCCGCATCCGGTCAGCTTTTCGTGCCCGAGACGGGTGAACTGTTGCGGAGCGAGTTTCGGGCATGCGAGTTCGATGCGTCGCCACACGGCTTGAGCGGCGGGCACCGAAATTTGCTGCCCGACGACGGCACGCGCGAGCGTGACGAACGGATCGCTGCCGTTGATCAGATGCACCGGACCGAATTTCGGAATCAAGCGCTTGAGAATCCGATCGCGCTTGACGAGATCGGCACACGCGCGGTCCCAATACGCGGGGCGAGTCACAGCGGGCTCGAGCCCAGCTATCTGGACCGGCACCGACGCCTGAGCGCTCGTGCCCGCGCGCGTCTTGCGCACGACCTCACCGCCGTCGTCGATGCCACGCTCGAAAGCCTGAATGCCGCCTTCCTCGGTCAACGCACCGTTCGGTTTAGCGCGCGCGCCGCGCGCAGCGGGTGCCGTCGGCTTCGCCGCCGCCTTCGGCACATCTTTCGACGCGCGCTTCACTGTCACGCCGCGTTTGACCGGCGCCTTCCTGGCCGTTGTCATCATGCCTCCTGCCTGACGAGTCGGTTAGCGCTTCGCGCAATGCACGTTCATACGCGGCGCCACTCGGTGATCCCGCCCGGTTTGTCCTCAAGGGCAACGCCGGCATCGAGCAACTCGGCCCGAATCCGGTCTGCCTCGGCATACTTTTTCGCCTGCTTCGCAGCGGCACGTTCGGCGATTTTCGCCGCGATTGCCGCTTCGTCTAAATCAAGTCCAACACCGCCCTGCGCCTGCTGCAGGAACACGCGCGGTTCGCGGCCAAGCAGCCCGACCGTTTGCGCGAGCTCACGCAATTGCCGTGCAAGCGCCGCGTCGCGCGTGCGATTGACGACGTTCGCAAGCTCGAAGAGCACGGCAACGGCCACCGGCGTGTTGAAGTCGTCATTCATGGCCGCGCGGAACCGCACGGCATGATCTTCATGCCAGTCGAGCGGCGCCCCGTCCGGACCCACGTCCTTCAATGCCGTGTAAAGGCGCGTGAGCGCAGCACGCGCATCGTCGAGGTGCACGTCGCTGTAATTGAGCGGCGAGCGATAGTGCGCGCGCACGATGAAAAACCGTACGACTTCGGGATCGTACTTCGCCAAAACATCGCGAATCGTAAAGAAGTTGCCGAGGGACTTCGACATCTTCTCGTTGTCGATCTGAACGAACCCGTTGTGCATCCAGTAGTTGACGAACGTCTGCCCCGTCGCGCCCTCGCTTTGTGCGATTTCGTTCTCGTGGTGCGGAAACTGCAGATCCTGACCGCCGCCGTGCAGATCGAAGTGTTCGCCGAGCAGCGTGCAACTCATGGCCGAACATTCGATGTGCCAGCCGGGGCGCCCGCGCCCGTACGCCGAATCCCAGCTGGAATCCGCCGGCTCTTCGGGCTTCGCACGTTTCCACAGCGCGAAATCGAGCGGATCGTCTTTCGCTTCGTTCGCGGCAACGCGCTCGCCCGCGCGCAGATCTTCGAGAGACTTGCCCGACAACGCGCCGTAATGTGCGAATTTGCGCACCGCGTAATTGACGTCGCCATCCTTCGCGCGGTAAGCATAGCCATTTGCCTCGAGCTTCTCGATCATGCCGAGCATCTGCGCAATGTGATCGGTCGCGCGCGGCTCGAGATCGGGGCGCGCGACGCCAAGCGCATCGGCATCCTCGTGCATCGCCGCGATGAAGCGGTCGGTCAATGCTTTGATCGGTTCGCCGTTTTCGACTGCGCGCCGAATGATTTTGTCGTCGATGTCGGTGATGTTGCGCACATAGGTCACGCGAAATCCGAGCGTGCGTAGCCAGCGTTGCACGATATCGAACACCACCATCACGCGCGCGTGTCCGACATGACAGTAGTCGTAGACCGTCATCCCGCAGACGTACATCCGTACTTCGCCTGCACGGCGCGGCACGAAAGCTTGCTTGTCACGCGCGAGCGTGTTGTAGATGCGCAGTGATTCCATAGAGACGATGAGCGAGCCCCGAGCCATCCCCGCGAGATGGGCGACGCGCAGGCGGCGCGGCGGGCGGGTGACCGCTCGGCGCCGCGATCAGACTGCGATCGGGGCAAGGACGACCACGACTGGCGGAAGACCGTTCGCCCGTTCGATGAAACGAGCAAACGTTTTGTTAGAATGGGCCGGAGTATAACATCTCGACCTCAGCCTATGAAACCTTCAAGCGGCCGCACCGAGCGCATCGCGGCCCTCGCCGCCATCGCCCTCTTCGGCGTTGCTCTCGCGGTATTGCCGGCCACGGCGTCGCATGCGCAAACCACGCACGCGACGCGCGACGAGACGCCGCAAGCCGACTCGTCCATCGCGGCGCAAAATTGGAATGCGGCCCTCTCCGAGCTCGACGCGCGAATCGCATCGAACCCGCGCGACGCGCAAGCAAAATTCAAACGCGGCACCGTACTCGCACATTTGAATCGCGATAGCGAGGCCATCGAACAATTCGTCGAACTCACTCAGGCGTACCCCGAACTGCCTGAGCCTTACAACAATCTCGCGGCGCTCTACGCGAAAGCTGGTCGCTACGACGACGCGCGCGTCGCGCTCGAAACGGCGGTCAAGGCGAATCCCGGGTATGGCCTTGCCTACGAGAATCTGGGCGATCTTTATCTGCGGATGTCGGCCGAAGCCTACAAGCGCGCGCAACGGCTCGGCCGCACGAGCGGCGCAACGAACGCGCGCCTTGCCGATATCGAACGCATCGTCGCCCCGCGCGCCGCGAAAAAGCCGCTAGCACGCGCCGCGGCAACGGCGGCCCCCGCGTCGACGGTCGCGGCGCCCGACGCCCCTCCGCTCACGACAGGTTCCCCGAGTCCGTTTGCGCCCGCCCCTTACATCGCGCCGTCGAACTGAGCGCGGTTTTTCTTTTTTTCCACGCATGAGGATGCTCATGAAACGCTTCTGGTTGGCGCTAGGCAGCGCCGCTCTGATCGCGAGTGCGCCCGCGCTCGCGCAAACGGCTTCTTCCGCCGCGCACCCGCAAGTGCTGTTGAAGACGAGCGAGGGCGATATCCGCGTCGAGCTCTATCCCGACAAAGCGCCGAAGACGGTCGCGAACTTTCTCGACTACGTCAAATCCGGCCAGTACAGCGGCACGATCTTCCACCGCGTGATTCGCGGCTTCATGATTCAAGGCGGCGGCTTCACCACCGGCTATGAGGAAAAACCGACGCGTGCGCCGATCCCGCTCGAAAGCCGCAACGGTCTGAAGAACGTAGCGGGAACGATCGCGATGGCGCGCACGAGCGATCCGAACTCGGCTACCGCCCAGTTCTTCATCAATACGGTCGACAACGACGGGCTCGACTATCCGAAACCGGATGGCAACGGCTATGCCGTCTTCGGCAAGGTCGTCTCGGGCATGGATGTCGTGAAGAAAATCGAGGCCACCCCCACCACGACGCGCGGCCCGATGGCCGATGTGCCGCAAAAACCGATCGTGATCGAGTCGGCAAGCGTCGTTTCGAAATAACGCTCCACCCGCCGCCGGCAGGTCGCCGCGCGGCATTTCTCAAGCGAAGGAATTCATCATGGTCGAACTGCATACGAACCACGGCGTCATCAAGCTCGAACTCGATGCCGAAAAAGCGCCGAAGAGTGTCGAGAACTTTCTCAACTACGTGAAGAAGGGACACTACGACAACACGGTCTTTCACCGCGTAATCGACGGATTCATGATCCAGGGCGGCGGCTTCGAACCGGGCATGAAGCAAAAGCCGACCGATGCGCCGATCGCCAACGAGGCGAACAACGGCCTGAAGAACGTGACGGGGTCCGTCGCGATGGCTCGGACGAACGATCCGCACTCAGCCACTGCGCAGTTCTTCATCAACGTCAACGATAACGACTTCCTCAACCACTCGTCGCCGACGCCGCAAGGCTGGGGTTACGCGGTGTTCGGGCGGGTGGTCGAAGGACTCGACATCGTCGAGAAGATCAAGAAGGTGAAGACGAGTTCGAAGGGCTTCCATCAGGACGTCCCCGTCGACGATGTCATCATCGAAAAAGCAGTCGTCGTCGATTGAACACGAGCGTCATCCGTGCGGGCGTTTCGTCGCGTCAAGACGGGCCGCCCCGCAGCAATGAATCGACCGTGCCGGCCGAGCACGTGCATACGCGCGGCCATGCGCCGCGTCCGCTGCTGTTCATCTCCGATCTGCATCTGAGTCCGCACATTCCGCGTACGGTCGCGGCCTTCGAGCACTTCATTCTCATGACCGCGGACAGTGCGGATTCCGTCTTCGTGCTCGGCGATCTGTTCGAGTATTGGATTGGCGACGATATGCTCAGGGTCGATCCGTTCGCCGCGCGCATCGCCGAGGTGCTGCATACGCTCTCCGAGCGCGGGATCGCGCTTTACATCATGCATGGGAATCGGGATTTTCTGCTCGGCAAGCGCTTCATGCGCGCCGCCGGCGCGATCTGGCTGCCCGATCCGTTCGTGATGACGGCTTTCGGCGCGCGCATCGTGCTCGCCCATGGCGATGCGCTGTGCACCGCGGATCACAAGTACCAGACGTTCCGTCGGCTCGCGCGTTGGCGCGCCGCGCAACTGCTGTTCCTGGCCTGGCCGCTCAAATGGCGGCAGGCGCTCGCCGAACGGATGCGCGTGTCGAGCGAAGCAGGCCGCACGCGGCCGCCGTCACCGCTTTACGACGTCACGACGAAGGGCGTGGCGGCGCTTTTCAAGGCTAGCGGGACAACCACGATGATCCATGGCCATACGCACAAGCCCGCATGCCATCAGGGAACAGAAGGCACCCGCTGGGTGCTGCCCGACTGGGATCTCGACCACGGCGCACGGCGCGGCGGATACCTGCGCGTCGACGCCGAGGGCATTCGGGCATTGCCGCTCGACTGACCGCGTCCGGCCGCGCCCGCCTTTCGCTCAAGGTTGGGCGACCTTGCCTTCGATCGCCGCGGAGATGCGGCGCAGTTCCGATAGCGCACCATCGGCGCCATCGAGCGCCTGCAGACGCTCGCCCAAACGTTCGAGCGCCGCGACGACTTCATCGACGCGCTGGCTTTCTTTGGCAGCATGGTCGATGAGCCCGTGCAGCGCGAGCGAGTAGGGATCCTCGGCGTTCGGCGTAATGCCGTAGGCACAAAACGCGGTGCGCTCCGGCGTGCTTGCGACCGTCGGTCTTGCATCGGCCGCCACGACGATGCGGGCCGGATTGCCAACCGCCGTACCGCCGGCCGGCACCGGTTTGACGACGACCGCATTCGAGCCGATCTTGGCTTCGGCACCCACGGTGAACCCACCCAGCACCTTGGCACCGGCGCCCACGATGACGCCCCGCTCGAGCGTCGGATGCCGTTTTGCACCGCGGGTCAGCATCGTGCCGCCGAGCGTGACGCCCTGATAGATCGTGCAATCGTCCCCTACCTCGGCCGTCTCGCCGATGACGACGCCCATCCCGTGGTCGATGAAAACGCGTCGACCGATCGTCGCACCTGGATGAATCTCGATGCCGGTCAGAAAGCGGGCGAACTGCGAGATGGCGCGCGCGAGCCAGCGGCGTCCGGCTTGCCAGCAGACGTGCGCGACCCGATGCAGCACGATCGCATGCAAGCCCGGATAACAGGTGAGGACTTCCCAGGCACTGCGCGCGGCCGGATCCCGCTCCCGAATGGAGGCAATGTCTTCGCGAAGTCTCGTGAACATATGAATGGCTCGCTCGAAAAGCCGCGGCTGCGGCGCGCGAAGGCGCGCATATGACCTGCGGCGATTTGCATATGACCGACCGGCCGATTGTAGAGTGAACCGACGCTTTTTGCCCGAGGCGCTTTTTCGCCCTGTTCGTCTCAGGGAGATTGTCGAAACACCGGGGGCCCGGCGGGGGCGCCCCGGTAGAGGCTCGCCTCGCGCGAGCCCGTCGGATCGCGGCTGTCAGTCGCCCGGGCCGGACGTCTTGAGCAAGATGTGCTTGGCGATGCCGCGGACGATGTTGACTTCCTCGCGCTCGAGTCCCGCGCGCGCGAAAAGCCGCCGCAGCCGCGACATCAGCTTCTTGGGGTTCGACGGATCGAGAAACTCCAGCGCAATCAGCGCATTCTCCAGATGCACGAACATCCGCTCGATTTCCTCGCTCGGCGCGCGCGGACCGAGCCCCTCGCCCGACGGTACGTCGACGGTCTCGCCAAGATAGGCGAGCCGCAGCTCGTAGGCGAGCACCTGAACCGCCTGAGCGAGATTGAGCGAGCTGTAGGCGGGATTCGCCGGGATATGTGCGAGCGCACTGCAGCGCTCGACGTGTTCGTTCGACAGCCCGGTGCGCTCGTTACCGAAAACGAATGCGACATCGCCTTGCGCGGTATGGCGACATGCCTCGCTTGCCGCGATACGCGGCGCCATCTGCGGCGGTCCGTACTCGCGCGTGCGCGCCGTCAGCGCCACCGACCACTGCACGCCGGCCAAGGCCTCGCCAAGCGTCGGAACGATGGTTGCGCAGGCGAGCACGTCGTCCGCGCCGCTCGCCATCGCGATGGCTTCGGCATCCGTCTTCACATGACCGACGCGGGGCGCCACGAGCACCAGCCGTGAAAAACCCATGGTTTTCAAGGCGCGCGCCGCCGCGCCCACGTTACCGGGATGGCTCGGCTCGACGAGCACGAAGAGGGTAGAGGTAAAGCCGCCGTGCGGCCCCGCCGTGGCGGGGTCTATGTCCGGCGTCTGCAACGAACGATGATTGGATGAGTTCAAGATGAGTCGATCGATTCCCAGTGAGACGAGCGGCACACGCGGCATCGCGCCCGGCCGACAGATGCGCTTATGGTATCGCCATGTGACGACCAGGGCCGCGGCGAATGTCCCAAGACGGCCGTGCACGCGTTCGCTGTCCTCGCCGGAGCGCCGCGCCGCGGTCGCTTCCTGGTAAAATCCCGTCTATTCGCGCGCGGTGGGCCGAACATAGTGCGATCGGCCGCGTGCGCTCCGCTCTTCTTCAATTCGTCTTCGTCGACGGAATCCGCGCCCGGCGCGCATTCCGGGCGGTTTTGGCCCCATCCGCGGCGGCGTCGGCGCCTCGCGGTAAAAGGAATCTGTTCATGCATCCTATGCTCAATATCGCTGTCAAGGCCGCTCGCCGCGCCGGGCAGATCATCAACCGGGCATCGCTCGATCTCGACCTCATCCAGGTCAGCAAAAAACAGCACAACGATTTCGTCACGGAGGTCGACAAGGCGGCGGAAGCAGCGATCATCGATACGCTGAAGACCGCCTACCCCGATCACGCGATCCTCGCCGAGGAATCGGGCCGCTCGGAAAACGAATCCGATTTCCAATGGATCATCGATCCGCTCGACGGCACGACGAATTTCATTCACGGGCTGCCCTACTACTGTGTATCGATCGCGTTGGCCCACAAGGGCATCGTTACCCAGGCGTGTGTGTACGACCCCACTCGCAACGATCTTTACACCGCCTCGCGCGGCCGCGGCGCCTATCTGAACGACCGGCGCATTCGCGTCGGCCGCCGCGACCGGCTCGCCGATGCGTTGATCGGTACGGGGTTCCCGTTTCGCGAGAACGATCGGCTCGAAGCCTACTGCCGCCTGTTCGCGGAAATGACGCGCTCGTGCACGGGGCTGCGCCGGCCGGGCGCGGCGGCGCTCGATCTCGCGAACGTCGCAGCGGGTCGGCTGGACGGCTTTTTCGAGCAAGGCATCAGCGCCTGGGACATGGCAGCAGGCAGCCTGCTCATCACGGAGGCGGGCGGGCTCGTCGGCAATTACACGGGCGATTCGGAGTTCCTCCATGTCGGCGAGATCGTCGCAGGCAACCCGAAGATCTACGCTCAAATGGTGCCCATTCTCTCGCCGTATAGCCGGCGAGCACAGCAAGACTGACGGCGACCGAGGGCCCTGGTCCGCATGCGCGGAGCGGTCAGGCCAACGTCAGGTCATGTAACGGGGGCGGCTGCGGCCGCCCTTTGCTTTTTTGTCCTCCATCCGCGTGCCATCGTCGCCGTTGCTGCCCATGAAGAAAGGCTTTTACACGATCATTGCCGCTCAGTTCGTCTCGTCGGTAGCCGATAACGCGCTGCTCATCGCAGCGATCGCACTGCTGTTCGCCATGCGTGCCGCGAATTGGGTCACGCCTTTGCTGCAGATCTTCTTCACGGCGTCCTACGTGCTGCTTGCCCCGTTCGTCGGCGCATTCGCCGATGCCCTGCAAAAGCGCCATGTCATGTTCACGGCCAATGCGGCCAAGGCCATCGGCTGTGCAATGATGATCGCCGGCGTGCATCCGATCGTCGCCTACGGCGTGGTCGGTTTCGGCGCGGCGGCCTACTCGCCCGCCAAGTACGGCATCCTCACCGAGCTGCTGCCGGCCGAGCGGCTCGTTGCGGCCAATGCCTGGCTCGAATCCGCAACCGTGCTCTCGACCATTGCCGGCACCGCGCTGGGCGGCGCGCTCGTCAGCGCCTATGTCGAGCACGCTATCGCGGGCATGCACTTGCCGTTGATACTGCATGCGCCACAGTTCGCCATGTTCGCCGTCATGTCGGTGTACGGGCTGGCCGCGCTCATCAACATCGGGATTCCCGATACGGGCGCCCGGTATCCGAACCGCCTGCGCGAGCCCGGCCGGCTGCTCACCGACTTCCTCCAATGCTTCAACACGCTATGGGTGGACAAGCTGGCCCAGATCCCGCTGGCAGTGACGACGCTGATGTGGGGCGGCGCGGTCACGCTCCAGTTGCTCGTGCTCAAGTGGGCCGCCGTCAATCTCGGCCTGACGCTCTCGAAAGCCGCACTGATGCAGGGCGCAACGGGCATCGGCATCGCTCTGGGCGCCGCGGCCGCCGCAGCATGGGTACCTCTCGCGCGTTCGCTACGCGTGCTGCCGGTCGGCGTGTGGGCCGGCCTCGTGACGGCAGCGATGGCGTTCTACGGTAAAGGGCTTTTCCCCGCTTCCGCAGGCGCTCATTTGGGCAGCGCTTTCGTGCCGCTTTACGTTCTGCTCGCCTATCCGCTGATGATCGGCCTCGGCGGCCTGGCCGGCTTTTTCGTGGTGCCGATGAACGCCCTTTTGCAGCATCGCGGCGCGACGCTCGTGACGGCCGGCCATTCGATCGCCGTACAGAACTTCAATCAGAACATTGCAGTGCTGTTGATGCTCGGCGCGTATGCCCTGCTGCTCGCGGCGAAGATGCCGGTGCAATGGATCATCGTCGCGTTCGGCGCGTTCGTCTGCGCCATGATCTGGCTCGTAAAGCGGCACGGCGATGCCACCGCGCGGCATCTGGACATCGCGGCGATGATCGACGAATGAGCCGCAATGCCCGCCGCCGGTCAAACGGGTCACGCGCAGCAGCGAAATCCGGCGAAGATGTCGTTTCTATGCGGCAAATAGAAGTTGCGATACCGAGGGTGCTGCATGCGTTCGCGGGTCACGAACGAGCCTCCGCGAACCGACCGGTGGCTACCGAACCACGGCACCGAGTATTCCTGGTAGGGATCGGCGGAAAACTCCGCGTACGGCAAAAACGAATCGGATGTCCATTCCCACACCGAACCGCCCCAGTCGATGAGCTCACGCGTGGCCGCGTATTCCCATTCCGCCTCCGTCGGCAAACGCTTGCCCGCCCAGCGGCAATACGCTTCGGCCTCGAAGGCATTGACATGGCATACGGGCAACTCGAGCGGCAGCGGCACCCATTCGCCGAACCAGCGCCATTCCCATTGGCCGGAGCGGCCAGCCACGGCTGCGTCGCCGGCCGGACGCCAGCGCGCGGGATGAGCAAGGCCGCTTTGCCGCAGCCACGCCGTACCGGATGCGGACCACCATTGCGGGTCGAGGTATCCGCCGCTGTCCACGAATTGCGCGAAGGCGGCATTGCTGACGCACGTTCGATCGATTCGGAACGGGGGGACCTCGACCGGATGCGCCCACTTCTCGTTGTCGAAGACGAATCCTTGCCCGGGCTGCGACCCCATCGCGAACGTTTCCCCACCCGCCGCTGCGGCCCCCGCGTTCGAGCGTACCGCAGGCAGGACGAGCGGCGCGTGCGGCGGGTAGTCGAGCGTCTGGCGCATGTAAGTCAGCGCTTCCGCGTGCATGTCCTCGTGGAACAATGCAAGCCTGAAAAAATAGAGATCCCGATCCGTTTCATCCGCCGCGTCCAGCGCGGCAAGGACCTGCTCCAGCACATCAGCGACATACTGGCGTATTTCGGCATGCGACGGTAACGCCAGATGCCAGCGATCCTGATGTGCCACGCGCATCGAATCGAAAAGGCCATCCGCCTGCTCCATCGTGGAAGGCAAAGTCGCGCTCAGGCGGCCATCCGGGTCCGGGCGCGGCGCCCTGAGCACCCAATGCTCCGTAAACCACGCGATGTGTGCATACTCCCACAAGGGCGGGTTGATGCCGCGGTCGTAGCGGACCTGCCATTGGGACGGCGACAGTTCCCGAAGGACGTCCCAGGTTCGCCGGTGCGCATCGGCGAATGCCGCGGCCAGCTCGACCTTACCGATGTGTCTTGCCGCTATTCCCTCAGAGCCGAGTGTCATGCGTCCTCCGAAGCCAACCGTTGCGATTATCAGCCCGGCGCTGCGCAAAGCCAACAACGGCAATTGGCAAACCGCTCATCGCTGGTCCCGGTTTCTGCGCGCCGGCTACGATGTCACGCTGGCGAGCGAATGGGCGGGACCCGCCGCGGGCGACCTGGCGCCCGCATGCCTGATCGCGCTGCATGCGCGGCGCTCGGCCGACGCCGTCGCGCGATTCGCCGATGCCTGCCCGAAACGCCCGTTGATCGTGGTACTCACGGGAACGGACCTTTACCGGGATATCCGCAGCGATCCTGCCGCGCAGCGTTCCCTCGAGCTCGCGACGTATCTCGTGGTGCTGCAAGACGAAGGCCCGTTCGAGCTGTCCGCCGCTCATCGCGGGAAGTGCCGTGTGATCTATCAATCCGCAATCGCGTGCCATTCTCGCTCCGTGGGTTCCGAATACTTCGACGTCGTACTCGTCGGCCATATGCGGCCGGAAAAGGATCCGCTGACCGCCATGCGGTCGCTCGCCCTTCTTCCCGACGATTCGCGCATACGCATGACTCACGTCGGCGGGGCGCTCGACGATGAATACCTGCGCGCAGTCCAGGCGCTGCAAGCGCAAAGATGGCCGCTCGGCGAGCGCTATTCGTGGCTGGCGAATCTACCGCATGCCGAGACGCGGCGACGCATCGCCGGCGCGCAAGCGCTGGTGATTTCGAGCGTCATGGAAGGCGGCGCCAACGTCATTGTCGAAGCGATCACGAGCGGCGTACCCGTGTTGGCGAGCCGCATCCCGGGCAATATCGGGATGCTGGGCCGCGATTACGAAGGCTATTTCCCGCCCGGCGACGCCGTGCAGCTGGCGGAACTACTCCAGCGCGCAAGCCAGGACATCGGCTTTCTGACGCGCCTGCGCCAACAGTGCGCGCAACGCGCGCCGCTTTTCGCGCCTGCGCGGGAGCGCGCCGAAGTGATTAAACTTGTGGCCGACGCCCTGCGCCCGACATAACCGGAGACCTCTCGTGAATCAGCCAGCCAACGCAACGATCAAACTCACATCGCTCTCCCACGGCGGCGGATGCGGATGCAAAATTGCCCCGGGCGTGCTGTCCGAAATTCTGAAGAATTCGATGCGGCTGCCCGCTCCGGCAGCACTCCTCGTCGGCAAGGAAACCAGCGATGACGCCGCTGTCTACAAGCTCAACGAAAGCCAGGCGCTGATCGCCACTACGGACTTCTTCATGCCGGTGGTCGACGATCCATACGACTTCGGGCGTATCGCCGCCACCAACGCCATCTCCGATGTCTATGCAATGGGTGGAACGCCCATCATGGCGCTCGCACTGGTGGGTATGCCCATCGACAAGCTGCCGACCGAAGTCATCGCCAAAATCCTGGAGGGCGGGGAATCGGTCTGCGCGCAAGCCGGCATTCCTGTCGCCGGCGGCCATACGATCGACTCCGTCGAACCGATTTATGGGCTCGTGGTGCTGGGGCTCGTGCATCCCGATCGAGTCAAGAAAAACGACGCCGCCCAGCCTGGGGACAAGCTGATCCTGGGCAAACCGCTGGGTGTGGGCGTACTATCGGCGGCGGTCAAGAAAGACAAACTCGATGAGGCCGGCTATCGGGCGCTGATCGCGTGCACCACGCAGCTCAATACTCCGGGACGGCGGCTCGCCGATGTGATGGACGTCCATGCGCTGACAGACGTCACCGGCTTTGGTCTGCTCGGCCATTTGTTGGAACTTTGCCGCGGCGCGGGTCTGGGCGCGAGCTTGAACATGGATCGCATTCCGTTGCTGCCGGGCGTGCTCGAACTCGCGAATGCCGGCATGGTGACCGGAGCGTCGGCGCGCAATTGGGCGAGCTATGGCGATGCGGTGGACTTGGCCTCGTCGATCACGCCCAGCCTGCATGCGCTCCTGACCGATCCTCAAACGAGCGGTGGTCTGCTCGTGTCCTGCGCACCGAGCGCGGCGGACGCGATTCTCGATATTTTCCGCAGCGAAGGATTCGAAGACGCGGCCGTGATCGGCGAGATGATCCCAGGTCCCGCCCGGGTCGCCGTGGCATAAGCCGGTTTCGCATCAACCGTTCACTCAACCCTCATTGGATTTCGGCGCATCATGCCCTTCATCGCCCTCTGGCCCATCCTCAAACGCATTGTCGCAATCGCCCTCTTTGGGCTTGTTTTTCTCACGCCCGCCAGGGCACAGCAGCATGTGCTGAGGGTGTCGGCCATCCCCGACGAATCGCCGACCGAACTACAGCGCAAGTTCGCGCCACTCGGGAAATACCTCGAGAAGAAAACGGGAATGAAGGTCGAGTTCGTGCCGGTCACGGACTATGCGGCGGTAGTCGAGTCGCTGGCGACCGGAAAAATCGACCTCGCCTGGTTGGGCGGCTTTACCTACGTACAAAGCAAGATCCGCACGAATGGCGCAACCGTGCCCATCGTACAACGGCAGGAAGATGCGACGTTCACCAGTAAGTTCATTACGGCTGTCCCTGGCATCAAATCGTTAGCGGACCTGAAGGGCCACACGTTCGTCTTCGGCGCGCCGTCATCGACATCCGGCCATTTGATGCCGCGTTATTTCCTGCTGCAAGCGGGCATCGATCCCGACAAGGACTTCAAGACGGTGGCGTTTTCGGGCGCGCACGACGCAACCGCCGCTTTCGTCGAGTCCGGCCGGGCTGACGCGGGCGTGCTCAACGCATCCGTGTGGGACAAGCTGGTCGAGCAGCACAAGGTGGATCCGACGAAGGTCAGAGTATTCGCCGTGACACCGCCCTACTACGATTACAACTGGACCGTGCGCGGCGGGCTCGATCCGGCCTTGCGCAAGACTTTGACCGAAGCTTTCCTCCGCCTGGATCCGCACGATCCCGAGCAACGGGCCATCATGGCGTTGCAACGGACCGTCAAGTTCATTCCGACCAAGCCGGAAAACTATGCCGGCATCGAAGCCGCGGCTCGCACCGCGGGCCTCATCAAGTGAGCTTCCAGCTCGACGCGGTCGGCCTCGGCTACCCCAACGGGCACCGGGCGCTCAGGCAGATCACGATGTCCGCTAAGCGCGGCGAGCGCATTGCGCTCATCGGTCCATCGGGTGCGGGAAAGACTTCGATGCTGCGCTTGCTCGCCACCTCGCTGCGGCCCAGCGAGGGTCGTATCGAGGTCCTCGGGCTCAGCCCGTGGGAGCTGTCGGCGGCACGCCTGCGGCGATTGCGATCGCGCATCGGCATGGTGCACCAGGCGCCCCCCCTGCCGCCGCGCCAACGCGTCGTCACCGCCGTTCTAGCGGGCCGCCTCGGGGCTTGGCCCGGATGGAAGTCTTTGCTCTCTCTGGTCTATCCGCTCGATACGACGGGGGCCGGCGATGAGCTCGCGAGGCTCGAGCTTGCCGATCGCCTGTTCGATCGTTGCGATCGATTGTCCGGCGGTCAGTTGCAGCGCGTCGGCATCGCGCGCGTGTTGTACCAGCGTCCCGATTTGATCCTGGCGGACGAGCCCGTATCGGCCATGGATCCCACGTTGTCCAACCTTGCTCTCGGCGAACTGTGCAAGCAGGCCGACGCGGATGGCGCAGCACTGGTAGCCAGCCTGCATGCGGTCGATCTCGCGCTGCGCTGGTTTCCGCGCATCGTCGGCCTGAGGTCGGGCGAAATCGCCTTCGACTTGCCCGTCGCCCGCGTGAGCGATGGATTGCTGAGAGAACTTTATGCGTCCGAAGGCGACGCTCCGCCGGTACAAGGCAACGACACGCTATCGATCCGCACGACGCGCGGTCCCTCACCACGGACGGCCTGCCAATGATCGCGCATCCCCGCGATCCTCTCGCGCTGCGTCGCGCGTCCACCCTGGTGCTAGCGCTGATCGTGCTGTGGCCGCTCTTGAGGCTGTCGCAATTTCATCCGGCGGCCCTGTTCGAGGCCGGCAATCTGAAGGTCGCAGGACGTTTTCTTCGCCACTTCCTTCCGCCGGACGCTTCGGCGGAGTTTCTGGGCTTGGTCGCCAAGGCCACGGTCGAAACGTTGGCCATCGCCACGGCCGGAATCGCGCTCGCGTTTGTACTCGCCGCACCGCTGGCTGCGGCCATGGCGCGCAACTTGTCGATTTCGCGGATCGGCCCCGGCCGCGGCTATCGAACACGCGCAGTGACGCGCGCCGGCGTGCGCGCCATCGTGCTGCTGCTACGGGGCATACCGGAGCTCGTTTGGGCGCTGGTGTTCGTACGGGTGCTGGGACTCGGGGCCGCCGCCGGCGTGCTGGCGCTCGCAATCACCTATGGCGGCATGCTGGCCAAGGTCTATACGGAAATCCTCGAATCGAGCGACGCGCGCCCCGCACATGCGCTGCTCGGCAGCGGCAGCCCGCGTCTGTCGGCGCTGGCCTATGGGCTATTGCCCAATGCAGCGCGCGAACTCGTGTCTTACACGGTATATCGCTGGGAGTGCGCAATCCGCGCATCGGTGGTCATGGGATTCGTCGGGGCCGGCGGGCTCGGCCAATTGATGGATCAGGCGATGAAGATGCTCGACGGCGGCGAAACGGCGACGATCCTCGTGACGTTTTTGCTACTCGTGCTGCTCGCGGATGCACTCAGCGCGGGCTTGCGCAAACTGTTGGACTGAGCGATGGCGAGCGAAGCTAAACCGGTCCGCATCTGCACGAAATGCCTGCTAATGGGAATCGCTGTCGCCACGGCGGTGTCGGGCAGCTTCGCCTATCTCTCGCTCGATATCGGCCAGCTCGTTTCGGCGGCCGCCGCCCGCGACATGCTGCATTTCCTGCTGTCGTTCTTCCCGCCTGAACTAGCGCCAGCGTTTCTCTCGAAGACAGCTTTCAGCATGCTCGAAACGCTTGCGGTTTCCGCCATCGGGACGCTCTGCGCGGCGTTATTCGGCTTTGCGTTGGCGCTGCCGGCATCGGGCATGTACGGAACGAGTCTGCGCGCGCTATCGCGTTTGCTGTTGAATCTGCTGCGCGCCGTCCCCGAACTCGTATGGGCGACCTTGACCGTTCTCGTCGCCGGACTGGGGCCGTTCGCCGGTACCCTCGCGCTGGCGCTGCATACCGCTGGCGTCCTGGGCCGCCTTTTCGCGGAAACGCTGGAGAATGCGCCAGATGCGCCCGCGCGTGCGCTGACGGAAGTGGGAAGCTCCCATGCGATGGCGTTCGTCTACGGAACGCTGCCCTGCGTCCAGCCGCAGTTCCTGGCCTATGTGCTTTATCGATGGGAGACCAACATCCGCATGGCAGCGATTCTGGGCTTCGTCGGCGCGGGCGGTCTCGGCCAGATGCTCTACTACGAGCTCTCCCTGTTCCACCTGCCGCAAGCATGCACGGTGATCGTCGCGATGCTCGTGCTCGCGGCCTTCGTCGATACGGCCAGCGCACTAATGCGCCGGCGCAGCGTCCTCGCGCACTGAAGCCCGCAAGG
>NZ_DASXWY010000219.1:0-1742 GCF_036503415.1 Trinickia sp. | reverse complement strand
TCAGTTGCGGATTGCCCTTCAGGAAACCGTAGCGAAAACGGTCTGCCGAAGTTGCATGGTCGGCCTGCCCCGGGGTGACGGTGTTCATATTCTGCCTGCTGCAAACGTGGGTCGGGTAGCGTGCATGAGCGTGCGCGCGTCAATCGCGTCGATCGCGTCGATCGCGTCAATCGGTACGCGGCTCGGTACGGAAGGTGAAGCGGTCGGTTTCGCCATCGCCATCGCCTTCGCCCTGCGCCTCGCGCACAAGCACGAGCGTGGTGTCGTCGGCGAGCTCCACATGGGCGCCGACGAAACGCGCCGCAATCGGCAACTCCCGGCCGCCGCGCTCCGCCAGCACGGCGAGCTCGATCGCCGCCGGGCGGCCGTAATCGTAGAGTTCGTTGATCGCGGCGCGCACGGTTCGGCCGGTGTACAGCACGTCATCGACGAGCACAATGCGCCGCCCGTCGACATCGAACGGCAACGACGTGGGGCTCGCCTGGCTATGCAGGCCTTTCTTGGCGTAATCGTCGCGATGCAAGGCCACATTGATCACGCCGAACCGCTCGATGCCCAGATCGCTCGCGAGCCGCTTCGCGAGCCACGCGCCGCCGCTATGGATACCCGCCAGCTCCGGCGCGTCGGCACTGCCGAAAAGGTGGCCGTATGCATCGCGGATTTGCGTGAGCAAAACGCGATAAGACGCTTCGGCGTCAATGCAGCTCATCGGAAAGTCCGTCCAGATAT
Source organism: Trinickia sp. (assembly GCF_036503415.1). GTDB lineage: Bacteria > Pseudomonadota > Gammaproteobacteria > Burkholderiales > Burkholderiaceae > Trinickia. The sequence continues at coordinate 1,013 of NZ_DASXWY010000219.1, read as the reverse complement.
TGTTGAAGAATGATGCGGGCCGCTTCGGCATCGATCATGTCGACACGCACGCCGGCATCGCGCAAATCGGCGGCGGCCTGGACCGAGCTGTAGCGCTCGTCGACCCATGCCACCGGGAGATTGAAGCGGCCGTTCAATTGATTGCCGAAACGCTTGGCGAGCCGGGTCATGTCGTGCGGCGTGCCGTCGGGATGCAGCGGCAACCCCACGACGAGTGCATCGGGTTTCCATTCGCCGATCAGCTTGCCGAGCGCTTCGAAACGATACTCGCGGTTCGTGTTCGGCACGACAACCAGCGCGCGCGCCTGACGCGTCAACATATTGCCGACGGCCACGCCGATGCGCTTTTCGCCGTAGTCGAACGCAAGCAGCGTCGCCTCACGCCCGACCGGTTTGCTCATGCGTGCCCTGCGTCACCGGAAAGCATCGATGCGGAGATGCCGAGCAATGCAAGCGCAGCCTCGAAACGCTCTTCCGCCGGCACATCGAACACGATGCGCGGATCGGCTTCCACAGTGAGCCAGCCGTTCTTGGAGATTTCCTCTTCGAGCTGACCCGCACCCCAGCCGGCGTGACCGAGCGTCAGCAAAAAGCGCTGCGGCCCTTTTCCGCTCGCGACGGCCTCGAGCACATCTTTCGAGGTGGTCATTTCGAGGCCGCCCGTGACCGACATCGACGACGTGTAGGCACTGCCCTCGACGGGCTCGTGCAGCACGAAGCCACGCTCGGTCTGCACCGGGCCGCCGAAATAGACGGGCACGTGCAACAGCGGTTCGATTTCGAGTTTGAGATCGATGCGACTGAAAAGCGATTCCAGATCGATGTCGGTCGGCCGGTTGATGACAAGGCCGAGCGCTCCGCGATCGCTGTGATCGCAAAGATAGACCACAGTCCCTGAAAACGTGGGATCGGCCATGTTCGGCATGGCGATCAGGAACTGGTTGGTCAGGTTGATGCGATCGTTACTCTTAGGCATGGTTCGAATTCTAGCAAAGACAGTGCGGGACCGGCCC
>NZ_DASXWY010000218.1:0-1799 GCF_036503415.1 Trinickia sp. | reverse complement strand
AAAACGGCTCGGGTTCGGTGGCCTGTGCCAGGAGCGGCAGCGCGCACAACAGGCAGGTCGCGCCGAGTGAGCGAATGGGGCTTGAGGACATGGCTGCACCTCATTGTCTGAAAGAAAACGAAGTTTGCCGTAGCGCCCGTGTGACTTACGCGAAGCGCTTTGTGCGCTTTCATGGGTTCGCCGGTGGGGCGCGAAATGAGGCTAGGAGGTCAATCTTAAAAACAGCTTAAGGCATGGGTCGCGCTCATCTGCTGGCTACGACGGCCGGCGCGGTCGTCGCAACAATTCGGAACGTCAAAAAGGAAAAAATAGTTGCCATTTTACGGAAAAAATGGAATTATTATTTCCATGCCGAGACGATCAAACGCCGCCGATATGCTCCCTTCCCCCGTGGAGCGTGCCCTTGCGGATTTCGGGGAGAACCTGCGGGTCGCGCGCAAGCGCCGCCGCGAGACCATGCAGTCGTTCGCCGAGCGCATGCAGGTGTCTGTCCCGACGCTGCGCAAGATGGAGGCGGGCGACCCTACCGTTTCCATTTCGGTCTATGCGATGGCGCTGTGGCTGGTCGGCCGGGTACAGTTTCTCCCCCGAATTGCCGATCCAGCCGCCGACCAAACGGCGCTCGCACTTGAATTGCAGAACCTGAAATCAGGCGGTAAAGGAGTCCAGCGATGAATGGAAGTATCGAGATCGGGACGAACAACGAACTGTCCGTCTGGATCTATCCGGAGTCCTCCGCCGACCCGGTGCATTGCGGTGTACTGGAGCTCATTCGCGGCCGGCTGTGTCGCTTCGAGTATGCGCCAGCATGGCTCGCGCGTGCTGACGCGTTCGAGTTGTCCCCCGATCTTCCGTTGCATGCTGGCAAGTTCGAGCCGGATGCCGGGCTCAACATTCACCCCATTTTTGCGGACGCGGGCCCGGATCGTTGGGGACGGCAGATCATCGATCGGGTGTTCCGTTTGCGACGGAGCTCAGAGATCGACTACCTCGCGGTTGCGGGCGAGGATCGCATCGGTGCACTGGCCTTCTCGCTCGAATCCGGCCGTTACAACGTCGTTGTCGAACAGGCGCTGCACACGGCTGATCTTGCGGCGTTGCTCAGCGCCGCTCAGGCAATCGAGCGACATATGCCGATCGATGACGATATGCGCCGGCTGCTGCGACCGGGCGCCAGCGCTGGGGGGGCGCGTCCGAAGGCAATCATTCGAGACGACGGGTGCCACTGGCTCGCCAAGTTTCCAGCGGAAGGGGACTCGGTCGACGTTTGCGCGATCGAACAGGCCTCGCTTCGTCTCGCGGCCGCGTGCGGTATAACGGTGGCCGACTCGCGCCTCGTGGATGTTGGCGGCCGCAATGTCCTGCTAGTCGAGCGATTCGACCGCGATGAGGCCGGTGGCCGGATTCATTTCGCGAGCGCGCGGACGCTGCTGATCGCGCAAGGCGTGGATATCGCGAATGCCGCCTATTCAGATATTGCGGACACGGCGCGTCGCTTCTCGCGGGCTCCGAAGGAGGAGGCGCGGGAGATCTTCAAGCGGATGGTGTTCAACGTCGCGATGGAAAATACGGACGATCACGAGAAGAATCACGCATTTCTGTGGCGGGACGGCCGCTGGAACCTCGCACCGGCCTACGACGTCCAGCCGCAGCTGCAGGGCATCCACTATCAGCAACTGAAGGTCGGCCGTTTTGACTACGAGCCCTCGATGCGCAACGTGCTATCGGATTGCGGCCGGTTTATGCTCACGGAAGCCGAGGCGCGCAGCGAGATCGGCGAGATGATGGTCGTGCTCGAA
>NZ_DASXWY010000217.1:0-2091 GCF_036503415.1 Trinickia sp. | reverse complement strand
GCTGCTGTCATAGATTTCCACGGCGTACGACACCGAGCCGCTGAACGCGCCCTGGCCGCCGCGCACGGACTGCACGCCGTTATAGAGATTGCCCGCCAGATCGAAATGCATGAACTGCCCAACCAGCAGTTTTGTTTTTTCCGCGCCGGTCAAGGTCAGCTTGATGCGCAGCGTGTTGGGGCTCGGCTGCTGCGCGATTTGAAAGCGAGTGGCCAGTTTTTCCGAAAACTTTTTACCCATGTAATCGGCAAGCAAAGCGCGGTCGTCGGCCTTCAGGTCGCCAAATTGGTTGTCACTGCCCTGATACACGACGACCGGATCCAGCAGAACCTGCGTGTATCGCGACCAAACCGTGGCGGCGGTGTATTTGTAAGGCACTTTCGCGGCATCCTCGTCGTGGTTTTGCCGCAATTGTGCGGATGAGGAGATGCCAGAGTAGGGAACGGGCTGCACGCCAGCGCATGCTGACAAGACCAGGATAGCCGTGGCGGCGACAAGAAGCGGGACGACTTTCTTTTTGAGCATTTGCTTTCCTCGAGGGCAGTGGGAGCCGGGGAACCCTTTGGTTCCGGGCGGAATCGACGAGACCGAACGGTAGCACCGCAACGTTTCTATGTAAACCGTCTAGACGGATTGTTTTTGTGGCGAATGCGACGGTACAATAGCGCCGGCCGGCTTGAATAGCCCTCACGCCCCGCCGCAATCGTCGCGGCGTAATTGATATCGACCATGGATAATCAGACACGCTCGGAGATATCCCGCAGGAAAGCAATCGAAGCTGCGCTCACCATCCTTGCGCGGGATGGTGTTGGAGGACTGACGTTCGATTCATTGTCGCGTGAAAGCGGCATCAGCAAGGGTGGCCTTCTGCATCAGTTCAAAACGCGGCATGGAGTGTTATGCGCGCTTCTCGACTATCAGCGGCAGCAGTTCGAGCAGATCGCGACTGACTATCTGGCGAAGGAGGGCTCCACCAAGGACGAACCGATCCTCGCGGCCCAGATAGCGATTTACAGGGAAGCCATCAAACAGCCATCTTCCGTGGCCCGCGCAGGGCTTGCCGCCCTGATCGAAAGCCCGACCCTCCGTGAAGAACTCAAGACCTCGGACAAGGCGGTCATGCAAGCCTTGCGAGACGACGCGGCCGACCCGGATTTGTCGATGTTGCGATACTTCGCGGCCAGCGGCATCGCTTTTCATGCCTTGCTGGGCATGTCGGCATTGAGCGAGTCGGTACGCAAGAGATTGTTCGACCGGCTTCTCGACGAAAAGCAGTGGGGGGCTTCGACATCGCAACCGATGCGCCGCTCCCCTCGACGCTCAGACTGACTCGCTGCTGCGGGTCGATCGTCTGCCTCGAGTTGGGTTGCCTTTAGCCGCTACCGCACGCTGCTTCGCCGGGAACCAGAGCAGCATCACGAACGGAATGATGCGCAACATCAGTTTCCGCGTGACCCAATGCTCGAGGTCGATGCTCATGTCTCCACCTTAAGAGGTACAACTTTTAATGGCAGCGCCGCTGCATACGGCGCGCTCTATCCTGCATCTGCGGCTGGGCTCATGCCCTAGGCTGTCGCCTCGCTGGCCGCGACGATTGTGCAGATCGCCTCGGTGACTTGCGCCGTGGTCGCACTGCCTCCGAGGTCCCCGGTGTGGAGTTTTGGATTCGCCGTGACGGCTTCGATTGCGTGCATGAGGCGCTTCGCGGCATCGAACTCGCCGAGATGCTCAAGCATCATGACGGCGGACCAAAAAGTGCCGATGGGATTGGCCAGGCCTTTGCCCATGATGTCGAATGCCGAGCCGTGGATCGGCTCGAACATCGAGGGGTAGCGGCGCTCGGGATCGATGTTGCCTGTCGGCGCGATACCGAGGCTGCCGGCCAGCGCGGCAGCGAGATCGCTGAGAATGTCCGCGTGCAGATTCGTCGCGACGATCGTATCGAGCGATGCCGGCCGATTGATCATGCGTGCCGTCGAAGCGTCGACGAGTTCCTTGTCCCACTTGACGTCGGGAAACTCTGTCGAAATCTGAAGCGCCACCTCGTCCCACATGACCATCGCGTGTCGCTGCGCGTTGCTTTTGGTAATG
>NZ_DASXWY010000216.1:0-1916 GCF_036503415.1 Trinickia sp. | reverse complement strand
GACGTATCCGGTGTGACGGGCGCTTCGCCGATCTGGGCGGCGATTGTCGGGTATTTGCATCGACGGGTTCCGAGCGCGGCGCCTCGTCCGCCGAAAGGCGTCGTGCAAGCGCGCGTGAGCTTCGAGCGCAATATCGAGCCCGCTCGCGACGAATGGTTCATCAGCGGAACGCAGATGCCGGTGGTCGATCTGGCGGCGAATGCTGGATCGGCGGGTGAGGCCGCCATACACGCAATGGAGGCGCGGCGTGGTGTATCGCGCGATGTGCCTGGCGCGAACGGCGCGGCTCGCATCAACTCGCCCACCGACGGAACGCTGTTCGCGCTCGATCCCGATATTCCCCCCGCACGGCAGCGCATCGTTTTCGAACGTGCGCGCGGGGCCTCCGAGGCGAGCGTGTGGCGGCTCGATGGCAAGATGCTGGGCCATGGCGACCGCTTGACGTGGCTGCCGTGGCCGGGCCGCCATGTGCTCGAACTCGTCGACGCGGACGGATCGAGCGCCGATACGGTTCGCTTCGAAGTACGCGGCGCGGTGGCAAAAGGTAAAAAGCCGTAGCGTTCCTTGCCTACGGCAACGGCGGCGATTCAGAGCGTTCTCCCGAAAGCTCGGAAGCCCTCGCATACAACGCTTCCAACATCCGTCCCGAAGTACCGTCCTCGAGTTCCGAGATCACTTGGCTGATTCCCAGTGGGCCTTCGGATTTCGTCGTCAGCGCTGGACGGCGGGCGAGCAGTTCGATCAGCTCAGGGCCATAGATGGACGCGTACCGGGAAAGTTGAGCGGGCGTATATCCCAGCTCATGGACGAGCTGCGCCTGGTGGCGCGCGAGGGCCTCGATCGAACCGGCACCGGCTGTATGCCGGGCCGCGTCCGCGATCCCGGTGCTGGTGAACCCTGCATGACGAAGCGCTTCGTCGTACTGGCGCATCGCGCCGACGATTTCCTCGAGGTCGGCGCATGGCATGAGCGATTGGATATCGATTGCCCGGTAGCCCCTTCGCTCCAACCATTCGCGATTGTCGTGCAGGACGCGCGCGGCTGTTGGACGATTCGATTCGCCCGCGAGAGAAACGAGATGTTCGAGCGTTGCATGCGAATAAGTAGGCTGTGCGAGTTCCTCGTACGGCGGACCCGGCGGGTCGGCGGACGCCGCTCCGTCTGTTCGAGGATGGCGGAACGCAACCCGCGTGTGGTGCCCCGCTTGCCGCGCCGGCGGAGGGCGTCCGCCCGGCGTCAACGATTCTCGTTTGGAAGCACCATGAGCTTCGCTGTGCGGGCCAGAATCGACGGGACTTCCGTCCTGATTGTCGCTATTCACCGCCCGGCGGGCGCCGTCGCTGTTCACGGGTCCGACGCCGGTCATGGATGAGCCCTCCTGAATGCACTGCGGCGAGTGTAGCCGCGGCTCGCCAGCACAAGGCGCGCGGTGCGAAGCCGGGCGGCCGAAAGCGAATTTGCGCACGCCGTGCGGCAAGGAGACCGCTACTATCGTTATTCGCTCGCGTTCGACAGTTCGATACAGACCACCGCAACGGGCAGTTCGCCGTCTGCGCGGTGTGGCCGATCAGGGGCGAGTGAAGCTTTCGGTGGGACGTCCGATCTTCGATTACGGGCGCGCAGCCACTTCATCCAGATGCGCGAGCAAGTCGGCTGGGTCCTCATAGACGCGCAGCGCGCCGGCTTTTTCGAGTTCCTCGGTCCCATACCCGCCCGATAGCAAGCCGACACCGAGCGCGCGGCAACGGCGGGCCGCGAGCATATCCCAGACACTGTCGCCCACCACGACAGCGGTCTCGATCGATACACCGAGACGTTCGGCCGCCGCGATGAAGAGATCGGGATCGGGTTTGGCGTGCTTGACCTGATCGCGCGTGACGACCACGGTCGTGCCCGGATCGACACCGAGCGATTCG
>NZ_DASXWY010000215.1:0-6973 GCF_036503415.1 Trinickia sp. | reverse complement strand
ACGATTTGCGATCGAAACGGGCGAAGACACGGGCTTTCATCGGTGTGGGCTGCTGTACCTCAGCAATGACGACGCCGAATTGTCCCGTTGGGCCAGTTGGGGCGACTTTGCGAAGACCGCGGGCGTGACAACTTACATGCTAGACAGCCGGCAAGCCGCCGAGCGAGGGCAGGCGACCGGCCGCGCCTGGAAAGGCGGCGTCTTCTCCCCCAGCGATGGCACTGCCGATCCTGCGAAGGCTGCGCCGGCTGTGGCAGCCGCACTCATCAAGCTCGGTGGCAGCGTTCACCAGCAGTGTGCGGCCCGCGGCCTCGAATTGGAGGGCGGTCGGGTCAGCGGCGTCATCACGGAAGCCGGAGTCATCAAGACGAAAACCGTGGTGCTCGCCGGAGGCGCGTGGGCGTCCTCGTTCTGCCGCCAGCTCGGCATCCGTTTTCCGCAGGCCTCCATCCGCCAATCCATCCTCAGCGTGGCTCCCGTGGAGCATCCGTTGCCGGACGCCCTGTTTACCTCAGGCGTATCCGTCACGCGCCGCAGCGACGGACGATACGCACTGGCCATCAGCGGCCGCGCACGCGTGGACGTCACGCCACAGTTCATACGATTCGCGCCGCAGTTCGTGCCGATGTTCGCCAAGCGCTGGCGCAGCCTCCTGCCGGGGGGGCTGGAAGGTGTTCGAGGCGGACACGAAACGTTGAAGCGGTGGCGGCTCGACGCGCCGACACCCATGGAGCGCGTGCGCATTCTCGATCCTAAACCCGACCTCCCGACGATCAGGGAAACACAGCGGCGAGCCGTCGAACTGCTGCCGGAACTGGGCCGCGCAAAGATCACCCACGCGTGGGCCGGCTTCGTCGACAGCACGCCGGACGGTGTTCCCGGTATTGGCGAAGTGCCGGGCATGCCGGGATTGATTTTGGCAGCAGGCTTTTCGGGACACGGTTTCGGTATCGGTCCCGGCGCTGGCCATTTGATCGCGGATCTTGCTACCGGTGCGGTACCGATCGTGGATCCGAAACCGTATCGGCCGAGCCGGTTCAGCGATTCGGCGTGGGGCAAGGTCGCCGATTTTTAAACTACTACGAGCCGAATCAACCTATGACGACGATTGCCGTGGTTCACACGGGACTGGTCACGGTCCAGCCGATCAAAGAGCAAATCAGCGAGCAAATCCCTGAGGCGCGTGTCATCAATATCGTCGACGACAGCCTGCTCGCCGACGTGCGAGCAGCCGGCCACCTGACTCCGGACGTTGCCAGCCGGATCCATTCGTACATGGCCAATGCGCAGGCGATGCACGTCGATATCATCTTGAACGCCTGCTCGTCCGTAGGCGAAGCTGTCGACTCGGTGCGCCACTTCGTCACCACCCCGATCGTGAAAATCGATGAGGCGATGGCAGAAGAGGCGAGCTCGGTCGGTCATCGCATTGGGGTGGTCGCAACGGTATCGACTACGCTCGAACCCACCGTTCGACTGGTCAAAAAGAAGGCGGACGAACTCGGTCGTACGGTTGAAGTGACCGAGCGGATTGCAGAGGGTGCGTTCGAGGCGCTCGTCAGCGGGGATGGCGCCCGACACGACGACATTCTGAAGCGCACTATCTCGACGCTGGCAGAGCAGGTCGACGTCGTCGTGCTGGCACAGGTTTCGATGGCGCGGCTCGTGCCGCAATTGACGGGGGTGCGGGTTCCAGTGCTCTCCAGCCCGCGCAGCGGTGTGGCTGCGCTCAAACGCGCGCTTGGAACGACGTAATCACACAATGCGCGCCGCGATACGCGGCGCTGGGTCTCAGTCGCCCGCCAATTCTCCGAGCGTGACAGGTTTGATCGGGGGGCGGATGCGGTAGTAGCCGACCGTCTCGGGTGTGACGTTGCGTGCGTGCGCGATGATTTCAGTTACCGTCAGCCCGCACATGCGCCCCTGGCAAGGTCCCATCCCGCAGCGCCCGAACGATTTCGCCTGATTGGGGCCCAGGCAACCCAGGGAAACGAAACCGCGCACTTCACCCGCGGTGACTTCTTCGCAGCGACAGACTATGACGTCGTCGGCCGGAATACGGTTTGCGTCGCGCGGCCGGTACAGGCTGTCGAGAAAAGGGCGGATGCGCTTCAGGTCAGCGAGCTTGCGGCGGTGGATCGACGCTTCGCGATCGCGTGTCGACAGGTCGATCGCGCCGAGCTGCTCCGCCACAGCGAGCCCGGCTAGGGCGCCCTGGACGGCCGCCGCCTGCGCGCCGATAATGCCGCCGCCATCCCCGGCGATGAAGATGCCGGGCACGTCGAGTTCGCCCCACAGATCGGTAACCGGTGCGAAGCACAGCTGCGCCTCGTCCCAACGATGTTGCGCACGCAACGAAAGGGGAAACTGAATGTTCGGCACGACGCCCTGATGCAGCAGGAAGAGGTTGGCGTCGATGCGATGCTCGCGCCCGTGCGTTGTGAAACTGAGCGCGGCGGCGCGCTCGACGCCGTCTTCATCCGTCTTCGCTTCGATGCGTAGATCGTCGGCCGCTTCATGGATCGGCACGCCCGCTTCGCGCAGCGTGCGGATCAGCTGCAGGCCCTTGCTGAGCATAGGCCACGCGCGCAGAGCCGATAGCATGTAGCGCTTCGCGCGCCAGCGGTCCTCGTGGCGCGTCGTATCGACGAGCGCGCGAATTGGCACGCCAGCGCGCGTGTATTGCCAGCCGAGCAAATAGAGCAGGGGGCCGCAGCCGACCAGCACGGGCGGCTGCGCCGGCACTTCACCCGCGCTCTTCAACAGGATCTGCGCGGCGCCCGCCGTCAACACGCCCGGCAATGTCCAGCCCGGAATCGGGAACGGGCGTTCCAATGCACCGGTCGCGAGAATGATGCGCTGCGCCTGAAAGCTGCCGACCTTGCCGTCCTTCAGATAATGTACACAGCGCTCCCGGGTCACGTGCCACACGGATGCATTGGCGACGTGGTGTGCGCCCGAGCGGGTGAACGCGTCGGCAATGGCTGCGCCTGCCGCGTAATCGGGACCGAGAATGTCCGTGCGACGGGCGTCGGCATGGCTGATGGCACGATAGATCTGGCCACCGACGGTGTCCTGTTCATCGAGCAGCACGACCGAAAGTCCCGCGCTCGCCGCGCGCGCGGCGGCCACGAGCCCCGCCGGGCCTGCGCCCACGACCACGACATCGACCGGTTCGTGGGCGGGTTCAGCAACGTTTTCAACGCTCACGAACGTGCTCCGGCAATTGGGCGACGACAGGCGGCAGTTCGCGTGCGCCCTCTTGAGAGCGGACGCGCATGCCGTCGCGTACCGTAACCATGCAGCTCTGCCGGCTCGGCACCCCATCGATTTCCACGAGGCAGTCGAAGCACGCGCCCATCATGCAGTAGGGCCCGCGGGGCGAAGCGCCGACGGGCGTTGCACGAAACCGCGAGACTCCTGCCGTCAGCAGCGCAGCCGCCACAGAGCGGCCGCCGGGCACGTGCATCGATCGATCGTTGAACCAGATGTGGACTGGCGCATCAGCGTCGGACAAAGTCTTGAATAACGGTTGGGATGTCATGGCGCGATCAGTGAGCTGGGACCGGAATGGCGCGGGCAAGGCTGAAGCGACTGCCCGAAAATGCAGGCAGTTCTTCCGGAATCGGCGCGCCGGCGATCCACGGCGCGATGCGCGTCGCATGGGCGGCGGCCAACGTCACGCCGCTGTGACACGTCACGACGAACGCGCCGGGATAGCGGGGCGACTCGTCATAGATCGGAAAACCGTCCGGGCTATAGACACGCAGGGCCGCCCACATTCGCACGAGCCGCACGTCCTTCAGGAACGGGAACGTGCGCACCCCGCGCCGCGCGATGTCGGCGAGTACGCGGGTGGTCGTGAAGTCGTCGAAGCCTGCCTCTTCCATGGAATCGCCGAACTGCACGGTGCCTTCATCGGTTTGCCGCACATTCAGCGTGGGGTGATGCAGAAACGGCGCGACACGCTCGCTGACGAGTATCTGTCCGCGGTTCGGCTCGACCGGTGCGTGAAGTCCTACCTGTGGCGCGAGCGCTCGGTTGCCGAGTCCCGCGGCGAGCACGACCTTGTCTGCGTGCCAGGTAGTGCGAACACCGTGCACCGTAAAACCTGCGCCGTTCGGCGCGATGCGTGACACGTTCTCGCCGCTCACCAGCCTGACGCCGCGCTGCTGCATGCCGACATGCAGCGCCCGCAGCAGTTTCAACGGATTCACATGGCCGTCCATCGGCGTATAGCTCGCACCGAGCACCGCTGGCCCAACCGCAGGTAGTCGCTCGCGGACTTCGCGCGCGTCGAGTAGCTGATAGGGGTAGTCGCCGGCCATTTCGCGCCGCAGCGTCGAAAGGCGCGTTTCGCGTGCCGCCAGCTCATCGTCGGAAAAGCAGAAGTGAAACCCGCCGGGCTGGCGCAGGGCGACGTCAACGCCCGTCTCGTCCGCGAGCGTCGCCGCAAGCGTCGGCCAGCGCGCTGCGGAATCGCGCGACCAGCGTGTATATGGCGTTAGGCCATAGCCCTTGCCCTGGATCCACACGAGTCCGAAATTGCCGCGTGATGCACGGAAAGCATCGTCGCCCTGGTCGAGTACGGTTACTTTTGCGCCTTCGCGCGCAAGCCCATAAGCGACGGCGGAGCCGACCAGTCCTGCGCCGACTACCAGTACGTCGGGGCGGGTGGAAGCAAATTGCTTCATCCGGCGTCTCCAGTCAGGGTACTCAACCGAAATGGTATATCCCTCGGCGCATTACCTTTTGGGGGAAACGAAGCGAAATTCAGCAGTTCCGATGTGTTTTCGGCTTACTTTCAACACTTTCCAAACGCGGCTTTCCAGACGTGGGGCGAGCGTGATTTCGCGATCGACGATGGGGACCGGTCAACCCGAGATGATGGAGGGATGCTCGTCCTTGATTTGACATAACGCGAATTATCAACCTTTTGCTTGTATGTAAGAGCAAAGTTCTAATGTCGTATCGAAGGTGCGGACGAAAACTTGGATCTAGCTTTGACAACGCTCGCCACATGAAACCGGCGATGAGAATAATTCTCGTTTTCATTGACTTTGCAATTCACAACCTCTACGATCTCCCGCATTGCGATTAAGCCGCATACGTACCGGACCTATTCACCTCCATACTTCGATCAAAAGATGCAGGACAACAAGATGAAATTAGCGTCGCGCCGAGGAGCGCGCACCTGTTACCGCGCGCGCCCAGCGGCGTGCGCGGCTGTCGCTGTCTACGCATGGCTTGCAAGCGCAAGCGCATTCGCCCAAACCCAAGCCGATACCGAGTCGAAGGTCCCGCAAACCGATGCCACCGCTCAGGCGAAACCCGCAGATATCTGGAACCGCGATACGCTGCTTGGCGATATGGGCGGGATCCGTCCGTGGCTCGGCAAGTACGGAGCAACGCTGCAGATCACCGAGACCAGCGAATACCTCGCGAATCTCCGCGGCGGGCTAAATCGCGGTGGCGCGTACGACGGTCTGACAACGATGACCCTGTCGGTCGATACGCAAAAAGCGATCGGCTTACCGGGCGGCACATTCAACGCCAGTGCGCTGCAGATTCACGGCCGCAATCTGAGCAGCTCGAACCTCGGCACGCTCAACACCGCAAGCGGCATCGAGGCGCAGGCCACGACCCGTCTGTGGGAGCTGTGGTACCAGCAGTCGTTCCTCGACAAGCGCGTCGACGTGAAGATCGGCCAGCAAAGCCTGGATCAGGAATTCATGGGCAGCACGTATGCCAATACGTTCATCAATACGATGTTCGGTTGGCCCGCACTGCCCTCGTACGATCTGCCCAACGGCGGCCCCGCCTATCCGCTCGCCGCACTCGGCGTGCGGGTGCGCGCGCAACTGGCACCGTCCGTCACCGCGTTGGCGGGCGTATTCGATGGCGATCCCCTCGGCAACAATCCGAACAACGTCAGCGGTACGAACTTCAATCTGCACAACGGCGCCCTTTACATCGGCGAGTTGCAGTACGCGCTGAATCCGCCTTCAGAGGGCGAAGCGAACACCGGACACTCCGGCGGCCTGCCCGGTACGTACAAGATCGGCGTCTGGTATCACAACGGCCGCTTCGCCGATCAGCGCATGGGCGTCGACGGATTGTCGCTCGCCAATCCCGCCTCGACGGGTATCGCGCAGTCGCATCACGGCGACTACAGTTTCTATGCCGTCGCCGATCAAATGATTTGGCGCCCGGACCCGTCGGGCCCGAAGAGCCTCGGCGTTTTCGCGCGCGTAATGGGCGCGCCGGGGGATCGAAACCTCGTGAGCTTCGCGGCCAATGCCGGCATCGTGCTGAAGGCTCCGTTCCAGGGCCGGGACAACGATAGCGTCGGCCTTGCCGTCACCTATATCCAGGTCGGCAATCACGTCACGTCGCTCGACCGCGATCAGCTTGCATTCGGCGGCGGCCCCTACGGCGTGCGCACGCGCGAAACGACTGTCGAGGCGACCTACCAGTATCAGGTCACGCCATGGTGGATGCTGGCCGCCGACGCCCAGTACACGTTCAACGCAGGCGCAGGCCAGAATCCGAACGACCCGGCGCGGCCCTTGCGCAATACGTTCGTCGTCGGCGCGCGTGCGACGATCACCTTCTGATTGCGGCGGCGAACGCGCCCTTCGCGTGTGATCGACCTCGAGTGAATGGGAGAGCAAGAATCGGCTCGTAGATGCGAGCGGCGACAGCGAACATCGATGTGACTCGACTCGATAGCCGGAGATCACAAAATGTCCGTTCGCACCGCCGCCGAATCTCCCACCACCCGTCTTTCGCCTGCTTTTCATCGGCTCGCATGGTCCAACCTGGCCGCGCAGTCGGCCGAGCAGATCGGTCTCGCAGCGACGCCGCTCGTTGCGGTCTTCGCCCTCGGTGCGGGGGCTGGACAAACCGGCTGGCTGCAGACCGCCCAAACACTGCCGTTCTTGTTGCTTTCCATGTTGCTCGGTGTCTGGGC
>NZ_DASXWY010000214.1:0-1509 GCF_036503415.1 Trinickia sp. | reverse complement strand
TAGTCCTCACCGAGCGGAATCAGCAGCATGCCGAGCGTGCGCGCGCGCTGGGCCTGCGCCTGACGATGCAGATTGAATGCGTCGAGCGGCGCGTCGGCCGTTTTGCGCGGTTTGCGGTCGATGCGCCGCGCCATGGCCTGCAACAACTGACGCGCGTTCTGAAAGTCGCCGCGCCAAAGCAGCGCAATGCCCTCGCAAGCTTGCGCATAGGCCGCGTCGGCGGTAAGGCGATCGTCGGCGACGGTGACGCGCTTTGGCGCGCGCACGCCGGCTTCGGAGCGCCACTGCGCGCGTTGTTCGATGTCGGCTTCGGTCCAGGTGAGCTGATCGGGCGTCGAATCTAGAGTCACGGATGTTGGTTTCGATGTAGGCGGCGGAGCTGCCGCGGCGAGCGCGTTGCGCGGCTCTTTTCAGGACGACACGATACCTCGCATTGCATTGCCCGGGCCATTCCACCCGCAAATTGATAGCTCGAAAACGGCACTTCGTCCGACTTTTCGATATAGCGATGCGGCGTGTCGCCATGACGGGTGAAATGACGCACGGAACGCCGCGCCAAAGGCGCGCTCCGCCGGGCGGCGCTCCGGCCACCGGGCCTACACCGGCCCTAGATGCGCAAAGGAGGATTCGATGACGATTTCCGGAACGAACACCGTGCAGAACCCCGCGCCGAACGTCGGCGAATATTGGGTCGGCCAGGGCGGCATCTACGCCGGCATCATGCCCGATTACGTCGGGCACTCGCCTCAGCATCTCATTTTTTCGGTCGACGAAAAGACCAACGTCCAATGGGGCGGCTACAGCGTTGCGGAACCGGACGCAAGCAGCCTGCACGACGGCGATTCCAATACCGATGCGTTGATGCGATGCCCGCACTGGCACCCTGCCGCACGTTGGGCCAGCGAATACACGAAAGACGGACACTCCGACTTTCATCTGCCGTCACGCATCGAGTGGGAGGTGGCTGCGGCAACCATTCAGGACGCATTCGCGCGGGGGGCCTGGTACTGGTCGAGCAGTGGCTACTCTCCCACGTCGGCTTATGGCATCAATTTCGGCGGCATGATGGATCTCGTCCACCTGTTCAAAACCTTCGATGGTCGCGCACGCGCGGTGCGCACGATTCCCGCGTAGTCGAAAGAAGCATCGCGGCGTTCGGTCCGATATCGGGTAGCCGAACGCCCGGCCTACAGGCATCGATCGTTCAATGGCGGGCCGGCTGCTTCGGCACAGCGCCGAACGAACCGGCACTGGCGAGTTCGCAACTTCGCAACTTTGCAATCCACGGAAAAGGAGTATTCGATGATTCTTCAATCGATTGAAGCGCCGGCAGTCGGCCAGTACTGGCAGGGACAAGGCGGTCTTTACGCCGGAATCATGCCCGATTACGAGGGCCACGAACCGAAGCATCTGGTGTTCTCGATCGATGAAGCCGTCGACATCGAGTGGGGTTCGGATCATGTACCGGAGGCCACGAGCAGAACCGATGGCGCAGCGAATACAAAAGCA
>NZ_DASXWY010000213.1:0-17672 GCF_036503415.1 Trinickia sp. | reverse complement strand
CACGGGCGCTACGGCAAACTTCGTTTTCTTTCAGACAATGAGGTGCAGCCATGTCCTCAAGCCCCATTCGCTCACTCGGCGCGACCTGCCTGTTGTGCGCGCTGCCGCTCCTGGCACAGGCCACCGAACCCGAGCCGTTTTCAATGCCGACCCCGCTCGGCGCGCAAATTCGTCACGATGGCTTCTCGATGCAGCGCATCAAGGCTGGCGGCATAGGCAACGGCAAAGCCGGCGCGTCAACGCTGTTCGGTCCGGAGATTTTGCCAAATTGGCAGCCGAAAACCGGAGATACCCCCGCGCGGCGCCTCGAGGGAAACCGTTTCGAATTTCGGTGAGCGGAATAATGGCTCGGCCCTGCGCTGCATGACCCCGCGCGCCCATCGATCCATCGGACGCGCACAGATTTTCTGACTATACGGTCAACATCCTCAGGTCAGCGAGCGCAACGCCAGATTGATGACGTCGGCCAGCTGGCTCTCGTCGTCGACCACTTTGCTCATGACGCGCAACCCCTGCGTCACACAGAGTAGATATCGGCCGACCTCGCCTTCATCGAGCGACGCATCGAACTCGCCCGCCGCCTGGCCCCGGATGACTGCGGCGGTCAGCAGCGTTGTCGTGCGCCGGTGGAACGATTCGATCTTCTCGCGCAGCGCAGTGTCGTCGGCCTGCATCTCGAGCGTCGTATTCGTAATGAAGCAGCTGCGCTGCCCCGAGAGCGCATTGGTGATTTTGGCGTAATGCAGCAGCGCCTCGCGCAGCGACTCGGTTGGCGAGCCCTCAGCACTCAAGCGCTCGGCCAACCGCGCAATGACCCCATCCGAGTAACGCTCGACAGCGGCCAGCAACAGGCCATGCTTGTCGCCGAATACTCCATACAGGCTACCTCTGAGCACGCCCGTTGCCTCGCAAAGGTCGTCGATCGAAGTCGCGTGATAACCGTGGTTCCAGAAGGTCCGGCTCGCGCGGTCCAGTACTTCGTCGACGTCGAACTCGCGTGGGCGGCCGCGCGCTGCTCGTGGCTCGGCGCGAGATTTGCGGGATGGGATAGCGGTGGTCATGCGGCGATAATATGACTCCTCAGTCAATAATTCAAGTCGCACTGCATCGCCGCAGGACAAAAATGACGCCATCCATTATTCGCTGAAAGGCGGTGAACCGCGGTCGGGCATCGTCACTTCAAACACATTCAATGTCATGGCAACGAGTGTGTAATAGCCCAGCAAGCCCACCAAATTGACTGTCGTTGTACGTCCAAACCGCGAAAGCGCGGCCTCGAACGTATGATCGGAAACGCGTCGGTTTTCGTAAAGTTCGGTCGCGAAAGCGAAGATCAGTTCGTCGTCCTCATCGTCGAAACGCGGGGGTTCGCCTGTCCGCAACGCCTCAGCTATCGCTGGCGACACGCCCGCATCGATGGCTATCGGATAATGAATCTGCCACTCGGCCTGGGCATGCCAGCGCGCCGCCGTCACAAGAATGGCCAACTCCGAAAGACGTTTCGAGAGCCCCGTTTCATAGCGACAGAACGCGCCCAGCCGCTGGGCGTGTTGGGCGAACGCAGGACTGGCGATCCACGCCAGAAACGGCCCGTCGAGATTGCCGCGCGGGCCGGAAAGGATCTCGCCAAGTACGGCTTGCTGCTCGGCACTCGCTGTCGCGGGATCGAATGCCGGCAATCTGGGGGCACGGACGGTCGGATCGTTCAACGTGATTCCCCCGTGATCGGAAGCGCGGCACCGCTCGATACCAGCGCTGCATCGATGGCATCCGCGAGTCGCTCGCCGATACGCTGAATGTCGTCGGATGTGCAAATGAACGGCGGGGCAAGCAGAACATGGTCGCCAAACTTGCCATCGACGGTGCCGCCCATCGGGTAGACCATCAGTCCGCGCGCCATCGCCTCACGCCGGATGGCCGTATGAACCTTGAGCGCGGGATCGAACGGCGCCTTTGTCTCGCGGTCCTGAACGAGTTCGATACCGACGAACAGGCCGCGCCCACGAATATCGCCGATGAACGGGTGCTGCTTCCAGCGTTCGCCCAACAGCGAACGCAGCTGCTTGCCGCGAACGCGGACATTGTCGAGCAGGCACTCGTCGGCAATCACACGCTGCACCTCGAGTGCCGCGGCACACGCCGTTGCGTGCCCCATGTAGGTATGCCCGTGTTGAAAAAACCCCGAGCCGCTGACGATCGCATCGTAAATTCGATCGTGCACGAGTACACCGCCAATCGGCTGATACCCAGCACCGAGCCCCTTCGCGATGACGAGCAGATCCGGCACCACCTCCTCCTCGTCGCAGGCGAACATTTGGCCCGTGCGTCCCATCCCACACATGACCTCGTCGAGAATCAGCAGTACGCCGTACTTGTCGCACACCGCGCGGATTTTCTTGAAGTACTCACGCACTGGCGGGACGGCGCCGGCCGTGGCGCCAACGACGGTTTCCGCAACGAATGCGGCCACCGTCCCGGGACCCAGTGTCAGGATTTCTCGCTCCAACTCGTCTGCCAGACGTTGCGCATAGAGGGTCTCGGACTCCTCCGGCCGCATCTCGCGGTAGGCGTAGCAGGGACTGACATGCTGCGTTTCGGCCAACAGCGGCAGAAACGGCTCGCGCCGCCATGCGTTACCGCCAATCGCGAGCGCGCCGAGCGTATTGCCGTGATAGCTTTGCCGGCGCGCAATGAAATGGCGGCGCTGCGGCTCACCGAGCTCGACGAAGTATTGCCGTGCGAGTTTCAGCGCCGCTTCGATACCTTCCGATCCGCCCGAGACGAAGTAGACGTGACCCAGCCCCGCGGGCGCCGATTCGACCAGCGTTTGCGCGAGCGCTTCGGCCGGCTCGCTCGTAAAGAAGGACGTATGCGCATAGGCGAGCGAGCGCGCCTGGCGTGCCACGGCCTCGGTCACGCGGCGATGACTGTGGCCAAGGCACGAAACGGCCGCACCGCCGCTTGCATCGATGTAGCGTTGCCCTTTCGAATCGACGATCTCGATGCCGTCGCCCGTCACCGCGACGGGCAGCGTTTGCTTAGGCATCCTATGAAAGACGTAAGACATGGAGTAAGCCTCGTGTCATGAAATGTATGAGCGCTCGACGAACCGTTCGAACACGACATGACCGCTTCGATGAACGCGCATCGCGACGCCGCTGTTTTCGATACGCAGCAGGGTCGTAGCCAACGTGTTTTCTCCATCGGGGTCGCGCGGATCGTCGCGATAGATCGGTAACCCCTCGGGAGCGCGATCGCGAAGCGTCCTTAGCAACGCTTCATCGTTCACATCGCTTTGCTCTCGGGGCAACAGCTGCGCCAGCCGCGCCTGCCTGTCGCGTGACGAGGCGGTCACGATCTGTGCCTCGCCGGCATGTGCGGGATGGATCAGATGGTTCGCGTGACCGTACACGCCATGAACCTGCAGCACCGAGCTGCGGCGCGCCGTCGCTTCGACGCTGACGATTCGCAAATCGCCTGCGCACCCAACGGTATGGTGAAAGCCGCTCGCGGACGGCGTCGTCCGCAACAGCGAAAGCGCTGCATCGAGCGAATCGGCGTCCAGCACGGCGCGTGCAAGGATCATCCTGGGCACACCGGGCGCGGACTCGACGATGCGAACATTATTGATCGTCTGAGCCAAGCCCGCGCGCGTCACCGCAAAGGTATGCCCTGGCAGCGAGCCTGGATAGCAAAGGCTGATAAAGCCCGGCCGGCCCGACGGCTTCACATCGACTAAAAAGCATCGTCCCGGCCCCAGTAAGTACGGATCGCCATCCTCGTTGTGGGCGATCGCCCGGTGCGATGCTGTGGCAACCGCCAGCGTCGTACAGCCGTCAGCCGTCCGGTGGATCAACTCGCCGCGGCAGTTCCAGATGAACAGATCGTCAGCGGACCACCCCAGCCCGCGCGCCATGCCGTCGAGTTCTGCGACGTATTCGGGAAACGCGGTTACCGCCGCGGCTCGCAACGCGGCCACGAACGGATGGCCGCGCCAACGGCGCAACTGCTGCCACGTTGGACTTTGCGCCATATAGGCGTCGAAATGAGGCCGGGCGAATTCGCCCAGACGACGTCCAATCCGGTGCGAATCGCCCTCGATCGAAAAGCATTCCAACTGCGACATAGCGGACATAGGCGAGAACAGGTTGCCGCGTTACGCGACGTGTTTGAGAAAGTTCTGCAAGCGCAGCGTCGGCGGGCGATCGAGCAGCGCGGCGGGCAGGCCATCCTCGATGATCCGCCCTTCGTCCATGAACACCAACCGCGTGCCGACACGCCGCGCAAAGCGAATCTCGTGCGTGACGACGATCATCGTCATGCCTTCGGTTGCGAGATCCTGCATAACCTTCAGCACCTCGTGTCGCAACTCGGGATCGAGTGCCGAGGTCGGCTCGTCGAACAGCATCAGTTTCGGCCGAATTGCAAGCGCACGCGCAATAGCGACACGCTGTTGCTGCCCACCGGAAAGCTCCGAGGGGTAGTGCCCGGCGCGCTCGGCCAGTCCCACCTTGCGCAGCAAGGCTAGCCCTTGTTCGCGGGCCGCCGTCCGCGTCGCACCGCGAACCTGTATCGGCCCGAACATGAGGTTTTCGAGCGCTGTCATCTGTGGGAACAAATTGAATTGCTGAAACACCATGCCGGCTTCGAGCCGAATACGATGGATATCCGCGCCCCGCCCTTTCACGCTGAGACCGTCGACGAGAAGATCGCCGCCCGAAATTTTCTCGAGCGCGTTGATGCAGCGAAGCAGCGTGGATTTGCCCGACCCCGACGGTCCGAGCACGACAACGACTTCCCCCGCATCGATTGTCAGATCGATACCGTTCAGCACCTGTACCGCGCCGAAGTGCTTTGTCACGGATTTGAATTCGACCATGCTCATAGCATCCGCATCCTTTTTTCGACGATTCGCAGAACGAACGTCATCGCGCCCGTCAGAACGAGATAGATGCAGGCCACTGCCGTCCATATCTCGACCGCGCGAAAATTGCCCGCGATAATTTCCTGGCCCTTGCGCGTGAGCTCGCCCACACCAATGACAATGAAAAGCGACGTGTCCTTCAGGCTCACGATGCACTGATTGCCGAGCGGCGGAATCAGGCGCCGGAATGCAAGCGGCCCCACAATTTTCATCAGCACGCGCGGCATCGACAAACCCATCGCCAGCCCTGCCTCGGTCAGCCCGCGCGGAATCGAAAGGAACGCGCCGCGCACCACCTCGCCCAGATAGGCGCCAGAATTGACGGCGATCGCCACGATCGCCGCTGTCATCCCGTCGATCCGCACATGCGCCAAAAGCGGCAATGCAAAATAGAGAAACATCACCTGTACGACGATGGGCGTACCGCGAATCAACTCGATATAGGCTTGAGCAAGCACATTTAACGCGAGCGGCCCGTAAGCGCGCGCAAGACCCGCCAGCAGGCCGATCGCGAAACCACCCACGAGGCCCGCCACCGCGATCCATATCGTCAGCTTCACGCCTTCGAGCAGATCGGGAAGCGCTCCCCAGATCACCGACCAATCGAACTCCACGTTCATGCTCCCGTTGTTCGTGGACACAATTGCGCGCCCACATACATGACATAGCGCGAGAGAGACTTCGCCCGCCGCGGCTTCGTCGCGTTTTTGCAGATGCCGCGCGCCTCGCTCAGGACTTCGGCGGCTCGGCGCCGAACCACTTGCGATAGAGCGTTGCGTACCGGCCATCGGCTTTGATGCGCTTGAGCTCTTCGTTTACCTGCGAAACGAGCGGGCTGCCTTTCGGAAATCCGATGCCGTATTTGTCACCGCTGACCGGTGTACCCGCCACCTTGACCTTGCCCTTGCCCGCGGTATTCACGAAGAACTGAACGTTCGGCGTGTCATGCATCGCGGCATCCACGCGTCCGGCCTCGAGCGCCATATAGGCCTCGTCCGTATTCGGGAACTGGCGGATTTCCTTGGGCTTGAGGTGCGCCTTGATCCAGTCGATCGTCGCCGTTCCCGTTTTCGCGGCGATGACCTTGCCGTTGAGATCGTCGATCGAGCGCACGGCTGTGTCGTCTACGCGCACCATGGCGGCCAGACCGCTGTCGTAATACGGATCCGAGAAATCGATCACCTTCCTGCGCTCCTCCTTGATCGTCATGCCGGAGAGCGCGACATCGATGTTATGTGTCTGCAAGGCTGGGATGAGCCCCGCAAAGTCCATCGGTTGCAGCTTATAGGTCAAATGCAGGTCTTTCGCAATTTCGGCCCACAGGTCGATGTCGAAACCGACGTATTTGTCGCCCTGCTTGAATTCGAACGGCATGAACGACGTATCGGTGCCCACCGTCAGCGCTTCACCCGACCAGGCGGGGACCGCAGCCGATCCCAACGCGAGCACCGCAATCAATGACATCAAGAACGAACGACCTTTCATGTTGGCCTCCACTGCCGGTTGAATAGCTGCGATCAAGGCGGCAAGGCAGCCTCGCGCATTTCGAACGACACATGCTGCAAGCGAAGTCGGCATCGCCGCATCCTCAACGCTTGATGTGCGATTCGCCCCTCTCAACAACATATGTTGTCAACGCGAATGCTATAACAACAAAAAGAATCGTCAAGGGGGATTTACCTCATAACCGCTGAAGCGAGGCGGTTGGTGTGACGATTTAGCTGTTTACAACAAACGTTGCAAACCGGCCGCCGATAGCTTGGGAGGGTCCGAGAGGTGTGAAACGAAGCTGAGCAGGCCGGGCCGATCAGGCGACGTATGCGCCTTTGGCATGCAGCGCACGCTCGGCTGCTTCGAGTTCCTCGACGGCGTGTGCGCCCTCGAGCGCCAACAATTGCGCGACGAGCGATTCGGCAAGGGCGGTGGCCGCGAGCAGGGAGGGGAAAAACGATGGACTTTCGTGGGAAAAGATCAGCACCTGGGCCGCGTTGAGCGCGATCGGCGAAACGGCGCTGTCGGTAATCGCGACGAGGTGGCTGCCGTTTTCGAGCGCCGCTTCGGCTACACGCGCCGCTTCTGCCGAATACGGTGCGAAACTGATCACTATCGTCGCACTGTCGTGCCCGATGCTTCGTAACTGCATCTCGAGCGTGCCGCCTTCGCCGGACAACAATGAAACGGTTGGTCTGAAAAGGCGATAACCATAGACGAGACCGAACGCGACCGCATAGCAGGACCGGAAACCGGCGACATGGACGTGCTTGGCGCGCCGCAAAAGCCGCGCCGCCTGTGCGAGGCCGCGTTCGTTGTGTGCGGCAGTGGATACCAGGTTATTCTGCTGCGCAACCAGCAGATCGTGAGCGAAGGTGTCTCTTTTCGCCCCCGCGACGAGCGATCTCGCCCGGGTGGTCATCGGCTCCGGCCGCCTGCGCAGGCGCGCAACGAACAGCTCGCGCAACTCGTTCCAGCCGGGAAAGCCGAGCAACTGCGACAAACGCACGAGGGAAGCGGGCTGGACCTGCGCACGCTCGGCCACCTTGCGCATCGACAAGACGGCGACCTCGTCCGCGTGATCGAGCAGGAACGCGGCACCGGTTTGAAACTGAGGGCTCAGCTCGGTGAAACGCGCGCGAACGAGCGCGGCGAGTTCGTCGAAAGTTTGCGGCATGCGGTGGTGTCCGAACGACTGGCGGCGGCAACAAATGTTACCACCGTCCGCCGCTCATGCGGGCGCGCCCCCGATCACAACACCGCCGCTACGCGCACGTCCGACTTATCCGCCGACGCGACGATCTTGCCGCCCACCCGGCTGAACGTGATCGTGACGGTCTTGCGGCCCACACGCAGGTTGCTCACTTCGAGCCAGTCGATCCCCTCGGGCAATGCCGGCTGCTCGATCAGAACCTGCTCGCGCTCGGCATCGATGGTCAGTCCAAGGCAGGCCTCGAGCATCATGAACGGCGCGCCGGCCGCCCAGGCCTGCGGCAGGCAGGCCACGGGATAGGCCGTGGGCGGCTCGCCGTGCTGACGCATGAAGCCGCAAAAGAGCTCGGGCAAACGCATATCGAAGTTCACTGCGGCCTCGAACAGCGCCTCCAGCAAGCGCACTGCCGCCGGTTTGTCGCCATAGCACGCGAGCCCGCGCGCGCACAACGCGTTGTCGTGCGGCCAGACGGAGCCGTTGTGATACGACATCGGGTTGAAACGCGGCTGATTCGCGGCCAGCGTACGCACGCCCCAGCCGGTATGAAACTGCGTCGATTCCAGCTTGCTTGCCACTGCCTCGCCACGCTCGCGCGACGGCAGCCCGAATGCAAGCAGGTGACCCGCATTGGAAGCCAGCACGCGACACAGCTCGCCATGACCGTCGAGCGCTATGCCGTAAAAGTTCGCCTCGGGCATCCAGAACAGCGCTTCGACGCGCTCCCGCAAGGTTTCCGAGCGTGCGGCATAACGCGCCGCCGCATCGACGAGCCCGCGCCGTGAGGCAAGCTTCGCCATCGTGTCGAAAGCGGCGCAGGCGTAGGCCTGAACTTCGACGAGTGCAATCGGCCCGTCCGGCATCCGTCCATCGGCGTGGAACACCGAATCGTGGCTGTCCTTCCATCCTTGATTCGCCAACCCGCGATCGGAAGTGGAGTGGTAATCGACGAGTCCGTGCGGATTTTTATCGCAGACGCCGGCCACCCACTGCGCGGCTCGCTCGAGCGCGGGCCACAGTTCGTCGATGAACGCCTCGTCGGCCGTACGCGCGAAATAGGCGCCGGCCAGCACGACGAAAAGCGGTGTGGTGTCGACACCCCCGTAATAAAGCGCGAACGGCACCTCCCCCGTTCCGGCCATTTCGCTCTTGCGCATCTCGTGCATGATCTTGCCCGTCGACGCGTCGCGAAAGGCGGAATCCTCGCGCGCCTGATATTCGGCCAGAAAGCTCAGTACACCGCGCGCCAGCCACGGCTGCAGCCAAAGCATCTGCAGCGAGGTCACGACCGCATCGCGGCCGAATGGCGTCGAAAACCACGGGATACCGGCGTACGGATAGGGGCCGGTCGGCAAATCGGTCGTCAGTAGGCCGAGGTCCGCGAACGACCGCTCGAGCCATCCGTTGAAAAGCGGGTTGCTCGTCCGGATGCGGGCCGTCGCCCGGCGCCGCTCACGCATCGACAAGTGCGCGCTCGCAAGTGCGGCACGCACGGCGGCACGGCCCACGCGCGGGCGCGCGGCATCGATTTGCGTCAGATGCGCCGGATGGCTGCTGTGCGGCGGCTGTGCGACCTGCGCACCCGGTGGCTCGGAACAGGTGGCCGCCGCGAGCTTGTGCGCATCGACGGCGACCGATAAATAAATCGACACGCAGGCCTGCGCCGGGAGCGTGATCGAGTAATCGGCCCGATCCTGCGCAAGCTGATCGGGCTGCGGTGCGAACGCAATCCGAACGGAGCGCTCGACACAATCGAGACCGGTATAGCTGTGCCGCACTTCGTCGCGACTCACGAGAGGCACCGCGATGGTGCCCCGCTTCGGCCGCGAGAGCCCACGCACCTCGAACATATCCTTGAAGTCGCAGCCGAACGAGATCGACAACGGCACGACCGCCTCGGTCGAGCCGTAGTTGGTAAGCGTAATCGCTTCGTAAAGTACCGTACCGGCAAGCACACGCATGCGGTCGACGTGGATGACGCCCTCAGGCGTGAACCCGCCGCCCACCGGCGGCAGCGGCCGGTTCGTCAGATGTGCCGTGAACGAAGTGTTGTCGCTGCTGACATTGCCTGACAGCAGCGAAGGCGCCCGCCCGCCGAAGGTCAGGCGAAGCTGCGAAAGGGTGCGGGTGTCGTTGACGAAAAGCCCGTCGTCGAAACCGTTGATGTCGCCCAATGGGTCGTTGACGACGAACGTGTCGCCCGATTTCAGTACGTACTGGCTCGTGCGTGCGACGTAGGGGTGCTCGGGGGCAATGAACGCGCCGTCGGGCTGATGTTCGGTCGGACCGCCCGCTCGTGTCACTAAATCCGGAACTTCGGTATCCAGCATCGTATGGCTCCTGACGTTGGCTCTTCTCGATTGTAGAAAGCGATACGCGAAGGCAAAGAACAAATGTGGGATGGCGTGCCGGCGCCGCCGTGCCGCAAGAGCGGTGCCCGCTCGACTATGCCTGCTCGCGGATGAACGCCTCGACGTGTCGATTGAACGCGGCGGGGTGCGCGAGGTTCATGCCATGGGAGGCCCCGCGGATCGTATGACGCCGCGTATCGGGCAGCCAGTCGACGAGCGCAGTGACGTTGCGGCGAAACAGCTCGGGACTCTTCTCTCCGTCGATCAGCAACGTCGGGCATGCGATCTGCGCGGCGGCATCACGAGTGTACGCCGGCAACGGGTCGGCGAACTGGCGCGGCAACGTATCGGCATTGTCCATCGCCATCGTCCTGAAGGCCGGGGTGCTCTTCGCCCACGAGCCGACGCGGCTGACCGAATCGACGAACAGCTCCAGTCCGGCCTCGGCTTCGCCGGCCTCGATCAGCATCGCCGCATGAGCGCGCAGCGCGTTGATGGTCTCGGGCAGAATCGCGAGCGCCTGTCCGGGCGTCTGCAGCGGTCCGCCGGGATCGGCGAGCGTCAGCGTACGCAGGCGCTCGGGGTACCGCAATGCGAAATGAAACGCGACGCAACCGCCGCGCGAATGCGCGACCATGTGGGCCGGGCCCGCGCCGAGCTTGTCGATGAACTCGGCGAGCTCGTCCGCGTGACGGCTCCAGCTGAAAGGCACCGTGCCGGGCAGCCCGCCCAGCGGCCAGTAATGCGTGAGGCTCACCGCCACGCATCGAAAGTGCGCGGACAATCCGGCGAGCTGCGGCTGCCAATAACGGTAATCGCACAGCGAACCATGCACGAAGAGAAGCAGTTCGCCGGCGCCGCGTTCGACGTAAGGCATGCGCAAGCCATTGCCAAGTTCGATGAAATGCAGATCGGAAGCCGGTGCGAGCATGGAGGGACGGGAGGACATCGGGGCTGGCATCCGCATCAGTTGTCGAAGCGCAGTTCGGGCGACGCATCGCAGCCTGCGGCGAGCACGGTGCCGGCGCCCTCCACGACAACGGCGTTCTGTCCGAACGTCATTTGACCGTCGACGCGACTGTCGGCGCGGTAGGCGCTCAACGTATCGGTCGGCTCGTGAGGCCAGCGCGGATCGGGAGCGCCACTGAGTTGATCTATCGTCGGAATCGGGCAGCGCGTGCACGGCTTGACGAACCGCAATCCGATCGGACCGGCACCGGTCTCGAGCCGCAGCGTATCGATATAGTCCTCCTCATACGCCTCGATGCCGCTCAGCACGAGATTGGGTCGGAACCGATTCATGGGGATGGCATCGACGCCCTTCTTCCCGAGCCGCGCGTTGAGATCGTCGAGCGACGCCTGGCCGATCACGAGCAGCGGGTAGCCGTCCGCAAAACGAAGCGGTGCGATCGTGTCTCCGGTCCGGTCGCGGTTCGCGATGCGTTGCGCGGCGGGATCGAAGCGTACGAGCCGCAACGGCGCACCGAGGAACGCCGAGAACCACTGCGCTGCCTCGCCGCCCACGTCGAGCGCGTTCAACGTGCTGCGCCAGACGGTGACTTCGATGCGCTCGGCATCGGACAGTACCGCTGCGTCCAACGGCGTACGAAACGGCGCTTGACCCGGCGCCCGAACGACGAGCTCGCCGCCCGCGAGCTCCGGCTCGATCAGCGCCATACGCGGCATCGTCCGCTGCGTCACGAACCGGCCGCTGGTATCGACGAGCATCCAATGCCGGTCGTATTCGAGCCCGTGCGCGAACATGCGCGCCTCGTCGAGCGCAATGCCCGCGCAGGATTTGATGGGATAAACGTTGATCTGGCTGATCGTTGCCATGGATGGATGTTTGCCTGGCCGCAATGCCGGTGAAAGCGGCGATGGTAACACCGCCGCGAGGCACTAGACCAAGCTGGCCGCCTTCGCATGCTGCACGCCAAGCACCCGTGCGCGGGCTCCGGCAAGCCGTTGCGGGATCAGCCGAACGCGGCGGCGTCGACGCAACTCGCGGCCGCGCTTGCTCCGCGTACGGCGCAGGTGAGCGGCTCGTGGGCGACGCGCACGGCGAGCCCGGTTTCCTCGGCGAGCCGCTTATCGAGGTTGGCGAGCAGTGCGCCGCCGCCCGTGAGGACCATTCCGCTATCGGCGATATCGGTGACGAGCTCGGGCGGCGCGTTTTCGAGCGCGAGCTTGATCGCAGCGACAACCGTACGAAGCGGTGCGGCCAGGGCTTCCGCCACATCGTGGTTCGACAGCTCGATCGTGCGCGGCAGACCGTCGACGAGGCTGCGACCGATCGCGCGCGCCCGTTCGGTCGGCACGTCGAGCGTCGCGGAGCCGATCGTCTTTTTGACATGCTCGGCCGTTTGATCGCCCAGCACGACGCCGTAGAGGCTGCGGACGTAGGAGACGATCGCGGCGTCGAATTGATCGCCCCCGACACGCACGAAGCCTTGATATGCGACACCGCCGAGCGACACCACAGCGACTTCGGTGGTTCCCCCGCCCATATCCACGACCATCGATCCGCGCGCCTCTCCGACGGGCAAGCCGGCTCCGACCGCCGCAGCGAGCGATTCGTCGATGAGGCTGACCTTGGCGGCTCCGGCGGCGAGCGCCGCCTCGCGAATCGCGCGCCGCTCGACCTGCGTCGCCGAGCACGGCACACAGATCGTGAACTCGGCGCGAAGGCCGAAAAGGGAGCGCAACCGGGCCATCTCGACGAACTCGCGGAACATCTGTTCGGCCGCGGCAAAGTCCGCGATCACGCCATGCCGCATCGGGCGGACGGCCTCGAGGTTCGTGGGCGAGCGTCCGAGCAGTTGCCTGGCCTCCTCGCCTACGGCCGCCACCCGCCCCGCCCCCGGGCTCGGCGTCTTCTGGAAACACACCACCGACGGCTGATTCAGTACGATGCCCTTGCCGTGCATATAGATCAACGTGTTGGCGGTCCCCAAATCGACGGCGACGGGCCTGGGCAGCAGACGGCGGAAAATGTGATGCGACATCGTTGACTCTCTCATAGAGTGACAACAACGGCAGGCGAGTCTTCCAGCGGCAAAATTCGAGTCGCGCACGTTGTGCCGGGTAGGGTTCACCCGACAATCGCTTTACGGCAGCGGTAGGTGACACCTTTAGGGTCGGTAGCACTTTTTCTTGTTGTGCGACGCAGCAGCCTCTTTACAGGTAGCCATTCCCCAATATGCTCGTGCCTTACTGCGTGCGTCGCGGGCACAGGCCCGCCGCGCATGGCATCCTTGTCGACTCGTCTTGTCCTGCATTTGTCTGACGCATATCTCATGCGCACTCTGTTTCGCCGCCTGCTCGTCCTTTTTTGCGTGCTCCGCTACGGCACGCGGCTGGCGCTCGCCGCCGCGCCACGCGGCCACAAGCTGCGCTGGATCGTCACGCTCGCCGCCCGTGTGCACGAGCGGCCCAGCGGGCGAGCCGCACTGCATCGCGCCATGCCTCAGCTCGGGCCGCTCGTGAGCGCCTATGCGGCAGGCGTGGCCGCCCAACCCGGGCAGGCTTTACAGACCGTCCATGACATGCTCGATGCCGTGGGCCGCATGCAGACGGAACTGAACACCCCCCTCACTGGGCAAGAAGCGCAAACCGCATTGCGAGCGGCAATCGGCCGGCCGCTCGAGGAGGTGTTCACCGCTTTCGATACAACGCCGCTCGAGAGTGGGCTCGCCGTTCAGGTTCATGCCGCCCGCTTGCGGACAACCGATAGCGCGCGAGGAGAAGCGGATGTCGTCGTCAAGTTGTTGCGCGTGCGTCAGGTCCGGCAGATCGGGGACGACCTGGCGGTGCTGCAATGGCTCGCGCGTTTCGCGGAACGCTTTTTCCCCGCGGCGCGCGAGTTGGGTCTGCGCACGCTGGCCGCGTCTTTTGCGGCGGACATCGCGCGCCGCTTCGATTTGCCCATGGAAGCGGCGAATCTTTCGCAGACGGGCCGTCATTTCAGCGACGATACGCGCGTGGCCGTTCCCAACGTCGTCTGGCCGCTCAGTAATGAGCGCGCGCTCGTGATCGAACGCATTGCCACCCTGCCTCTCCTCGATCTGGACGATTTGCGCCGGCATGGCGTGAATCTCGAACAGCTCGCCGAGAACACCGTCGCCATTGCAGTCGAGCAAGCATTCGAGCACGGCTTCTTCCATGCGGCACTTACCGCCGAGCGCGCGCGTGTCAGCATCGAACCGGCGACACGCGGGCGGCTCGTCCTCGCGGACTGCGCGATCATGTCGAGTCTGACGGAACCGGAGCGGGAGTTCTTCGTGCATGGCGCGACGGCGCTCTTCAAACGCGATTACGGCCGCGCTGCGGAGTTGCATCAGCATGCGGGACACATCGAGCCGCATGCACGGACAGAGCAGCTCGAAGGCGAATTGCGCACGCGCAGCGAAGCGCAATTCGCCTTGCCCGGCGGCAAACGGATGGCGGCGGGGTTGCTTCGCCATCTGCTCGAAGCGGTCGAACCGCTCGGCGGCGGCACGCCTTCGTCGCTGAAACTCGCAAGCGATTCTCTCGCGCGCGCCGAGACGCTCGCGCGCGCGCTCGCTCCCGCGCTCGACACCTGGAGCATCGCCGAACATGCCCTCGCCGCGCTCGCGCGCAAAGACTCCGATCATCGGGGATGGATCAAACGGCTTTCGCGCGAATTCCCGCACTTCGCGGCGATCGTGCCGCGACTGCCGCTCATGTTTGCGCACCGCCTCGAGCATATCCAGCAGCGAGGCGAAACAACGGCCTCGCCTGCGTGGCTCGAACGCATGCGGCGCGAGCAACAGCGCACGCGCCGTCTGCTGTGGGCGTGTGCGATGCTGGGAGTCGTGCTGGGCGCAGTGCTGACCTGGCTGCCGCATTGGCCCTGACGGCTCCCACGCACGGGTGCCGCTACGCTTTGCGACGCGCCTGAAGCGAGCGGATGCGCTCCATCGCGGGTTTGTCGGCTGTGGTCCTGTCGTAGAGTTTGCCGAGATCGGCCTTGAGCGCCGTCCGGGAACCGCCGTCGAGATAGACCATGTGACCGGACGGGTAAAACGTAGCCGACAAGTTCTCGCGGACCTTCTTGTCGAGCAGCGGCATGACCTGCAAATCGATGACGGTCTGATAGAACGGCGTAACGAAATCGTAGACGCCGTTGGCCGACAGTACCTTCAAGTCGACGTTCAATGCCATGACCGCCGCAAGGTCGCCGGCCGTATAGAGAATGACGTTGCCTTTGCCGTCGATGCCCTTTTGCGCGCCGGTCGGATCGGTATGCTTGAAATCCCAGTGCTTGAACGTCTGGTCGTTGAGATCGGTGAAGGCGGAAGTCGACGTGTACTTCAGCTGCTCGTTCAGATAGGTGTTCCACATCGTGGTGTAGACACCCGAGACGGCCGTCATGGTCGGATCGTTGCCGCCCGAGTTCGGATCGACCTGGCCGGCAATGCCGGTGTCGATGCCGGTGACGCGACCGTCGTATGCGCCCAATGCCTGGCCCTTGGCCTTGAGCAGCGACGTCAGAAACAGCGAATTACCGCGGCTGTCGTAGCCCGCGATATCGAGTCCCCATGCAATCAGCGTCGCCTTGTCGATGCCCGTGTACTGCGAGAGTTTCTCGACGACGGCATCGTCGGTCTGCGGGAATTTACGCAATGCCGCGAGATAATCGGTGCGCGCGAACTGGGCGACTTCCTCGAGAAAATCGACGAGCTTCGTCGGCGTCGGCGTCACGCCTAGTCGTTTGTGATACCAGGCATCGGCCGCTGCCGTCGGCAATGCGCCAACGGGGTTGCCGGCCTGCGCGTAATCGAGAATCGACGATTGCAAGGTAATGCCGTTCAGGTCGACGCCGTCTTCGTGCAGCAAATAAGCCAGCACGCAACTGCGCGCGGTGCCGTACGATTCGCCGAACAGATATTTCGGCGAATTCCATCGCTGGTTCTTCGTCAGATACCGCTTGATGAATTGCTTGATGGACCGCGCGTCCTGATCGACGCCCCAGAACTCCTTGTTCGTATGCGGAGCGACGGCTGCCGAATAACCGGTACCAACAGGATTGATGAAAACCAGATCGCTTTTGTCGAGCAGACTGTCGGCATTGTCCTCCAGTTGATAGGGCGCCGGCGGCGTGAAGTTCGGCATCGACGTCTTGATACGTTTGGGCGCAAACGATCCCAACAAGACGAAGACCGACGAGGAGCCCGGACCGCCGTTATAGAAGAACGTCACCGGGCGCGATTCCTCCGACTGGCCGTCTTCGGTGAAAGCCACGTAGAACATCTTGGCGTTCGGCCGCGACGTGCTCTCGTCGACGGTGACGAGGTGGCCCGCCGTCGCCGTGTAGGCGATCGAGCGAGCGCCGAGCATGATCGTGTGGTGGGTGACGGCAGCGGCTTCCGTGGTATCGGAGACGGAGTCGTCAGGGCCATTGCCGTAGGCGACGGAATCGAAAAACGGCTCGTCCTCGCCCGCTGAACCGCCGAGGTGCAACGGACGCCCCAGCGACGCTCGGCCGGACGAAGGCGTCTGGGCATTGTGGTGCGACGTTTGCGGACTTGCGGAACCGGTATCGGGGTTCATCGTGATCGCTCCATATCGAGTGAGCCGGCGCATCGCCTCGCGCGGCCGGCCGTGTTGGCCAACTGTTGTCTGTCCTTGCCTTCTGATCGACTCCACGCTTCTCGCACCGCGATGAAAAACCGTCCATTCATCGCAGCGAAACTTGATGAATCCCGCGCCGTCACGTGCCGCCGGTACCGCCCAACGCCGTAGCGATTTTTTGGCCGTCCGGGCTGCCGAGCCCCGTGCAGGCATCCCAGCCACGCGCGGCCGCGAACGTACCGTTGTTGCCCTGCGTGATGTCGTGAAACGCGTCCGGATGGCTATAGAGCTTCGGCTGAACCCAGCCGACCGGTGTTGCGCGGGACGCGTTGATGCGGGCAATGAGTCCCGCGAAGAGCGGCGCGACGGCGCTCGTGCCGCCCACCACCGCCGATTGACCAGCGACGAGCACGCGGTAGCCCGTGCTCGGCGAAGCGTCGCCGGCCACGTCGGGCACCCCGCGCCCGGTCAGGGAGCTCTGAGGCGAGCCGTCCGTGCGAACGACCTTCAGCCCGCTCTGCCACGTCGGCATCGGGAACCTCGCGCTGACGCCACCGCCCGTCGCGCCGCCCGCGGCTCCGTCGTTCCAGACGACTTCTTCCGCGATCGAAGCGCCGGTGCTGCCCGCGCCGCCTGCCACGAGGTGCGTTCCCCCGCAGGCCAGCGCGTATTGGCTGGACGCGGGGAAATCGACGACGTCCCCACTGCCCGCTTCGTCGCTCGATCCGCTGTCCCCCGAAGCCGCGCAAACGGTGACACCCAGCGCCGCGGCGTCCTTGAGCGTCTGATCGAATTGCGACAACGCCTGGGCCGTCCAGCTCGATTCGGGCGCCCCCCAGCTGATCGAGATGACGGAGGGTTTGTTTTTCGTATCGTGGATGGCCTGCTTGAGCGCGGCGACGAACCCGGCGTCGCTGTTGGGCGCGAAATACACGGCGACCTTCGCGCCGGGCGCGATCGCGCCGGCAATTTCGATATCGAGCGTCACCTCTCCATCGGGCCCGGAAGGATCGCCCGTGGGCGCGTTCGCGCCCGTGCCCACGGCCACGGAAATCACTTGCGGGTTCGGCCGCAGTCCCAATTCGTTGAAGTACTGCTCGAG
>NZ_DASXWY010000212.1:0-10425 GCF_036503415.1 Trinickia sp. | reverse complement strand
GGCGTCAACACCTATGCGGGTGCGACGTCGGTGGTGGCCGGCACGCTCGTCGTCGGCGATGCGTCGCACACCGGTGCGTCGGTGGCCGGGCCGGCGAGCGTCGCATCGGGTGCCACGCTCGGCGGTTATGGCTCGGTCAACGGCAACGTCACGAACAATGGGACGATCGCGGTGGCGAATGCGTTGTCGGGGGCCGCGACGAGCGCCAACGCAGAAGTTGCGCGAGGCGGCGCGATCGCGGTGGGCCATGCGCAATCGTCCGTCGCAGCCGGCACGCAGGGCAGTTTTACGATCAACGGTCAATTGACGAACGCGGGATTGGTTCAACTCGGCGGCGGCGCTCAGGCCGGCAACACGCTGAACGTCAACAGCTATGTTGGACAAAACGGCACGATTGCGCTCAATACCGTACTCGCCGGGGACAACGCGGCATCGGACAAGCTCGTCGTCAACGGCGGCACGGCGACGGGTTCGACGACGCTGAGGGTGACGAACGTGGGCGGCCAGGGTGCGCCGATCGTATCGAACGGCATCCAGGTCGTCGCGGCGGCCAACGGCGCAACCACCGATGCCGGTGCGTTCGCGTTGGCCGGCGGCGTGGTCAAGGCCGGTGCGTACGAGTACTACCTCGTGAAGGGCGGCGTGACCGCGGGGACCTCGCAGGACTGGTACCTCCGCAATACGGTGCCGGCCGCGAACGTCGCGTCATCGGCCAATATCGTCGCAGCACCCGGCACGCCCGTGCTGCCGGCCGCCGGCGCCACTCCGGTCACGCTGTACCGGCCCGAGGTCGCGCTGTACGCGCAGATTCCGAGCGTCATGCGTCAGCTCGACTGGATGCAAATCGACGAGTTCCATCAGCGGCAGGGCGATCAGTCGCTGCTCGGCGAGAAGGGCGCGGTGCCCGCGGCATGGGGCCGTGTCTGGGGTGCGCATAGCGTGCTGTCGGAGGGCGGCGACGTGAGCCCGCAATTCGACGGTTCGATGGGCGGGCTGCAGGTCGGCCACGACGTGTATGCGGACGGGGCGGAGGGGGGGCACCGGAACCACTACGGCTTCTATCTCGGCATGGCCCGCGCGACGGGCGGCGTGAGTGGTTCGGCAGTGGGCGTCCAGGGTGCCGACGTCGGGCATCTTTCCGTCAACGCATATAGCCTCGCCGGTTATTGGACGCATATCGGGCCCAGCGGCTGGTACACGGATACCGTCGTTTCGGGCAGCGCGCTCACGGCGGATGCGACGTCGAGCGGGAACGTCCATGCCAGCACGCACGGTACTGCCGTCACGGCTTCGGTCGAAGGCGGTCTGCCGCTGTCGATCGGACATGGATTGACGATGGAGCCGCAGCTCCAGTTGGTCTACCAGCACCTGTCGATCCGGGATCTCAACGACGGTGCGGCCAATGTGTCGTTCGGCAGCGGGAATTCGGTGCTGGCGAGGTTCGGCGTCCGGTTTTCCGGGACATGGGACGCGCTGGGTGCCGCCTGGCAGCCTTTTGTGGCGTTCAATGTGCTGCACGCGTTTGCCAACGGCGATCGCCAGACCTATGACAGCGTTACGTCGATCGGAACGCCGGTCAACCAGACGACGGGCCGGATCGACGCGGGCCTGGTCACGCGCTTCTCGAAGCACGGCAGTGCCTACGCTGCCGTCAACTGGGGCGCGAACCTCGACGGGGAGCACGTGCGGACGATTGGCGGGAACGCCGGCGTGCGTTGGTCGTGGTGAGTTGCGGCGGCCATGAGAGCGGTGGCCGCCGGCGCGCGTGCCGCAGGGCGCTGCCGCCGCGGCACCGGCTCAGGCCTCGCCCGCTTCGAGCTTTTCGAGCCGATACCCGTAACCGTAGACCGGGTAGATGCAGTACCCGCTCTGCGGACGCAGGTCGAGCTTGATGCGGATCGACGAGACGTGCGTATCGAGCGTACGCGACGGGATGTCGGACGTTTGCTTCCAGACCGTCTCGACGATGTGGCTGCGCGAGAGCGGGCGCCCGAGATTGCGGAAGAGCAGCAGCGCGACCTGGAATTCCTTTTGCGACAGCGTGACGGGCACCGTTTGACGATAGACGATGCTCTCGCGCAGATCGAACAGGTAGTCGCCGAATTCCTGCGACGCGATGCTTTGGTCGCGGCGATAGCTTCTGCGCAGGAGCGTGGACACACGTGCGAGCAGCACCGGGGCCGCGACCGGCTTCACGATGTAGTCGTCGGCGCCGGCATTGAGCGCGGAGACGATGTCGGATTCACGCGACCGGCTGGTCATGAAGAGCACGGGCAGCGTCTCGTTGCAGTGTTTGCGCACCCAGGCGAGCACCTCGTCGCCCTGCATGTCGGTGACGTTCCAGTCGAGCACGATCAGATCGAAGCTTTCGCGCCGCAGCTCGCGGATGAGCGCGGCGCCCTCGCTGAACGTGTGACAGGTATGCCCTGCCGGGCTTAGCGATTGAGTGGCAAACTCCAACTGACTTGGGTCATCGTCAAGGATGGCGATTCGCATGGTTTGACCGATGGAAACGTTGTGCCGAAGAAAAGGGGGTTGAACCGATTCCCCGATTGGGTGCTTTCCGCGCGAACCTGCGTTTTCGCGGCAGCGAGAATAGTAAACGATAAGTATTGGGGCTCCTGTGAAAATGGTTCGCGCGAAGCTTGACGTGCACGCCCGCCATGGCGCCCGTCTGGCGCCGATGCACGGTTTCGGTTATCGTCTCGATCGCATCGAAAACGAGAAACCATGAGGCGAGACGACGACAACCGGCAGGTGCCCGGCCACCTGCGCCGATACGAACACAATCGCCCCATCGCGCGTGCGTGGCCGTCGCAATGACACTGCTCGCCCGGATCATTCGTTCGCGGCTCGGCCGATCGATAGGGCGGCGGTTTTTGCTCGAATGGATCGCGACGGGCTGTCTCGCCATTGCGTTCGTCGCGCTGAGCTCGAGCTGGCGCCTGACGGCGAGCCTGGACCACTTCGTCTACGACGATTTTCTTGCGATGTCCGCAAAGACGGTATCGAACGATATCGTCGTCGTCGAGATCGACGATGACAGCATCGAAGCGCTGGGCCGGTGGCCGTGGCCGCGCAGCGTGCATGCTCGCCTGATCGATGCGCTCGCACGGAGCGGCGCGGCCGCGATCGTCTACGACGTACTATTCACGGAGCCCGGCGCCGACGATCCAGCGCTTGCCCGGGCGATCGCCGCCAGTAAAACTTATCTGCCGATTCTGCTTGCGCCGGCCGACGCCGAGGGCCATCGCGAAGCGGTGCTGCCCGTTGCCGCATTGGCTGGCGCCGCCGCGGGGCTCGGCCATATCAACTTCGAGGTGGACAGCGACGGCGTCGTGCGCAGCGTCGCGCTATACGAGGGCGACGCGCGCACGCGTTGGCCGCAGCTGACCGTTCCGGTCCGGCGCGCCGTCGAACGAGGCGCGATACGGCTTGCCGGCATGGTTGACGGTAACGGCCGTCCGGCGCGCGAGTCCGTGCCGCTCGCCGAGTCCGGCGGGCCGGGCGCAGAGCAGCGTGTGTTGGTTCCTTTCGTTCCCGACGAGTCCTTCCGGAAGGTCTCGGTTGCGCAGGTGCTGGCGGGGACCGTGCCGCCCGAGTTGCTGCGGGGCCGCATCGTGCTCGTCGGCTCGACGGCATCCGGCCTCTACGATCACTTCGCCACGCCGATGTCGGGTCGGTTTGGCGTCACGCCCGGCGTCTATGCGCATGCGAGCGTGCTCGAGATGTTGCTGCGCGGCAGCGCCATCAGACCCGCATCGTCATCGGAGTTGCTCGCCGCATCGCTCCTGCCGCTGGCGGTGCTGCTCGTTGGATTTCTCGTGCTGTCGCCGATGTACTCGCTGGCGCTCGCCATTGCGCTCGGCGTGCTCGCGCTCGCGGGCGACGCGGTACTGATGCATGGGCTGCGGCTTTGGGTATCGCCCGTACCGGCGATCCTCGGACTGATCGTCGTCTATCCGCTGTGGAGCTGGCGCCGTCTGGAAATGACGATGGCCTACCTGCGCAAGGAACTGCGGCAGCTCGCGGCCGAGCCCTATCTCCTGCCCGAAGCGGCGAAGCGGCCGAGCGAATTCATGGGGGACGTACTCGAACAGCAGATGTCGCTGATGGCTCAGGCGGCGCAACGCGCGAGAGACATGAAGCGTTTCGTCTGGGACAGTCTCGACAGCGGGCCCGAGCCGATACTCGTTGCCGATCTGAACGGCGTCGTGTTGATCGCGAACCGCGCGGCAAGAGCGTATTGCGCGCGGCTCGCGGCGCCGAGCCCGGAAGGGCGGCCATTGCACGCCGTGCTGGCCGACTGTTCGTTCGTGAAGACGATCGACGCGGACGTGGAAAACGAGCGGATTGCCCGAAGGGACTGGCCGGCCGTCATGAACCCGGCGCGGCCCGAGCACGCGCGCATGATGACGACCGGCATCGAAGTGCGCGGCCGCGACGAGCGCGATTACTTGCTGCGTTATTCGGAGTGCCGCAATGCGTTCGGCGAAGCCGCCGGGTGGATCGCCGGCTTGGTCGACATCACGGCGCTGCACGAAGCCGAACGGCAGCGCGAGGACGCCTTGCAACTGCTATCGCATGACATGCGCTCGCCGCACGCATCGATCCTCGCGCTCGTCGAGATCGAGCGCGCACGCATCGAGTCCGAGCCCGCGCGCAATGTCATGGACCGCATCGCACGCTATGCCAGGAGCGCGCTGACGCTTGCGGACGATTTCGTCCAGCTTGCACGCGCCGAATCGCAGGCCTATGAGTTCGAGCCCGTGAATCTCGCCGATCTCGTGCTGGACGCGAGCGATCAAGTGTGGCCGCAGGCACATGCCAAGGGCATACGCCTCGATGCCGTCTACGAAGACAGGGAAGCATGCTGGATCTTCGCCGAGCGGTCGCTGCTGACGCGCTCGCTCGTGAACATCCTGCAAAACGGCATCAAGTACAGCCCGAACGGCACGCAAATCACCTGTTCGATCGAATCGTCGCAAGCGTCGCTGGGCGGCGCCCATGTGACCTGCTCGATTCGCGACCAGGGTTACGGGATTCCGCTCGACAAGCAGGGCCGCTTGTTCGAACGCTTCCGCCGCTTCCATGCGGGGCAGCGTCCCGAAGTAGGCGGTGCCGGGCTCGGCATGGCGTTCGTCAAGACCGTCATCGTGCGGCACGGCGGGGAAGTGGCCGTCCACAGCGAGGAGGGCAAGGGAACCGAATTCGTGATTTCGCTGCCCCGCTTGGCCGAGCAAGCCGACCAAGCCGGGCCCGCGCCAGCCGGCGAGCCGGCGCGAGCCTCCTGACGGGCCCGGGGGACGCGCCTCGTCTGCGTCGCCCACCGTGAGCCTGACACTTGTTTGCAGTTGCTCCGGACATGCCTTGGCATAATCGCCTCGTTGAACTCAATTGAGCTCGCCGCGCTGCTCGACGATCGGTCGTCGAGGCCTGAACCGGCCCTGCGCGTGCCGCTGCATCGTGAATTCCGAGGTACCGAAATGAGCTGGCAATCGATGAGTGATCTCTCCTGGAAGGGGGCTCGACCGACGCACGGACAGACGTGGCTGACGTTGTGCGCGGCATGGGCCCGCCGCATCGGGCGGAGTCTCGCTGCCGAAGGCGAGTTTCTCCTGCGGCTCTGGAAAGAAGGGATCGTTGAAGGCGACGAGGCGCAACAGGGACGCTTGCAAGCGAGAATCCGCCAACTGGAATCGGAAGTGGCAAGACTGTCGCGCCTTGCTGTCACGGATGAGCTGACCGGCGCGTTC
Source organism: Trinickia sp. (assembly GCF_036503415.1). Lineage (GTDB taxonomy): Bacteria > Pseudomonadota > Gammaproteobacteria > Burkholderiales > Burkholderiaceae > Trinickia. Next base: position 4,669 of record NZ_DASXWY010000212.1, on the reverse strand, counting down.
AATCGCCGGCATATCGAGGAGACGTTCGGAGCGCGGGCGTCGTCGCGGCATGTCGATGGCGCGCTTGCGTTTTGCCTGTTCGATATCGACGGCTTCAAGGCTTACAACGACACGTATGGTCACAGCGCCGGCGACGATGCGCTGAAGCAGATCGCGCATGCCGTGCGCGCCCAGTTGCGGCACGCCGGCGACAGCTTGATCCGCCTTGGCGGCGACGAGTTCTGCATTCTGCTGAACGCCGAATCGCCGAGCGACGCGCTGGCTGCGATCGATCGTCTACGCCTGGCGGTGCGTGCGCTCGCGTTGCCGCATCCCACGAAGCGCGATGCGGTGCTGACGGCGAGCTTCGGCTTCGTATGGCGGGGTGCCCGCAGCGAGAATCGCCATCTGCCCCACGATCTTTATCGGCATGCCGATCGGATGCTTTACGAGGCCAAGCGTGCGGGCCGCGACACGGTGCGGCTCGCGGTGCTGTAACCGGCGCGCCCGCCGAGCGCTCGGGCGGCGGCCGCCGATCGTGCCTTAGGCGGCGAGCTTCGTGGCCGCTTCGTCGACTTGCCCGCGCGAGATCGAAAGTTCCTCCAGCCATGCCTCGGCATAGACGTTACCCGTTTCGCGCTCGAGGCGAGCGATCGTTGTCGCGTTTCGCGTCGTGTCCTTCGGGGTGGCGAGGAAACGCTTGATCGATTCGCCGGCCTTGAACGCATCGAAGAGCGGCAAGCGAATCTCGTCGGGCAACGTGCGCGTCCATTGATAGGGCTTGCCGTTGAACGTCAGTGTCGGCGGCAAGACGCGCTCCTTCTTGGCCGACGAGGCAATCAGACCGTACGTCCGCGCGGCTTCGCCGATCTGCTCGGGCGAGAAAAGCTCTTCCGGTGTGATCTCGAATTGCTCGATGTGGGCTTCGATGGCCCGCATGGCGGCGGCGCGATCGTCGCGTTTTTGTTGCGCGCGTTCGACGATGAGCCGCAGTTCGTCGGCCTCTTCGCTCGTGATCGTGAAGCTCGCCTGTTTGTGCTGAAGTTCGGTGAAGCGCTGGAATTCGGTGTCGTTCAGAAGTTTTGCCATGGATCGGATCGCGGATCGACATGCACCGGGCGCGAATACGCCGGCACGAATGTTCGAGGGGCCGCCATTCTAGCGTCAGACAGCCGTGCGATCCAGAGGCATTCGCGTTGCGAGCGAGCGAATAAACTCCGCGCTCGCCGCCAGGACGGCCTCGGGGCACTCTTTGTGCGGCGAGTGTCCGCAGGCGGGCAGCAGTGCCTCTTGCGCCGGCCCCGCGCTATGCCGCGCGATCGAATGCACTTGCCGCGCGGTGCCGTACTGGTCGTCCTGGCCCTGCATGACCAGCAGCGGCACATCGATGCGCGGCAACAGCGCCTCGATGTTCCATGACGCGAAGCTCGGATCGAGCCATGCGTCGGACCAGAGGCGAAAGACATCGGCCGTCTTCTCGCCGTGATATCGCGCGAGTCCAGCCAGCTTGCCGGCGCGCCACGCGGCGAGCGCATCGCGTATGCCCGCGAGCGTCACTGCCTCGACGAACACATGCGCCGCGATCGTCACGATGCCGCGCAACCTCGGGTTGCGTTCGGCTCCGTGAATGAGCGCGATGCTGCCTCCATCGGAATGACCGACGAGAACATAGGGCGCCGCTGGCGGCACGAGGCGCGCCATCACTTGCGGCAGTTCGCGCTGGGCCGAGCGATGCAGATAGCCGGTATCCCATCGCGTCCCGGCCGGCAGCGGCGACGACCGTCCATAGCCGGCCCGATCGTAGACGAGCCCTGGGCAACCGGTTGCCCGGCAAAGCCGCTCGGGGAAGTCGCCCCACATGGCGGTGCAGCCCAGACCTTCATGCAGGAAGACGAGGTAAGGCAAGGCCGCGTCGCCGTCGATGAACGCGTAGGCGACGCTCGCTTCTTCGATCCGAAGTGTGCTTTTCGATTCGAGCGTCATGCCTGTTCGATCTGACCGCTCGCCGGCGCGGCGTTCGGGCCGTCTCCCACGCGGTTGATCGTACCTTGGGCCAGCGCAACGAGGGTTTCCTTGTCGCCGTCGAGCAGATAGATGCGGCACTGGCATGTGGCGTGTCCGCGCCCCGCGTAGACGAGCTCCGCGCGAGCAAGCAGTGCCCCGCGCACGGCTGGACGCAGATAGTTGATCTTGTACTCGCCCGTCACGACACGGGGCCCGAGCGCGATCGCACCGGCGAATGTCAACGCGTTATCGGCAAGGTAGCTGATGACACCGCCATGAACGAAGCCGTGCTGCTGCCGCAGTTCGTCGCGAATCGCCAGGCGCAAGGTCACTTCATGCTCGCCGATCTGCACGAGCTCGGTGCCGAGCAGCATGCTGAACGGCTGAGCGTGCAGCGCGCCGCGCGCCAGGTCGAAAAAGTCGGTCATCGGGGGGCCCCTTGCGGGGCGCGGCCCCGTATCCTATTGGTTCCACTCTAGGAACCGTTCGCGCGCGGAGTCAAGGAGCGGGCGCGAATCCCCCCGGCGAGACCCTTCCGCAAGCGCCGTGACTGCCGTAAACCCTAAGAGGGAATCCGCCGTAACGCACGGTGTCAGCGTGCGCCCGGCAACGACGCGTAAGCCGTCGCCAGATGGTAGGGCGTGGTCGACGGCATATCGGCGCGCGAAACATCGCCGGCCGGAGTCTTGCACTCGTACCAGCCGCGCGAATGCAAAAAGCGCTCGCGAAACGCGGCAATTTGCGATGCGAGTGCCCGAAGATCGTCGGCCGTACCGCGTGTCGCCAGCGCGCGCAGATATTCGGTCTGCGCCCAGATGCGCTGCGTTGCATCCTGAATCGAGCCGTCCTCGTTGAGCGCGGCGCACACGCCGCCCGTGACGGCATCCACGCCGTGGCGCTGCGCGAAGACGAACGCGCGCTCGAGCGATTCGGCCAGCCCCGATGCGGCGATCGTGCTGCCGGCGCTCGCCGCCAGATAAAACCACTCGAACTGGTGGCCCGGTTCGAGCCGGTTGCCCGCCGTGCCGATCGGCAATTCGGCGATCGCACCCGTCGGCGCATGCACGAATGTGCCGGCGACGGCATCGGCAAGCCGCGCGAGCGAGCGGTCATAGGCGCTCTCACCCGTGGCGGCACGGGCGGCCAGGTACGCTTCGGCCAAGTGCATGAGCGGGTTCTGCAGCGCTCCCGCGCGCACGGTCGAGAAGTTCTCGTCGAGCGTGGCATGCAGGAGGCCACCCGACGCGGCAAAACGCGCATCGACCAATGCGGCCGTTTCGGCCAGCACGTCGAGCGCATCGCGCTCGCCGAATGCGCTCGCATACTGAGCGCACGCGAAGATGACGAATGCGTGTGTATAGAGGTCTTTCGTCGTATCGAGCGGCGCGCCGGCGGCATCGACGCTATAGATCCATCCGCCGTGGCGCGCGTCGCGGAAATAGCGGCGCATTGAATCGAACAGCGTGTGAGCATGTTCGGCGTCGCCGGCCAGCGAAAACACGAACAGTTGCCGCGCGCAGGCCATCGCGCGATAACGGACGACAGGCAGCGGCGCCTGATCGTTCGCGCCGACGGCCTCGTACGGCAGGCAGAGGGCGGCGTTGTAGCCCGCTCCGCGCCATAGCGGCATGACCGTGTGGGCATAGTGTTCGCGAAGGGCGCTGATTTGCGCCGCGATGGCAGCGTCGATCGAAGTGGACATAAAGCGTATGGGGCAAACGGCCCTATCGGATGAACGCGGTGGCCACCGCGCGAAGCGCAAAGGATAATTCAAATTCGCCGCACCGGGCGTGGCCGCACCGCTCGATTCCCCTGCTGTCGCGCCTGCCGATCGTGCGACAATGCGGCGTTCGCCGAACACGAAGACCGAATAGATTCGCGCTCGCGCGCGGCCATGACCGCGCTCTTCGCTTTACCGTCTTTCCGCTTTCCAGCTATGGCAGATTCCGCAGCATCTTCGACCTCTCGCGTCAGCCGCCCGGCGACCGCCCGACGGCGCGCGCGTGCCGCTTCTCCCGCATCGGATGCGCCGTCGAATCCCACCGTGTCCGAACCGAGCACGCCTGCAATTGCTGCAGCGGGCACCGAGGGCAACGAAGGCGCTGCGCTCGTCGCCGAGGGCTCGGTCGGGCGTGACCGTCCGGAAGACTCGCGCGAGGAATCGCCCGCCGAACGCCTCGACAGCGATTTCTTCGGCGCCCTGGAAACATTGAACCTCGATCCGCGTCAGGGCACGTTGGCCGGCTTCGAAGTGCCGGCCGATGCGCTCGATTCGCTTCGGGCACGCGCCGAAGCGCAGCGAGCCGCCGCCGAGCGGGAGGCCGAAACGGTCCCGCTGTCCCCGGATCCCGAGGCGGGAGTCGGGACACCGGCATTGCACGAGCCGGCACCCGCTTCGATGCGCGCGCAAGTCATTCCGCAACCGGCCGGCGCGCGGATCGCGGACATCGCCGCTTATCTGCGTGTCGATGACGCCGGCAGCGCTGACCCGGCCCAAGCCGGGCCGGCGCGCAACAGGCTGCAGCCGGCCAAGCGCGCATGGACCTCGGGCGCCGCGCAGGGGTCTTCATCATCATCGTCATTGGCACCGCCATCGGCCGACTCGCCCGCTTCCGGTTCCGCTGATGCCATCGGCGCGGCGCAGGTCGCACAAACCGCATCGACGGCGGCATTGGCCGAGACCGTC
>NZ_DASXWY010000211.1:0-81207 GCF_036503415.1 Trinickia sp. | reverse complement strand
TGCGGATTGCCCGTGTGAAAGTAGGTAATCGTCAGGCTCCCTCTGCCAGGCAGAGTGCGCACCTCAGTGCCCACTCTGACCTACGCAACGTGCATGAAAACCCCCGGCCCGCCATCGCGCAGCCGGGGGTTTTTGCTTTGGGCGAACCGATCGCGATCGCTGGCGCCGGACATCGCAAACGCTTGACGTACTGTATGGATATACAGTAAAACATGTCATCATGGACATGCGTGATGATGAGTACCCCGTTGCCCCCACGGCGCCCCGTAAGGGCCGGGGAGCTGTCACGAATATTCAGGGACGATATGAGCGCGACGAACGGGAAGCGTTCGAGGATGGTTGGGCGCCCGACAGCGAAGACGGCGGCACGTCGCCTCTCAAAACCCAGGTTTTCGAGGAACGCGCGAAAAGCATTCTCACGCACAACGCTTCCCCGGATATTCCGTTTCGCGTTTCGCTCAATCCTTATCGCGGCTGCGAGCACGGCTGCATCTATTGCTTCGCCCGTCCGACTCACAGCTATCTAGGTCTGTCGCCGGGCCTCGACTTCGAAAGCCGGATCTACGCAAAAATCAATGCGCCCGAACTGCTGCAGCGCGAACTGCGGAAAAAGAATTACATCCCCGAGCCTATCGCGCTTGGCGTGAACACCGATGCATACCAGCCTGTCGAGCGCGAACTGCTTCTCACTCGGCGCGTGATCGAAACGCTCCACGAATACGGGCATCCGTTCGCGGCGATAACGAAGTCCTCATTGATCGAGCGTGACATCGATCTGCTCGCACCGATGGCCGCGCGCGGGCAAGTGATGGCCGCAATAACGGTCACGACGCTCGACCCGGAGATCGCCCGTACGCTCGAGCCGCGTGCGGCCACACCGGCGCGCAGGCTGCGTACGATCCGCACGCTCAGTGACGCCGGCGTCCCGGTCGGCGTTAGCGTTGCGCCAGTCATCCCGTTCGTGACCGAACCGGACCTGGAGCGCGTGCTGGAGGCGTGCGCGCAGGCGGGCGCAACGAGCGCGAGCTATATCGTCTTGCGCCTGCCCTGGGAAGTGGCGCCGCTTTTCAAGGAATGGCTCGCAGCCCATTTTCCGCAGCGCGCCGATCGCGTCATGGCGCGCATTCACGACATGCGTGGCGGCAAGGATTACGACGCTTCATTCGCGCACCGCATGAAAGGCGAGGGTGCCTGGGCGCAATTGCTCAAGCAGCGGTTCGACAAAGCGGTCAAGCGGCTGGGACTCAACGAGCGGCGGCACGGCATTCTCGATATGTCCCAGTTCAAAACGCCGGAACCGCTCGTGGCGCCGAACGCTCAACTGAGCCTTTTTTAACCGCGGCCGCCCCGGCTACTGTTCGAGCGACTTGGCCGTATCGCCGTGCGATTCGAAATAGGTTTCGAATGTCACAGCGAGGCCTGCCATCAAAAGCAACGCGCCGATGAAAAGGGAAAAGATAACGACGAACACGACGGCCCAGCCTGAGCGATTGCGCTGGTCCGATCCTGCATTGAATTGGGCATCCCATTTGTGGTCGGGCCGCAGGCCATAGACGATTGCCGAGAGGAACGCGGCCAGCAGCGACACTGCGCCGGGCACTGCGAGCGCCCATCCGAGAGTCGAAGCGCGCATCGTCGCAACGAGCAGCAAGATGCCAGGTATGCCGAGCAGCGTTCCGAACAGATGAGCCCAGCCGAACGGGTCACGCGCGCCGTAGAGATAAAAGCGATGCGCGCCGAGAGCGCCGAGCACGAAGGCCAGCGTCGCCGTAAGCGTCTTGGAGCGAAAGCGCTGCATGCTGCGGGAATGAGATCCTGACATAGCGTGGCAAGAGGTTGGGCTATTGAATGCGGTCGAATGTTCAGCGTGCCGATATCGCGCGCATGCGCGGCGGCAGCCTGCTGCGAAGCGCATTTTACGCTCCGTGACGGGCCGGGGCGCCGTTGAGGCGGCCAATGGCAAGCGCCTGCGTAAGTGTTTGTTATGGTTTCGATTTCCCGCTATAATCGAGCGTTTCAGTGGTTCCGAACCCCCGGATTTCAAGGATTACAGCATGGTCATCATCCGCTTGGCTCGCGGCGGCTCGAAGAAGCGCCCGTTTTACAACATCGTTGCAACTGACTCGCGCAGCCGTCGCGATGGACGTTTCATCGAGCGCGTGGGCTTTTACAACCCCGTCGCCACGAAGGGCGAATCGCTGCGTATCGCGCAGGACCGTCTGACGTATTGGCAAGGCGTGGGCGCGCAACTGTCGCCGACAGTCGAACGTCTCGTCAAGCAAGCGCAAAAGGCGCAGCCGGCTGCTTGATCGCGGTTTTCGCGGTTTGCAGACGTGACATCGGACCGTTCGTGAGACCGAGGAATCTCCATGCCGGCTCATGATTCGAGCGGGCCCTCGAGCCCCAAGCCGCGTTCGAAGCCAGGTGCAAGCAACGCGGCGTCGCCGTTCGGTGCATTCGTGCGAAAGCCGCCCGAACGCGCGGTAGAGGCTGGCGAGCAGCCGCGGGCGGTCGCCGAGACAGGGAATTGGCCTGATGACGCGGTCGAAGTCGGTGCTATCGTCGATGCCTACGGGCTGAAAGGTTGGGTCAAAATCGCTCCGCACGCCGGTGGCGCGCAAGGCGGCGAAGCGTTGATTCACGCGAAGTCCTGGTGGCTCGCCAAGGGGCGGGAACGCAAGGCTGGCCAAACCATTCAGGCCAAGGTGCATGGCGATAGTGTCGTCGCGCATCTCGCGGGCTTGGCCGACCGGGACGACGCGTTGGCATTGCGTGGCTTTAGCGTGTTCGTGCGCCGAGCCGATTTTCCGGTGCTCGATAACGACGACGAGTTCTATTGGGTCGATCTGGTCGGCCTCGACGTCGTCAACGAGGCCGGCGAAGCGCTTGGCCGTGTTGCCGACTTGATCGACAACGGTGCGCATTCGGTCCTGCGGGTCGAATATCCGTCGGTTGGCAAGGACGGCCAGCCGGTGAACGGCGAGCGGCTCATCCCGTTTGTCGGTGTGTATGTGAAAACGGTGGACCGGACGGCAAAACGCATCGTTGTCGACTGGCAAACCGATTACTGAGCGATTACTGAGCGATTACCGAGCTCGATCGAGACAAGGGAGCGCGATGCAGTTCGATGTCGTCACGCTCTTTCCGGAAATGTTCCGTGCGGTGACGGAGTGGGGCATTACCAGCCGTGCCGTGAAACAAGGGCGTTTCGGTCTGCGCACATGGAATCCGCGCGATTTCACGACCGACAACTATCGTACGGTGGATGATCGGCCGTACGGCGGCGGCCCGGGGATGGTCATGCTGGCCAAGCCGCTCGAGGCCGCAATCGGCGCCGCGAGAGCGGCGCAGGCGGCGCAAGGCATTGCCGGCACGCGTGTGGTCATGATGTCCCCTCAGGGAAAACGCCTCGACCACGAGCGTGTCATGCGATTCGCCGGCGAGCCCGGGCTCGTGTTGCTTTGCGGTCGGTATGAAGCGATCGATCAGCGGCTCATCGAGCGCTGCGTCGACGAGGAAATCAGTTTGGGCGACTTCGTGCTCTCGGGTGGGGAGTTGCCGGCGATGGCCTTGATGGACGCCGTCGTGCGTCATCTGCCGGGGGTGCTCAACGATGCACAATCGGCGGTGCAAGACAGCTTCGTGGACGGACTGCTCGATTGTCCGCACTACACGCGGCCCGAAGAGTACGACGGGATGCGTGTGCCGGACGTGCTGCTCGGCGGACATCACGCTGAAATCGAGCAGTGGCGCCGCCGCGAGGCGCTGAGAAATACCGCGGCCAAGCGGCCCGATTTGATCGAGCGCGCGAGGCGCAACAAGATGTTGAGCCGTGCCGACGAGGCATGGCTCGCAACCCTTGCCAAGACATCTCCAAAAACCTGAGAAGGTTCGAGGCGACGATGGCGGGGGCAGGCGGTGCCGGGCGATATGATCGGCACCAGGTGTGAACCCATCCTCTATCGGGGCCGCGCGCGGTGCATCTCGGATGCTCGGGCCGGCAGAACGCCGACAAGATGGCTTAAGGAGTCAGTGATGAATCTGATTGCAAAACTCGAGCAGGAAGAGATCGAGCGCGTGCTCGCCGGCAAGACCGTCCCCGAATTCGCCCCTGGCGACACGGTGATCGTCAACGTGAACGTCGTGGAAGGCAACCGCAAGCGCGTTCAGGCTTATGAAGGCGTGGTGATCGCGAAGCGCAACCGCGGCTTGAACTCGTCGTTCATCGTTCGCAAGATCTCGTCGGGCGAAGGCGTCGAGCGTACGTTCCAGACGTACTCGCCGCTGTTGGCGAGCATCGTCGTCAAGCGCCGCGGCGACGTGCGCCGTGCGAAGCTTTACTACCTGCGCGAGCGTTCGGGCAAGTCGGCTCGAATCAAGGAAAAGCTGGTCTTCAAGGACCGCGCTGCTTCCTGAGCGTAAGAGCTGTAAGAAAAAGCACCCGTCCGGGTGCTTTTTTGTTTGTCGGTCCAAAATATCGGTATTGCGTCGATCGCCTGTGAGAGGCCCCTTTGATCCGTCCTGTCTTTGAACCCGAGGCGCTGCCAATCGAGTCCACGGGTGCCGAATTGCCCGTCGTTCCGCCCGAGCGACTGACACCCGACGGACTGCGTGCGCGCTTTACCCAGCGCCTCGTCTGGGCACCCGAGCCGACCGATGTCAATTGGCGCGAGCCGGGGGATCCCCGCGCAGCCGCCGTCCTCATGCCGCTCGTCGCGCGCGACGAAGGTCTTACCGTGTTGCTGACGCAGCGGGCCGATCACTTGAGCGACCATGCGGGCCAGGTCAGCTTTCCCGGCGGCAGACGCGAACCGGAAGACGAGAATGCGATCGCTACGGCGTTGCGCGAAGCCGAGGAAGAAGTGTCGTTGGCGGCGGAGCGCGTCGAAATCCTCGGCGCACTACCCGATTATCTGACCGGCACGGGTTTTCGCGTGACACCGGTGGTCGGACTCGTGCATCCGCCGTTTAGCGTCGAAGCCGATACGCTCGAGGTCGCGGAGATTTTCGAGGTCCCGCTTGCATTTCTCATGGATCCTGCGCATCACGAAGTTCGATTGCTGCGATGGGAGGGCGGCGAGCGCCGCTTCTTTTCGATGCCGTATCCTCGGCCGGGAACCAGCGGTCACTATTTCGTCTGGGGCGCCACCGCAGGCATGCTGCGCAACTTCTATCGCTTTTTACTGGCGTGAGGACGAGCGTACCTGGCAATCCGACGACTTTCGTGTCGCGCGCACGCCCTACAGGCGGCCCTGTGCTATCGTTACGCGACAAATGCAAATAACTTGAATTGGTACGGCGCGTCGCATGACCTTTTTCTCCGTATTACTGGCTCTCGTCATCGAACAGCTACGTGCGCTGTCGCCGAACAATCCGGTGTTCGCACTGCTTCAATATCATGCTGAATGGGCCGCTCAGGGCTTCGACGCGGGCAAGAAAAAGCACGGCATACTGGCATGGCTGGTCGTCGTCCTTCCATGGACGCTCGCCGTCGGCGCCGTCTATTACCTCCTTTATCGAATCAGTTTCGCGCTGGCGTTTCTCTGGAACGTCGTCATCGTTTATTTCACGCTGGGTTTTCGGCAGTTCAGTCATTACTTCACCGATATCCATCTAGCGCTCAATAATGACGATGTGCCGCGCGCGCGGGAAATCCTCAGTGAATGGACGGGTATCGAGACGGTCGACATGCCCGTCGGCGAGATTGTCCGGCACACGCTGATACACGCGGTGGTGGCCTCGCATCGCCATGTGTTCGGGGTCTTCTTCTGGTTTCTCATCCCCATCGGACCGGCAGGTGCGGTGTTGTACCGTGTTTCCGAATATCTTGCCCGCGCCTGGTCCGTACCGGCTGGAGAGCGGACCGTGGCTTTCGGGACATTCGCGCAGCGCGTGTTCTTCGTGATGGATTGGGTGCCGGCGCGCCTCACTGCACTTGGCTTCGCCATCGTCGGCAATTTCGAGGACGCGATCTATGCATGGCGCAATCACACGCGCCAGTGGCCGGACGCCAACGATGGCGTGTTGCTCGCAGCCGGCAGCGGCGCGCTCGGCGCGCGCCTCGCGGGGCCGCTTGCGGAACCGTCGAGCCTCGATGCGCTCGTCGCGCCCGACGGCGGTCCCATTCTCGTTGGCGACGATTGCACGCCGCGGACGCTGCAATCGGCCGTCGGGCTCGTCTGGCGAGCCGTCATCCTCTGGATGATCCTGCTGCTCATGCTGACGATCGCCGTCTGGCTGGGCTGATCGGCGCTATCGATCGCCAGCGCCGGCGGGCCGCGGCGGGGCCGCGCCGCGCATCGACGGCTTGGACTTCACTGCTCGTCAAGGCTGCGTGACGCGCCGCATTGCCAGCATTGCGTGAACTGCGCTTCCAGCGTCTCGCCGCACTTCGCGCATCGCCACGGCAAGCTGCCGGCAGGCGGGCCGCTGATCGCCGCTTCGATAATTTTTCTTGCCAATGCTTCGTCGCGCTCATCGACGAGCCAGAGCTCGGGTGCGCATTGGTCCGCCGGGATTTCCCCGAGCGCCCCGTTCAGATAGCGGTTGTGCAATTCGCAAGGGATACCGGCGATGCTCAGCAGGTTCACCCAATGTTGACCCGTTACGGCGTTCGGAGCGAGCGTCAGCTTGAGCATGGACAGACCTTGGCGGGGCGGTATGTCGCTACCGAACGATCTGGCCGGCTTCGTGCACGAGCTGCGCATACAGCGCGTGGCGCTCGCGCGCGATCCGGCCCGCGGCCACGGCTTCGAGAATCGCGCAGCCGGGTTCATGCAGGTGACGGCAGTTGTAGAAGCGGCAATGCGGCAGCAATGGCCGAAATTCCGGAAATGCCCGCTCGAGCCGGCCCTCGGTCAGATGGTGCAGGCCGAATTCTTGAAAGCCCGGCGAGTCGATCAACGCCCCTCCGCCGGGTAGCGGATAAAGACGCGTGAACGTCGTCGTATGGCGGCCGCTATTCAACGCCGTCGAGATTTCGCGTGTGGCCGCCTCGGCATCCGGCACGAGCAGATTCACCAGTGTCGATTTGCCCATGCCCGATTGTCCGAGCAGTAGCGTCGCATGCCCCGCGAGTCTCGCGCTGAGCCTCTCGCGCGCTTCGTCCGGCCGCGCTTTGATCGACAGCTCGACAATGTCGTAGCCGAGCGAACGGTATGGCGCAAGCCGGGCCCGCGCCGGTGCGAGCGCGCGCTCGACGTCCGTCTTGTTGAGCACGATCAGCGGCGCGAGTTCGTTCGCTTCGGCCGCGACGAGCGCACGTCCCAGCAAATCCTCGCTGAAGTGCGGCTCGGTCGCGAGGACGATCAGCAACTGGTCCAGGTTGGCGGCGAAGAGCTTCGACTTGTACTGGTCGGAACGATAGAGCAGGTTGCGACGCTCGCCGATTTCGACGATCACGCCTTGATCGGCCGAGCTCTGCTCGTAGACGACGCGATCGCCGACAGCGACCTCGCTTTTTTTGCCGCGCGGAAAGCATTGCACCATGGCGCGCGTATCTCCGCCGGGCGCGACGAGATAGTGGCGTCCATGAGCCGCGATGACGAGCCCCTCGGCGCGCTGGCCGACTTCCGGATGTCGCGCCGGCTTGGCGAGCGGGGCCGTCATACGTGCCGCAGCAGGCGGTCGATGCGCTGCGATGCCGGTGGGTGCGAGTAGTAAAACGCGGTGTAGACCGGATCCGGCGTCAGGGTGGAAGCGTTGTCCTCGTACAGCTTGACGAGCGCATTGACGAGCTCTCGCGCATCGGTCTGGCTGGCCGCGAACGCATCGGCCTCGAACTCGTGCTTGCGCGAGCTCAGGCTGCCGAGCGGGGTGACGAAGAAGAGGAACACGGGCAGCGCCAGGAAAAAGAGCACGAGCGCGAGGCCATTGTTGCTGGCCGCGAGCCACGGCGTGACGCCGAGCCCTTCATAGAACCACGTGCGCTGCGAAAGCCAGCCCAGCAGCGCAAGCAAAGCGAGGCTGATTGCAAACGTCACGACCATGCGTTTGACGACGTGCCGGCGTTTGAAATGGCCGAGTTCATGCGCGAGCACGGCTTCGATTTCGCTGCCGCTCAGACGTGCGAGCAGCGTATCGAAGAACACGATGCGCTTGGCGGCGCCGAAGCCGGTGAAATATGCGTTGCCGTGCGCGGAGCGACGGCTGCCATCCATCACGAAGAGCCCCTTGGCCGCGAACCCGCAGCGGCGCATCAGCGCCTCGATGCGATTCTTGAGCGCCTCGTCCGTCAGCGGTTCGAACTTGTTGAACAGCGGAGCGATGAGCGTCGGATAGAGCACGAGTACGGCCAACTGGAAGGCGACGAGCACGATCCAGGCCCACAGCCACCAGAGGGCGCCCGCCTGCTCCATGAGCCAGAGCACGACGAAAAGAAGCGGCAAGCCGAATGCGGCACCGAGCGCCGTTCCCTTGGCCAGATCGGCGAAGAAAATGCCTCGCGTCATACGGTTGAAGCCGAAGCGCTCCTCGACGACGAACTGCCGATAGTAGTCGAACGGTATATCGATGACGCTCGTGATGCCGATCACGAGCGCCACCAGCGCGATCTGGGCGAGATAACCGTGGCCGAGCAGGCCCGATACGCCCACGTTGAGCGCCTGGACGCCGCCGAGCAGCGTGAGCGCGATGGTAAGCGCGGCACCCACGACGACCTCGATCATCCCGAGCCGCGTGCGCACGACGGTATAGTCGGCTGCGCGCTGATGGCCGGCCAGCGTGATCGTGCCCGCAAACTGCTTGGGCACCGCACTCCGATGCGCCGCGACGAAACGGATCTGGCGCGAGGCGAGCCAGAGTTTCGTCGCGACCATGGCGAGCACGGTGACGGCGAAAACGACGGTGAAGTAGAAAGAGGGCATCGGGGAAGTCCGTTGTATCTATGCGAGAATTATAGGGTTTCGCCGAAAGGGCGAGTGGGCTGACCCGCACACGGGCGTACGCCCCGAATTATTCCGTAACCAGGACTGCTTTCATGACTGAAATTGTCGAACCCGTCGGCGAGCCGGCGCTCGTCCGCAGCGAGATGAACCTCATCTGGCTCGATATGGAGATGACGGGGCTCGAGCCCGATACCGACCGCATCATCGAAATCGCGGTCGTCGTCACCAATTCGACGCTCGAGAAGGTCGTCGAGGGGCCCGTTCTCGCGATTCACCAAAGCGACGAGACGCTCGACAAAATGGACGATTGGAACAAGAACACGCACGGGCGCTCGGGTCTCATCGAGCGGGTGCGCGCGTCGACGGTCACCGAGGACGCCGCCACCGAGCAGATCCGCGCCTTTCTCGCCGCTTATGTGCCGCCCGGCAAATCCCCCATGTGCGGCAACTCCATCTGCCAGGACCGCCGTTTCATGGCGCGCTGGATGCCCGAGCTCGAGCGTTTTTTCCACTATCGCAATCTCGACGTGAGCACGCTCAAGGAACTGTGCCGGCGGTGGCAGCCGACCGTCTACAAAGGCTTTCAGAAGCGCGCGATGCATACGGCGCTCGCGGACATCCACGAGTCCATCGACGAACTCAAGTACTACCGTCAGCATTTCCTCGTCGTTTCGCCGAGCGCTCCCGTCGAAGGCGCCTGAGCCGCCTGAGCCGCCTTAGCCGCCTTAGCCGCCTTAGCCGCCTTAGCCGCCTGATGGGCCCGGGCGTCGGACATCATGCGCGCGCGGGCCGCTGCGCGCTCTTCGGCCGGAACGCCGCGACCACATCGGCGTTCGTTTCGACATAGGGGCCGCCGATCAGATCGATGCAGTACGGCACCGCCGCGAAAATGCCGGGCACCGCGACCGTGCCCGTACTGTCGCGCAAGCCCTCGAGCGTCTCCTGAATCGACTTCGGCTGCCCCGGCAAATTGACGATCAGCGCCGCATGCGACGGCGTCTCGCGTATCACGGCGACTTGCCGCGAGAGAATCGCCGTCGGCACGAAATTGAGGCTGATCTGACGCATCTGCTCGCCGAAGCCCGGCATCTCCCGCGTGCCGACCGCAAGCGTCGCCTCGGGTGTGACGTCCCGTCGGGCGGGGCCCGTGCCGCCGGTCGTCAAGACGAGGTCGCAGCCGAGCTCGTCGACGAGCTCGATCAGCGTGGCGGAGATGGCCGGCGCATCGTCCGCGATCAGCCGTTTCACCGCTTGCCATGGCGAAACGATCGCTCTTTCGAGCCATGCCTCGAGCGCCGGGATGCCCTTGTCCTCGTACACGCCGCTCGTCGCGCGATCGCTCACCGAGACCAGGCCGATCACGATTTCGTCGGCGTGATTACGCGTGATTGTCGTCATCGTCGTCTTCCGTGGTGTTCGCCGGGCCCGCGTCGTCACTGGCTCCGCCTGCTTCACTCGCCGATTTGATCCACTGGAACAACTCACGGAAATAGCGCGGCGGCTTGCCCTCGCGCGCTTCCTTGCGGGCGTTGCGGATCAGCGTGCGGCCGGCTTGCGCATCCGCGCCCGGATGCGTGCGGAGAAACTCGGTCAGGGCCGAGTCGTCCGCGAGCAGTTTCTCCCTCGCCCGCTCGATCCAGTGAAGCTTCGCCGTCTCGGCCTTGTTCACGCCGCGATAGGCATCGAGCGCCGAGCGCAGCGCCGCCGTTTCGTCGTCGTTGAGCGAGCGCATGACCCGGCCGACATATTGCAACTGGCGCCGTTTGCCTTCGTGATCGGTGATGCGGCGTGCCGCGAGCACGGCATCCGCGAGGTCCTCAGGCATCGGCATGCGCTTGAGCGCGTCTTTCGGCAACTCGACCAGCGCGGCGCCGAGCGTTTGCAGCGCGAGCATCTCGCGCTTCAACTGCGATTTGCTGGGGCGATCGTAGCCGGTCTCTTCGTCGAGGCCGGCATCGGGCGTCTCGATCGGCTGAATACGGGTTTTGCGTGTCATGCGCGCCATTGTAGCTCGACGCGCCAGCCGTGACCCCGGCGGGCGATCCCTGAACGCATCGCGGCAACGTCCTCGGACGCGGACCTTGATATGATCGCGGGGTACGACGAGGCGTAATCCCGGGCGCACGCCGGCAGTGCGGGCGCCGCAACGATGGAATCCATACCGGACGGCAATGACGATGGCAGCGGACACCGAAACCAGAGAACGCTTTTTCCCGCATACGCAAGACGAATTGAAAGAGATTGCGTCGGACATCCTGCGGCACGCGAAATCGCTTGGCGCGACGGATGCCGCGACCGAAATCTCGGAAGGCGACGGCTTGTCGGTATCGGTGCGGCGCGGGGAGGTCGAAACGATCGAGCACAACCGCGACAAGATGGTAGGCGTGACCGTTTTCATCGGCGCCAAGCGCGGCAATGCGAGCACGTCCGATTTCTCGAAGCAGGCACTGCGCGACACGGTCGCAGCCGCTTACAACATCGCGCGGTTCACCGCGGAAGATCACTGCGCCGGTCTCGCCGAAGCGGAGCTGCTCGAGACTTCGCCGCCGGATCTCGATCTCTATCATCCGTGGGAATTGAGCGCCGAGGATGCCGTCGAAATTGCCCGCCGCGCCGAAGACGCCGCGTTCGCCACGGATCCGCAGATTCGCAATTCCGAGGGCGCGAGCGTGTCGGCGCAGCATTCGCAATTCGTATTGGCGACGACGCGCGGTTTTCTCGCCGGCTATCCCTATTCGCGCCACTATGTCGCCTGCGCGCCGATCGCGGGCAGCGGCCGCCACATGCAGCGCGACGATTGGTACAGCTCGAAGCGTAGCGCCGAGGAGCTTGCGCCTGCCGAAGCGGTCGGCCGGTACGCGGCCCAGCGGGCGCTCGCGCGCTTGAACGCGCGGCGCATCGATACGCGCAAGGTGCCGGTCCTGTTCGAAGCGCCGCTGGCCGCCGGCCTGCTCGGCGCGTTCGTGCAGGCGACGAGCGGCGGCGCGCTCTATCGCAAGACATCGTTTCTCGTCGACAGTCTGGGCAAACCGGTTTTCGCGCCGCATGTGCAGATCGTCGAGGAGCCGCATTTGCCGCGCGCGATGGGCAGTGCCCCCTTCGATGAGGAAGGCGTCCGTACGAAGCGGCGCGCCGTCGTGAAAGACGGCGTGGTGGAGGGCTACTTCCTGTCGACGTATTCCGCGCGCAAGCTCGGAATGCAAACGACGGGCAATGCCGGCGGCTCGCACAACCTGTCGCTCGCGAGCTCGGCCACCCGCCCCGAGCACGACTTCGAGGCCATGCTGAAGCAGCTCGGCACCGGCCTCCTGCTCACCGAATTGATGGGCCAGGGCGTCAACTACGTGACAGGCGACTATTCGCGCGGTGCGTCCGGCTTCTGGGTCGAAAACGGCAAGATTCAGTACGCGGTCGAGGAAATCACCGTCGCTAGCACGCTACAGGAGATGTTCCGCAATATCGTGGCGATCGGCGCCGATACGATCGTCCGCGGCACCAAGCAGACGGGCTCGGTGCTCATCGAACAAATGACGGTAGCGGGGCAGTGAAGGCGGCTCAGCCGATGCGCCGGTAAACGACGCGCGCGTAGTCGAAGCCGTCGTCACCCTCCTTGCGGTGGGTGTCGCGCGACACGATCTGCCATTGCGCGGGATCGGGTGCCGGAAACGTCGCGTCGCCTTCGAACTCGGCTGCGATCTCGGTCACGATGAGTTTGTCGGCGAGCGCGATTCCCGCTTTGTAAAGCTCGGTGCCGCCGATCAGGAACGCCTCGGGGGCGCCACCGGCGGCGGCGAGCGCCAATGCCTCCTGCATGCCCGTCGCCGTTTCACAGCCTTCGAATCGACGCGTTGCGTCGCGCGTTACGACGATATTGCGACGACCGGGCAGCGGCCGGCCGATCGATTCGTGCGTTTTTCGGCCCATGATGATGGGCGCGCCCATGGTCGTGCGCTTGAAGAATGCGAGATCTTCGGGCAGGTGCCAGGGGAGTTGGTTGTTGCGGCCGATCACGCCGTTGCGGGCGCGAGCGACCAGAATGGTCAGCGTCGTCATCGAAAAGCTAAAAACCGAAAGCCAAGGTGTGGCGATTTTACGCGACGCTCGCTCACCGCTCGCGCAGCGTCGTGTGCTGCGCGCCGTGTGCGGCATCATGCTGCCGCTCTTTGCCTGGTTTCGATCGCCTTCAATCGCCGGAAGTGTCGCCCGTGGCCGACGGATTCGCCGCCTCGTCCTTTTCGCGCGCCGGTATCTCGCGCAGCCCATGTGCGCCCATCAACCGATAGAGCGTCACGCGCGAAATACCCAGATCGATCGCGGCTTCGTTGAGCCGATTCCGATGCCGTAGCAGCGCTGCTTCGATCGCGCGTTTTTCGGCGTCGTCGCGGGCTTGGGCGAGCGTCGTCGTTTCTTGCGCCGTGAACTGCGCGAGGCCAAGATCCTGCGCGGAAATGAGCTTGCCCTCGGCCATGACGATGGCGCGCCGCACGCGATTGATCATCTCGCGTACATTGCCGGGCCAATTGTAGTTGTGCATCGCCTCGACGGCCGATGGCGCGAAGCCGCGAATTCTGCGTGCGCTGTCGGTTTTGAACTTGTGCAGCATGTGATGCGCGAGGATTTCGATGTCCTTGCCCCGCGCGCGCAGCGGCGGCTCGTCGATGCGCAGGACGCAGAGGCGATGGAACAAGTCGGCCCGGAACCGGCCGTCTTGCATGGCTTGCTCGAGATCGACGTGCGTTGCGGAGATGACCCGCACGTCGACGGCGATCGAATCGCGCCCGCCCAGCCGCTCGATCCGGCCTTCCTGCAAGAAGCGCAGCAGGCTCGCCTGGCTTTCGAGCGGCAAGTCGCCGATTTCATCGAGAAACAGCGTGCCCCCGTGCGCGGCTTCCACGCGTCCGATCTTGCGCTGGTTCGCTCCCGTAAAAGCCCCGCGCTCATAGCCGAAGAGTTCCGACTGAAGCAGGTGGTGAGGAATCGCACCGCAATTGATCGCGATGAACGGCGCTTTTCGGCGCGGCGAGCGCTCGTGCAGCGCGAGTGCCGTCAGCTCTTTGCCGGTGCCCGATTCGCCGGAGATGAACACTGCGGCATCGGTGTTCGCTACTTTGCGGATCGTCCGAAACAACTGCTGCATCGCCTCGCAGGTGCCGACCATCTCGTCGTCGCCAGCCGATGCGAGGCCGGCAACCATATCGAGGTCGCAAAGCGTCACCATGCCGAACGCGTGGCCGATCAGGTAGTCGATGCTGGCATGCGGGACGGGCAGCTTCACGTAATCGAAGCAGTAATTCCGGATCAGGCGACGCACCTCTGGCTCGTCGAGCCGCTGTGCATTCGCGAGCGCGATCCAGCCAATGTGCTGCTGACGCAAACTCGGCTCGAGCGCGGCGAGATCGCGCGACGCGAGACGCGTGACGTCGATGAGGCCCGCGTAGGGAAGATCCGGGCGTGCGTACCGCCCAGCCTCGCTTGCCGAGCGCGCAATGAGCACATTCCAGCCGACGCCGGCGAGATGCGCGACGAGTGAGTCGTCCGGCGTTTGCGCCACATAGATGAGCGTTCGCGTGTTCTTCTCGTTCATGTCGACGCCCCTCGCGTGCACGCTCGACACGGCGGACGTGCTGGCCATCAGTGGCGCAGCAGGGCTCAGATGAGTGGTTTCGCGCACGATGTCCCCGCGTGGTTCGACATGGAATGGAGGGGATATCGCGACGCGCGTAGCGAGCGCGCCTGCGCGCACCGATCGACCCGGAGCGTGTGCGCTGCGAGCCGATGTGCAGCGGCATGCGTTTTGTGCTGACGATGCCGCGCGTCTCTTGTCGAGATCGTTGACATGATTCTTCCCCCGGTTTGCGACGCCGCTCAGACGTGCTTGTCCTCCGTTTGCGAGCGCCGGCTGACTGCCCTGTTCGTGGTCCTTGTTGCGGCGGGTTATCCAAACGCCGACTGATCCCAGCGCTCGTTCACCCTTGCCGTATGTCTGCAAGCCTATGAGGATCGGAACGGAAACGCGCGTTGTCTTGCGCACATATCGACGCGCTTCGGATGTGCGGACCATCCGCCACCGCGATGCAATGTGCGAAGGCCGACATAGCGCGGGGGCATCGATCGGGACACGCGGTCTACGCTTGCCGTTGCGGTCATCCGGCGGTCTCGCGATCCGGCGGATGCGTTGCGCGCCGGATCGCTTGCCCGTTTAAAAAAGTGCCCGCCGGGGGACGGAGCACAAACCATACGGACGCCGCGGTGCTGCCGCCACCGCCTGCCCACGCGACATTCCCGCGGCTGGCGCCGGCGCCGGTGTTGGAATAGGTGCCGGACGTGCGAACTCGTCCCACAGCGTCACATAATGAGTCGACGCGCCGACGGGGAATCGTGCGGCTCTCGAATCAGCGAGCCGGGGCACCGGGGGGCACGCCATTTCGCGTGGAGGTGCGAAGCGATGCACATGCATGACGATGCCTCCGTTCTCGAAGCGAACGAGAGCGAAAGCCGTGCCATGAGGGCGAGATCCTTGTGGGAATTGGCATTCCATTGCGTCTCGTGCAACGCGCCGGCCGAGATGAAGCTGGATTGTTTCAGCAATGAAACGAACGGAAAAAATGCCGTATTGATAATTGTAATCGGGTAAGAAGCGCCCTGTCGCAAAACAGCCACGCGACGCGGTTAAAGGAAAGAAGGGACGTTTCGGAAAGGCGCATGCCGACGTGCGCGATAACGGTGTTTCCAATTTGTTACATGCGTCCCGATCCGAAGCCGAGGCCCCTATAGTAAGCTTAGCAAGCAGTCTCATTCCGCGAATAAGGCTGATGCAACGGCCAATGCTATTAATAATTTGTTTCGGGGTCCGTAGTTTCACGGAGAGGACAGAGCGGCAGACTTCCGAGTCGTCGGTAAGTCGTTAGCGCGAAGACGCCATATTTTCGGCCTGCGCCGCCGGCACTATTCGTCATTGAAACGAGGGTTGGTCAATGGAACCCGCTACACGGCAATTGATTTACGTTACACGGGATGCGAATGCCCAATGGAGTGCGCAATTCCATCAACGCGGCTGGCATGTTGATGTAGTCGCGAACGCACGCGAGGCCCGCCGCGCGATGCGCAGTGGCGAACCGGCGGGCGGTTTGCTCGACTTGTCGAGCCAATTCGACGAGCAGGAAATCGGTGCACTCGAAGCCTGCCTGACCGCGCCGCGCATCGGCTGGGTAGCCGCGGCCGCGCCCGGTCAGCTACAGGACACGGCGTTGCGCCGTCTCGTGCGCGACTATTGCTTCGACTATGTGACGATGCCGTCCGATGCGCGGCGCGTCGCCGATTCTGTAGGCCATGCGTACGGCATGGTCGTGCTCGCCCAGGCGGAAGAGGAAGGCGCCACGCGTGTGGGCGAAGGTCAGATGATCGGGTCGTGCGAAGCGATGCGCCAGCTTTTCCGCGCCATCCACAAGGTCGCCATGACGGACGCGCCGGTCTTCATCTCGGGCGAATCCGGAACCGGCAAGGAGCTGACGGCCGTTGCCATCCACGAACGATCGACGCGGCGCACGGAGCCGTTCGTGGCCATCAATTGCGGCGCGATTCCACCGCACCTGTTGCAATCGGAACTGTTCGGCTATGAGCGCGGAGCGTTCACGGGCGCAAACCAACGCAAGATCGGGCGTATCGAAGCGGCGCACGGCGGCACGCTTTTTCTGGACGAGATTGGCGACCTGCCGCTGGAAAGCCAGGCGAGCCTGCTGCGCTTTTTGCAAGAAGGCCATGTCGAGCGTCTGGGGGGCCATGAAGCCACGCCCGTCGATGTACGCGTGATCTCGGCCACGCACGTCGATATGCATCGCGCGATGCTGGAAGGCCGTTTTCGCGCCGACCTTTATCATCGGCTGTGTGTGCTGCAAATCGACGAGCCGCCGTTGCGCGCGCGTGGCAAGGATATCGAGTTGCTTGCGCAGCATATGTTCGAGCGCTTCAAGAAAGATGCGAGCCGGCGTCTGCGCGGGTTCTCGCCAGATGCGATCGCCGCGCTGCATAACTATCGATGGCCCGGCAATGTACGCGAACTCATCAACCGCGTGCGCCGCGCGATCGTCATGTCGGAAGGGCGGCTGATTACGGCCAGCGATCTCGAGCTCGCCGATTACGTCGACGTGGTACCGGTCTCACTCGCGCAGGCGCGCGAGGCGGCCGAGCGGCAGGCGATCGAGCTGGCGCTGCTGCGTCATCGCGGGCGTCTCGGCGATGCGGCGCAAGAGCTTGGAATATCGCGCGTGACGCTTTATCGCTTGCTGAGCTCGCACGGCATGCGTCACATCGAAGTGCACCAAGGTTCGCAGCGATTGACGAGTTGACCGGGTAGCCGGGCGCGCGGAGCACCGGCCCAATCCGCGCGCCTTGGTAGAATCGCGTATTACCGCGAACCGGCGCAGGCTGCCGCCTGCCGAATCTTTCGATGAAACAGTATCTCGACCTGGTCCGTACGATTCTCGAAACGGGCACCTGGCAGGAAAATCGCACGGGGATCCGCACCATCAGCATGCCCGGCGCAATGCTGCGTTTCGACTTGCAACAGGGATTCCCCGCGGTCACTACGAAAAAGCTCGCATTCAAATCGGCCATTGGCGAAATGATCGGTTTTCTGCGGGCCTCCCGCAGCGCAGCCGATTTTCGCGAGCTCGGCTGCAAGGTCTGGGACGCCAACGCGAACGAAAATCCTCAGTGGCTCGCCAATCCCTATCGGGAAGGACCCGACGACCTGGGCGGCGTATATGGTGTCCAGTGGCGCCAGTGGCCGGCCTATAAGGTCCTTGCCGAGGACGCGTCGGCCCGCATCGAAGATGCCTGCGCGCGCGGCTACCGGATCGTGACCCGCTTCGAGGAAGACGGGGTCCCGAAGGTGCTGCTGTACAAGGCCATCGATCAGTTGCGTCAGTGTCTGGATACGATCATGCGCAATCCGACCGATCGCCGCATTCTGTTTCACGGCTGGAATCCGGCGGTGCTCGAGGAAATCGCACTGCCTGCATGCCACTTGCTCTATCAGTTCGTCCCGAACGTCGTGCGCCGCGAGATTTCGCTTTGCCTTTACATCCGCAGCAACGACGTAGGGCTCGGCACGCCGTTCAATCTCGCCGAAGGTGCCGCGTTGCTGACACTGGTCGCCAGGCTGACCGGCTATACCCCGCGCTGGTTCACGTACTTCATCGGCGACGCTCACATCTACGAAAATCAGCTCGCGATGCTCGAGCGGCAACTCGAGCGCACGCCGTACGAGAGTCCGACGCTTTCGATCGCCGAGCGCGTACCGTCGTTCGCCGAAACCGGGCGTTACGAGCCCGAGTGGCTCGAAAAAGTCGAGCCATCCGATTTTTCGCTCGTCGGTTATCGACATCACGAGCCGTTGACCGCGCCCATGGCCGTTTGACGTTCTCTATCGATGGGAAAGCCGCTCGGCTCGAGTCATGGAGATACGCCCGAAGTGAAAGAAGCCCACTGCGTGGCCGCAGTGGGCTTCTTCATTTCGTCTGCTCGGTATTCGAATCAGCCCTGATGGCGGTTCTCGTGGCCTTGCACTTGCGGGTGCTGAGGCTCGTGCGGCTGCGGTTGCGGTTGCGGCCTCGGTTGTTCGATGTGGGGCTGGGGCTGGGGCTGCGGCCTCGGCTGTTCGAAATGGGCTTGCGGTTGCGGTTGTGGCCTCGGTTGCTCCATGCGCGGCTGCGGTTGCGGTTGTGGCCTCGGTTGTTCGAAACGAGCCTGCGGTTGCGGCCTCGGTTGTTCGATGTGCGGCTGCGGTTGCGGCCGGGCCTCTTCGAAGCGAGGTTGCGGCTGTGGCTGCGCTCTGGGCTCCGCACGCTGCGGCGCAGGCGCTTCGGTGCGGGGTTGCGGCGCGGCCTGCGGCCCTTGCGAGCGGGGCTCCATGCGTGGCTGGGGCACATGCGGCGATGCTTGCGGCTCGGCACCCGCCCCAGGTCGCGACATGGCCATCGGCGTTTGCGGACCGTGTTCCGGTGTGCGCTGCGCGCCTACCGGCTGCTGCGGTGAGCCAGGCTCGCCCCTGGCCGCGCCGGGTTGCGCCGAGGGCCCGTGCTGCTGAGCGATGGGCGCGTGCGGTTGCGTCCACGTCGGTTCCTTGCGTACCGGCGCAGCGGCGCTTTGCGCACCTTCGACCGGACCGCGCTGGCTCGGCGGACGCGGCACGCCGTTGCTCGGTTGCGCTCGAGGTTGCAAAGCCGCCATCGGAGCATGGGGCTCTTGTTGCGGCGCGGGCCGAACACCGCCTTGCGCCGCGACGGCTGGCGCACCAGGGCCCGGGTGCGCTTCGTTTGCCGCTCGGTGTGGCTCGATGACAGGCGACTGACGCTCGACGATGCGCACGTTACGCGCGGGCCCCGGGTTGGCCGTCGGGTGCGCCAATTGCGAGGCGACCCCAGCCGGCGGCGTGAGGTGGGCCACGGGGCGCCCGGCCCCAGGCACCTGCCCGCCGTTTCGGGCGAGCCGCTGCGCGAGCGGATCGCGGTAGACAGCAGGTATTGCCGGGGCACGCGTCGCGACGACGGGGCGCTCGCCGGCCGCGCCGGGAGGATGGTAGGTCGCATGGCGCAACCCCGGCGCGTAGCTCTCACGTACCGGCGCGATGCCGGGCGCGCCGGGATGGAATTGAGCGTTGCGCAGCTGCTGCGGGTCGATGCGCTGCGCGACGTGAGCGACGGCGCGGCCCTGTACGAACGCGGCCGCCGGCACCGCCGTGACAGCGCCCGGTGCACGGTAGTTCACGTAGGTGTTATGGATGTTCGTGATGTTGATGTTATTGACGTTGTTGATGTGCTGATTGTTGACGATGACCGTCTGATTGACCCGCTCGTAATACCGCGGACTCCATCCGCCGTAGCTCGGGCGCCAGACTTCGCCGGGGCCGAGCGGGAACCACGCTACGCCCGGGGAGCGTGCGCCGCCGATGGACAGTCCGACGCTCCAACTGAAGCCACTGCCGCCGCCGCCGACAAACGCGACGAGCGCCGGTGCATAGACGGGCGGGGCGCTCACGACGGGGCCCGGGACCCAGCACCAGGACGAACCGGCGTAGGCCCAGCGCCCATAGTGATACGGGGCAAATCCCCACGGCGCATCGTCGACCCACGTCCATCCCCAAGGCGCGACCCACGCCCAATGACCGTCGTGGTAGGGCGCCCATCCGGCCGGAACCGCGCGCGGCACCCAGACTTCGCCGTATTGCGGATCATCCCGCCACGTGCCATTGGCATCCAGATCTTCGTAGCCGGGAACCTCGCGCGAGACGTAGCGCGCCGAAATCGAGCGTTCCGCCGCGGCGTCGCGTGCTTCGGCCCATTGGTCGAAGGCATCGGGCGGCGGCGGTTGATCCTCGGCCGCGACCTGCAGATTGGTGCCGGAGAACGTCAACTGCTGTCCGGCCGTGAGCGGCATTTGGCCGTTATCGCCGTATGCCGTGACGGCGCCGCGCCGGACGGTGACCGTCGTCGTGCTGCCGTCAGGGGCGACATCGACGCGGTAATCGCCGGGCTGTGTGACGGCGAGCGCCACGTTGGGCGTATCGACCTCATAGGCTGAGCCCGGTACGAGGTCGCGCACGTGCGTCGAAAGCGTGCCCTGCGTCACTTTCAACTGCGCGTTGCTGTCATCGAGATTCAGAATATCGAGATTGGTCGACGCGCCCAGGCGTACCGCCGTCGACCCGATGTGCAGTTCGGAGCGTGCGTTCGCGTCGTTCCAGAGCTGATCGCCCGTCGTGAGCGGGCGGTTGACCGAGGCGTAGGACCAGTCCGTCGCGCCGGCCGGCTCGGTCGTGACCGTACCCGCCATGTAGTTGAGCCGCGCGACGCGGCCGGGCGGATCGGCGCTTTGTCCGGCAACCGGTGCGTCGGGCGACGGGGCGCTCTGCGCGAATGAGGGGTGCGGCAGCGCCGCGAGCGCCGCGGCGACGGCTAGCGCACAGGCTGTCGCCCGATGAAATGTGACGAGAGGGGAGGTGGTCCGCGTTGTCATGATGATCTCGTAAGCGGGTGCAAGGTGTCGGCATCCGTGAGATCAATGTAGCGCGATCGCCTGTATCAAGGGTCGGTGTTTTGTAAATCCGCGCACGCCCCGTGTAACGAAAAATGTCGACGAACGCTGCTGCGGCCGCCGCCACGCCTTCTCATGCCGCGAGCATCGCCTCGAAATGGCGCCTGCCTGCCGGAGTCACCCGCAAGACGCGCGGCTTTTCCGCGCGCTCCACGCAGCCGCGTTCGCACCAATGCGTGAGCAACGCCGCGCCAAGCGCGCCGCCCAGATGCGCACGGCGCTCGCTCCAGTCGAGACAGGTGCAGGCAAACCGCCTGCGACGCGTGCGTTGCCCCGCCAGATCGATGCCCCAGCGACGCAAGCCATCGTCGCCCGCATCGGTCGTATCCACGACGCCGTCGCGCTCGATCAGCCATCCCTTCGCGAGCAGGCCGTCGAACACGCGCACCGCCAGTTCGCCGGCCATATGGTCGTAGCAGGTGCGGGCGTAGCGCAGATCGAGGGGCACTGTCCGTGCGGCACGCACGCTAGTGCGTTGCGGCGCGCTGACCTGGGCAACATTGGCCAGCGCTTCCAGCGCGGCGGCCACTTCGGGTGTCGCGATTCGGTAGTAGCGGTGTCGGCCGCGGACTTCGAGCGCCAGCAGCCCGCCTTCGGCAAGCCGCGCAAGGTGCCCGCTCGCGGCCGACGGCGAAAGCCCTGCGATGAGCGTCAATTCGCCGGCTGGGCGTGCGCTGCCGTCCATGAGCGCCCACAGCATCGCTGCGCGGCCGGGATCCGCGAGCAGCGTCGCGATGCGGCTCAAGCCCGGGAAATGGCCGCTTTCGCGGGGATCGTCGGTGAACGTGGCGGTCATGGATTGCTCCGGCGTATTGCACTGAAGGTTTCACTTTACTCGCCGATGGCATTCGACGTTTCGGGGCGGGCTGAAATGTGGAATCCGAGGTGCGGCTTGCTCGAACGCACCGCGAACCCTGAGGGCTGTTGCCCAAGCGGCTAGAATCGCAGTTCATGCGGTGAAGCGAGCGAGGTGGTTTGCGATGAAAGCATGGATAGCGGCGGTGTTGGCCGCATGCCTGTGCGCGGCATGCGCGCAGGGAGGTGGCGGCAGCAGCGGCAGCGGCAGCGTCACGATGTACGGCACGATCGATACCGGCGTCACCGTTCGCAAGTAACGGCAATCGGGTGCCCTCGACGCGAATTTTGCCCCCGTATAATCGGCTCCTTTCAATATGCGCTTTCGCCGCAGCACCGGAGCCCCGATGTCAAACGTCACCGCCCCGCTCGATCGGTCCGAGACGACCTTTCGCTTCCTCGCCGAGCCGACCTCGGTCAACTTTGGCGGCAAGGTCCATGGCGGCGCGCTGATGAAATGGATCGACGAGACGGCCTATGCCTGCGCGGCGGTCTGGTCAGGCCGTTATTGCGTCACCGTGAGCGTGGGCAATATCCGCTTTCGGCGCCCGATTCTCGTCGGCAATCTCGTCGAGCTGCGCGCTCGCGTCGTCGCCACGGGCCGCACCAGCATGCACATCCATGTGACGGTGCATGCGGGCGACCCGAAAAGCGGTCAACTGCGGCTCACGACCGATTGCCTCGTCGTGTTCGTGGCCGTCGATGAAAACGGCACGCCGATTCCTGTTCCGCCGTTCGTACCGTCAACGGAAGAGCAAAAACGCGTGGCGAAGTATGCGATGGACGTGAAGGCGGCGCTCGACGCTATCGTCGAGCTGAAGCCTGAAGAAATGGCGCAAGGCAGGATCTGAGCGGCGCGGCGCCGACACCTTCGGCGCTCGCGCCACGCGTTGCCGTGCGCGGCGAAGCTCAGTCGCCGCTACGCCCGACCATGTCGGCGGGCCGCACCCATGCATCGAATTGCGCTTCGCTCACGTAGCCGAGCGCCAATGCCGCGGCCTTGAGGGTCGTGCCTTCCTTGTGCGCTTTTTTCGCGATTTGCGCCGCCTTGTCGTAGCCGATGTGCGGATTGAGAGCGGTCACGAGCATCAGCGATTCGTTCAGAAGCGCATCGATGCGCGCGCGATTCGCTTCGATCCCGACCGCACAATGGTCGTTGAAGCTTTGCGCGCCGTCCGCCAG
This sequence comes from Trinickia sp., assembly GCF_036503415.1. Taxonomy (GTDB): domain Bacteria; phylum Pseudomonadota; class Gammaproteobacteria; order Burkholderiales; family Burkholderiaceae; genus Trinickia. The sequence goes on along the minus strand of NZ_DASXWY010000211.1, from coordinate 58,192 downwards.
CAGCCGGATCGATTGCATGACGTTGTGCGCGATCATCGGCCGGAACACATTGAGTTCGAAATTGCCGCTCGCGCCGCCGAAGTTGATCGCGACGTCGTTGCCGAATACCTGACAGCACAGCATCGTGACGGCTTCCGACTGCGTCGGATTGACTTTGCCCGGCATGATCGAGCTGCCCGGCTCGTTCTCGGGAATCGTCAGTTCCCCGAGCCCGCAACGGGGGCCGCTCGCGAGCCAGCGAATGTCGTTGGCGATCTTCATGAGGCTCGCCGCGATGGTCTTCAACGCGCCGTGCGCGAACACGAGCGCATCGGCCGCGGCCATCACTTCGAACTTGTTCGCGGCACTGACGAACGGGAGCCCGGTCAGTCGTCCGATCGCGGCCGCGACGCGCGTGGCGAATTGCGGATGCGCATTCAGGCCGGTGCCGACGGCCGTGCCCCCTTGCGCGAGCTCGTACAGGTGCGGCAAGGTGGCCTCCAGATGCGCGATGCCGTGCTCGAGCTGCGCCACGTACCCTGAGAACTCCTGGCCCAGCGTAAGCGGAGTGGCATCTTGCAGATGCGTGCGGCCGATCTTCACGATATCCGCGAATGCCTTCGCTTTCGCGTCCAGCGTTGTGCGCAGCGCGGCGAGCCGCGGCAGCAGATGCTTGACGATACCGAGCGCCGCGGCGATGTGCATGGCGGTAGGGAAGACATCGTTGGACGACTGCCCCCGATTAACATCGTCGTTCGGATGAACCTTGCGGTTCTCGCCGCGCTCGCCGCCAAGGATTTCGCTGGCGCGATTGGCGATGACTTCGTTCAGGTTCATGTTCGTTTGCGTGCCCGAGCCCGTTTGCCAGACGGCGAGCGGAAATTCGCCCGCGTGCCGGCCTTCGATGATCTCGTCGGCTGCTTGAATGATCGCGCGCGCCTTGTCTTCGGGCAGCACGCCGAGCTCGAGGTTGACTTCGGCTGCCGCGCGTTTGATCAAGGCCAGCGCATCGATGAGCTCGGGCGGCTGTTTTTCGGTGGAGATCCGGAAATTGAGCAACGAGCGTTGCGTCTGGGCGCCCCAAAGCCTGGCGCTCGGTACGGCGATTTCGCCGAATGTGTCGCGTTCCATACGTACGTCCTCGGTCATCAAGCGCTCCGTCGGTTGGACAATCGAAAATTGAAGGAAGAGTTGCATCCGGGCTGGCAGGCTGCTGCTCAGAGCTGCGAATCGATCGGCAGCAACAAGAATAGCCCCGTCAGGACATTTCGTACGAGGCCGGCCTCGGGATCGAGCGACCAACTGCGCAGGTAAGTCGTGTTGCCCGACGTTTCGTTCCCGGTCCAGACGAGGCCCGACACCGGAGCGCCGAGCGCGCGCAGATGCGCGTTTTCTTCGGGCGTGGCCAGCGTCACCCGGAAACTCGCGTCTGGCGACATGGCCCGGAGGATCAGCGAAGCGGTCGCTTGCGCCAGCTTCGGACTGTCGATGAAAAGCGCGAGTTCGGTGTTCAGATGCGCGGAGCGCGGATCGAAGTTCAGCGAGCCGATGACGAGCATGCGCCGATCGATCACATAGGCTTTCGCGTGCAGGCTCGAGCGCGAAGTCGAGCCCAGGAAAATGCGCGAGCCGTTTTGCTGCAGCGGTTGGAATTCGTAGAGCTCGACCCCGTTCTCGAGCAACGGAATGCGATAGGGACTATAGCCCGCCTGTACCGCGACCGCGTCGGTGGAGGCCATCGAATTGGTCACCACCGCTACCCGCACGCCGCGCTGCGTGAGCGAACCGAGCATGTTCACGCCCGCATCGTGCGGCACGAAGTACGGGGAAAGAATCAGCACTTCGTGCTGTGCATTTTTCAGCAGATCCGCGAGCCGGTGCATGGGCGGACTGCGGTAGCTGCCATCGTCATCGGTGACTTTACGCGGCGAATCGAAGGCAAACTGTGCCGGAGCCCATACGAGGCCGAGTTCTTTCTTCGAGATCTGCACGTCCAGCGATTCGCCGTTGAGCGGTTTTGCGCCGACCGCTTGCGCTTGCGCTCGCCAATGCGCGCGCAATGCCTCGCGAACATCGTGCAGCTCCTGGGGTGCGTAACGGTGTTTCTCGAGCGCGCCGACGGGGTAGGCGAGTGCACTCGACCAGAAAATGTCGAAACTGCGCGAAACCTGCTGCACGATGGGGCCGGCGGCGAGTACGTCGAGATCGCGAAACTGCAGCGTCGGACTCGCGCTGAAATACTCGTCGCCGAGATTGCGCCCGCCGACGATGGCCACGGAACCATCGGCGATCATCGCCTTGTTATGCATACGTCGCGTGAAGCGGTCGATGCGCGTGAAGACGTCTTCGGTACGAGCGAAGACGCTGCTGCGGGTGCTGCCGAACGGATTGAACACGCGTACCTCGATCGACGGATGCGTCGAGAGGGCTGCCATGAGGCGCTGGCTGTCATGGAAATTGAGATCGTCGACGAGCATGCGCACGCGTACGCCGCGGTCTGCCGCGTAGAGCGCGGCGGCGAGCAGGAGCCGCCCGGTCGTATCCTCGGAGGCGATGTAGTACTGCAGATCGAGCGTTTTCGTTGCGGCGCGTGCGAGTGCGACGCGCATTTGGAGCGCATCGGTGCCATCGGTCAGCAGACGAAAGCCCGTTTGGCCGGGATGCGCCGCATCGAGCGGGGCGAGCGCTTTGCCCAGCGGTGTGTTTTGCGGGTCGGCGAGCGCGTGGCTTTCGGTGCGATGGAGCGAAGTGGCGGGCGGCAGCGTCGAACATGCAGCCAGCAGCGCGAGGGCGAAACCAAGCGTGAAGGTGAGGGCACGCCGTGCCGCCTCTCGCGCCGCGGCGCAGCGAGCGATGTCGAGGCGTGGCTGAACGGGCAACCCCGCGGGATGCGGCGCGGACCGTTTTCGCCTCGATTCGAACACGTTACAGACCCTCCGTCGCCAAGAATGGTTATTGCGCCGCAGTAAAACCTTCTGCTCTGGCACGAAAACTCATTCTATGCGCACTGCCCGCAATCCATGCAAGAAGAAGGCCCACGCGGGTAGGAGCCTGGAGTTTGGCGGATTCAGCCTTGCGTCGTTGGCTGTCGGGGCGGCGCCGCGCGCGTCATGCGGTGAAAGCGCAGTGTCATGAGAAGCGCGACGCTCGCGAGCCCGGCGGCGAGTCCCCACCACAATCCGCGCGCGCCGAGGCCGGCATGGAATGCAAGCACATAACCGGTTGGAAAGCCGACGCCCCAATAGCCGAACGCGGCGGCAAGCATGGGGATGCGCGTGTCTTTCAAGCCGCGCAAGCACCCGGAACCGATCGTCTGCATGCCGTCGACGATCTGGAAGACCGCCGCCACGCCGAGCAGCGACGCCGCGATGGCCGCCGTCGGGGCGTTGGCCGGATCGTCGAGGCGCAGGTAGAGCCCGACGATGGCGCGCGGCGCGACGATCAAGACGAGTCCGGAGAGCGACATGAACGCGATGCCGAGACCGAGCGCGACGAAGCCCGCGTGCCGCGCGGCGACAGGTTGCCCGGCGCCGAGCCAGTAGCCGACGCGAACATTGGCGGCCTGGCCGATCGCGAGGGGCACCATGAACGAAACAGAGGCCACGTTGAGCGCGATCTGATGCGCGGCGAGCTGCGTCTCGCCGAGCAGGCCGATCATGAGACCGGTGCCCAGAAAGAGCATCGACTCGACACCGTAGGTGATCGCCACCGGCCAGCCGATGCCGAAGAGCTCGCCCATGAGCGGCATGTTGGGGCGCGCGGCGCTGACGAAGTGGCGGTAGCGCCGGCGGCCGTGCAGCAAGATGACGAGTGCCAGCGCGGTGGCCCAGACGGTGATCGACGTAGCCGCCGCGGAGCCCAGCAGGCCGAGCCGCGGCAATCCGTAGGCGCCATGAATGAGACCGTAGTTGAGCACCGCGTTGACACCGACACTGGCAATCGATATCCAGAGCAGCCGTTTGGCCGCGCCGATGGCCGGCAAGAAGGCGCGCATCATGCCGATGCCGATGAGACTGCCGAGCGATGCCCAGCGCAGCACGCCGGTGTAGGCACCGACGTCGCGCGCGAGCGCGGCCGGTTCGCCGAATGCCAGCAGGATCGGCTGGCTGAGCGACAGTAGAACGAACGCCGGCACGGCGAGCAGCGCGGACAGTACGAGGCCGGTCCAATAAATATGCGGCACGCGATCGTCGGCTTGGGCGCCGCGCGCGTTGGCAACGGTGACGCTGACCGAAGTGAGCACCCCTTGCAACAGCGTCACGACGACAAAGAAGACGCCGGCGCCGAGGCCGCCGGCCGCGAGTGCGTCTGCCCCGAGCGAGCCCAGCAGGATGGTGTCGGTCACGCCCATCGCCATTTGCGAGAGCTGGGAGATTGCGAGCGGCGCCGCCAGCCGGGCTGTTTCGGCTGCGTGGCGGGAGAATGTGGGTGGCGCGCCGGCGGCGTGCGAAAGACCTGAGTGCGACATGAGAGATCGAAGGCGCAAAGCGCCAGCCAAAGCGGCTGCGATAGACGGGCGATGGATTGGGTCGAAAGAACGGAAAGCTTATTGCGTTGCGGCGTGTGTGTCGATGGATGCCCCTGTCCGCGGCAGGTGCAACGCATGGCGGCGAATGGCGGCGAATGGCGGCGAACGGCGGGGCGGTACCCGCGCCGCTTACAAGCGGCGCGAGCGGTTCACGGCGCTTCGAGCACGGCGATCCGTGTATCGCCCAACATGACGACCTGGCCTGCGCGAATCTTGCACGTCTTGCGCAGCTCGGGGCGGCCATCGACCTTGACGGCGCCCGACGCGACGAGCATCTTCGCCGAGCCGCCGCTATCGGCCAGCCCCGTCAGCTTGAGCAGGTTGTGCAATTCGACGTATTCGCCGGTGAGCGTGAAATTGAGGTTGGCCATGGCAAATGCGCGCACCGAGGGAAGACAGGGCACGCATCATAAGCCAAGTAGCGGGGTGCGGGAATAGGACAAGTCCGATTCGCGTCGGCCGACCCGGACCGCATTCGTGCAATGCCGGGCGCGCGGGCCCGCTCCGTTAGCGCTGGCGGCGCTCCTGGGCGCGCGGCTGCTGCGCGGGTGGCATAAAGAAATTGCGCAGCCAGACTGCCATGCGCGAAAAAATGTCGTACGGCTCTTCGACAAAGATTTCGGGCTTGAGCAGGCGCAGGAATTCCATGATCTGCTGAGCTTCCTGCTTTTGGAACGAACCGTGCGCGAGCCCCAGCTTGAGCAGACCGCGTAGCTCTCCGAGTTTCTCGCGCGCGGTGCTGCCGACGCTCGTCTCACAGGCGATCTTCGCCTCGTAGACGCGCTGGCGCAACGATTCCGCAAGACGCCAGGCGGGCGTCTGCATTTTTTCTTCGAGCGCCAGGATGTCCTTGGCCGACGATTTGATTTGCGCCGAGAGCGGATCGACGAGCGCCGCGTCGCCGCCGGCTTCCTTGACGATGGCCGCGGCCCAGTCGCGGCAGGCTTTGGCCAGCTCCTCCGGCGTCCATTGCGAGCGGTAAGCGAATGCGAAGCCGAACTCCTCGGCTTGTCGCACGAGGATGCCGACGACGTCGGGGAATTCCTTGTCGAGCGTGCGCTTGGCCCATGCGTATTGACCGCCCTGAAGCATGCGCTGCACGGCGTGCTCGGTGAGCGGCACCATGTTGTCGAGCAGCTTCGCGCGCAGGAAATCCTCGAACGACGGCGTCGCGAATTGCGGGTCGAGCTTCAGCGACACGCGCACGAAGGCTTCGAAGTCCTTGTGCAGCGAGGCGATGGTCTCATCTCGAAGAGAAAGGGTGATCTGACCCATGGCATGTCCTGATAGCTCGTCCGTGCGTGTGCGCCGGCGCCGACGCGCGGGCGGGACATCGGCATGCCGTGCGCTTCGCCTCGCGGCCGGGTGCGGGCGCGTGCGCAATCCGCCAATTCCACGCGGCGTCGATGTACCCCAGTACGATGCGTGCAGTCCGGCTGCTGTCCGGCGCACGCGTTTCGTCTGTTTATCGGCCGCGCGAGCCGGAACTTGAGGCGGTTTTCGTGCACCGGATCAGTGCGCGACGAGCCATTGCCAGGCGAAGAACACGATGAGCCCGGCCGCGATCGTGACGAGCGGTCTGCGCGTGGTGGCCGATACGACGCAGGCGGCCAGTGCGCCGACGAGCTGCGGGTTGCGCCAGGTGAGCTCCGGCTGCCCGCCATGCGGCGCCACGGCCATCGGTACGATGATGGCCGTCAGGACGGTAACGGGCACGAAGCCGAGCGCGGTGCGCACGAGCGGCGGGAACGTAACGCGCTCGCCGAGTACGAAGAGCGTGGCCCGGATCAGGCACGTAATGACGGCCATGCCGAGGATGAGGACGACCGCGTTCATCGGGTGGCCTCCGCATGCGCCGGCCGGCGGGCCCATGGACGCGAAAGCACGACGCCGACGGCGACACCCCCCGCCACGGCCGCGAGCAACCCGAGCTTGTAGGGCCATGCGGCGCAGGCGAGGGCGAGTACGCCGGCCATCAGTGCGGCCGCGATGAAGCGCAGGGCGACGAGCTGCGGCACGACGATCGCAATGAAGGTGGCGACCATGGCGAAATCGAGGCCCATCGATTGAAGACGCGGAAACGCGGCCCCGAACAGCAGTCCGACGAGGGTCCAGATCTGCCAGTTCACGTACATGGCGACCCCGGCGCCGAGGAAGTAATGCGGGCCGATCGCCCCGGGCGGGGCGTGACGGTAGTGCGCGTAGGCGACGGCGAAGACCTCGTCGGTCAGGACTGCCGCAAGCGCCCATCGCCAGCGCGCCGGCAGCTTGGCGACATACGGTGCGAGCGTCGCGCTGTAGAGCAGGTGGCGCAGATTGACGATGAACGTGGTCGCCCATACCACGGCGAGCCCGGCGTGACCGGCGATCAGGCCGAGCGCGATGAACTGGGCCGAGCCGGCGAATACCGTCAGCGACATCAGCTGGCCCTGCCACGGATGCAGCGGGCCGGAGCTCACGAGCGTGCCGAAGATGACGCCGAACGGCGCCGCCCCGACCATCATCGGGACCATGTCGCGCGCGCCGTCGGCAAATTCGTTGAGGGAAGTGCGTGGGTTCACTGCCGAATCCTCCTTTTCCGCCGAGCTTAGCCGTGCACAGGAAAAGGAGCTTGTATGTTCTTGCTCTGGGTTCTTGCCCCGGGCGCTTACGCAGGCGGCCCCGGACCGCGGCGAGGGAGCGTTCAGCTCGTCTGCCAGCGGCCCGGCGGCACGCCGAACATGCGCCGGAAGTGCCGGGTGAAGTGGCTTTGGTCCGTGAACCCGCTTGCGGCGGCGACTTCGGTGACGGGCACGCCGGCCCGCAACGGGGCGAGCGCGCGTTGCAGCCGGAGCTGGTTGCGCCATGCGTGCGGTGGCAGGCCAGTCGCGCGCGCGAACAGGCGCGCCGCGTGGAACGCGGAAAGCCCGACTTCGCTTGCGAGTTCGGTGAGGCTCAGCGATTCCGTTAGATCGGCAGCAAGCCGCGCCTGCATCGCGGCGACGCGCGGATGATCGATGCCGGCGAGTGCGGCATCGGGCCGCGCTTGCGCATGGCGGGTGACGAGCGTCGTGAACGCGTCGAGAAGGGCGATCTCGGCGGCAAGCGGATCCGCACCGTTCTCCAGCAGACGATGCGCGCGCGCAATGCGCACGGCCAGATCGGTATCGCGTATCGGCTCGAGCGGAAACCACGGCATCGCCTGCCGCTTGTTCGCAACCTGTTCGGCGAGGCGTTCGACATAGTCGATCGGCACATACAGCACACGGTAGCGCCAGCCAGCCTCGACCGCGCGCGAGCCGGTGTGAACCTCGCCCGGATTGATGACGGGTACCGTGCCGGCATCGGCGACATGATGGGCCCCGCGATAGTCGTAGCCTTCGGCGCCCGCCTCGATGACCGCCACGGTGTACGCCTCGTGCCAGTGCGGCGCGAACGTGTGCTCGCGGTACTCGGCAGTCAGCATCTCGGCTCCGGGCACGAGCGGCGTGCGCCAGTAGCGGGCTGAGTCGCGAAAGCGGGACAAAGTCATGGGCATCGATGAAAAAGCGCGCGCGAGCCGCTAAAAAGCTCGCTGGGAGGGGGCGAGCATCATCTCAAAACGGTACCACAGGTGGCGAAGGCGCATGGGACCGCCAAAGCGAAAGGCCCGCCGGATGGGCGGGCCTTTCGCTTGTCTGCGCGTGTTTGGCTCCCCGACCTGGGCTCGAACCAGGGACCTACGGATTAACAGTCCGGCGCTCTACCGACTGAGCTATCGGGGAAAAGACTGGGTGCTGAATCGAACGAGCTCGATGCAAAAGAGCCCGTCTTGAGAACGGGCTCTTCGCGTGCATTCTTTGGCTCCCCGACCTGGGCTCGAACCAGGGACCTACGGATTAACAGTCCGGCGCTCTACCGACTGAGCTATCGGGGAACAACAGCAGAGAAGCGAGATTCTATGGGGTGATGCGGGTACTGTCAATACCCCGGGGTGCTCCAAGCAGGGACTGCCATCTGGGGCAAAGCCGTGCAAGCCGCGCGAGGAGCGGGGCCTGCGGCGCCGGAGACGAACACGCCGGCGCGCGCACGAACCGGCGCATCGGGCGAGCGTTCCGACGCGTTATCGTTCGAGCTGGCTCAGCTTTTCCGTGACGTCTTTCCACTGATCGGCTTCGGGCAGTGCGCCTTTGGTCTTCGTAATGCTCGGCCAGCCTTTGGCAAGCTCGGAATTCAGTTCGATGAACTGCTGCTGATCGCCGGGGACGTCTTCCTCGGCGTAGATCGCATTCACCGGGCATTCGGCCACGCACACGGCGCAGTCGATGCATTCATCGGGATCGATCGCGAGGAAGTTGGGACCTTCGCGAAAGCAGTCGACCGGACAGACGTCCACGCAGTCGGTGTATTTGCACTTGATGCAGCTTTCGGTCACAACGTGAGTCATTCAAACTCCTGCATACGGAATATCGGGGGAAGCGGATGCCAGGCGAGCAAACGAGATATTGTAGCGTAAGGTAAAGGCCCGATCGGCCAAACCCCCCGACTCCGCTTTAGATTGATTCGTGATTAGTTTATGGCGCGCGCGGCTTCGGCTTCGTGTCCGACAGCTTCGCGCGGGCGCTCTGGCTCGACGAGCTGCTGCGGCTTCGTGCGCATGACCCGGGCAAGCAAGAGCCGGGCGCCACGGCGGCCGTCGATCGGCGCCCGGTCGCGTCCGCCGCGGGCCGGACAGCGGCGGATGCGTCAGTGTTTCGAGTTGCGCACGATGTCCGAGGCATTGCTATTCGCGGGCAAAGTAGTGCAAGAATACGGTTTCCCATCGACTGGTTCTCTGGCACGTGCGTTCCATGATCATTACCTCGCTGCTCGACACCGATCTTTACAAATTCACGATGATGCAGGTGGTGCTGCATCATTTCCCCGCGGCGAACGTGGAATACCGGTTCCGCTGCCGTACGCCGAACGTCGATCTCACGCCGTACGTCGAAGAGATCCGCGAGGAGATCCGCCAGCTCTGCCGGGTTTCGTTCAGCGAGGACGAGCTCGACTATCTGCGCCGGATGCGCTTCATCAAAAGCGATTTCGTCGACTTTCTCGCGCTCTTTCACCTGAACGAGAAGTACATCTCGGTTTCGCCTTCCCCCAAACGCAACGGCGAGATCGACATCGGCATCAGCGGCCCCTGGTTGCACACGATTCTCTTCGAGATTCCGGTGCTGGCCATCGTGAACGAGGTCTACTTCCGCAATACGCAGCGTCAGCCCGATTACGCGATCGGTCGCGAGCGCCTGCGCGAGAAAATCGCGCTGCTCGGCGCGCGCCCCGAGTTCGCCGATTGCAAGATCGCCGATTACGGCACGCGGCGGCGCTTCTCGCGGCGCTGGCACGAAGAAGTGCTGCTCACGCTGATGAGCGGGATCGGCGAGCAGTTTGCCGGCACGAGCAACGTCTATTACGCGAAAAAGCACGGTCTCACGCCGCTCGGCACGATGGCCCACGAGTACTTGCAGGCCTGCCAGGCGCTCGGGCCGCGCCTGCGCGACTCGCAGACCTACGGTTTCGAGGTCTGGGCAAAAGAGTACCGGGGCGATCTCGGCATCGCGCTGTCGGACGTCTACGGCATGCAGGCGTTCCTGCGCGACTTCGACATGTATTTCTGCAAGCTGTTCGACGGCGCGCGCCACGATTCGGGCGATCCTTTCGAATGGGGCGAGCAGCTCCTGCGCCACTACGAGGAGAATCGCTGCGATCCGCGGACCAAGGTGCTCGTCTTCTCGGACGCGCTCGATATTCCCAAGGTGCTGCAACTCTATGAACGGTTTCGCGGACGCTGCAGGCTCGCGTTCGGCGTCGGCACCAATCTCACCAACGATCTCGGCTACAGTCCACTGCAGATCGTCATCAAGATGGTCCGCTGCAACGGCCAGCCCGTCGCGAAGCTCTCCGATTCGCCGGGCAAGAACATGTGCGACGACAAAGCCTACATCGCTTATTTGCGACAGGTCTTCGGCATCACGACACCGATCGACGTCGGTGGCGAGTAGCGCGGCGGTTCGCCGGCATCGTCGAGAATCGTCTCATTTGCGGCGCTTCGTCCGGTTCGTCCGTCGGGACGGTATATCTCGAAAAAGTCCATCGGTATAATCGGCCATTCGATGTCGCCAAGGAGAATCGTCATGGATACAACGGCTGCCCGCCGCAACATCCTCTCGCGCATACGTGCCGCGAGCGGTCGTGCGGCGCAGCCGGAGGCGGACGAGCTCGAGGCTGCGGCCGATTATCTCGCGCGGCATCCCGCCGGGCCGCGTCCTCCGATGCCCGAGGATGCCGCCGGGCTTGTCGCGCGGTTCATCGCGGAAGCGCGTCTCATGGGCACCACCGTCGACGAAGTGGCGACGCTCGCCGAGGTCCCCGAGGCTGCCGCGCGTTATCTGACGGCGGGCGGTTTGCCGGCGCGCGCCGTTGCATGGCGGGATCTGGAGCCGCTGCCGTGGGCGCAGGCGGGGCTGTCGATCGAGTTTCGCAAACCGCAAGACGCCGATCTGATCGGTATCACCGGCTGCTTTTGCGCGACGGCTGAAACGGGCTCGCTCGCGCTGCTTTCAGGGCCCGGCATGGAGGTCTCGGCGGGCCTTCTGCCCGAGACTCATATCGCCGTCGTGTCCGCTTCGCGCATCGTTGCCGGGCATGAGGAGGCATTCGCGCTCATGCGTGCGGAGCGCGGGCAGTTGCCGCGCGCGGTCAATTTCATTTCGGGACCTTCGCGCACGGGCGATATCGAGCAAACCATCGTGCTGGGCGCGCACGGTCCCTATCGCGTTCACGCGATCGTCGTCCGGGGTGCCTGAGCGCTCCGGTACCGGGTATGCGGCAGGCCTCGCGACGCTTTGACGCGTCGGCAGGCCACGGGCGTCCTGCGCACCGCACACCGCATCACAAGAGGAAGTCAATGAAACCACGACATGCGGCGATGCCGCGCATGCCGTTCGACGGTCGTTTTGCGATCATGCTGGTGGTGGCGCTCGCAAGCGTTGTATTGCCAGCGCCCGCTGATGCGGCAACGCTCGACGGCGCGGCGCTTTCACCCGTCTGGGCATTGCCGTTTGCCGGCATCTTGCTGTCGATCGCGATCGCTCCGCTCGTGGCACCGGCGTTATGGCATCGCCATTTCGGCAAGATCGCGGCGGCCTGGGCCGCGCTGTTCGTCGTGCCCTTCGGCTATGCGCATGGCGGCGGGGCGGCACTGGCAACCTTGGCGCATGCGCTCTTCGAGGAATATCTGCCGTTCATCGTGCTGCTGACGGCGCTTTATACGATCGCCGGCGGGATTTGCGTGCGCGGCAACCTGCACGGTTCGCCCACGACGAATACCGTCATGCTCGCGCTCGGAACTTTGCTTGCCAGCATCATGGGCACCACGGGGGCGGCGATGCTCCTCATTCGGCCGGTCTTGCGTGCGAACGACAATCGAAAGCACGTCGTCCATGTCGTCGTGTTCTTCATCTTTCTCGTCGCCAATGCGGGCGGCTCCCTTACGCCCCTCGGAGACCCGCCGCTTTTTCTCGGCTTTTTGAACGGCGTCGGTTTCTTTTGGACGACGCAGCATCTGGTGGCGCCGATGCTCGTCGTCTGCGGCCTGCTGCTCGCGCTCTTTTATGTGCTCGACAGCTACTTCTATCGGCGCGAAGGTGAGGAGCGCTCGCCGTTTCTCGATCCCTCGCCCGATACGCGGGGTCTCGTCATCGAGGGCAAAGCGAACTTCGCGCTGCTTGCGCTCGTCATCGCCGCCGTGCTGGCGAGCGGGCTTTGGCGGCCCGGCCTGGCGCTCGAAGTACTGGGTGCCCATCTCGAGCTGCAAAACGCGGCGCGCGATGTCCTGCTCGTTGCGCTGACGCTGGCGTCGCTTGCGCTCACGCCGCGCTCGGCACGGGTCGGCAACGCCTTCAACTGGGCGCCGATCGAGGAAGTCGCCAAGCTGTTCGCCGGCATCTTCGTCACCATCGCGCCCGTCATCATGATGTTGCGCGCGGGGCCGCACGGGCCGTTTGCGGCTGTCATCGATCTCGTCACCGATGCGCGCGGCCAGCCGATCGACGCCATGTACTTCTGGGCCACGGGGCTCTTGTCGTCGTTTCTCGACAATGCGCCGACCTATCTCGTGTTCTTCAATCTTGCGGGTGGCGACGCGCAGGTGCTGACGACGTCAGGCGCGACGACACTCGCGGCCATTTCAGCCGGCGCGGTGTTCATGGGCGCGATGAGCTACATTGGCAACGCACCGAATTTCATGGTGAAGTCGATGGCCGAGGCGCGCGGCGTACGCATGCCCAGCTTCTTCGCGTATCTTGCCTGGTCGGGGATCGTCCTCGTACCGGTTTTCCTGTTGACGACGTGGATGTTTTTTTGGGGGCCGTGACGAACGCGCGGCCTCAGTGACGGAGACACCCGATGCAAAAAATTCTTGTCGCGCGCCCGATCTTTCCGGAAGTCGTCGAGCGGCTCAAAGCGCATTTCGAGGTCGATTGGAACGACGGCCCCGCGCTTGCGCCTGACGAACTCGTGCGCCGGCTCGCCGACAAGGACGGCGCGCTGACGGCCGGCGACATGATCGATGCGGCCGTCCTCGCCGCCGCGCCTCGCCTGCGCGTGGTGGCCAATATGGCGGTGGGCTACAACAATTTCGATATCGCCGCATTCAACGCGGCAAACGTGCTCGCCACCAACACGCCCGATGTACTCAACGAATCGACGGCCGATTTCGGCTGGGCACTGATGATGGCGGCGGCGCGCAGAATCACGGAGAGCGAGCACTGGCTGCGCGACGGGCAATGGCAGGGCTGGCGCCATGACGGCTTTCTCGGCGTCGATATACATGGTTCGACGCTCGGGATCATCGGCATGGGACGCATCGGTCAGGCGCTCGCTCGACGCGCGCGCGGCTTCGACATGCACGTCATCTATCACAATCGCTCGCGCGTCGCGCCCGACGTCGAAGCCGAGCTTGCCGCCCAGTACCGGCCGAAGGCGGATTTGCTGCGTGAAGCCGATCACGTCGTCCTGGTCTTGCCGTACACACCCGAGAATCGCCATACCATCGGCGCGGCCGAGCTTGCGCTGATGAAACGTACGGCCACCCTGACGAATATCGCCCGCGGCGGGATCGTCGACGATGCGGCGCTCGCCGTCGCGTTGCGCGAACGGCGCATCGCCGCCGCAGGCCTCGATGTCTTCGAAGGCGAACCGGGCGTGCATCCCGGCCTGCTTGCGGTGCCGAACGTGGTGCTGACGCCGCACATTGCCAGCGCGAGCGAGACGACGCGCCGGGCGATGGCCAATCTCGCGGCGGACAATCTGATAGCGGGGCTCGGCGTCGGGCCGAATGCGACGCAGCCGCCCAATCCGATCAATCCGCAAGTGCTCGGGAAGGCGCGCTCATGACGACACTGCTTACCGTCGCGCTCGCGATCGCGGTTCTTATCCTCGCTTTTTCGCTGGCACTGGCCCTGCGTGGTCTCACGCGGGCCAGCGGCCTCGACCCGCTCGCCGAACTTGGGGAGCGCGTCGAGGCCGCCGGGCAGCACCAGGCGCAGGCATACGAGCGGCTCGAACGCGAGCTGCGCTCGGAAATCGCGGAAACGGCGCGGCTGTCCCGCGTGGAACTCGGCGGCGGTTTCGCGCAGTTCCAGCAGACGCTTGCAACGCAGTTGACGAGCGTCGCCGCGGTTCAGAACCAGCAGATCAACGGGTTCTCGGAGCGTCTCGCGTTGCTCATCGATACGAATGCGAAGCAACTGGAATCGATGCGCGAGAGCTTGCAACGTCAGGCGCTCCAGTCTCGCGAAGAGCAAAGCGCCACGCTCAAACGTTTTGGCGACACGCTCGCGCAGCAACTGGCGCAGCTCATGGAAGCCAACGACCGCCGTTTTGCCGAAGTACGCGCAACGCTCGAAGCGCGCCTGAAGGACATCGAAGCGAATAACGCGGCGAAGCTCGAGGAGATGCGCCGTACCGTCGATGAAAAGCTGCATGCGACGCTCGAGCAGCGCCTCGGCGAATCGTTCAAGCTCGTATCGGATCGGCTCGAGCAGGTGCACCGGGGGTTGGGCGAGATGCAGACGCTCGCGGCCGGTGTGGGCGATCTCAAGAAGGTGCTGACGAACGTCAAGACACGCGGCACCTGGGGCGAGGTCCAGCTCGAAGCGCTGCTCGAGCAGATGCTGACGGCGGACCAATACGCCAAGAACGTTGCGACGGTGCCAGGAAGCGGCGAGCGGGTCGAATTCGCGATCAAGCTGCCGGGACGATCGGAGCGGGGTAACGGCGAGGGCGCCGCGGCACCTGTCTGGCTGCCCGTCGACGCGAAGTTTCCGCGGGAAGACTACGAGCGGCTCATCGACGCGCAGGAGCGCGCCGATCCTGTGGCCGTGGAGGAGGCATCGCGCGCACTCGAGACGCGTGTGCGCAACGAGGCGCGCACGATTGCCGAAAAATATCTGGCGCCGCCGCATACGACCGATTTCGCGCTACTCTTTCTGCCCACGGAAGGGCTATACGCCGAGGTGTTGCGCCGCCCCGGGCTCACCGACTTGTTGCAGCGGGATTACCGGGTCTCGGTTGCGGGTCCCACGACGCTGAGTGCATTGCTCAACAGCCTGCAGATGGGTTTCCGTACGCTTGCGATCGAAAGACGTTCGAGCGAAGTCTGGCAGGTGCTCGGCGCAGTGAAGACCGAATTCGGCAAGTTCGGCGACGTGCTCGCAAAGACGAAATCGCAGTTGGAGACGGTGACACGCTCGATCGAGGCGGCCGAGCGCCGTACGCGAGTCATGAGTACCAAGCTGCGCACGGTCGAAGCCTTGCCCGGAGACGAAGCGCAGGGCTTGCTCGGCGAGGCGGACTTGGGCGGGTCGGAATCGGACGCGTGAGGGCGGTCGTGACAATGGCCGTCAGGCTTCTTCCGGCACGTCCGCCAGAACGATCTCGATGCCGCCGAAACGCGAGGCCACCCAGTTATAAGCGTGGCAGGCGATCCACAGCAGTACGAAGCCGAGGATCGCGTTGAGCAGCAGCGCGCTGAAAATCGTGCTCAGTTCGACGGAACCGTACTTGATGAACGCGACGAGCATGCCGAGCAGCACGATCGGTACGCTGAAGGTGAGATAGACGAGGATGAGCGCTTTGGCGGTCTGACCGGGTGCGATCGAAAGGATTTGTTTTTTCATGTGGAGCAGGCCCCGTTGGAGACGATATTTTCGATTGGACGATTAGATCAGGCCGTCGAAGGGCACGATCTCGACTGGCGTGCCGGCCGCGACGTCGCCTTGCTCGTGCGCAAGCACGATGAGGCAATTGGCTCGGCTCATCGAGCTCAAAACGCCTGAGCCTTGTGAGCCGGTCGGTGCGACGAGCCACGTGCCGTCGGCTGCGCGTGTCGCAACGCCGCGCTGATATTCGGTGCGGCCCGGGCGTTTTTTGATCGATGTCGAACTGATCGCCCGCAACTGCAAAGGTGCGTCGACTTTCGCTCCCGACATCGCCAGCAGCGCTTCGCGCACGAATTGATAGAACGTCACCATGACGGCAACGGGGTTGCCCGGCAGGCCAAAAAAAAGCGCGGGGCGCAGATCGTCGTCCCGGTGTGTGGGCCAGAGCCGGCCGAATGCGAGCGGACGTCCGGGGCGCATCGCGAGTTGCCAGAACCCCACATCGCCCAGCGTTTCGAACAGGCGGCGCGTGAAATCGGCATCGCCAACGGAGACGCCGCCCGAGCTCAGAACCACGTCCGCACAGGACGCGGCACTTCGCAATGCGGCTTCGAGCGCCGCCGGCTCGTCGCGTACGATGCCGAGATCGAGTGCCTCGACATTCAGGCGCGCGAGCATCGCGCCGAGCGTGTAGCGGTTGCTGTCGTAGACGCATCCCGCATCGAGCGGCTCGCCTACCGAGCGAAGTTCGTCGCCCGTCGAAAAGAAAGCGACGCGCAGCCGGCGATGCACCGCGACTTCCGCCACGCCGAGCGAAGCAAGCAGACCTACATCGGCGGCGCGGACGATACGCCCCGCACTGAGCGCGGCGCGTCCGCGCGCCAGGTCTTCGCCGGCGCGGCGGCAGTTGGCGCCTCGGGAGATCTTCTGTGCGTCGAAGGCAATGCGCTCGCCGGTGCGCACGGTTTGCTCCTGAGCGATGACCGTATCGCATCCGGCTGGAATCGGCGCGCCTGTCATGATGCGCACGCATTGACCGCGCGCCACGGGGCCAGTGAACGCATGTCCGGCCAGCGCCTGCCCGGCGACTTCGAGTTCGAGCTCCGGTGGACCGGAGGCTGGATCGGCGAGGACGGCGCCGTCGAACGCATAGCCGTCCATGGCGGCGTTGTCGTGCGACGGCACGTCGATCGGGGAAATCACATCTTCGGCCAGCACGCGGTCGAGCGAGGCGCGCAATGCAACGCGCTCCGCCGTGGCGACCGGCTGCGCCCAGCGACGCACGATGGCTTGCGCCTGCGCGACCGGCAGTGCCTGGGCGTCATGTGCGGGGACGCAGCGGGAAATGTCTTCGGAGGTGGTCATCGATGATTGGACGCGGCGATTATCTGCGATTGGCCGCGAACGTCCTTCTTTTTGGGCTAGCCCGGCCGTCGGCGCGGTGCGCGTACCGGCGGCTTGCATGCCTGGCCCGGTCCACACCTTCGATATCAGGCACGCTCGAGGTCGGCGAGCTCCTGCAAGGAGTTGGCATTGTAAAACGCGTGCTCGTCGGCAAATGCGACTTCGACGTGCCTGTGGCGCGCGTACCACGCGCGAACCTTGCGCTCCCCGGCCGCGAGCCGGGCTGAGAGGTCGTCGGCAAGCGATGTGCGCAGCAACGCGAAGACGGGGTGCAGCGTGGTTCGGCCGGTGCCGTCCCGTGTGATGACGGTGGCGATGTCCGCTGACGCGGCATCGAGCGCCTTGCCGAGACACTCGGCGAGATCGGACGGCAGGTTCGGCGCGTCGCAGGGCACCGCGAGAACGAGTGGCGTGCGCGCCGCGCGCAGTCCGGCCAGTATGCCGGCGAGCGGGCCAGGGAAGTCGCCGCTGGCGTCGCTGACGATGTTCGCTTGAAACGCCGTGCCAAGCGACGCATAGGCATCGAGGTTACGGTTTGCACTGATGAGCATCGCGCCGACCTGCGGTGCGAGGCGTCTAGCGACATGCAGCGCCAGCGGTTCGCCGCGCAGCGGCTGCAGCCCCTTGTCGAGGCCGCCCATGCGTGTACCGCGCCCGCCCGCGAGGATCAGGCCGGTGACGAGGGAGGAGGGTGAGCGCTCCATGCGAGCCATGGCGGTATCAACCGCCGATATAGGACATTTCGACGCGCGGTGCATCGTTGTCGCGGCCGGCCGGCACGCCGCTGCCTCGCAACTGCGAGTAGCGATCCTCGCGCGCTTGCCAGATACGCGCGATGGCTGTCGCAATATCGGCGTCGGACGATCCGTTGCGCACGAGCGCACGCAGGTCGTGCCCCGATGAGGCGAAAAGACAGAGGTACAGCTTGCCTTCGGTCGAGAGCCGCGCCCGTGTGCAGCTACCGCAAAAGGCCCGCGTGACGCTCGAAATGACGCCGATTTCGCCCGTGCCGTCCGCGTAACCCCAGCGTTGAGCCGTTTCGGCCGCGCTATTCGGCTCGAGAGGAACGAGCGGAAAGACTTCGCCGATTCGCGCTACGACTTCGGCCGAAGGCAGCACTTCGGTCATGTTCCAGCCGTTGGACGTACCGACGTCCATGTATTCGATGAAGCGCAGCACCACACCGGAGCCCTTGAAATGCCGGGCCATCGGGAGGATTTCACCGTCATTGGTGCCGCGTTTGACGACCATGTTGACCTTCAGCGGCGCGAGGCCGCTCGCCTCGGCGGCGGCAATGCCGTCGAGGACGGCCGACGGCGCGAAGTCGGCGTCGTTCATGCGTTTGAAGAGCGCATCGTCGAGCGCGTCGAGACTGACCGTGACGCGCGTGAGCCCGGCGTCCCTGAGCGAACGGGCTTTGCGCGCGAGCAGCGAGCCGTTCGTCGTCAGTGTCACGTCGAGCGGCCGGCCGCTGGCCGTACTCATACGCGCGAGCCGTTCGATGAGCCATTCGATGTTCTTGCGCAAAAGCGGCTCGCCGCCGGTCAGCCGGACCTTTTCGACGCCGTGGGCGACAAAAATACGCGCCAGACGCTCGATTTCCTCGAACGTCAGCAACGCGCTATGGGGCAGGAACGGGTAATCCTTGTCGAACACGGCGCGCGGCATGCAGTAGACGCAGCGGAAATTGCACCGGTCGGTGATCGATATGCGCAAATCGCGCATGGGACGGCTGCGTGCATCGGTCAGTGTCCCGCGGGGCGCGAACGCGGCGCCGGCGATATCGGGGACCGCGCTGATATCGGCGACGGGAATGATACGGCGGGACATGGTCGAATCTGGAAAAGGTCAGAAGGCCATTCTAGCCGAACCCGCAACATTCGGCCGGTTTTGCCCGGTCGGTGTTGCGGGTATCGGCGAGCCGAGAGATCCGGGCTTCGGGTCGCCGTCGGCACAAAAAAGCCCGCCTCGAGGAGGCGGGCTGGCGCGGCCGGACAACAACCGGATTCGGATTACTCGGACTTGCGCGTTTCGATCTGCTGCATCGGCGTGGTGTCGACGGGCGGCAGGGGCTTGCGCTCGCGCGGCGCTCGAGCGGGCGGAGCAATCCGCGCGGCCGCCTCCTGCGCGCTGCGCAGTTTTTCGGCGTCGGTGCTGACCCAGACGAGGCCGGCCGATTCGAGCATCGGCTGCAGGTCGCCCACCGATAGACCGTTTGCCCGCTTGGCGGGCGCGGCTGCGGATGTCGTTTCGGCCGCTGCCTGTCGCTGTGCCGGTTCTTCGGCCACGGCAGTCGGCTGAGCGGCTGCCGCGGGCGTTTCGATTGCCGGTTCGGCGTGCGTCGGCGCGAGCTTCGCGGCGACGTTCGGATCGGACAGCGCGCCGCCTGACACCGCCGACACCGGTTCGGCTGCGGCAGCTGCGGGTTGCTCGACCGCGCCGAGGGCAGCAGGGGTGGCTTCGACGGGAATGCGCTCGAGCGCAGCTTCGGCTGCGGCCGGCAGCGGCTCGGCGTGCGGTACGACCTCCGGCGCTGGCTCGGCGGCGGCAATCGGCGCCTCGGCGGGAATGGCCGGCGTCGGCTCGCGCGCCTCGACAGGCGCCGCGGGGGCTTCGGTCTCCGGCAGCGGCGTTGCGACGGGTGCTGCTTGCATCGGCACGGGGGTGACGACGGCATCGCCCGCGTGCGTTGCGGCGGCCGGCTCGGCATGAGCGGTAGCCGGCGCTTGCGGTGCGACTTCGGCCACGGCGCCCTCGGCTTCGGCGACATCGGCCGCATGCGTGACGTTCACGCCATCTTCTTCGCGCTCGCGACGCCCGCCGCGGCGGCCGCGGCGACGGCGACGACGCTCTTCTCCTTCACGGGCGGCACCGGCATCCTGCTCGGCGGCAGCGACGGGTCCTCCCGCCGTAGCCGCGGCTGAAGCTCCGGCTTCGACGACAGGCGCCTCGGGGCGCAGGACCGTCTCGGGTGCGATTTCGGTCAGCGGTTTGCGGCGCTCGCCGCGTTCCGGCCGTTCACCGCGTTCGGGCCTCTCCCGGCGCTCGCCGCGTTCTTGCCGTTCGGCGCGTGCGGTCGTTTCGGCACCTTGTTCGGTACGCTCCTGCGCGCGCTCGCGGCCATCGCGGGCCTCCCGACCTTCCCGGCCTTCGCGTTGCTCGCGCTGGCCGCGACCTTCGCGCGGCTCGCGCGGCGGCGACTGCTCGTCGCGGCGTTGCCCCGCGGCTTGCTGGCGCGCGCCTGTCCCTTCGGCGCGTGCTGCGCCGTCTCGGCCTCCCGCGCCGCCACGACGGTTGTTTCTGCCACGCTCGCCGCCGCTACGCTCGCTGCGCTCGCGCGCGGGCTTCGGCTGTTGCACGGGTTCCGGGGTGGCGGGCGCCGGAGCAGCCGGCGCAGCGCCGAACAGTCCCTTGAGCCAGCCGAAGAATCCGCCGCCGCCTGTGCGCGCGGGTGCGATGACGGGCTGCGCGACAGGTACCGGACGGGTGGGCGCGCTCGGCGCCGGCTTCTCGGGCGTAATGCCTTTGACAGCCGCTTCCTGTTTGGGCTTGAGGTCTTCGCTGCGCTTGCTGTAACCGGTCTCCGATTCGAGCTCGCGCGCGGCTTCTTCGGCCATTTTCCATGAAGCGCGCGGATCGTCGAGGCGGGCGTCGTCATGGCGCAGGCGCTCGAGCTTGTAATGCGGCGTATCGAGATGCTTGTTCGGAATGAGGACGACGTTGACCTTGAAGCGCGATTCGATCTTGTTGATTTCCTGACGCTTCTCGTTGAGCAGAAACGCCGTGACCTCCACGGGCACCTGGCAATGAATCGCCGCGGTGTTTTCCTTCATCGCCTCTTCCTGGATGATGCGCAGCACCTGAAGGGCCGACGATTCGGTATCGCGGATGTGGCCGGTGCCGTTGCAACGCGGGCAGGTGACGTGGCTACCCTCGGACAGCGCCGGGCGCAGGCGCTGGCGGGACAGCTCCATGAGGCCGAAGCGCGAAATCTTGCCCATTTGCACACGGGCGCGGTCGTGCTTGAGGGCATCCTTGAGCCGCTGTTCGACTTCGCGTTGGCTCTTGGCCGATTCCATGTCGATGAAATCGATGACGATGAGGCCGCCCAGATCGCGCAGACGCAACTGCCGGGCCACTTCGTCGGCCGCTTCGAGGTTCGTGCGCGTGGCCGTCTCCTCGATGTCCGCGCCCTTGGTGGCACGCGCCGAGTTGACGTCGATGGCGACGAGCGCCTCGGTGTGGTCGATCACGATCGCGCCGCCCGAGGGCAGCGGCACCGTGCGCGAGTACGCCGTTTCGATCTGGTGCTCGATCTGAAAACGCGAGAAGAGCGGAACGTCGTCGTGGTAGCGCTTCACCTTGCCGACGTTGTCCGGCATGACGATATCCATGAAGGCGCGGGCCTGATCGTGGATTTCGGTCGTATCGATCAGTATTTCGCCGATATCGGGCTGGAAATAGTCGCGAATCGCGCGGATGACGAGGCTCGATTCGAGGTAGATCAGCATGGGCTGGCCGGTCTGGCCGCTTTGCGAGGCGGCTTCGATCGCGCGCCACAGCTGCATCAGATAGTTCAGATCCCATTGCAGCTCTTCGGCGCTGCGGCCGATGCCGGCCGTGCGCGCGATGATGCTCATGCCGTCGGGCAGTTGCAACTGCGCCATCGTTTCGCGCAGTTCCTGGCGATCGTCGCCCTCGATTCGGCGCGACACGCCGCCGCCGCGAGGGTTGTTCGGCATGAGGACCAGATAGCGGCCGGCCAGCGAAATGAACGTGGTCAGGGCCGCGCCCTTGTTGCCGCGCTCCTCCTTTTCGACCTGGACGATCAACTCCTGACCTTCGCGCAGGGCATCCTGGATGCGCGCCGAGCGCATTTCCACGCCGTCGCGGAAGTACTGACGGGCGACCTCCTTGAACGGCAGGAAGCCGTGGCGGTCTTCGCCGTAGTTGACGAAGCAGGCTTCGAGCGACGGCTCGATCCGGGTGACGATGCCTTTGTAGATGTTGCCTTTGCGCTGTTCGCGCCCGGCGGTCTCGATATCGATATCGATGAGCTTTTGCCCATCGACGATGGCGACGCGCAGTTCTTCCTGCTGCGTCGCATTGAACAGCATGCGTTTCATTGAACGGCTCCAGAGCGGCTTGGCCGGCGAGGGCGGGCGAGGCATGGAGCCGCGACCGCATTCGCGAAGGCGCGCCGCGTCTTCGTTTTGTTGTCACAAGCACGCTGGAGCAGGAACGATGGCGGGGAGAATTGCCTGGATGGGGTTCGCTGCGGGTCCAATGGGCCGCGAACCGCCGGGCGCATGCGAACACGGCTTCAAATAACGGCGATGCACAGGGCGCGCTTTGCGTCGCAGTGCCTCGCGTGCCGCGGCTCGTGGCGTGCGGCGCACGCCTGCCGGCCGGAGCGGTGCCGCGTCGTCAGCGACGCGGCACGAAGCCCGTATGACGCTCGACAGCCGCGCGGGATGTCTCGCCAGTATTGACGTCGCCAAAAGCTCCGCTCTTCGCGGAACGCTCGCGGGCGCTCGCCGTAGTTTTCGCAATCGGGAGCCTCGTGACCTACGACATCGTCCGATACCGAGGCTCGCCTGATGAATTCTTTTTTACCAACCTTCCGTTACCGTCGGAACCGGCTGCGACCGAACGCGCCTGCGGGCGCCGTCCTTGCCGCTCGCCAATTCCGTGCGTGCAACTCGTTGCTACTTTTGAAAGGGCAAGCAACGCGCCCTGGGGTACCGCCAAGCAAGTAAAATAGCAGCTTCTCGCTTCGCCCCCGCGCAGCTCGCCGGATTCGCCGGCCAACACGCCGGCAGCCGCAGGCTGCTGGGGCAAATTATATTCAGAATGAATGAGTTAGGCAAAATATCCCAGAAATTGGTCGCGAGCGACCAAGTCTCGATCATACAGGTGGATGACGGCGTTGCCGGCCAGCGGATCGACAATTTTTTGCTGAAAGTCTGCAAAGGGGTGCCGAAAAGTCACATTTACCGGATCCTGCGCAGCGGGGAAGTGCGGGTCAACAAGGGGCGTGTCGACGCGAAATATCGTCTCGTCACGGGCGATCTCGTCCGCGTGCCCCCGATTCGCGTCGCGCTGAGCGAGGCGGCCGCATTCGTACCGGCGGCGCCGGCCGCCGAGTTTCCGGTGCTGTTCGAAGACGAATACCTTCTCGTCATCGACAAACCGGCCGGGGTGGCGGTGCACGGGGGCAGCGGCGTCGCGTTCGGCGTCATCGAGCAAATGCGCGAGGCGCGGCCGCTCGGCAAGTTTCTCGAACTCGTGCACCGGCTCGATCGCGAAACCTCGGGCGTGCTGATGCTCGCGAAAAAGCGTGTCGCGCTCGTCGGCTTGCACGAACAGATTCGCGAGAACCGCATGGACAAGCGCTATTACGCCTGCGCGCACGGCGAATGGGCGCCAGATTGGGGGCAGCGGCGCGCGGTCAAGGTCGCGCTCACCAAATACCTGACGGCGGACGGCGAGCGTCGCGTGCGTGTCGATCCGGATGGGCTTGCGTCACATACCGTGCTCAATCTCGTCGAGCGGTGGCCCGGATATGCGCTCGTCGAAGCGGAGCTGAAAACGGGGCGCACGCACCAGATTCGTGTGCATCTCGCGCATCTCGGCTTGCCGATCGTCGGCGATGCGAAGTACGGCGATTTTGCGCTGAACAAGGCGCTGGCGCGCGCGGACGCCCGTCCGGGCCTCAAACGCATGTTTTTGCACGCACACCGCTTGAGTCTCCTGCATCCGGTCACAGGCGAGCCGCTGACGTTCGAGGCGCCATTGCCCGCGCAATGCCGGCGTTTTCTGGATCAACTGAACGAATCGACCGACGAGGCGCGAGCCGATGGCCCGAGAACTCTTTGACCTGATCGTTTTCGATTGGGACGGCACGCTGATGGATTCCACCGCGCATATCACGCGCAGCATCCAGGCGGCCTGCCGCGATCTCGGGCTGCCCGTGCCGGCCGACGAGGCGGCGAGCTACGTGATCGGACTCGGGTTGCGCGACGCGCTGCAAATTGCGGCGCCGACGCTCGACCCGAGCGGGTATCCGCGTCTGGCCGAGCGCTACCGCTATCACTTCCTGCTCAAAGACGCGCAGATCGCGCTTTTCGATGGGGTGCGCGAGTTGCTGGAAGAGTTGCGCGATGCGGGCTATCTGCTCGCGGTGGCCACCGGCAAGAGCCGGGTCGGGCTGAATCGCGCGCTCGACGGCGCGGGCCTCTTGCGGATGTTCGACGGCACGCGTTGCGCGGACGAGACGTTCTCGAAGCCGCACCCGGCCATGCTGCATGAGTTGACGCGCGAATTGGGGCAGGATCTCGCGCGCACGGTCATGATCGGCGATACGACGCACGATCTGCAGATGGCGCAAAACGCCGGAACGGCAGGCATCGGCGTGGCTTACGGCGCGCATCGGGCCGATGCGCTCGAGGCGCTCGCGCCGCGGTTCGTGGCCGACAGCGTGGCGACGCTGGCCGCTTGGCTCAGGGAGCACGCATGAGCGACGCTCGGCCGCAGGGCGGTCGGGCCGAGGGCCCCGAGGCGGTGCGCGTGTGCGCTTCGGGCGCGCTCGTCGATGGCGGGGCGGGCGTGCGGGTTGCGGCGCGCTACGACGGCCAGGACGCGGTGGTTTTTTTCGTGCGCTTCGGCGAGGTCGTCTACGGATACCTGAATCAGTGCGCGCATGTACCGATGGAGCTCGACTGGGTCGAGGGCCAGTTCTTCGAATCGTCAGGCTTATACTTGATGTGCGCCACCCATGGCGCCATCTATGCGCCGGATAGCGGGCGCTGCGTCGGCGGGCCGTGCCGCGGCGGCCGCTTGCGGCCCGTGACGGTCGAAGAGCGCGAAACGCCCGATGGCCGGGCGGTATTCTGGCTTCCGGACGAATCGCTTCGTCCGGCTCCCGAGTAGGGTACAAAGCGGGGCCGGGCATCGGTTCCCACCGTCATTCACTTCCTTTCCTCCGCGGCGATTCATCATCGAGCATGACCGACAATTTGACTCCTGAATCCGGCGAGAACGCCGATCGCCCCTCCGGCGCCGCACCCACGCCGCAGACGCCGCCTTCGCGCGAGCCCAACTGGGAGCGCGCCGTCCTCGAGCGCGTGGCGCTCGCCGCCGTTCGGGAGCAGCGGGCCGCGCGGCGCTGGCGGATCTTTTTCCGCTTCGCGTTTCTGTTCGTGCTGGCGCTCATCGCATTCGCCTTGTTCGACGTGCCGGGCGAAAAGGTCGCGGTGGCTGGCCGCCACACCGCGCTCGTCAGGATCGACGGCGAAATCGCCTCGGACAAGAACGCCAACGCCGAAGACGTCGCCACGTCGTTGCGCCGGGCCTTCGAAGACACGGACACGGCAGGTGTCGTGCTCCAGATCAACAGTCCCGGCGGCTCGCCCGTGCAAGCAGGCATGATCAACCGCGAGATTCGCCGTTTGCGGTCGAAATACCCGTCGATCCCGCTGTATGTCGTCGTGGGGGACATGTGCGCATCGGGCGGTTATTACATCGCCGCGGCGGCGGACAAGATCTACGTCGACCGTGCAAGTATCGTCGGCTCGATCGGCGTGTTGATGGACGGTTTCGGCTTTACAGGGTTGATGGACAAGCTGGGCATCCAGCGGCGCCTGCATACGTCGGGCGCCAACAAGGGCTTTTTCGATCCGTTCTCGCCCGAAACGCCCGCCATGAACGAGCACGCGCAAGTGATGCTCGACGCGATCCACCGGCAGTTCATCGATGCCGTGCGCGAAGGCCGTGGCAAGCGGCTGCACGAGACGCCCGATCTGTTCTCGGGGCTCTTTTGGACCGGCGAAAAGAGCGTCGAGCTCGGCCTGGCGGACGGCATTGGCGATACGGGTTACGTCGCGCGCGACGTCATCAAGGCGCCGCGCGTCGTCGATTACACGGTGAAGGAGAGCATTTCCGATCGGATCGCGCGCAAATTCGGCACCGCCTTCGGTGCCGCAGCCGTGCACGCGCTGGCGGGTGCCGGTGTATCGCTGCGCTGATAGCGCCGCCTTGCTCGCGGCCCGTTCAGGTCGCGAGCATCAGAAAGATGGCGGGCCGCTTGTGCAGTTCGGGCGCCCCGGCCTTTTTCCAGGCCGATACGGGCCGGCTCACGATCGTTTCGGTCTCGAGCGTCAGGTCGACGGCAACGGCGACGAGCGTCGACGGCGCGCAGCCGGCCAGTATCGCGTCGAGCAGGGCGCGATTGCGGTACGGCGTCTCGATGAATATCTGCGTTTCCCTGGCCTTGCGCGAGTGCGCTTCGAGCTCGCGCAGCTTGCGCGTTCGTTCGCCGGCATCGACCGGCAGGTATCCGTGAAAGGCGAAACGCTGACCGTCGAGGCCCGATGCCATCAGCGCAAGCAGGATCGAACTCGGTCCGACGAGCGGGACGACCTTGATGCCGCGCTCGTGCGCGCGGCGCACCAGCAGCGCACCCGGGTCCGCGACCGCGGGACACCCTGCCTCCGAGACGAGGCCCGCGTCGGCGCCCGCGAGCACGGGGGCGAGCAATTGCTCGATGCCGGCGGCCGGCGTGTTGACGTTCAGCTCGCGAATCTCGATCTCCTGTATCGGGCGCTCGGTACCGACGCGCTTCAGAAACGCGCGCGTCGTTTTCGCGTTTTCGCCGATGAAGTAGCGCAGTTGCGCGGTGCGCGCAATGACACTGGCCGGAAGGACGGTCGCGAGCGCGGTGGCGTCGCCGTCGCCCAATGCGTTCGGAATCAAATAGAGGGTGCCGCTCATTGCACACCTCGCGCGGTGCCGAAAAGCGGATAGCCGGCGGTTCGCAGCATGCGGGTGAGTGCGATCAGCGGCAGGCCGACGAGCGCAGTCGGGTCGTCGGAGTCGATGGCGTCGACGAGTGCGATGCCGAGCCCTTCGGCTTTCGCGCTGCCGGCGACATCGTATGGCGTCTCGGCAAGCAAGTAGGCCTCGAGCTCCTCTTGCGGCAAGTCGCGAAAGCGTACGCGCGTGACGACGTCCTCGATCTGGACGATGTCGCGCGCGGCGTCGAACAGCGTGAGCGCACTATGGAATTCGACGGTGCGCCCACGCATCTCTTTCAATTGAGCGAGCGCAGCCTCGTGGCCGCCGGGCTTGCCGATCTGGCGTCCGTCGAACGTGGCGACCTGATCGGAGCCGATGACGAGCATGCCGGCCGCCCCCGGCGAGTCAGGGGCATCGGCTGCGCGCGCGGCGACGGCGCGGGCCTTGGCCTCGGCGAGCCGCAGCGCCGTGGCGGCCGGTGCTTCTCCGGGATGAGGCGTTTCGTCGAGTGACGGCGCGGCCACCTCGAACGGGATGCGCAGCCGCTCGAGCAGCGCGCGGCGATAGGGCGAGCTCGAAGCGAGAATGAGGCGCGGCAGCTGGGCGGATCGAATCGACATCCGGGGTGACCTGTTAAGTATTTGACGGGAAACGGCAAAAGCATTATTCTAGCTGGCTTTTCACGGCCAGTTCGCGCCTTCGGCCGAGGAGCGTGTTCATGACTCAGCAGGCTGGTAAATCAGGCGGTGCAGGCGGCGTCGTGGATCCGCGCGCGCTCGACGTATTCGAATTCGCGCGAAGCGGGCGGCAGGCCGCTGGCGGTTTGCGGATATCGCAATTGCCGCGGTTGTCGAACGAGGTGCCGGCCGATGCCCGCGAGCGGGAGGCGTCGTTCACCTGGCAAGCCGAGGGTTCGACGCAACCGGAACTGCAGGACGACGGCAGTGAGGCCCCGCAGCCGTATTTGCGGCTGGCGGTGCACGGTTCGGCCTGGCTCGAATGTCAGCGTTGCCTCGCGCCGTACGAGCAGTCGTTCGATGTCGATGCCACTTATCGGCTCGTCGAGACCGAGGAAGAGGCCGAGGCTTATCCGCTCGATGACGATGAACTCGACGTGATCGTTGGCTCGCGCCAGTTCGATCTCGTCGATTTGATCGAAGAGGAACTGTTGCTGTCGTTGCCGCTCGTTCCCAAGCACGACGTATGTCCGCAGGTACACGAGAGCTTGAGCTCCGGAGCCGGCGGGGAATTGGCGGGCGAGGCGGGCGAGCAATCGTCGGATGAAGGCGAGGGTGGCAAAGACGGCGAAGGCGGCAAGCCGAATCCGTTTGCGGCGCTCGAAGCATTGAAGCGCGACGGCGGTACGGGCGGCAATACGCACTGACCGTACCGTGCGGCGCATGAGTGGAACGCGCGGCAGCACGCGAGGGCCCGGCCTGATGGCCAGTGGCATTGCGCCTGTTGCGCTGTGTTAGAATCCCGAAAATTTTTAGGAGTTACCATGGCAGTTCAGCAAAACAAGAAGTCGCCGTCGAAGCGCGGCATGCACCGCTCGCACGATTTCCTGAATGCAGCGCCGCTCGCTGTCGAACCGAGCACGGGCGAGGTGCATCTGCGTCACCACGTCAGCCCGAATGGCTACTACCGCGGCAAGAAAGTCGTCAAGACGAAAAACGACTAATCGCGATTGGTGCGATGCTTGTCCGGCTCGGTCGCGCATCGCGTGGCCGGCGGCTTGTCGGACCGCTTGTCTGACATTTTCCCGGTTCAACGAAAAGGCGGCATTCAACTGCCGCTTTTTTGCGTCGACTGGAATGCGCGCGCTTTGCGTGCCGACTCCAGTTTCATGCACCGCGCCTGAAATTCGCCGCAGTCAATGACCATAAAGCTCACGATCGATTGCATGGGTGGCGATCACGGCCCGTCCGTGACCGTTCCCGCTGCCGTCAGCTTCGTTCGCTCGCATGCCGACGCCCACCTCGTGCTCGTCGGCCTCGAAGCCCCGATCCGCGCTCAACTGAAGAAGCTCAAGGCACAGGATCTCGACGCCCTGTCCGTCGTCGCGGCATCGGAAGTCGTCGCCATGGACGATCCCGTCGAAGTCGCGCTGCGCAAAAAGAAAGATTCGTCGATGCGCGTCGCGCTCAACCTCGTGAAAGAGGAGGCGGCGCAGGCCTGCGTGTCGGCCGGCAACACGGGCGCGCTGATGGCTGTGTCGCGTTACGTGCTGAAGACGCTCGCGGGCATCGAGCGGCCGGCGATCGCGTCGGCGCTGCCCAACCCGCATGGCTACACGATGATGCTGGACCTCGGCGCGAACGTCGATTGCGAGCCGCAGCACCTGCTGCAGTTCGCCGAAATGGGACACGCGCTCGTCTCGGCGCTCGAAGGCAAGGAGCGGCCGACGATCGGGCTGCTCAATATCGGCGAAGAGGTCATCAAGGGCAACGAAACGATCAAGCGCGCGGGCGAACTGCTGCGGGCGAGCACGCTCAACTTCTACGGCAACGTCGAAGGCAACGATATCTACAAGGGCACGACCGACGTGATCGTCTGCGACGGTTTTGTCGGCAATGTCGCGCTGAAGACGTCGGAGGGGCTCGCCCAGATGCTCTCCGAAATCATTCGCGAAGAATTTGGCCGCTCGCTGCTCACGAAATTGATGGCGTTGCTCGCGCTGCCGGTGCTGCTGCGTTTCAAAAAGCGTGTCGATCATCGGCAGTACAACGGTGCGGCGTTGCTCGGTCTGCGCGGTCTCGTGATCAAGAGCCACGGCTCGGCGGATGCCTACGCGTTTGAGTGGGCTATCAAACGGGGGTATGATGCCGTCAAAAATGGCGTCCTCGAACGCCTCGCGCGCGCGATGGAAGAAAACGCCTACCCGCTCGAGCAGGCCGCGCGCGATGCGGGCGGCGCCGGCTCCGCGAACGCTCCAGGCCGCTCGGCCGAGCCCTACGCTGCGGTATCTTCGAAAGCATAATGGCCCAATCGACAATCTATTCCCGCGTGCTCGGCACCGGCAGTTATCTGCCGGCCAACCGCGTCACGAATCAGGACCTGGCGGAGCGTCTCGCCGAGCATGGTGTGGAGACCAGCGACGAATGGATCGTCGCGCGCACGGGCATCCACGCGCGCCACTTCGCCGCGCCCGATCAAACGACTAGCGATCTCGCCCTCGCGGCATCGCTGCGCGCCATCGAAGCAGCCGATATCGATCCGCAGTCGATCGATCTCATCGTCGTGGCCACGTCCACGCCCGATTTCGTTTTTCCGAGCACGGCGTGCTTGTTGCAAAACAAGCTGCAAATCAAGAACAACGGCGCCGCGTTCGACGTCCAGGCCGTCTGCTCCGGTTTCGCGTATGCGCTTGCCACCGTCGACGCACTCATCCGCAGCGGTCAGCATCGCACGGCGCTCGTGGTCGGTGCCGAGACGTTTTCGCGCATTCTGGACTTCGACGACCGCACCACCTGCGTGCTGTTCGGCGATGGCGCCGGTGCCGTGATTCTGTCCGCATCGGAAGAGCCCGGTGTGCTCGCCAGCGCGTTGCATGCCGACGGCAGCCACGCGGACATCCTCTGTGTCCCTGGGCATGTCAACGGCGGCGCCGTGGCGGGTAACGCCTTTCTCCATATGGATGGTCAAGCCGTATTCAAGCTCGCCGTGCATGTGCTCGAAAAAGTTGCCGTGGAGGCGCTCGAGAAGGCGCATCTGTCGCCCGACCAGGTCGATTGGCTAATTCCGCACCAGGCCAATATCCGTATCATGACCAGCACGTGCCGCAAGCTGCGTCTGCCGCTGGAACGCATGGTCGTGACCGTCGGCGAGCACGGCAATACCTCCGCCGCGTCGATTCCACTCGCGCTCGACCTCGCCGTGCGCGACGGGCGCATCAAGCGCGGTCAGACGGTTCTGATCGAAGGCGTGGGCGGCGGCTTCACCTGGGGCGCGTCCGTTATCCGCTACTGACGCGGGGGGGGCCGCGGTATTCGGCTGCGGCGCTCGAACCAAGCCTCTGGCGCGCTCTGCCATGCCTCGCGCGCATCCCTTATGACCTCGGCAACTGGGGACGATATGAAATTTGCGTTTGTTTTTCCGGGACAAGGTTCTCAAGCTGTCGGCATGTTGAACGCGTTCGCCGATCGCGCGGTCGTGCGTGAGACGCTCCAGGAAGCGTCCGACGCGCTCGGGCAGGACCTCGGCAAGCTGATCGCGGACGGCCCGGCGGATGAATTGAATCTGACGACGAATACCCAGCCCGTCATGCTGAGCGCCGCCTATGCGATCTATCGTGCCTGGCGCGACGCGGGGGGGGCGGTTCCGGCAATCGTGGCGGGCCATAGTCTCGGCGAGTACACGGCGCTCGTCGCGGCCGGCGCGCTCGCCTTTCGCGATGCCGTTCCGCTCGTGCGCTTTCGCGCGCAGGCAATGCAAACGGCGGTGCCCGTCGGGGTCGGCGGCATGGCCGCCATTCTCGGTCTCGATGACGACACGGTTCGCGCGGTCTGTGCCGAAGCGGCCGCGCAAAGCGCAGGTGTCGTGGAGGCCGTGAACTTCAATGCACCGGCACAGGTCGTGATCGCCGGTCACAAGGCCGCCATCGAAAAAGCCTGTGAGCTGGCCAAAGCGAAGGGCGCAAAACGCGCATTGCCATTGCCGGTGTCCGCGCCGTTTCACTCGTCGTTGCTCAAGCCCGCTTCCGATCGGCTGCGCGAGTACCTCGCCAGCGTGGAAGTGAGCGTCCCGCAAATCCCCGTCATGAACAATGTCGATGTCGCCACGGCCATGGAGCCCGCCGCGATCAAGGATGCGCTCGTGCGCCAGGCGGCCGGACCCGTCCGCTGGGTCGAATGCGTGCAGGCGATCGCCAAGGGGGGCGCGACGCACGTCATCGAATGCGGCCCCGGCAAAGTGCTGGCCGGCCTGACGAAGCGCATCGATGGCAACCTCGTCGGCGGCGCAATCGTCGATCCGGCCTCGCTCGAAGAGACGCTCAAGCTCGTCGCCGGTTAAGCGGCGGCAGGGACGGGGCGGCGCTGCCCCGCGCGCGAGCGGCGCGTACCGTTCACCCATTTTTGCGATACAGATCCAACGTCCGGGCGCGGCATGAGCCGAGCGCCGATGCGGGCGGATTACTCGGATAGAACATGGAAAAAGCACTCGACAAACAGACCGCCCTCGTCACGGGCGCCTCGCGCGGCATCGGGCGCGCCATTGCGCTGGAGCTCGCGCGGCAAGGCGCCACGGTAATCGGCACCGCCACGAGCGAAGCCGGTGCGAAGGGCATCGACGAAGCATTTGCGGCTGCGGGCGTCGCCGGGCGCGGTGCGGTATTGGATGTGCGCGACGCGGCGGCGGTCGATGCGCTCATCGATGCCACGGTCAAGGAATTCGGTGCGCTGAACGTGCTCGTCAACAATGCAGGCATCACGCAGGATCAACTGGCCATGCGGATGAAGGACGACGAGTGGGACGCCGTGATCGACACGAACCTGAAAGCCGTCTTCCGGTTGTCGCGCGCGGTATTGCGACCGATGATGAAGGCGCGTGGCGGTCGCATCATCAATATCACCTCGGTGGTCGGCTCGGCGGGCAATCCCGGACAGGTGAACTATGCGGCGGCCAAGGCCGGCGTGGCGGGCATGACGCGTGCGCTCGCGCGCGAGATCGGCAGCCGCGGCATCACGGTCAACTGCGTGGCGCCGGGCTTCATCGACACCGACATGACGAAGGTGCTGCCCGAGGAGCAGCAAACGGCGCTCAAGACCCAGATTCCGCTCGGACGGCTCGGCAGCCCCGAAGACATCGCCCATGCGGTGGCGTTCCTGGCCTCGCCGTTCGCGGGCTACATCACGGGCACGACGCTGCACGTCAACGGCGGCATGTATATGTCGTAACCGAATTCAGGTACCATCCGCGCCTTGGTGGCTCCGACTCTAAAAGGCGCCTTCGGCGCGGCCCATCGGCTAGTCTTGCGCGCGCTTTTTTGCCAGAGCAAACCTGATAAAATGCGCGCACTTGGATTTTTGAACTTTTTTCCCTCGGAGGGGTAATGGACAACATCGAACAGCGCGTCAAGAAGATCGTCGCCGAACAACTGGGCGTCGCGGAAGCCGAAATCAAGAACGAAGCCTCGTTCGTGAATGACCTCGGCGCGGACTCGCTCGACACGGTCGAACTCGTCATGGCACTCGAAGACGAATTCGGCATGGAAATTCCCGACGAGGAAGCGGAAAAGATCACGACGGTCCAACAAGCGATCGATTACGCGCGCGCCAACGTCAAGGCCTAAGGCCTGTCGCATACTTCCCGCACTGCCCGCGTCCGACGCGCGAGTCGCATCTGATGCCTAAGCGGGTGCCGAATTCATAGCCACAGGGCTCACAGGGGCAGGTCCCTGTGGCCGCTGTGGCTTTTGCTTTTGTCATTTATGAAAAAGGGGTTATCGTGAGCCGCCGTCGTGTTGTCGTTACTGGCCTGGGGCTGGTGTCGCCTGTTGGCAATAATGTCGCCGACGGGTGGGCCAATCTGGTGGCCGGCAAGTCCGGCATCGCCACCATCACGAAGTTCGACGCTGCGAACTTCTCGACCCGCTTCGCCGGCGAAGTGAAGGGTTTCAACGTCGAGGACTACATGCCGGCCAAAGAGGCCCGCCATATGGATACGTTCATCCATTACGGCATGGCGGCCGGGGTTCAGGCGATGCAAGACAGCGGCCTCGAGGTGACGGAGGCGAACGCCGAGCGTTTCGGCGTCGTCGTCGGTTCGGGCATCGGCGGGTTGCCGCTGATCGAAGTCACGCAGACGGAGCTGCTCAATCGCGGCCCGCGGCGTATTTCGCCGTTCTTCGTGCCGGCTTCGATCATCAATATGATCTCGGGGCATCTGTCGATGAGGTTCGGCCTGAAGGGCCCGAACCTGGCGCTCGTCACCGCCTGCACGACAGGCCTGCACTGCATCGGCGAGGCTTCGCGCCTCATCGAGTACGGCGATGCCGACATCATGCTGGCGGGCGGCGCGGAAGCGACGGTCTCTCCGCTCGGCATCGGCGGCTTTGCGGCCGCGCGTGCGCTCTCGCAGCGCAACGACGATCCCGCCACGGCGAGCCGTCCGTGGGACAAGGATCGCGACGGTTTCGTGCTCGGTGAAGGCGCCGGTGTCATGGTGCTCGAGGAGTACGAGCACGCGAAGGCGCGCGGGGCGAAGATCTATGCGGAAGTCGCCGGCTACGGGATGAGTGCGGACGCTTATCACATGACGGCGCCGCTCGAAGACGGCGACGGCGCGCGCCGCTGCATGCAGGCCGCGCTGCGCAATGCCGGCGTCAATGCCGACGAAGTCAACTACGTCAACGCGCACGGCACGTCCACGCCGCTCGGCGATATCGCCGAAACGACCGGTATCAAGCGGGCGCTCGGCGAGCAGGCCAAGCGCGTGATCGTCAATTCGACGAAGTCGATGACGGGCCATCTGCTCGGCGGTTCGGGCGGGCTCGAGTCGGTCTTCACGGCGCTCGCCGTGCATCATCAGGTGTCGCCGCCGACGATCAATCTCTTCAACCAGGACCCCGAGTGCGATCTCGATTACTGCGCCAATACGGCGCGCGATGCGAAGATCGACGTGGCGCTGAAGAACTCGTTCGGGTTCGGCGGTACCAACGGTACGCTCGTGTTCAAGCGGGTGTAAGCGATCGGCGAGCCATTGGCCGATAGTCGCGCTACGCTGGCGGCGTATTCGCCGTCAGCGGTCGTTGCGTTGCGACGTTCGTCTGCACTCCTCGCGGCAACGCTCGGGTTCGCCTCGGTCGCCGCGTTCGGCCTTTATGCGATGCTGGCACCGCTCGCGGGCGCCGCTGCCGGGCTCGTACTATCCCTGGCGTGCTACGCCGCGCTGATGCTCGTGGCGCGTGCGCAGCTGTGGGGGCGGGTCGTCGCGCTCGGTATCGAGTCCGACTCGATCGCCGCCTACGATCGCCGGGGGCATACTCTTGTGCGTGGCCCCATCGTGGGCTGCACTCAGTGGGCGAACCGCCTGCTCGTCGTCGCCATCCGGCCGGAGGGGCGAACCCGGGCGGCATCGCTCGTCGTCGCAGCGGATTCGCTCGATGCCGAGACGTTCCGCTCGCTGGCCGTGCGGGCGCGCAACGCCGCGCATCACCATCTGTAAAGACAGTAACGGCCGTTACAGATGCGGCATGCCGCGTTGATGGGGACGCTACAATAGCGCTCCCGCGAAGCGCATCTTTCCAGGCAAACGGACCCATTCAGTGAGCGAAAAAGAAATTGACCAGGTGCTGGTCGAGCGCGTGCAAAAGGGCGATAAAGCCGCGTTCGAACTCCTGGTCGCCAAATACCATCGCAAGATCATTCGGCTGATCTCGCGCCTCGTGCGCGATCCCGCCGAGGTCGAGGATGTCGCTCAGGACGCGTTCATCAAGGCCTATCGTGCCTTGCCGCAATTCCGCGGCGAGTCGGCCTTCTATACCTGGCTCTACCGCATCGCGGTGAACACGGCCAAGAACTATCTGGCGACGCAAAGCCGGCGCGCCCCCACTTCGACCGAAGCTGACGCGGAAGAGGCTGAAACTTTCTCGGACGCCGATCAACTAAGGGATATCAACACGCCCGAGTCGATGTTGATGAGCAAGCAGATCGCCCAGACGGTCAACGCCGCGATGGCGCTGCTGCCGGAGGAATTGCGCGTGGCGATTACACTGCGCGAGATCGAAGGCTTGAGTTACGAGGAAATCGCCGAAATGATGGGGTGCCCGATCGGCACCGTGCGTTCGCGTATTTTTCGCGCACGCGAGGCGATTGCGGCAAAATTGCGTCCGTTGCTGGATACGCCGGAAGGAAGGCGCTGGTAGAACCGGCGCGCTTGAAGTACCGGCGTGGCGGCGGACATGGGTAGGTAGATTACGGGGTGTTTGTGAGATGGGGAGCGTCATGGGGTCGGTCTCGATGCAATCGCAAGTGGGCTCGCGCAGCGAGCATCTATCTGCCGTTGTGGATGGTGAATGGGCCGGTGGGCCCGGGCATATCGGCGAATTTCTTGCGGAGCTGAGCGGCGCCGAGCGCGCCGCGTGGTCCGAGTACCACCTCATCGGTGATGCGTTGCGCTCGGATGACCTGGCTGTGCATCCGGTCGCGAGCAGCAACTTTTTGCGCGGTTTCGCGGCCCGGCTCGAAGCCGAACCGCATGTGCTGGCACCCGCCGCGGCTGGCGCGCGTGCATCGGCGCTGCGGGCAGTGAAGCGCCGCGTGATTCCGGGGCTCGCCGTGGCCGCCGCTGCAGCGACGCTGAGCTGGATCGTGCTGCCTCAGCTGCAGCGCGCGGATGCACCGCACGCCGCAGTGCAGATGGCCGCTCAGCCTGCCCACCACGATGCCGCGCTTCAAGTGGCCGCTGCGGGCGGCCCGGCCGGCTCCGACGGCAACATCATTCGCGATGCAGGGCTCGACCAATACCTCGAGGCGCACCAGCAGTTCGCGCAGCAGCCGATGGTGCCGGGTTCGGCTCCGTTCATTCGCGCCGCCGCGATGACGACGCAAGGTCAATAAACTGATGCCGACCTCGCGAGCAGGGCGTCTTGCCGCCTCGGCGCGGCGGCGCGTCGCATTGTTTTCCGTGGCTGTGTTGTTGCCGGTGGCGCCAGGGGCATTCGCGCAGACCGGGACGGCCCCAGCCTCCGACTCCGCCACCGCGGCCGCCGTCCACGAGCGCGCCGCGGCCTGGCTCGACAGGATTCCGCGCGCGGCGCAGCAGGAAAATTACGAGGGCGTGTTCGTTTATCAGCGCGGCACGTTCGTCCAGTCTTCGCGTATCGCGCACTATGCGACGCGCGGCGACGGCGAGTTCGAGTCGCTCGAAAGCCTCGACGGCAAGCCGCGCAAACTTCTGCGCCACGACGACAGCCTCTACACGTTCGTCCCGGAACGCCATCTTTGCATCCTCGAACAGCGCCAGAACAAGGATTCGTTCCCGGCTTTGCTGAGCGAAAGTGGCCAGCAGGTGCTGGCGACTTACGAGCCGAAGCTGCTGGGCCCCGATCGGGTTGCCGGCATCGATGCGCAAGTGATCGAGCTCGACCCCAAGGACGCCTATCGCTTTGCCTACAAGTTCTGGACCGATGCGAAGACGGGGCTTTTGCTGCGGGCCCAGACGCTCGACGCGAGCGCGCAGGTCCTCGAGCAGATATCGTTCACGCAGTTGCGCATCGGCGTACCGGTCAACAAGGCGCCGATTGCGGCGGGCATCCGTAATACGGCGGGCTGGACGCTCGTTCGCCCCCCGTTGCAGCCCGTCGATATGGAGGCGCAAGGCTGGCGGTTCGGTCCCGAAGTACCGGGTTTTCGCAAGATTCGCGAGTTGCGGCGGCCGATGGCGGCCCGCGAAGCCGGCGCGCCGCCGATTCCGGTCGATCAGGCAGTGTTTTCGGATGGCCTCGCGACGGTGTCCGTTTTCGTCGAACCGGTCGAGAAAAGCTCGCGCAAGGAGGGAGCCGGCGCGAGCGGCGCGACGCATGTGCTCGTCACGCGGCACGGGGATTACTGGATCACCTTGCTCGGCGAGGTTCCGCAAGGCACACTGCAGCTCTTTGCCTCTGCCATAAAATACCCGGGCAAGTAACACTTCGGTCGATCCCTTTATGACGATTCATTCGGTGCGCAACTTTCTCGCGGCCGCGGCGATGCTCGCGTGCCTGCCGCTCATTTCGCCTGCGGCAGCGGCCTCGCCGGCGGCCAATCTGCCCGATTTCACGGATCTCGTCGACAAGGTCGGGCCGGCCGTCGTCAATATCCGCACGACCGCGCGCGTGTCGAGTTCGCCGACTCAGCGGGCGCTGCCCCCCGGCGCCGACGAAGGCGACATGTCCGAGTTCTTCCGGCGCTTCTTCGGCATTCCGTTGCCCAATACGCCCAATACGCCGAACGCACCCAACGCACCGCGCGACCGGGGCGACCGGGGCGACAACGGCGGTGGCCAGGACGGCTCCGACAACGGCGATTCCGAACAAAGCGCGGGCGTGGGTTCGGGGTTCATTCTGTCGGCCGACGGCTACGTGATGACGAACGCGCACGTCGTGGACGACGCGGACACCATCTATGTCACGCTGACGGACAAGCGCGAGTTCAAGGCCAAGCTGATCGGCGCCGACGATCGGACGGACGTGGCCGTCGTGAAAATCAGCGCCGCGAATCTGCCGACGGTGACGATCGGGGATTCGAACAAGGTCCGCGTCGGGGAGTGGGTCGTCGCGATCGGCTCGCCGTTCGGCCTCGACAACACGGTGACGGCCGGCATCGTCAGCGCAAAGGGACGCGACACGGGCGACTACCTGCCGTTCATCCAGACCGACGTTGCGGTCAATCCCGGCAACTCGGGTGGCCCGCTCATCGACATGCAGGGGCAGGTGATCGGTATCAATTCGCAGATCTATAGCCGAACCGGCGGCTTCATGGGCATCTCGTTCGCGATTCCGATCGACGAAGCGATGCGTGTGGCGGAACAGCTCAAGACAACGGGCAAGGTGGTGCGCGGACGTATCGCGGTGGCCATCGGCCAGGTCACGAAGGATGTCGCCGATTCGCTCGGGCTGCCGAAGGCGGGCGGCGCGCTGGTGAGCAGCGTCGAGCCGGGCGGGCCGGCGGACAAGGCGGGCATCCAGCCCGGCGACATCATCCTCAAGTTCAACGGCGTACCCGTCGAGGCGGAAACCGACCTGCCGCGCATGGTCGGCGATACGAAGCCCGGCACCAAGTCGACGGTCACGATCTGGCGCAAGGGCCACACGACCGAGCTGCCTGTCGTGGTCGCCGAGACGCCCACCGATAAAACGGTCAAAACCACGGAGCGTCGCGCGCCGCCGCCGAAAGCGCGGCCGCGCAACCTGCTTGGCGTCACGGTGGCCGACCTGCCGGCCGATCAGCAAAAGGCGCTCAAGCTGCATAACGGCGGCGTGGAAGTGCAGAGCGTCGAAGGCCCGGCCGCGCGCGTCGGACTGCAAAAAGGCGACATCATCTTGCGCATCGGCGATACGGACATCGCGACGGCGAAAGATTTCGATCAGGCCGTGGCGCATCTCGATCCGCAAAAGACGGTAGCGGTGCTCGTGCGGCGCGGGGACAACACACAGTTCGTGCCGATGCGCCCTCGCGCGGCGCCGGCTCAGAAGTGACGGGCGGCCCGCGGCTGACGCTGTATGGACGGGCCTGGTGTCATCTGTGCGACGACATGCTCGCGGCCCTTGCACCGCTTGCCGCCGAGTTCGGCGCGCAGGTCGACGTGATTGATATCGACAGCGATCCCGGACTCGAAGCGCGCTATGACGTACTGGTGCCGGTGCTCGTGCATGACGGCGTCGAGCTTTGCCATCACCGGCTCGATGCGGCACGGGTGCGCACGGCGCTCGCCGCAACGCGTACTCCACGATGAGCATCGGCGCGGGCACGGCACGCGCGCCCAGCAGCGTTTGTGCCATGCTTGTCGCCGAAATCCCCCGTCGGACGGCCATTTCAGCTAAAATAGCCCGGTTTTTCACGTACTTACGAGGCGTGCTCCGCGGTTGTCCGAGCGCGCCTTTTTTGCTTGATCGGCACTGAATGGATCATATTCGTAATTTCTCGATCATTGCGCACATCGACCATGGCAAGTCGACGCTCGCCGATCGCATCATCCAAATCTGCGGCGGCTTGTCCGACCGTGAAATGGAATCGCAAGTGCTCGATTCGATGGACCTCGAACGCGAGCGCGGCATCACCATCAAGGCTCAGACCGCGGCGCTCAGCTATCGCGCGCGCGACGGCAAGGTCTATAACCTGAATCTGATCGACACGCCGGGCCACGTCGACTTTTCCTACGAGGTGAGCCGCTCGCTGTCCGCTTGCGAGGGCGCACTGCTCGTCGTCGACGCGAGCCAGGGCGTCGAGGCCCAGACCGTCGCGAATTGCTACACGGCGATCGAACTCGGCGTCGAAGTCGTGCCCGTGCTCAACAAGATCGACTTGCCGGCGGCCAACCCCGAGAACGCGATTGCCGAAATCGAGGACGTGATCGGCATCGATGCGACCGATGCGGTGCGGTGCAGTGCCAAGACGGGGCTCGGCGTCGAAGACGTGCTCGAGGCCCTCATCGCGAAAGTGCCGGCCCCGAAGGGCGACCCGTCCGCGCCGTTGCAAGCCCTCATCATCGATTCATGGTTCGACAACTATGTCGGCGTCGTCATGCTCGTGCGCATCGTCAACGGCACGTTGCGCCCGAAGGACAAGATCAAGCTGATGGCGACCGATGCGCAATTTCCGGTCGAACACATCGGTGTGTTCACGCCCAAGTCGAAGAACCTCGAATCGCTTTCGGCCGGGCAGGTCGGTTTCATCATCGCGGGGATCAAGGAACTGACGGCCGCGAAGGTCGGCGATACGGTCACGCTCGCGGCGAAGCCGGCCCCTGCGCCGCTGCCTGGGTTCAAGGAAGTCAAGCCACAGGTCTTCGCCGGGCTTTACCCCGTCGAAGCGAATCAGTACGACGCGCTGCGCGAATCGCTCGAAAAGCTCAAGCTCAACGACGCATCGTTGCAATACGAGCCCGAGGTTTCGCAAGCGCTCGGCTTCGGTTTTCGCTGCGGCTTTCTCGGCCTGCTCCATATGGAGATCGTGCAGGAGCGGCTCGAGCGCGAATTCGACATGGATCTCATCACGACCGCCCCGACGGTCGTCTATGAAGTCGTGCAGCGCGACGGTACGACGATGATGGTCGAAAATCCCGCGAAGATGCCCGACCCGTCGAAAGTCGAAGAGATTCGCGAGCCCATCGTCACTGTGAACCTCTATATGCCGCAGGACTATGTCGGCTCGGTCATCACGTTGTGCACGCAAAAGCGCGGCTCGCAGATCAACATGCAGTATCACGGCCGGCAGGTGCAGCTCACCTACGAAATTCCGATGGCCGAGATCGTGCTCGACTTCTTCGATCGCCTGAAATCCGTCTCGCGCGGCTACGCGTCGATGGATTACGAATTCAAGGAGTATCGCGCGTCCGATGTCGTCAAGGTCGACATGCTGATCAACGGCGACAAGGTCGATGCGCTTTCGGTGATCGTGCACCGCTCGCAGTCGCAGTATCGCGGGCGCGAAGTGGCGGCCAAGATGCGCGAGATCATTCCGCGTCAAATGTACGATGTGGCCATTCAGGCGGCCATTGGCGCGCATATCGTTGCGCGCGAAAATATCAAGGCATTGCGCAAGAACGTGCTCGCGAAGTGTTACGGCGGCGACATCACGCGCAAGAAGAAGCTCCTCGAAAAGCAAAAAGAAGGCAAGAAGCGAATGAAGCAGGTCGGGTCGGTCGAGATCCCGCAGGAGGCTTTTCTCGCAATCTTGCGCGTGGAAGACA
This sequence comes from Trinickia sp., assembly GCF_036503415.1. GTDB lineage: Bacteria > Pseudomonadota > Gammaproteobacteria > Burkholderiales > Burkholderiaceae > Trinickia. The sequence goes on along the minus strand of NZ_DASXWY010000211.1, from coordinate 16,930 downwards.
AATAACAAAGGATCCCGACTTTCATGAATTTTGCACTGATTCTTTTTGTGCTGGTCATTTTGACTGGCGTGGCCTGGGTTGCCGACAAACTGATCTTTCTGCCGCAGCGGCGGCGCGCGGCCGATGCCGCGGTAGCCGAGTTCGATCGCCAGCAAGCCCGCGTCGGCGAGCGCTTCGCCGACGAAAACGCTCCGCAGACCCGTGCGCGGCTGCGCGAAGAAAAGCTGCGCCAGCCCTGGGGGCTCGAATACACGGCAAGCTTTTTCCCGGTGATCCTCGTCGTGTTCCTCGTGCGCTCGTTCGTCGTCGAGCCGTTCAAGATTCCATCGGGTTCGATGGTGCCGACGCTGCTCGTCGGCGATTTCATCCTCGTCAATAAATACGAGTACGGTCTGCGGTTGCCGATCGTCAATACGAAGATCACGGCGGGGCGGCCGCTCGCACGCGGCGATGTCGTCGTGTTCCGCTATCCGAAGGACGAGTCGGTCGACTACATCAAGCGCGCGATCGGCCTGCCCGGCGACGTTGTCGCCTACCAGGACAAGAAACTCACGATCAACGGCCAGCCGGTGCCCGAGACGCCGCTGCCCGATTATTTCGATGAAGAGCGCATCGGTTACGCCAAGCGGTTCGAAGAGTCGTTCGGCTCGCGCAAGAACGCGATTCTGAACAATCCGGCGGTGCCGCCTTTCGTCATCGGCGCCGAGGACTTCCCGTATCGCGACAACTGCACCTACAACAGCCGCGGCGTCATCTGCAAGGTGCCGCCCGGACATTACTTCATGATGGGGGACAACCGCGATAACAGCGCCGACAGCCGCTATTGGGGTTTCGTGCCCGATGCCAACATCGTGGGCCGTGCGTTCTTCATCTGGATGAACTTCAGCAATCTGAAACGCATCGGCTCGTTCGAGTGATTACGAGGCCGGGCATCGCCGGCCCCGCCGTTTCGTTCTCACTCTCGCTCGACACCGCGCCTCGCATTCAATCGTGGCGTCGGATCGTTTTCGACGCCACTCGCGTTACGCTTTGCGCGCACCAACCACGCCCAATCGACCGGGCTGACGTGCGCGTTATACTCTGCACATGCCGCTATCTCCGCTGGAAAGCCGGTTGCGCTACGAATTTCGCAATGCGGAATTATTGCGCCAGGCGTTAACTCATCGCAGTCACAGTGCCTCGCACAACGAACGGCTCGAATTTTTGGGCGATTCCGTTCTAAATTGCGCGGTGGCCGCACTATTGTTTCAGCGATTCGGCAAATTGGACGAAGGCGATCTTTCCCGCGTGCGAGCCAACCTCGTCAAACAGCAGTCGCTATACGAGATTGCTCAGGCCCTTAATATCGCGGACAGCCTCCGGCTTGGCGAGGGAGAACTGAGAAGCGGCGGTTTCAGGCGCCCTTCCATCCTTGCGGACGCGTTCGAGGCAATTCTCGGTGCCATCTTCCTGGACGGCGGTTTCGAGGCCGCCCAGACGGTCATCAAGCGTCTGTACGTGCCGATTCTCGATCACATCGACCCGCGCACGCTCGGCAAGGATTCGAAGACGCTGCTGCAGGAGTACCTGCAAGGCCACAAGATCGCGCTGCCGACATACACCGTCGTGGCTACCCACGGTGCCGCCCACAACCAGCAGTTCGAAGTCGAATGCACGGTGCCGAAGCTCGAGGTGAAGGTCTCGGGGTCCGGTGCAAGCCGGCGTGCGGCCGAGCAGGCCGCGGCGAAAAAGGCGCTCGACGAAGTGCTGGCTCTGATGCCGGCCATGGGCGTGAAGACGAAGCGCTCGCGCGGCGCGCGTACGGCCAAGCAGGGTGAGCCCGAGGTCGTGCCGGGCGTGAAGGGCGTGCAGGCTGCGCTCGATCTGCGAGCGCCCGAGCGAAAGGACAAAGCGGCGCGCGGCGAAGCCAGGGCCGCCACGGCGGACGCCGAATCGGCCGAGCGCGCGCCAGCCGTGCCGCCGGCGATGATCCGCGCGGCACACGTCGAGCACAAGCCCGCTTCGCGCGGACAAGGCGAGGCGCCGGCCAAGCCGGCGGAGGTGGCGGCCAAGGCGGACGCTTCGAACGTCGCGCCGGACGCGGCCGCCGGTGGCGATACGGAACTCGTCTCCGACATCGCCGGCGGTGCCCGGCCGCACGCGGCCGAACCCGATCATCCATGAGCGAAACCGTGCGTTCGTCGCCCCGAGCGAACGACGCACCCCTATCCGAACCGGCAGCCAGCCACATGAACGACCCCCTCTCCACCGGTTTTCGCTGCGGCATGATCGCGATCGTCGGCCGTCCGAACGTCGGCAAATCGACGCTGATGAACGCACTCGTCGGCCAGAAGATCAGCATCACGTCGCGCAAGGCGCAAACGACGCGCCATCGCATCACGGGTATCCATACGTTTGACGATGCTCAGTACATCTTTGTCGATACGCCGGGGTTCCAGACCCAGCACAGCGGTGCGCTGAACCGTTCGCTGAACCGTGCCGTGACGTCGACGCTCACTTCGGTCGATGCGATCCTGTTCGTCATCGAAGCCGGGCGCTTCGGTCCCGACGACCAGCGGGTACTCGATTTGATTCCGCCGTCGGTGCCGACGCTGCTGATCGCCAACAAGCTGGACCGTGTGGGCGACAAGAAAACGCTGTTCCCGTTTTTTCAGAAAATGGGCGCATTGCGCGATTTCAAAGAGATCGTTCCGCTCTCGGCCAAGCATACTGACGACATCACGCGATTGCTCGCGACGATCAAGCCGTATCTGCCGCAAGGCGAGCCGATCTATGGCGAGGACGATCTGACCGATCGCAGCGAGCGCTTCCTGGCCGCGGAGATTCTGCGCGAAAAGGTGTTTCGCTGGACGGGGGACGAACTGCCTTACACGAGCACGGTGCTCATCGAAAAATTCGAGACCGAGGGCCGTCTGCGTCGCGTGTTCGCGACGATTCTCGTCGACCGCGATTCGCACAAGGCGATGATCATCGGTCAGAAGGGCGCGAAGCTCAAGCAGATCAGCACCGAGGCGCGCCTGGACATGGAAAAACTGTTCGACGGGCCCGTCTACCTCGAGACTTTCATCAAGGTGAAGAGCGGGTGGGCCGATAACGAAGCCGGGCTGCGTGCCTATGGGTACGAATGACACGTGCGTGAGCGAATCGGCCCTCGGGCCGGGTGACGCGGACGGACAATCTGGCCACGGTGAACCCGAGGGCGGCAGCGCACCGACCAACGCCCCGCCGCGCCGGCGCGCCCGGCGTCAGGGCAGCCAGGCGCACGGGGAGGCCCGCGCTAACACCCGTACATCCGCGCGTGCGTCCGAATACCGCATCGCGGAGCAGCCGGCATTCGTCCTGCACAGCTATCCCTATCGCGAAACGAGTCTCGTCATCGATGTGTTTTCGCGCGATCATGGCCGGCTCGCGCTCGTGGCGAAGGGCGCGAAGCGTCCACATTCGGCATTGCGCGGCGTGCTTCAGACGTTCCAGCCGCTTTCCATGTCGTGGTCGGGCAAATCCGAAATGCGTACGCTGACGGGCGCCGAATGGGTGGGCGGCATGCTGCCGCTTTCCGGCGACGCACTGTTGTGCGGCTTTTACGTCAACGAATTGCTCGTCAAGTTCTGCGCGCGCGAAGACTCGCATCCCCAGCTTTTCCATCACTACGTGGTCACGCTCACCCGGCTTGCGCACGATGAGCCGGCTGTGCAGGTGCTCCGTTCGTTCGAGCGGGTCCTGCTGCGCGAAACCGGCTATGCGATGGCCCTCGATCGCACGACCGCGCGCCGTGCGGTCGACGCCGCGGGCCGCTATGTCTTCGATCCCGAACGCGGCGTGTGCGAAGCGTCGCCCGATATGCCTGCCCACTGGCCCGTCGTTGCAGGACAGACGTTGCTCGATATGGAAAACGACGATTACCATCGCGTGCAGACTGTCGCGCAAAGCAAGACGCTCATGCGCTTTTTGCTCAACACCTATCTTGGCGGCGCACCGCTTGCGACGCGCCAGATCCTGATCGACCTCCAGAATCTATGAGCTTTTTTCTTACGTCACCCCACGTGATCGATCTCGGTGTCAACATCGATCACGTTGCCACGCTGCGCAACGTGCGCGGCACGTCCTATCCCGATCCGATCGAGGCTGCGCTGCTGGCCGAGCATGCCGGTGCGGACGCGATCACGCTGCATCTGCGCGAGGATCGCCGCCACATCCGCGACGCCGACGTCCGTGCATTGCATTCGCAGCTCACTACGCGGATGAACCTCGAGTGTGCCGTGACACAGGAGATGCTCGACATCGCGTGCGACGTCCGCCCGCACGATGTCTGTCTCGTGCCCGAAAAGCGTGCCGAGCTCACGACCGAGGGCGGGCTCGATGTCGCCGGCCATCTGGAAGCCGTGCGTTCGGCCTGCCGCCAACTGGCCGATGCGGGTGCGCGCGTGTCGCTTTTCATCGATGCGGACGAAGCGCAGATTCGCGCCGCTCACGATGCCGGCGCGCCCGTCATCGAGCTGCACACGGGGCGCTATGCCGATGCGCATGACGAGCGCGAGCAACGCGCGGAGTACGAGCGGATCGTGCGCTGCGTTGCGCTTGGCGCGTCGCTCGGTCTGAAGGTCAACGCCGGCCACGGACTGCACTACACGAACGTTCAGCAGATCGCGGCGATCGAGGGCATCGTCGAGCTCAACATCGGGCATGCGATCGTCGCGCGCGCCGTGTTCACGGGATGGGAAAACGCTGTGCGCGAGATGAAAGCCATCATGGTAGCCGCGCGGCTCGCGGCCACGCACTGATTGGCCTTCGGGGCAAGCTGCAAGGACGAAAAAAACGCATGGCGATCTACGGCATCGGCACGGATCTCATCCAGGTAAGCCGCGTCGCGGCGGTGATGATGCGCACGAATGGGCGCTTCGCGGAAAAAGTATTGGGCCCGGACGAATTGCGTGTCTATCATGCCAGGCGCGCTCGCTCGGAAGCTCGGGGGCTGGCTTATCTGGCGACGCGTTTTTCGGCGAAAGAGGCTTTTTCCAAGGCAATCGGGCTCGGCATGCACTGGCCGATGACCTGGCGCGCGTTGCAAACACTGAACGAGGCGAGCGGCAAGCCGTTCGTCGTCGCGTCGGGAGAGCTCGCCGCGTGGCTCGCCGAGCGCGGTATCAGCGCGAGCGTGACCCTCAGCGATGAACGCGACTATGCCGTTTCCTTCGTCGTCGCCGAAACGGGTGCCCCGGCGGACTGAACGCACCGCACGCTGTCCTCTCCTTATTTTTTCGCAACGGATCTCAATCGATGAAGCGGATTCCCGGGCCTGTCATGCTCGATGTCGAGAGCACGGTACTCAACGAAAACGATGTACGACGTCTCTCGCACCCGATGACGGGCGGCGTCATCCTGTTTGCCCGCCACTTCGAGGACCGCGCGCAACTGAAGGCGCTGACCGACGCCATCCACGCCGTGCGCGAGGAGCTCATCATCGCGGTCGATCATGAAGGCGGGCGCGTGCAGCGCTTTCGCACCGATGGTTTTACGGTGCTGCCGCCCATGCGCCGGCTGGGCGAACTCTGGGACAAGGACGTGCTACTGGCGACGAAGGTCGCGACCGCGACGGGCTATATCCTGGCGTCCGAATTGCGCGCTTGCGGCGTGGACCTCAGCTTCACGCCTGTGCTCGATCTCGACTACGGTCATTCGCAGGTGATCGGCGACCGCGCGTTTCACCGCGATCCGCGCGTCGTAACCTTGCTCGCCAAGAGTCTGAGCCACGGCCTCGCGCTGGCGGGCATGAGCAACTGCGGCAAGCACTTCCCCGGGCATGGGTTCGCGACGGCCGATTCGCACGTGGCGTTGCCGAGCGACGATCGTCCGCTCGATACGATCCTGCGTGACGACGCGGCACCCTATGGCTGGCTCGATCTCGCGCTCGGTTCGGTCATCCCGGCACACGTGATTTATACGCAAGTGGATGACAAGCCGGCCGGCTTCTCGCGCATCTGGCTCGAAGAAATCTTGCGCGGCAAGCTGGGCTTCACCGGTGCCATTTTCAGCGACGATCTGTCGATGGAGGCCGCGCGCGCGGGCGGTACGTTGACGCAAGCGGCCGCGGCGGCGCTGGCAGCGGGCTGCGACATGGTGCTCATCTGCAACCAGCCGCAAGCAGCCGAGACGGTGCTCGAGGAGCTCAGGTATGCGCCGTCGAAGGAATCGGGGCGCAGGATCGGTCAATTGCGCGGGCGCGGCAAGCCGCCCCGATGGGGCAAGCTCGTCGCGCGCGCCGACTATCAGGCCGCGCAAAGGCTGCTGCGCAGCACGTTGGGCTGACGCGACCCCGGCGGGCCGCGGCCTGATGCTCGGTTCAAGCCATCTTCATGCGCTGCAGCTTGTTGTAGAGCGTCTTCGGGCTGATGCCGAGCAGTGTCGCCGCGCGGTGGCGCGTGCCGCCGACCGCATCGAGTGTCGCGCGAATCAGCAAATCCTCGACATCCGAAAGCGGCGTGCCGACCGTCACCTGAACGCTGCCGCCGTTCAAACGCCGGCCGCCGATCGTGGCGGCCTCGTCGGCGCGCAGTGTGTCGACGATATCGTCCGAGACGTTGTAGGCGCGCCGCACGCGCTCATGGAGCTCGCGCACATTCCCCGGCCAGTCGTAACTGAGACATTCACGCATGAGGTTCGGCCCGATGCGCTTGTTGACGGTGGCGAGCCCGCTTGCGTTGATTTCGCGGTTGAGATCGTCGACGAGGGCTTCCGCCAGTAGCACCGCATCGTCGTCGCGCTCACGCAACGGCGGCAGCGCCACGGAAGCCGCATCGAGTCGCAGCCAAAGGTCCTCTCGCAAGACGCCTGCGTTGACCGCTTCGCGAGGCGGTTTGCGCATCGTCGCGACGATCCGGCAATCGAGACTGATCGGATTCGCGCCGCCGACACGCGTATAGGTTTGCGAATCCAGCGCACGAACGAGCGTTTCTTGCTGCGCGAGCGGCAGCTCGGCGATCTCGTCCAGAAACAGCGTCCCGCCGGCCGCCTGCTCGAACAGCCCCGGCTCGCGGCGCTCTGCGCCGATACCGGGCTCCTGGCCGAGCAGGATGCTATCGAGCGGCCGATCGTTGTCGGTGTCGCGCGCGAAGCCGCGGCAATCGAAGACCACGAACGGACCCTTGCGACGCCGGCTCATCTCGTGCAGCGTGCGGGCCGCCACTTCCTTTCCGGCTCCGGCTTCGCCGGCAATCAGTACCGCGCTTTCGGTGGGTGCGAGGCGCTCGATCGAATCGTAGACGTGCTGAATCGCATTGCTACGTCCTATCATCGGACCGAAGCGGCCGAGCCGGCGCAACTTCGCACGCAATGCCTGGACTTCCTCGGTGAGCTCGTAGGGCCGCGGAATGCGTGCAAGCAGGCTGCGCAGGCGCGGGATGTTGACGGGCTTGAGCAGGTAATCCCAAATGCCGTGGCGCAGCCCTTCGATCGCGCTTTCGACCGTCGCATTGCCGGTCATCACGATCACCGGCAGTACGCCATCCGGCTGGGCGGGCAGGTGCGAAAGGAGATCGAGGCCGCTGCCGTCGGGCAGGTTCAGATCGATGAGCACGACATCGGGAATGAAGCGGCTCAACGCGGCCCGCGCTTCGGCGAGCGAGACGGCGGTGTCGACGGAAAATCCGTCTGCTGCGACGATCGCGGACAGGCCGGACAGGCTGTTGGGATCGTCTTCGACAATCAGAGCATGTGGCATTGCGGGCGGCAATCAATCAATTCAAGGGAGCGGCTCGCCCGGCGGACCGGGCCGGGAGTGGGCCGGGGCTTGGCCGGCGGGCGAAAACGTGAGCCGAAGCGGCAATCATTGCGACAAGCAGGTTTCACGCCATAAAAGTTTTTGCTTTCAAAACAGCGGGCTAGCAAAAAACGCCAGGCATCGCTGCGGGTTTGTCGGGCCAGGGACGGAAAAAACGACCGGTAAAGTTTTCTCAACCATACACCACTCATACGAAAAAAAAAGCGCCCCGATGGGGCGCCCGGTTCGGCAGGGTGCTTGCCCTTACTTTTCTTTCAAACTGCTTACGCGCGGCTGCGATATTCGTGCGTGCGCGTGTCGATTTCGATTTTGTCGCCGATGTTGCAAAAGAGCGGGACTTGCAGCTCGAAGCCGGTATTGATCTTGGCCGTCTTGAGGACCTTGCCCGACGACGTATCGCCCTTCACAGCCGGTTCCGTGTAGATGATTTCGCGCACGACCGTGGTCGGCAGTTCGACGGAGATCGCCTTTTCGTTGTAGAACACGACTTCGCAGACCATGCCTTCCTGGAGATAGTTGAGCGCATCGCCCATCATCTCTTTTTCGACTTCGTACTGGTTGTAGTCGGCGTCCATGAACACGTACATCGGGTCGGCAAAGTACGAGTAGGTCACTTCCTTGCGGTCGAGCACGACGACGTCGAACTTGTCGTCCGCCTTGTAGACCGTTTCCATGCCCGCGCCGGTCAGCAGGTTCTTGAACTTCATCTTGACGACGGCGGCATTGCGGCCCGATTTGTTGTATTCGGCTTTCTGGACGACCATGGCATCGCTGCCGATCATCACGACGTTGCCCGTGCGGAGTTCTTGTGCGATCTTCATAAAAAACACTGTCCTTGCGAATGAGGTTTCCTGTTGCTCAACGGCATCGATCGCTTGAAGACATCGCTTGAAAACGCCAGACCGCCGTTGGAGATAACCGCTTATTTTAACTGGCTTTTTGCAAACTGCGCTAGGTTTGATGCGAGATCGCCGAGCGTCGCGAGCTCATCGGCCCAACTGGCGGCGCGCGCATAAAAGGCCTCCCGGTGGGACCAGAAGTCCGCCCAGTCGGGCGTGCCGGCCCCGTTCCAGGCGTGCCAGAAGCGATCCATCGCCGCGCGAGCCGGGGCGGGCAGCGGGGCCGCATAGTGGGCGAGCGCGGCATCGAGCTTCGGCAGATGGGCGGCGTCGGCTTGCGGGTAGATGTGCCAGACGAACGGCCGCCGCGCCCATTGCGCGCGCACGAAAGAGTCTTCTCCGCGCACGAAATTCAGGTCGCTTGCCCAGAGCATCTCGTCGAAGGCAGCCTGGGGCACGAACGGCAGCGCATGCGCGCGCAGGTTGCCACGCTCCGCCAGTGCGGGGGCCTTGAACGAAGCAAGATCGAAAAAGCGCGCGACCGCACCGGAGATGCGTCCTTCCGGCACGAGCAATATCACGGGGCCCGGCGCGTCGCGCCATTGCGCGAGCAGTGCTTGCGCGGCCGGGTTTTCGTACGCGAACAGCGAGATGACCGTTGCCTCGGGGCCGGGGGGCGGCCCGAGCGTCATGCGCTGCCACCACGTCTGGCGCGCTTCGCTGGACGAAAGGAAGCGTGCGCGCGCCGCGTCGAGATCGCGCTCCTTGATGACACCGCCCGTGCCCTGCCCGAGACCGGGGAAGAAAAACGTCTTCACGAGCGCATGGCGTGGATGCGGTGAGGGCTTCAAGTGGACGCCGGCCACCCAGTCCTCGGCGCTCAGGTACTCGAGATTGAGCCAGACCGGCACGCGCTCGCGTCGTGCCATTGCGGCGAGATAGGGCGCCGGCAATTCGCATGCGAACGCCTCGATGACGACATCGGCGACTTGCAGCGTTTCGCCGGCATGAACGTCATGCCATTGCTCGATCTCGATGCCGGCCACTGTCTGTCTCGATGCGGCGACATCGACGGCCGGCTCGAGCCGCGCGAAAGTAGGAAGATCGTCCACGATCAAGCGCACCTGCCAGCCATGTTCGCCGGCGAGCTGGCGGGCCAGACGCCAGCAGACGCCGACATCTCCGAAGTTATCGATGACGGCGCAAAAGATGTCGCAGGCGAGCACGGACGACGCTGCGCTCGCTGGCGCCGAGGCGCTCGGATGGGACGGATCGGACATGATGCAGCGCGCCGCGCGGGCGCGGGAGCCGGCGCAAATGTTCTAAACTGGCGATTCTAAAGCACGCCGTGCCGGCTCGCAGCCAGGCGCGGCGCTTTCCGTCCGACATCCGCATGACCGAACCGCACGCCCCCGAACCCGCCTTCGAGCCCAAGCGCATCCTCGCGCAATTGCCGCATATGCCCGGCGTCTACCGGTACTACGACAAGCTCGGTGCAGTGCTTTACGTGGGCAAGGCGCGCGACCTCAAAAAGCGCGTCTCGAGCTACTTCACCAAGACGCAGCTCTCGCCGCGCATCGCGATGATGGTCACGCGCATCGCACGCATCGAAACAACGGTGACGCGCTCCGAAGCCGAAGCGCTGCTGCTCGAGAACAATCTGATCAAGGCGCTGGCGCCGCGTTACAACATCCTGTTTCGCGACGACAAGTCCTATCCCTATCTCAAGCTGACGGGGCACAAGTTTCCGCGCATGGCGTATTACCGCGGAGCCGTCGACAAGAAGAATCAGTATTTCGGGCCGTTTCCGAGCGCGTGGGCGGTGCGCGAAAGCATCCAGATCCTGCAGCGCGTGTTTCAGTTGCGCACGTGCGAGGACTCGGTGTTCAACAACCGCACGCGGCCTTGCCTGCTGCATCAGATCGCGCGCTGCACCGCGCCGTGCGTCGGTGCTATCAACGAGGAGGACTATGCGCGCGACGTCGAAAACGCATCGCGCTTTTTGCTCGGTCGCCAAAACGAGGTGATGAAAGAACTCGAGGCCAAGATGCATGCCTTCGCGGCGGAGCTGAAGTTCGAGCAGGCCGCGGCCGTGCGCAACCAGATGAGTTCGCTGTCGACGGTCCTGCATCAGCAGGCGATCGAAGTCGGCAGCGACAGCGATGTGGACATCCTCGCCGTCGTCGCGCAAGGCGGACGCGTCTGCGTCAATCTGGCAATGGTCCGCGGCGGGCGGCACCTCGGCGACAAGGCCTATTTCCCGGCGCATGTCGACACCCCGCCCGGCGTCGAGGAGGCGGCGTTGGAGGCTGCGCTCGATGCGCCCGCGCCGCTCGACGCCGACGACATGCCCGAACCCGGCGTCGCGGCGGGCATCGAAGCCGAGGTCCTCGAAGCGTTCATCGCGCAGCATTATCTCGGCAATCGGGTACCGCCGGTGCTCGTCGTCAGCCACGCTCCGGCGAGCCGCGAACTCGTCGAGCTCCTGAGCGAGCAGGCGGGCCACAAGGTCACGCTCGTGCGTCAACCGCAAGGCCAAAAACGCGTCTGGCTCGGAATGGCCGAGAACAATGCACGTCTTGCGCTCACGCGGCTGCTGTCGGAGCAGGGCTCGCAGCAAGCGCGTACACGCACACTCGCCGAAACGCTCGGTCTCGAATGCGACGATCTCGCGCATCTGCGTATCGAATGCTTCGACATCAGCCATACGATGGGCGAGGCCACACAGGCATCGTGCGTCGTGTACCGCGATCACAAGATGCAGTCGAGCGAGTACCGGCGCTACAACATCACCGGAATCACGCCCGGGGACGATTACGCGGCCATGCGCCAGGTGTTGACGCGCCGCTACGAGAAGATGGTCGAGTCGGCCGCGGGCAACGCGGACGATCGCGCAGCCGAGCTGCAGCCCGAGGCGGCAGCCGATCCGGGGCTCGCCGCCGATGCGGCCGAACCGACCGCGGCCGGCGGCACGCTGCCGAATATCGTGCTGATCGATGGCGGCAAAGGGCAAGTCGAGGTCGCGCGCCAGGTCTTCGCGGAGCTGGGGATCGACCGCTCGATTCTCGTCGGCGTGGCGAAAGGAGAAGGGCGCAAGGTGGGACTCGAGACCCTCGTGTTCGCCGACGGCCGCGCACCGCTGGAGCTCGGCAAGGAGAGCGCTGCGCTCATGCTGGTCGCCCAGATTCGCGACGAGGCGCATCGCTTTGCGATTACCGGCATGCGCGCCAAGCGTGCCAAGGCGCGTCAGACCTCGCGGCTGGAAGAGCTCGAGGGCATCGGCGCCAAACGCCGGCAGCGGCTTTTGGCGCGATTTGGCGGGCTGCGCGGCGTGGTGGCGGCAAGTGTCGAGGATCTGGCAAGCGTCGAAGGTATTTCGCTCGCGTTGGCCGAGCAGATCTACAGGCAACTGCACTGAAGGGGCGCGAAGGGCATCGGCGGCCGAGTCCGCCTACCGCCGCGGCTTGGCTGCGGCTTGGCTTGTGGCGGGTCCGTCGACACGGCACAATGGCGTCTCCTTGTTCCGTCAACTTCGCGGGGCCGCCGGCCATTCGCTCATGCCGTTCAATTTTCCGATTTTCCTGACGTGGCTGCGGATCGTGCTGATTCCGCTCGTCGTTGGCGTGTTCTATGTGCCGGACGCGTGGATGAGCGAGCCGCATCGCAACGCGGCGGCGTGCGTCATCTTCGTGCTCGCCGCGCTGACCGACTGGTTCGACGGCTATCTCGCCCGCAAATGGAATCAGACTTCGGCGTTCGGTGCGTTTCTCGATCCCGTGGCCGACAAGCTGATGGTGACGGCCGCGCTCCTGATCCTGGTACAGCTCGGCCGAATCGAAGCGGCGATCGCGCTCGTGATCGTGGGGCGCGAAATCGCGATCTCAGCCCTGCGCGAATGGATGGCGCAAATCGGAGCATCGAAAAGCGTGGCGGTCAATCAGCTCGGCAAGTTCAAGACAGCCTGCCAGATGGTTGCGATTCCGATGCTGCTCTTCGGGGCGCCGCTGCGCATCGGCGGGTGGGTCATCGCGACACACGTGTGGGGCGTCTGGCTCATTTATCTCGCTGCCGTCCTGACGATCTGGTCGATGCTGTATTACATGAAGCTTGCCTGGCCTCAAATTCGCGAGCGCGGCGGCATTCTGTAGGCATAAGGCGCAAGGCTCTCGTCGTTCGTCGAAACGTTTCCGACGGATCCAGCCTCGTCAAAGACCGAGTTCGCCCCGCAAAAGCCGCGCGGCGGCTTGCGTCACCTCCAGCCATGCACCGGGCGTCGGTTGGCGAATCAGGCGTGCGCTCGGATACCACGGAGTGGGCTCCCCAGCCATGTTGCCTTGCGCCGGCGTGCGGGGCTCGGCAGTGAACCATCGCCAATCGGCGGCGAACGGCAGCATCAGCAAAAGCGGTTTGCCCAGGGCGCCGGCAAGGTGGGCGATCGACGTATCGATCGAAACCACGGCATCGAGCCTTTCGACGATGGCGGCCGTATCGGCGAAGTCGCGAATCCGGCCTTCGTAACGATGAATCGACGCGCGCTTGGCGTGTATGGCCAGCGATTGCGCATCGAGTTCGCCGATAGCCGGCTGCAGAACGATCCAGTCTATGCCCGCAAGCGCGAAAAGCGGCGCGAGTGCGTCGACCGGCATCGTGCGCGTCTCATGGGCCTGAATGCGGCCGGCCCATGCAATCCCCACCTTGAAACGCGCGTGACCGCCCAGCGAGCCTCGCCAGCGGCGCCGGTAAGCCCCGGGTACTTCGACGTAGCGGCGTTGGGCGGGCAGTGTGTCGCGCCTCGTGCCGAGCGCAAGCGGCAGGCTCAGTAGAGGGCACTGCAGATCGGCTTCGACTTGATGAGCTTCGTCGCGTGCGACGATCTTGACCCGCCAAAGCGGCCCGAGCGGCTCGACGAGCGGCAGCAGCTCGGGCTGCACGGCAAATACGACACGCCCCGCGCGTTCGCGCGCGAGCGGCACGAAGCGCATGAATTGAAGCGTATCGCCGAAGCCCTGTTCGGTTTCGACGAGCAGCGTCCGCGTTTCGATCGGCTCGCCATGCCAGCGGGGCAGGGCACGTTGCACCGCGCGGCCCGACGCCGCGTCGGCGGTCGCCGCGAGTTCCAGCCGGGCTTCGTATTCGGGCAAGCCCCGTGCGAAGTCGCCGAGCGCAAGCAGCGTCAGCGCCCGGTTGAGCCGGGCCGAAGCGAGTTCCGGACGCAGCCGCAATGCCTGATCGTAGGCGCGCAACGCTGCATCGTGCGCGCAAAGCGCGTGGTGCGCGTTGCCGAGACTGAGCCAGGCGAGGCTCATGCGCGGATCGAGCCCGACCGCGCGCTCGAGTGCGGAGATCGCGTGCGCATGACGGCCCAGCGCGGCGAGCGCATTGCCGAGCCCGAGGAGTGCCGGTGCAAATGGCGCGTGCAGCGCCAGTGCCGCCTCGAATGCCACGACGGCTTGCTCGTGCTGGCCTGTCGCGTCGAGGGTGTTACCCAGATTGAAGTGTGCGGCGATGAAGCGCGGCTCGAGCGCCAGGGCCCGGCGGAAATGGACGATGGCGTCATCGGCTCGGCCGAGTGCCGCATAGGCCATGCCGAGGTTGTTATGAGCGCCTGCGTGATCGGGGCGCAGGGCCAGCGCCTGCTTGAACGCCTCGATCGCGTCGTCGTGCCGTCCGACCGCGTGCAGCGCGTTGCCGAGATTGTTCCAGGTCGGCGCGTCGTCGGGCGTAAGAAGCAGCGAGCGCTCGAATGCATCGACGGCGTCCGCGTGCCGGCCCGCCGCTGCATAGGCGTTGCCGAGGTTGTAATGCGCGAGCGGGAACTCCGGTGCAAGCGTCAGCGCGTTTCGAAACCGCTCGATGGCGCCGTCCAGTTGGCCGAGCGCCTTCAGCGCATTGCCGAGATTGAGCTGCAGACCGGCGTCGTCCGGACGCAGCCGTACCGCGCGGCCGACGAGATCGGCAGCTTCGGCGTGTCGTCCTTGCTGATGGCGCAGTACCCCGAGCAGATGCAGGGCGTCGGCGTGCGTGGGGTCGGCGGCGAGCGCCGCGCGATAATCGCGCTCGGCGTCGGCGAGCCTTCCGTCACGATGGGCCGCGTAAGCGCGAGCGAAAAGAGAATCCATGACGGCAGGAAAAGCGGTGAACGCGGCATTTTCCCACACTCGCCGTGCCACGCGAAAAGCGCGTTCGCCGCGCCGGCCAGCGGGCGGCCAGCGTACACTAGGCGAGTCGTGGTTCGCCGGAGGAAAACGCATGGCCGCCGCCGCAAACGAGCAGCCCGTGCTGATCGTCGGCGCGGGCCCAACCGGGCTTGCCGCCGCGATGAGCCTCGCACGTGCGCAGGTCGCCGTGCGCATCATCGATCGAGCGCCGCAACCGGCGGCGCACTCGCGTGCGATCGGCATACAAGCCCGCACGCTCGAACTCCTGGAGCAGCATCGCGTCGTCGAGCCGTTTCTCGCGGCCGGTCACCGGTTGCGAGCCGCCAACCTGTATTCGAACGGTCATCGGCTCGCGCGGCTCGATTTCGACCCGTTGCACACGCGCTATCCCTACTTGATGTGCCTCGATCAGACGGTGACGGAGCGCATCCTGACCGAGCATCTCGCCACTTTCGGCGTGACGGTGGAACGCGGTACCGAACTGGTCGGCCTGACGCAGGGGGCCGCGCGCGCCGAGGCCGAACTCGTTGATGCCGACAGCCGGCGCGAGACGGTGCACGTCCCATTCATCGTCGCGGCCGACGGCGCTCATAGCACGGTGCGCAGCTTGCTCGGACTCAGCTTTGCCGGTAAGACGTTCGAACAGACGTTCATGTTGGCAGACCTGCATGCCGATTGGGATTTGCCCGACGACGAGTTCCATCTATTCGCATCGGGAGAAGGCTTGGCGGCCCTGTTCCCGATGGGCGGCGGCCGCCACCGGTTCATCGCCGATCATCCGGAGCCGGTCGCCGATGGAAAGGCAAAGCCACGGGAGCACGCCGAGGCGAGTTCGCGCGACGGTGACGATCCGCCCGGCGATCCACCGCTCGCGCTTTTTCGCGAGACTGCCGGGCGCCGCATCCATCGTCCGCTCGAGTTGTCGGGGCTTGAATGGTCGTCGTACTTTCGATTGAACAGCAGGATGGTCGAGCGATTGCGCGTGCAGCGTACTTTCCTCGTGGGCGACGCGGCGCACGTGCATAGTCCGGCCGGCGCACAAGGCATGAACACCGGCATCCAGGAAGCATTCAACCTGGGCTGGAAACTGGCGCGCGTGCTCAAAGGGCACGCCGCGGAGCATCTGCTCGATACCTATCAGGCGGAGCGTCACCCCATCGAGCGCGACGTGCTGCGGCAGACGAACTTCATTACTCAGTTGGCCGAGGCCGAACGGGGGGCGCTGAAGCTGTTGCGCGAACGGGCGATGCCGATCCTCGCGGCATTCGGGCCGCTGCGCGATGCGGCGCGCCTGATGGTGAGCGAGCTCTCGATCCAGTACCGGCGCAGCGCGCTCACGCTCGAGCGCGTGCTCGATGGAGGCCCACGTGCCGGCGAGCGCGCGCCGGATGCACTCGTGCATGTGATCGATGGCCCGCTCGGCCGGGCCCCGGGCACCGGCTGCATTTTCGATCTGCACGACCCAGCCTACTTTTCGCTCTTTTTACTGGTGGGCGCGCCCGGCGACAATCCGAGGGGGTTCGATGCCACCGACGCGCTTGCCGCGAGGTCCACCCCGCCCGATCCGAGCATCGAGAAGCTTGCCTCGCTCGTCGAGCGTGTATTGGCGGGGAATGTGCGCATTTGGCATGTGACCGATGCGCAAAGCGGAAGCGGCACGCCGCTGATGGAGGCTTACGGAAGGACTCGCCCGGCGTTCTATCTGCTGCGGCCCGACGGCTACATTTGTGCGCGCGGCCGTCCGGCAACCGATGCCAGTGCACTGGCAAGGCATTGCGAGAGCTGGTTCGCGGCGAGGCGCGAAAACGGTTGATGATTGCTGTTTCCCCGGGGAGCGATTCCCCGGGGGAAAACGTCAAGCGGCTTCGGCCGGCGTGAGCTTCTCGCGTGTCCGGACCAGCGCGTCTTTGACGATCGGCAGCATCGCGGCGCTCGCTTGAGCATCGTCGAGTGTCGCCAGAATCGCCCGCCGCATGCGCGGCTCCCAGAAGCGCCGGATATGCTCCGAGATGCCAGCGAGGGCCTCGTCGCGATCGGGCATCGACTCGAAGAACTCGCCGATGCGGTTGGCCATCTCGATCAGGTGCTGCTCGTTCATCGTCGGTCTCTCACTGTGCTCATTTGCCCGTGCCCGCATGGGCCGCGCCGCGCTCGCG
>NZ_DASXWY010000210.1:0-4644 GCF_036503415.1 Trinickia sp. | reverse complement strand
ACTATCGCCGCCTATCCTTCCACGCACGGTACTCGTTTGCCGTTGACCCAGGTCAACGTGTCTTTTCGTGCGCGCGCGAAGATTGTGTCGTAGCTGCTGTCCTATGCGGGCACGGCGCAATCGATTGAACGAGGAGGCGGTGATGGGCATCGGCATGCAGATCGTGTATCTCGGGTTTCCCGGGAACGCGCGGATAGAAGCCGAGGCTGCGGTACAACTGCTGCGTCTCGAACGGTTCAGTCGCATGCTCGGAAGCTGTCACCTCGCGATAGAGGAGATTTCGGCGAATCAGCATACGGTTTTCGACGCAAGGCTCGATCTCGTGACGCCCAGCGGCCAGCTTTTGCCGATGCCTCACTGCGCGGACGACGATCCGGAAGCCGCGGTGCGCGCCGCGTTCGATCACGCTGAGCGCAAGCTGGCCGGTTGCGACGGCATGCCGCTCGGATCCGGCGCCGCAAGTGCCTGAGCGCCTACGGGTGCGTACATTGGCGACGCGGGAATCGGGGCGGCCCCGCGTGTCGCAGGCCGGGGCGGCTCGTGGCGTTTCAGCCTGCCGCGTCCTCGTTTTTTTCCTGGGCCAGCCGCGCGATGGTCTCCATCGCCCGATCGAATTCGGTGGTCTTGTCGAAGAAGTAATCGGCGCCCGCGGCGGCGCTCGCTTCGCGAAAAACATCGCTCGCGTAGTTGGTCAGCACGATGGTGACGATGGGATCCGTACGGTCGCGCAACGCGTGCAGAAGATCGATGCCGTGGCTATCCGTCAGCCGCAGATCGACGATGACCACATCCGGTTCCTTTGCTGCGATGCCGCGAAGCGCCGCCTCCACATCCTCCGCCTCGCCGACGATCAGCCCCGCCCCGGCGGGCGGCTGAATCCGTTCGGCCAGCCGCTTGCGTACGAGCATGGAATCTTCGACGACGAAGACCTTCAAAGGAGATGACGTAGGTGAGCTCATACTCACCAGTATCATCGCCCGTCAGGCGGCTGCAAATCGGCCAAATAAGAAGATCGCGTAGGTGTTGACGAAGCGCCCTGTAGGACGTTTCCTACCGGGCCCCGATGGGGCGTCGATTGTGCCGGTGTGCGCTTGGCGGAACCGGTTCGCGCTCATATCTGGTCGCTGTCGTCGAACAGTTTGTGCTGGATCGCGTAGCGCACGAGCGCCGCTTCGTGCGGCATCTGCATCTTTTCGAGGATGCGCGTTTTATAGGTGCTGACGGTTTTTGCGCTGACGCACAGCTCGTGGGCGATCTCGGTGATGGTCTGGCCGGCCGCGATGCGCCGGAAGACGTCGAACTCGCGATCCGAAAGGCGCTGATGGGGCGCCATGTCGGTGGGCTCGTTCAGACTTTGCGCCAGGCGTTCGGCCATCGACAGGCTGACGTAGACGCCCCCCGCGGCGACCTTCGTGACTGCCGCGACGAGTTCCGTGCTGGCGCTTTCCTTCGTCAGATAGCCCGAAGCGCCGGCCTTGAATGCGCGTACGGCGTACTGCTGCTCGGCATGCATGGTCAGTACCAGTATGCGCAGCGATGGCGTCTCGTCCTTGATCTGTTTGACGAGCTCGACGCCTGTGCGGGGTCCCGGCATGGACAGATCCAGCACCAGCACGTCGGCCGGGGTGCCTCTGACGAGGTTGACGGTGGTCGGTCCATCGTAGGCTTCGCCGGCAACTTCGAAACCGCTCGTGTTTTGCAGAATGTGCCTCAGACCGTCGCGCACGAGCGTATGGTCATCGGCCAATAGAACTCTGGTCATGGCAGCGCCTCTTCCTGTTGTATTGCTGCAAGCGGCAGTATGACGGTTATCGCGAACCCGCGCCCGGTGGCTGTCTGGATTTCGACGGAGCCGCCGAGCATGTGGGCGCGCTCGCGAATCCCCAACAGCCCGAAAGTCTTTTCCCCGTGGCCTTCGGTGTCTTCCGGGGCGGCGCCGCGTCCGTTATCGGCAATCCGAAGCCGGCATCGATCGTCCGCGACCGTGAACTCGACGCTGACACGCGTGGCTTCGGCATGGCGGATGACGTTCGTCAGTGCCTCCTGCATGATACGAAACAGCGCCGTTGCCCCGTTGCGCGAAAAAAGCACGTCGCCCGGCTCGATGCGGCGCGCCACCTCGATGCTGTAGCGCGTCGTGAAATCATTGAGCAGCCATTCGATGGCGGGTAAGAGCCCCAGGTCGTCGAGCATCACGGGCCGCAGATCCGCCGCAATGCGCCGGACGGAGCCGACCGTCGTATCGATGATGCGGCGCATGCCTTGCAACTGGGTCAGCACGGCGGATGGCACCCCGTCCTGCGCGCCCAGCACTTGCTGGACCGACGAGATATCCATCTTCAGTGCGGTCAATTGCTGCCCGAGATCGTCATGCAGCTCGCGCGCGATACGCGTCTTCTCGTCTTCGCGCACATTCTGCAGGTTGGCCGAGAGTTCGCGCAGTTCCTGGCGCGATGCCTTCAATTCGTTCTCGGCTTTGACCCGCTCGGTGACGTCGCGCAACATCACGGTGTAGAACTTGCGCTGTCCGTCGCCGTCGGAAATCTGCGAAATCGACGCTTCCATCGGGAATTCCTCCCCGTTGGCACGCAATCCCGTGAGCACGCGCTGGCGCCCCATCTGGCGTTCGGTGACGCCCGTCGCGCCGAACTGCTCGACGTGTTTGCGGTGCATGTCGCGGTAGCGCTCGGGAATGAAACGGTCGAGCGAACTGCCGATGGCGTCCATGGCGGAGCATCCGAAAATACGCTCGGCCATCGGGTTGAAGATGACGATGCGCTGAGCCTCGTCGAGTGTGATGATCGCTTCGGAGGAGGCCCGCACGATGGCCATCATCCGGGCTTCGTTGAGCGACGAGAGCGAGCGTGCCAACCCGGCGGTGGCAAGGGTTTCGCCGCGGCGATACGCGAATACGAACGCGGTGGCGCCCGCGATCAGCGCCGCGAGCAGGCCCGACGCGATGAACGCGCCGGTGGCGAAGCCGAGCGGCGCGCTCAGCAGCGGGTCGTCGCTCGCATAGCTGACGCTGACGAGTTGACCGCCGAAATGCAGCTTGTCCGTGTGCTGAAAGCGTGCGGGCGAGCCGGCCGGCATGGGGAAGTCCTGCAGCGATGCCGCGGGCGGATAGAGTGCGACCGCGGGTGTGCCGGCGGCGACGCGCATATCGACGCGAGGAGATCGGGCCGCGACGCTGGCAAACAGATATTCGGTATCGACTTGCGCCAGGATGAAGCCCGCCAGCTCGGCACGACGGGTCGAACCCGTCATCGGCATGGGCGCATTGCGGTAGACAGGGAGGTACATATCGACGCGTGCGCGCTGCGCGTGATCGGCGCTGTCGATATCGTCGTCCTTCTGGCTCGCATGGACGCTCAGTACGACTTGCCCGGAATCGGCAGCGCGTTGCAGTGCGGGCAGCGTATCCGGGCGGGTGTCGAGCTGCAATTGCCCCGTGCCGTCGGGACGCCGGGGCCACATGAGCATGACTTTCGCGGCGCTACCCGTTACGAGTTCGCCGCTCGAAATGTTCGCATAGCCGAGTGTACGCACGCACGGCGGGGCGTCGTCGAGCGCCAGATGAGCGATGTAGCGCTCCCACGCGTCGGTGCTGGGCATCGTATCCTGCGCCCCGATGAAGCCGGCAGCCCCCCGCACGATGTGGGTGCACATCTGGAGTTCGCGATGCAGGTCCACCGTCAGGCGGCTCGCGGTCATGTCGAAGCGCTCTTGCGCCGAATCGAGCAGGCGTTGCCGGACGAGCGTCGTGGCGACAGCGGTGATCAGGAAGACGAGGCAAGCCGCGACGACCGCTGCGAAAAGAGGCTCGCGCGAACGGCCCGACAGGCCTCGGAGGCGACCGGGCGGTGCGGCGGGGGGCGGCGAGGCAGCAACGTCTGGCATGCGAAATTTTTTTGGTGGTCCGGCTTCGAACGGCCGAGCGAGGTCCGTGATCGATCAAATGCACGCGTGTTTCCGATGACCTGCGCGGTCAGCGGCGACATTGGGCGAAATTGTGCGCGAATTACGGCCGCCTGCCAATGGCGGAACGCGATGGCCGATATGGCCGAAAAAGGAGGGTGGGATGGAAGCTCGTCGGCGCTAACCGACATTGCGTTCATCGCGCCGCCCGGCGAACGTCGCAAGGCGTCAGATGATGGCTATCCGAAAGAACGGACCGCATTGACTTGCGTCAATCGATTCACCGCACGCTGGACTTGTCTATGCGCAATAGATGCCGCAATAAATGCCGGGATTCAGACTGGCTCTTTCTCGGCCAGCGCGCGGCGCAACGCATCGACGAAGCGCAGAAACGATGCGAGCGAGCCCCCGACGCTCTGATAGGTCTCGCGTCCGATGCGTCCATCGAGGGTCACCAGCAGACCGGCATCGCGTGCGAGCTGCACGATTTCCTCGACCTCGCTCGCGCGTGCGTCTTTCGTTGTGTGGTCCGACATCGCGTATCTCCGTAGCGCATCCGCATTGGCCGCGTCCTGGCACTCGATATCCGGTCATGCCGGCGGCGTTTGTATCGGTGTCGCGGTTACGTTGGTGTTGGATTCAGTATCGGCTTCACCGGATCTCTTTGAAATCAGGTCGGGCTGAATCTGGCGTAAGCGGCGAGCGCGCCGATTGTCGGGATTCGCC
>NZ_DASXWY010000209.1:0-46455 GCF_036503415.1 Trinickia sp. | reverse complement strand
TCGGGCGCCGCGCAGGGGTCTTCATCATCATCGTCATTGGCACCGCCATCGGCCGACTCGCCCGCTTCCGGTTCCGCTGATGCCATCGGCGCGGCGCAGGTCGCACAAACCGCATCGACGGCGGCATTGGCCGAGACCGTCGCTGCGCTGTCGCGCTCGCTCGCTGAAGAGCGTCGGGCCTCGGCCGCCAGCCGCCGACGTAGCGCGCGCCTGCTGACTATCATGGCGTGCGCGAGTGTCCTGATGCTGGCGCTCGCGATCGCACAGTTCGTCGTCCTCGCACGCGTAGCGCGCGAAAGCGCCGCCGCACAGCAAAAAACCGAGGCGCTGCTGCGCAGCCAGCAGTTGGCGCTCGCGGCGTTTCTCGACACGGCCTCCGGTGCGGCGGCGGATATCCGCGGCACGGCCGACGCGATGGCTGGGAGGCTTGCCGCGCTGCCGTCGCGCCAAGGCGCAGCGCCGGGCGCACCTTCGGCATCCGTTTCGACGCTGACGCCATCGGCCAGGCATGCGCGCACCGCTCACACGCACAGGGGCGGTTGACCGGCGGCTGCCACGGACCCATGCGCCAGCCGCTCCCGTTTACCGTTTCCAACGCTTGAGCAGCAATGCGTTCGTGACGACGCTGACGCTCGAAAACGCCATTGCGGCGCCCGCGAGCATCGGGTTGAGCCAACCGAGCGCGGCGAGCGGAATGCCGATCAGGTTATAGACGAACGCCCAAAACAAATTCTGCTGAATCTTGCGATAGGTCCGCCGCGAGATGTCGATCGCATCGGCGACGAGCGACGGTTCGCCGCGCATGAGCGTGATCCCGGCCGCATGCATCGCGATGTCGGTGCCGCTCGCGAACGCGAGGCCGATATCGGCTGCCGCAAGCGCGGGCGCGTCGTTGATGCCGTCACCCGCCATCGCGACGATGCCGCCGCTTTGCGCCTTGATTTCGCGCACCACGCGCGCTTTGTCCGCGGGCAGCACCCCGGCGTGGAACGTTTCGATGCCGAGCGCAGCGGCCACCGAAGCTGCGGCGCCGCGGTTATCGCCGGTCACGAGCACGCTCTCGATTCCGCGCGCTGCGAGACGTTCGACGGCAGCGCGTGCATCGGGCTTGACCGTGTCACCGAATGCGATCAGTGCGAGCGCGGTTGCGCTCGCACCCGACCCTTCGGCGCGCATGAGCCACGATACGGTATTGCCGGCGGCCTCGAGTTCGCGAGCCCGCGCGAGCACGGGTGCTGGCGGGGCGATGCCGAGCGCGTCGAGCCAGCCGCCATTGCCGAGCATGAGCGTAGTGCTTTCGACTTCCCCTTGCACGCCCCGGCCCGGCACTGCCTGGACGTGAAGCGCCCGCAGCGGTGCTGCCGCCGGTACGTTGCCGCCCGTTTCCGTCGGCATTTGCGCTTCGGATGCGGTGAGGAGCGCACGCGCGAGCGGGTGCTCGCTGCCGCGTTCGAGCGCGGCAGCGAGCATCCATGCCCGGTCCCGCTCGATCCCGATGCTTTCGAATGCGACGACTCGCGGCTTGCCGAGCGTGAGCGTGCCGGTCTTGTCGAATGCGACGACCGTGACGCGTTGCGCGAGTTCGAGCGCTTCGGCGTCCTTGATCAGCACGCCGTGCCGTGCCGCGACGCCCGTGCCCGCCATGATGGCCGCGGGCGTGGCCAGGCCGAGCGCGCAAGGGCAGGCAATGACGAGCACTGACACCGCGTTGAGGATGGCGGTCTCGGCCGATGCGCCCGAGAGCAGCCAACCGGCGAACGTCGCCGCGGCGATCAGCAGGATCGCCGGTACGAATACGGCACTCACGCGATCCACGAGCCGCTGGATCGGCGCCTTGTGGGCCTGCGCCGTCTCGACGAGCCGCACGATGCGCGCGAGCGTGGTTTCCGCGCCGATCGCGGTGGTGGTGACGGCCACGAGCCCCTCGCCGTTGATCGAACCGGCCGTCAGCCGGTCGCCGGGCGCTTTCGCGACGGGCAGGCTTTCGCCCGTGATCAGGGCTTCGTCCACGTGGGTGCGCCCTTCGAGAATCGAGCCGTCGACGGGCACGCGTTCGCCGGGCCGCACGAGAACGACCATGCCGACGCGCACCTCGTCGAGCGGCACTTCGCGCTCGCTGCCGTCAGCTTGCCGCAGCCGCGCGCGGTCGGGCCGAAGCGCGTTCAGGGCACGGATCGCGGCAGTGGTCTCGCGCTTGGCGCGCGTCTCGAGCCATTTGCCGAGCCGCACGAGCGCAATGACGACGGCCGAGGCTTCGAAGTACAGGTGCATCGTGTCGCCAGGATGCACGCTCATCTGCCACACGCTGAGCCCATAGGCGGCGGAAGTGCCGAGGGCGACGAGCAAATCCATGTTGCCGGTGCGAGCGCGCACGGCATGCCAGGCCCCGACATAAAACCTCGCACCGCAGGCGAACTGCACGACGCTTGCCAATATCAACTGCAGCCATGCCGGCAGCATCCAGTGACCGCCGACGGCTTCGGCGAGCATCGGCAACATCAGTGGCAAAGAGAAAGCGGCGGCGACGGCCACCGCAGCCAGTTCGCGCTGCGATTGCCGATGGCGCGCGGCATCGCGATCGGCATCGGTGCCTGCGGCCGCAGTGCCCGAATCGCGGTCCGATCCACGTGGCGCCTCCACGACGGGCCGCGCCTCGTAGCCGGCCCCCGCGACAGCCGCGACGAGCGCCTCGAGCGTCGCAGGCGCGGCGGCGGTGGCGAGCCCGACACTGGCCCGCTCGGTTGCGAGGTTCACCGAGACGTCGACGACGCCGGGAACGCGCGAGAGCGCTTTTTCGACGCGCCGCACGCACGAGGCACAGCTCATGCCGCCGATATCGAGTTCGGCGGTCGCGGCCGCTGAGGCCGCCGCGGCTGGGGGAGAGGCGAGATCGGTCATGATGGGAATCGGCATAGGCAAGCGGACACTGCCGCGATGAACGACAGTTTTGACCTTCCCATCATTGGAAGGTCAAGCGGCAGTTTCGCGCACGCCGCAAACCCCGTCCATCCGGCCGCGGCGCCGCTGCGGCTCGCGTGATGAAGGGCTTCGCGTGGGCACATTATGGGTTTCGGGCGGCGTCGTGCGGTCGGAGCGGGAAAAAGCGAACAAAACGTATATCCGGGCCTCGCTTCGGAGTTGTCCTTGCTTACCGCCTGAGGATACGATAAAACCCTTTCGCGATCCGACACGAAGCCGGGAGCGCCGTCTTTGCCGGACGGCGTGCCATGTGTCGGATCCTCGATGCCGTTTTGCGGATATTTCATCGACTCCTAAATGAAAAAGACAACAACAATGCGACACGCATTCTCACCCGCCGGGGCTGCATCATGGATCGTCGGCGTTGCCGTGCTCGTGCTGGCCGGATGTGCCGCGCCGATGCACACGACCAGCACGCCTCGTAACCCTGGCTGGACCAAGGACGAAGTCTCCGACTCTTATGTATTCGGTTACCCGCTCGTCGTGATGACGAGTGCCCGCGCGGCGGCCGCGGCGGGGCAGGCGCCCGGAGCGGGAGTGAACACGCTGCAACGCCAGGACACGTTACCGGCAGCGGACGATGCCGGCGTGTTGCCGCACGCCGATGTGGACACGCTGGCATCGACGGCGTGGCTCGATCTGAGCGCCGAGCCGATGGTGCTCTTACTGCCGAATACGCGCGGCGAATACCTCGACGCCCGGGCGCTCGATATGTGGACGAACGTCGTCTGGTCGACGGGCAAGTTTGCCAATGCGCGCGGTTTCACCAAGCCGAGCGCTATCGCCTTCGTGGCGCCGGGCTGGGACCGGCAGTTGCCTGCTGACGTCGAACGTGTCGATGCGCCGGGCATGAGCCTGTGGCTCTCGGTGCGTTTCGCGGCGACGGGGCCTCGCGAGGTGCCAGCCGCGCGAAGACTGCAAAGCCTCGTGCGTCTCGAACCGCTTTCGGCTTTCGTCGAGGAGCACGGCAAACGCGCGAAAGGCGGCAAACGGCTCAAGCCGGGCAAACGCGCGGAATCGGACAGCGACGGCGAATCGATCGTGCTTGCCGACACACCCGCCGCACAAACCAGGGCGGTAGCCGCACTCGACCCAGATGCTTTCTTCGGGCGTCTTGCCGATGCCTTGCGCGACAATCCGCCTTCCGCGGCCGAGGCGCATGAGATCGAGATCCTCGCCGATCTCGGTGTGAAACCGGGCGAAGCCGCGCATTTGCCGCGCGACGCGGCCGATGCGATCAAGGACGGCATCGCCGATGCGCATGCACGGCTTGCCAGCGCGCCCGTCAACGCGCTGTCGGGCAACGGCTGGACGTGGCTTGCCGATGGCGTCGGACACTACGCCGACGATTACGCGCTGCGGGCGTACGCTACGTTTACGCGCCCCGGCAGTGGAACGAAGGAGGACGATATCGTGGCGACCACGTCCGTCGACGCGCAGGGGGAGCCGCTCGACGGCGATAACCGCTATATCCTGCATTTTTCGGCCAAGGCCTTGCCGCCGGTGCGCGGGTTCTGGACACTGACCGCCTATACCGCGGATGGCGCCCTGGCCGATGGCCGGCTGCCGCATCTCTCGGTCGCGTCGCGCGACGGTCTGCGGCGCAACCGCGACGGTTCGGTCGACATTTATGTCCAGAGCGCGTCGCCCGGGCGTGCGCGACAGGTGAATTGGGTTCCGGCACCGAAGGGCCCCTTTGAGCTCGTTTTGCGGCTTTACGCCCCGCAAACCGGCGCCGCGGATGGCAATTGGCAACCGCCTGCGCTCGTGCGCAAGTAAACCGGAGGGTGGATGACGAGCAGTTCTAATGCCGGCAATGAAGGCGCGCTGACCCGGCTACTCGGCGTGGTGCGCTCGCGCGGTGCGCGTCGGTGGGCGATTTCGATCGTCGTCGTCGTCGCCCTTTTCGGGCTGCTGGGATTTTTCGCCGCGCCGCCGCTTCTGCGGCACGTAGCCGAACAGCAACTGAGCGCCCAACTGGCGCGGCCGGTGACGATCGGGCGTGTCACGCTCAATCCTTACACGCTGCGGCTCGAAGCCGATCGCATCCGGATCGGCGAAAAGGCGGCGCCAGGCGATTTCTTCAGCGCCGAGCGCCTCGTCGTGCGCCTGTCATGGCTCACGATCCTGCGCTTCGCGCCGATCGTCGACGAGTTGACGATCGATTCGCCGCACGCGAACATCGTGCGGCTCGATGCGCAGCGCTTCAATTTCACGGATATCGTCGAAAAGTTCTCGACGCCTTCCAAGCCGCAAACGGGGCCGGCGCGTTTTTCCGTCTCGAACATCGATGTCGACAACGGCCGCATCGATTTCGACGACCGATTGCTCGGCGCGCGGCATGTGATCGATCAGCTCTCGCTGGGCGTGCCGTTCGTCGCCACGCTGCCTTCGAAGACCGATATCTTCGTCGATCCTCGTTTTGTCGCACGTGTGGACGGCAGCCCCATCAGCATTGGCGGCAAGACGAAACCGTTCGCGGCGTCGCGCGAATCGGAAATCGCGTTGAAGTTTGCCGATCTGGACGTGCCGCGCCTGCTGTCGTACGCGCCGGTCAAGCTGCCTGTCACCGTGCAAAACGGCAGGCTTGCCGGCGATCTGAAGCTGCACTTCGTGATGACCGGCGATGCGCCGGCGCTCACTGTGACAGGCACCGCCGATCTGGCCGATGCGCGCGTCGTCGACGAACGCAGCGCGCCGCTTTTTTCGGCACATGCGCTGCATGTTGCGGCCGCTTCGCTCGAACCGTTCCAGCGCGTGTTCCGCTTCGACGAAATTCGGCTCGATCAGCCGTCATTGCATCTGGTGCGCGAGCGTTCGGGCGAACTCAGCGTGGCGCGTACGTTTGCCGCCGCGCCGGAGGGTGCGTCCGCAGGCTCGGCCGCATCGGCCACGGAAGCCTCGGCCGCATCGGTGCCGGCCGCGGCATCCGGCGCGACCGTCACCGCGACGCCGCTCGATCTCTCGATCAAGCGTTTGGCGCTCAACGACGGCGACATCGCACTCGAAGACCGCACGCCCGCTCGGCCCGTGGCGCTTGGGCTCAACCATCTGACGGTCGCGGTCGACGATTTTTCGACGCTCGCCAAGCGCCCGGTGCGCTACGCGGTGCGCACGGCGCTCGCCCAGGGCGGCACGCTTGCGGCGACCGGCTCGTTCGATCTCGACGCCAAAACCGCCGATGCAAAGCTCGCGGCCGAGGCGTTGCCGCTCGCGCTGGCCCAGCCGTATCTGGCCGACGCCACGGCTGCGAAGGTTTCGGCTGGCACGCTCGGGGCGAACTTGCCGGTGAAGGTCGATTGGTCGAAGGCGCCGGTGAATGTGCATGTGAGCGATGGCGACTTGACGCTCAAGTCATTGAAACTGGCCAGTTCCAGCGGCTCGGGAGACGTTGCGCTCGGCGACGCGCGCATCGGCGTCAAGCAGATCGACCTTGCGGGACGCAAGGCGGAACTATCGAGCGTCGAGGCGACCGGCCTCGCGGTCAAGGCGACGCGCTTGAAGGACGGCCGCATCGATCTTGCGGCGTGGGCCGAAGCGCCGAAACCGGCACAAGCGCCCGCGGATGCGCGCGCGAGCGAGCACGAGGCCGACCACGCTCAGCGGCCGGCCGTCGCACGCAAGTCTCGCGACGCACGCGCGGCCAACGGTGGTCAGCCCGCGGGCGACTCCCCCGCGTGGCATTACTCGATCGGCGAATTGCGTTTGAAAGACGCGTCGGCCGATATCGTCGATCAGGTGCCGGCCCGGCCGGCGACCGTGCACTTTTCGTCCATTCAGTTGGAGGCGCAAAACGTCAGCGACGACATGAGCCGTCCGCTGCCCATCAAGCTCGATGCGACGCTGAACGGCAAGGGCATGCTCGAAGCCTCGGGAAGCGTAGTGCCGAGCCCGCTCGACGCGTCGCTGAAGCTCCATGCGAACCGTCTCGACGTGGCGGCGTTCGAGCCGTACTTCGGCGATAGCTTGAACGCCGCCGTCAAGAGCGCGTTCGTCAATGCCGGGGGCGAACTGAAGTTGTCGACGGCCAAAGATGGCGTCAAGGCGAGTTACCGGGGCGGTGCGGCGCTCGTCGATGTACGGCTGCTCGACCGCGTCACTTCGGCCCCGCTCGCGGGATGGCGTTCACTGGTGCTGGCGCGTACGAATGTGCGTTACGACGGCCGGGCCACCGATATCGACATCGGCCGTGTGACGTTCGCGCAGTTCTTCGGCAGCGTGTTGCTGAGCGCACAGGGCAAGCTCAATCTCGACGATGTGCTCGCGCGCGAGAAGAGCGACGCGGCGGCGACGGACGCCGCCACGCATCGAGGGCACACGAGCGAAGTGGTGGTGGCACACAACGCGCCGTCCACGCCGTCGAATCCGGTCCATGTTCATGTCGGCGAAGTCGTCTTGCAGCAAGGGCACGTCCGATACACGGACAACTTCGTGAAACCGAACTACAACGCGAACCTCGTCGACATTACGGGAACGATCGGCGCATTCGGCACGGATTCGACCACGCCGGCCCCCGTGGATGTCGGCGCGAGCCTGGCCGGCAACGGCCCGATCGCAATCCGCGGTACGGTCAATCCGCTCGCCGAGAAACCGTCGCTCGATTTGAGCGCGAGCGCGCACGACATCGAGCTCACGAACCTTACGCCCTACTCGGTCAAATATGCCGGCTATCCGATCACGAAGGGCACGCTCAATGTCGATCTGCACTACAAGCTCGAAAACGATCTGCTGACGGCCAACAATCACCTGTTCATCGATCAGCTGACATTCGGCGACCATGTCGAGAACGACACCGCAACGAAGCTGCCGGTGCGCCTTGCCATTTCGCTGTTGAAGAACTCGCGCGGACAGATCGATGTGAACGTCCCGGTCTCGGGCTCCCTCTCGAATCCGCAGTTCAGCCTGGGCAGTCTCATTTGGGGCGCGATTCTGCATCTCGTCGAGCGTGCGGTGACGGCACCGTTCACGCTGCTCGCGAACGCGTTGGGCGGTAGCGGGGAGAGCGGTGCACGGGAGCTTCGCTACGTCGCGTTTGCGCCGGGATCGGCCGAGCTGACCGACTCGACGCGCAGCAAGCTCGATACGATTGCGAAGCTGCTCGCCGAGAAACCGGAAATCAAACTGGACCTGACGGGCCGCGCCGATCCCGCCATCGATACGCCCGCGTTGAGGCTGGCGTATGTGGACGATCTGGTGCGCAAGGAGAAGCTCAAATCGCAGGGTGGGAGCGCGCAGGATGCCGATGTGTCGTCGGTGACGTTCGCACCGGGCGAATACAGCGAGTATTTGACGAAGGCCTACAAGGACGCCGATTTCAAGAAGCAGCGCAACTTCATCGGCCTCACGAAGACGCTGCCCGACGACGACATGAAGCGGATACTGGCCGCCCATGCTCCCATCGACGAGGCGAGCCTTCGCGATCTGGCGCAGCGTCGCGCTCAGGCGGTTCGCCAGTATTTGAAAGTCGATGCCCAGCGGGTATCCATCGCGACGCCGAAGCTGGATGCGAAGGATCTGAACGATACCGGACCGACTACTCGGGTCGACTTTGGACTGGGTTGAATCGGCATTGCCGGGGGGGGCGAAGCGTTGTGGGCCCCCCTCCCCGAAAATAGCCCGCTCGTTCCGCGGGATATTCTCGGACGGGCCACGCGTTGCCGCATCCGCTGCTACAATCTCGCAATCGCAGTCCGGTTCATTCGTTCCGTTCACTTCGTCCACACGCAAAGGAGGCGTCCAAATGGTGTCGACAACGCTTTCAGCCGTCCTTTACGTGGCCCCACTCCCGGCCTTCGCGGTCGCGGTACCTCCGCGGCACAGCTAGCTTTGCCGCACCCGGGCATCGTATTTCCCGGCTGAACGTCCCAACCAATCACTCGCGGTTTGCGCGCGCAGGCGAACGCCTGGCGCTGTAGACGCATTCTTTTTCGATTTCGATTCCCCGGTCCGCTTCGGCGTCCCCGGGGCGGAGCACTTATGACCCGCAAGAAACTGGATTTCGGCGGCCGTGCATTCAAGAGCGTGTTCGGCTATACCTTTGCTCACTGGCGCAAGCAGCCGTGGCGAATCGGCACCATCGTGCTGCTTTCGTTGGCGGGCGCGCTGGCCGATGTGTTGACGCCGTACTTCGCAGGCCGCCTCGTCAACGCCCTCGCGACGGCTGCGCACGCCAAGGCGGCTGCCTTCGACGCGGCGCTGAGCGCATTTGCCGCGTTGATCGCGCTGGGCGTCGCGGCCGCGCTGCTGCGCTACCTGATGTTCCTCGACATCATCGCGCTCACGCTGCGCATGATGAGCGAGATCGCGGGCAATGCGTTCCACCGCGTGCAGCGCTTTTCGTCCGACTGGCACGCCAACAGCTTCGCAGGCTCGACCGTACGCAAGATCACGCGCGGCATGTGGGCGCTCGATCTGCTCAACGATACGCTGCTGATCGGCCTGTTGCCCTCGCTCGCCATGCTCGTCGGCGCGACCGTGCTGCTCGGCATGCATTGGCCGGCCATGGGAGCCGTCGTCGGCGTGGGCGCGCTCGTCTACGTCGTCGTCACGGCGGGGCTTTCAGTCGGCTTCGTCGCACCGGCCGCGCGGCTCGGCAACGCGTGGGATACGCGCATGGGCGGCGCGTTGGCCGACGCGGTGACCTGCAACTCTGTCGTCAAGGCATTCGGCGCGGAGCTGCGCGAGGAAGAGCGTCTATCGCGCGTCGTCGGCAAATGGCGCAGCCGCACCCGGCGGGCCTGGATGCGAGGCACGGCCAACGGCGGAGCACAAAATGCGATGCTTGCGGCCATGCAGGCAGCGATGCTCGGGGCGGCGCTCGTTTTGTGGATGCGGGACGAAGCCAGCGTGGGCGACATTACATTTGCGCTGACGATGTTCCTCGTCTTGCAAGGCTACCTGCGCGACGTGGGGATGCTCGTGCGCAATCTGCAGCGCTCGGTCAATGACATGGAAGAGCTCGTCGCGCTCGAAAACCATCCGCTTGGCATCGACGACAAGCCCGATGCGCCGGCGATCGCGATCGAGCGCGGCGAAATTCGCTTCGAGCACGTGACGTTCCGCTACGATGCACACGCCGCGCCGCTTTACGCCGGTTTCTCGATGCGCATCGCACCGGGCGAGCGCATTGGCCTGATCGGCCATTCGGGTTCGGGCAAGACCACGTTCATCAAGCTGATTCAACGGCTTTATGACGTGCAAAGCGGCGCGATTCTGATCGACGGTCAAGACATCGCGCAGGTCAGGCAAGCCTCGCTGCGTGCGCAAATCGCGATCGTCCAACAAGAGCCGTTGCTCTTTCATCGGACGCTCTCGGAGAACATCGCCTATGCGCGCCCCGGCGCGACACGCGCCGAAATCGAACGCGCGGCCCGGCTGGCGAATGCGCATGAGTTCATCGCCGCGTTGCCCAAAGGCTATGAAACGCTCGTTGGCGAACGTGGCATCAAGCTGTCCGGCGGCGAGCGTCAGCGTGTCGCGATCGCCCGGGCATTTCTTGCCGATGCGCCGATTCTGATCTTCGACGAAGCCACCTCGAGCCTCGACAGCGAAAGCGAGGCGCTGATCCAGCAGGCGATGGAGAGGCTGATGGTGGGACGCACGACGATCGTCATTGCGCACCGCTTGTCGACCGTGCGAGCGCTGGATCGCCTTCTCGTGCTCGACCGTGGCCGCATCGTCGAGCAAGGAGATCATGATGCGCTGATTCGCATCGAACGCGGTATTTACCGGCGGCTTTTCGAACGCCAGGCGCTCGGGATGACGCAAGGGCTCGACGCATCGCTGCATGAGCCGCCGGTGGTGCTCGCTCAGAACTTGTAGTTGAGGCCTACCGATACGCCCATTTCGCGCCCACCGGCATAGCAGAACGGCGCGCCCTGCGAAACGGAGCTGCCGTCATGGCAGTCCACCGTCACCGCGCGGCCGCCCGCGCCCAGCGCATAGTGCGCAGCGGGCTGATTGAGCATGAGCGCGTAGTCGGCATACACCGTCGTATGCTTGTCGATCTTGTGTCGGATGATCGCGGCGAACAGGTTAGCCGCATTGTGCGGATTAGCCGTGCCAAGCGCGGTCGGATCGACAGGCGGCGTGTTGTGCTGCCCCGGATCGCCTGGTGTGTGGAACGCATGCGCCCAGCCCAGGCTCACGCTGTCCTTCGGCGTGAAGTCCTGGGTTACTGCAAGCCAGAGCCCGTTTCGGCTGCGTTCGTTTTGTACCTCGAGATACGCCGGAATCTTCCGGCGCATCACCTCATAGACGCCGTTGAGCGTCGTATGGGTGGGCAGCTTGTACTGCATGCCGACCTTCCAAGCCCATTCGTTGCCGATATCGTTGGGGTCCGTTCCGTCCAACGATGCGAGTGCAGCGGGCGTGGAGGTCACGTCCCCTGATCGGTTGACCGCTTTGTGAAGTTCGTACGCGGTCGTGAAATAAAACGGACCACCCTGATAGGCGATGTTGGCGCTATATGCGGAGCCGTAGCTGCCGTCGTTACAGGCCACGGGGCCGCCGCCGCTGCCTGGTATGTTGCCGCCCGTACAGTTCGATTCGCCCGAAGCCTGCGTGGAGTTTTCGTAACCGCGGTTCTGCCCGGGCGAAACGAGCGCGTTGAACGACCATCCGTGGAAGTTCGGGGATTCATACCAGAGCGCATGATCGAGGCGGGTTCCGAATTCGACACGATTGTCGCCGCCCGTGTTGCCCATAATGGCGCCGTAGTCGCCGAGCGTTCCTGAAAATGGATTCAGTCTTGCCGTGGAGTTCTTGTAGGGCGCATCGGTTTTGCCGACCTTGAACGCCCCCCACTTCGACGAGGCGATACCGATGTAGCTGTTGCGCGAAGTCAGCGCACCCTTGACGGTCGAATCCTGTGCCGAGTTCGAATTGCCGGTACCGGACGTTGCCGAGACGTCGAGCTGCGTTTCGAACTGATAGACGAATGACAGATCCTTCGACGAGCCGAGCGAGCGCTTGCCTCTCAAGCCGAAATACGAAAGATTCGTCGAGATGTCCGGCTGCCATCCCATATGGCCGCGTGGGCTGACGACGGTGCCGTCCGGCAACGTGTACGAGCTGGCAAGGCCTTTCGTTGCGTAATCGACCGAGAGATCCAGATTGCCGTAGAAGTCGATCTCGCCCAGCACTTCCAGCAAGGACTTCAGGCGCGGCGGCAGATTATCGGTCCAGCTCGATTTCGGCGCTACGGTATCGACGCCCGCATAGGCAGCTGTATTCGCGGCCGGGACGGCCGGTGACGGTTGCTGTGCCCTTTGAGCGGCTTCGGTTCGCGCCTGACTTGCCGCGAGCGCGTCGAGCTTCTTGTTCAAACTGTCGATTTGCTCCTTGAGCAACCGTATTTCCTGAGATTGGCTGCTTGCCGGGAGCGCCTGTGCCGCAACGCTCCCGGAAACTGTCATACCTGCGGCGATCGCCAACAAGCTTGGAGCCGCAAGAAGCGGCGCGGATCGAAAGGCTTTCAACATCTCCTCCTTTAATTAGGACTGCTAATTACTCTTTTAGATTTATTACACTCCGTAAAAATGCGATCTTTACAAAATGGAATGTATATTACGAAGCGAAAGCTTTTTTATAGGCGGGTATGCGGCAGTACCAGATGCGCGCACCGGTTCGCGGTGCAAGCGTTGGGGACGACGGCGGGGGTGATTTGCCGTGATTAGTCCAAATGGCTCCGCTAGTCTGGGATTGATGCAGTTTTTTGAAAAATCTTTTGTTTTTATCGTTTCTATTAGAAGCGCTGAGAATTGCTTCCCGGCCGCTTCCCGGGTCCCGGGCGACGCAGATAAAAAAAGGCGAGCGCGAGCGCTCGCCTTCAGCGGTGTGCCCGGCTTCGCGTCAGCTGAGCCGATGCACGTCCGAGACGGTCGGACTTATTGTGTCTTGACCGTCGAATCGGTTTTGACATCAGCCTTCGTGTCGGCATCGGCGCCGGCCTTGACCGGGGCCTTCGCATCCGTCTTCACGGGCGTCGTGACGGCCGCTTCGTTGCCGGCTTTCGTGCTGGTCTTGTCTGCACTTGCGCTCGTGTCGTGCTTCTTGCTCATCTTGTGCGCGTGCGTTTTCTTAGCGTGTGTCGCCGACTTCTTAGTCGTATGAACGTCCGTGCTCGCCTTGTTGGTTGCGGTGGCAGCGTCGTTGGTCGACGCATCGGCCTTCAACCCGCTCGTCGACGCTCCGGCGCCGGCCTTCAGATTGGCCTGGCCTGTCTGCGCGGCAGCGGAGGCGCCGGTCGCCGGCGCGGGCGCGGTCGTCTGTGCGAAAGCCGTCGAAACGATGAGAGCGGAAGCGAGAGCAGCGAAAATCGTCTTCATAGGTGACTCCTTGTTGGGCAGCTGAAAATGTTCAGCGCTGCCCGTTTAACGCCACGTCGACGACACGAGTTGACGCCGCTCTGGTGACAAAACGTAAGCGGTATTACGGTGCGGCGGACACAATGGCCGCCCCCGTAGGTCTTTTCAGGCAGATGTGAGGGAGTGGCCGCATCGTGCGGCCGCGCTATCGTCTATAACTGAAATCTGCACCACCTCAAAGGAGGACCCGACATGCGGCGCCTCTATTTCCTCGTATCGGACGCGAGCTCGGCGAAAGCCATCGTCGAAGATCTGCTGCGCGCGCGGATCATCTGGCGGCATATTCACGTCCTGGCCAACCACAGCGTCACCCTGGATGCGCTGCCCGAAGCCTCCTTGCTGCAAACCAGCGACGTCGTCGCCGCACTGGCGCGCGGTACGGCGTTTGGTGGCGCGACCGGCGCGCTTGCGGGGCTCGTCGCACTCGTTTTTCCGCCGGCGCAGCTCGCGATTGCGGGGGGTGCCGTCGTTGCATTGACACTCGCCGGCGCGGGGTTCGGTGCGTGGACGGCCACGATGATCGGCGTCGACGAACCCAGTCGGCGTCTCGAGCGGTTTCAAGCCGCGATCAAGGCGGGGCAGCTATTGCTGATGGTCGACGTGCCGCAGGCACGTGAGCAGGAAATCCAACAGATGGTGCACGAGCATTTTCCGCAGGTGGACATCGAAGGCGGGGAGCCCAAGACGCCCATATTTCCCTGACGGTGTTGCCGTGATGCGTTACCCCCGGCTGGGGATGTCGAGCGCTCGAACGACAGCCGGCCGCGCGACGAATGTCTCGAGCGCTCGCCTGACGTGAACGAAGTCGTCGAACCCGACGAGCTCGCCCGCTTCGTAAAAGCCGACGAGATTGCGCACCCATGGCAACGTAGCCATATCGGCGATCGTGTAGTCGTCGCCCATGATCCATTCGCGGTGGGCCAGCACCCCGTCGAGCACGCCCAGCAGGCGACGCGCTTCTGCGACGTAGCGATCGCGCGGTCGCTTGTCCTCGTAGTCCTTGCCCGCGAATTTGTTGAAGAAACCGAGTTGGCCGAACATGGGGCCGATGCCGCCCATCTGGAACATCAGCCACTGAATCGTCTCGTAGCGGCGCGCCTCGTCGCGAGGTATGAATTTGCCGCTTTTGTCGGCCAGATAGATCAGAATCGCGCCTGATTCGAACAGCGCGAGCGGCTTGCCGCCCGGACCTTGCGGATCGATGATGGCCGGAATTTTGCCATTCGGATTGAGCGAGAGAAATTCCGGCGACCCCTGGTCGTTCGTGTCGAAACGGACGAGGTGCGGCTCATAGGGCAGTCCCGTTTCTTCGAGCATGAGCGACACCTTGACGCCGTTCGGCGTGGGCAGCGAATAGAGTTGGATGTGTTCGGGATGCGTTGCGGGCCATTTGCGGGTAATGGGGAAGGCGGATAGATCGTTCACGCTAGTCCTCGATAGGCGGGAAAGTCGACGGCGAGTTGTTCGGTCGCGCCGGCATGTCGCCGGCACTACGAACAACTCGCCGCATTTTACCCGTCAACCGGGACCTGCATCGGGTGGCGGAACAGCTTGGTGAGCCGCGTGTTTATTGACCGGTGTAGCCCACCGGCAGGGTCGCGTTGGCCTTCGTCACCGTCGCGTTCGACGATACGACGTAGATCGGCGATTCGGTCAGCGTCAGGTTGGCGACACCATTCGAATAGGGCACGGTCGTCGCATTGCCCATGACGTCGAGCACCGTCACGTTGCCGCTCGTGCCGCTCGCGTCGACGGGCAGCGCGTAAGACGTGCTGTACGTCGGACTGTACGCGCCGGATGACGTGGGCCACTGTGCATTGTTGTGCGTCCACAATGCCGTGATCACTTTGCCGCCACCCAGTTGCTGGAACGCGTAGCCATACACCATCGTCGGCAGATTCTTCAGGCGTCCGAGCGTTTGCGTGCCGTCGATGATGCGCGTCATCGCGGCGAATGCCATCGCTTGCGGCTTCGGACTCAGATTGTTCGCACCGTACTGTCCTTGGGGATTGGTCACGTCGAAGAACGTGCCGTATCCCACCTCATCCGGATAGTCGGGCCCATAGAAGAAGTACGTGACCTGCGCGCCCTCGCCGAGGATGATCAGGTGTGCGCGCGCTGCAACGGCGGCTTGCGCGTAGAGCTGATTCGACGACGGGGAGTTCGGTCCGTACGCCACGCCCGGATCGTAGCTGATGCCGAGCTCGGTCGACCAGAGACGCATGTTCGGTTTGACCGATTGCATCTGCGCGCGCAGGGCCTGCATCTGCTTGTCGAGCGCATTGGCGACGTTGGCGGGGTTCGGGTCCGTGTCATAGAGCTCGGGCGGATGCGACGGGTAGGTGCCGGCGTTGTAGTAACCGTGCGTGGTGATGCCGTCGATGTATTGACCCAGCCCCAGCGCCGCGTACGTTTGCAGATACCCGCTCGTGCACTGCGTCTGGCAGTTGGCGACCAGCGGATTGGTCGTGCCCATGACGACAGCGTTAGGATCGCTCGCGTGCAATCCGGCGTAGACGGCCGCATACATCTGCACGAAATTCGATTGCGAATCCGTCCACTGCGGCTCCCACGTCACTTGGTAATAGTTGTTCTGCTGGTTCGGGAAGTACGTTTGCCGGATCGCAGACGTGTCCGAGCCGACGCGCGACATGAAGTTGCGATAGTAGGTGAGATCCTTCGGCGCGTTCGTGTCGTCCTGGAATCCGCCCGTCGGGCTGGCCCATCCCGGAATGCCATCGAGGCGCACGAGACGCATGACCTTGCCGTTCGTATAGGCCGGGTCCAACCCGCTCACCGAGGGCGACCACGTGTTCGGGCCGTTGGGCTCCATGGCCGAAAGCTCGCGATCGTCGATCGTTTGCGAGATGCCCAGCGCCGCGAGCGCTGCCGCGTTGCTGTTGAAGCCTTGCATGCCGAAACGATGCTGGTCCTGATGCGCGAACGTGACTGCCGGAATGACACCCGACTCGTTCGGCAGGACGCCGAACGTCGCGATCCCGGTCGGACGCGTGCCAGCTTGCGGTAGCGTGCCGCCAGCGTGGGTCAGCGTCGCCGTGACGGCGAAGTAACCGCCGAGCGAGGCC
Organism: Trinickia sp.; assembly: GCF_036503415.1. Lineage (GTDB taxonomy): Bacteria > Pseudomonadota > Gammaproteobacteria > Burkholderiales > Burkholderiaceae > Trinickia. The sequence goes on along the minus strand of NZ_DASXWY010000209.1, from coordinate 30,023 downwards.
TGGCACGACAGCGTACTCGTCTGGGTACCGCTGGCAACCGCAAACGTGCCGCTGCCCTTGATGTTGCCGACGTAGTCCTGAACCGACCAGACGACGGAGTCGGCCGCCGGTGCGGACGTGACGAACGACAGTTTGAACGTGCTGCCCTGCGCGAAGAGGCGTGTACCGTCGGCAGTGGGCGTATCCGCGGAGATCAGGCCCTTTGGCGTTCCACCCGCGCTGGCGACCGGTGCGGCACAGGTGATCTTGCCGCTCGACGTCGACGTCGATGTCGTACTCGTCGTGCCGGTGCTGCCGGTGGAAGTGCTCGTGGTGCCCGTGCTGCTCGTGCCCGTCGACGTCGTCGAGGTGCTCGGAGAGCTGGTCGAGGTCGTGCCGGAACTCGTGCTCGTCGTTCCCGACGAAGGAATCCAGCAGCTCTTGTTGGCGCCGTAGTCGGGATCCGTGCCGAACGCCGTGTTCGTGCACGCGGTCCCATTCGTGAACGTCTTCTTCACGTTGTTGGCGGTCGTGCTGCCGCCATAAAGGACGGTCATCGTGCCGCTGAACGAGCAAGTGCCGTTTTCAACCGCACATTTCGTCCACGAGGTCGTCGAAGTCGTCGAGGTCGAAGAGGTGCTCGTCGTCGTGCTCGATGTTCCCGCGCTGTACCAGCAGCTTTTTTGATAGCCGTAGGCCGGATCGGTTTGGGACACGACGCCGTTCGAGCAGGTCACGCCGTTCGTGAACGGCCCATTGAGCGTGTACTGAAGCGGGCTCGCGGTGCCGAAGACAACGTTTGCGGTACCGCTGAAAGAGCAGCGGTTGTCTTCGCTAGCGCAATAGGTGTAGTTCACACCATTGATCGTGAGCGTGCTTTGAGCGAGCGCATTAGGTGCCCAAAGCGCTGCGGGAATCGAGATTGATATGACTAAGAAGCCGGTAAATAATGTTCTAGCGTTAATACGCCAGGAAACGATGGCGGAAAAGAGCTGGCGGAAAAGTAGGCGATATTGCACTGCGGGACCTCGGGTAGTTTGCGGACGGGGGTGGCTCGGGCCCGGCGTATGCTACCGAGATTTCTCGTGTTATCAAGTGAGGAAATGGGGCTAATATGAAATGAAGATAGCCCTGAAATGGCGGTTATCGCAGGAGGATATGCTTATTTTCACTGGATCCGGGTCGAAAAAAACGTCCCCGCGCGGTCCGATGTAAGGATTACCTGGCAACGGGGCGAAAATCACCCGTGCCACTATCAGACTATACGTAGTCTTTCTCTGCCGACCCCCATGTAGGGCGTGTCCGGAAAGCACTAATTAACGATTCCGCGAATTTCTTGTCATGCAAATATCTCGCGTAAATATTGCGCGAAATAGTTTTACTATCGAGGCGCAATAATTATGCGACCCCGATATTACGCTTCGAAGGCGGAGGGCGTGACGGCAAAGGGGAAATGCAGTGACGGGCGCGCTCGAGCGTGCCGAGAGAACCGGGGCCACGCGAGGACCTATCGCGCGCGGGACCCGGTGTGCGTGTGTCCGCTTGCGCTCAGGGATGAGCGATTTGCTGGGCGCTCAGGTCGCTGGGAAAGCAGTGGGGATGCTCGAAACCGACGGGAACCGGGTTCGTCGCATAGAGGATGTTGTCGGTATTGCCTGCTCCAACCCCCGCGGGAATACCGTCCAAGCCGGCTAGTTTGCGCATTCGATAAGCGATCGCATGGTCCGCACATGCGCTATCGCCGCTGACGCCAAGCCCGCCGATCACTTTGCCGCCCACATACAGTGCTACGCCACCACCGAACGTGATGACACCGCCGAGGACTCGCCCCTGGCCGGTGCCGTCCGCCAAAAACCGCGCGTCGAACGGATTGCTGTTGTTGAGTCCGTAAAGCGAGCCGCCGGGTTGCGTCGCACCGTAGAGATTCGCCGTTGAGAGCGCGAGCTTGTCATTACTGAATCCGTTTGCTGTATAGGCTTTCGCAATCGCGATAGCGCGAGAGCCGGGCCACGCATCGCCGAGCTTGGTGACTGAGCAAAGGCGTCCATCCCGATCGACGACGGCGGACCACATGCGATTGGGTTTGAAAATGCCGCCGTTTCCGTCGCCCAGATTCACGACGGCAGCGAGCTGTTTTTGCACGAGCGCGACCGTGCCGGCCGGCAGGGTACAACGCCCGGATACGTCGGTACCGTCATCCGCAAGTAGAGGGGATGTCCCCGCAATGGTTAGCAGAGCGGCAAATGCACCGCGGGAATAGCGCGCGTTCATGATGGCCTCCTGAAGAGCGTTGCTGGCAATTCGGATTCGAATTGAGGTATTCGATTTGAATAAAATGTCAAATGATACCGGCCAGAAAACAGGCTAACCTTTCGATTTATCTCAGGGCGAGCGAAGCCCTGCCTGGCGAATGACATTGATTTCCGGCGATATTCACCATGCAGGCGCAAAAGAGCGCCACGCAAGCGAATGGAGCGCTGGCAACGGCTTCTGGTCGGATTGCAGGATGCATCATAGTCAGCAGTAAAGATCATCGGCGGACAAAGGTGTGGCGGATTGTGATGTGACATGAACCGTCGCTTGTAAAAGCTTGCTCAAATAGAATGAGACGCGCTATCGGCCAAAGCTGAAAAGTTCACGACGAGAAAGACAGATCGGAGCCATTGCGTCGCGGAGTTTTTCGCGTACATTGCATCGGGCGGTCCATTACCATTATCTATTGGGGCGCTTACTGCAATTTGCTTCCGGGCGCGCTGCCGAATCGTCCGCCGGAGGGCCGATCGGGTACACGGTCGCACGAAATGTCGGGCGAGGCGTGGCGAAGCGACCAGGTTCCCGGGTGGTACGCCGCAAACCGAACGAACGGGTATCGCGGCTCAGCGCGCCGTCGGAACCAATATATCCTGGTCGATTTGGCGGGTTTTTGTCCGACAACACGGTGCAACGACAGCTATCGTCCCCTAATTGCGCGTGCATTGGTTTTATGGCATTGTTCGCGCGACAGCGTCGATGTGAAAAAAGGCAGTCGAATGCGAATAAGTTCTAACTGGCTGCGTATCGATCTACGGGGATTCATTGGACGAATAACTAGCGGTCGGCTTCCAACGCGAGTCCTCTTGCGGGGAATCGCCGCATTCGTCGCACTCGTGCCGATCTCCGGCATCTCGTTGGGTGCCTCCGATGCGGTCCCTCAGAATCTGCTGCGCGTACTCGCATGGCCGGGCTATGCCGATGCCGATGTCGTCAAGCAATTCGAGACGCGCTTTCACGCGAAGGTCCAGGTGACGTTCGTCGATTCCGACGAGACGTTATGGGAGCAAATGCATCGGGGCTCGCCCCCGGCCTTCGACGTGCTCGCCGCTAACACCGCGGAAATTCAGCGTTATACCCAGCACAACCTCCTCGCTCCGCTGGACGTATCGAAGATTCCCAACACGCGCCTGCAGTTGCCAATGTTCAGGCAGCGCTCGACGATCGGGGGCATCGAGCACGACGGCACCGTATACGCCATTCCCTTCACCTATTCATCGATGGGATTGATATACGACCGCAAGCAGGTGCCGGTCGAGCCTCGTTCGATGCTCGAACTTTGGAACCCGCAATACCGCGGCCGCACGCTCGATTTCAACAGTGCGCAGCATAATTTTTCGTTTGCCGCGCTGGCGCTCGGCTACCGCGACCCGTTCCATTTGACACCGGCGCAGATGCGCACGGTCACACACAAGCTCATCGAGTTACGGCGCAATCTGCTGACGCTGTACACACTGCCTGAAGAGGCGACGGCGCTCTTTGTTCAACACCATGCTGCCATGATGTTCGGTAACTATGGAACGCAGCAGATCGAGCTGTTGCGACGAGCGGGAGTGGACGTCGGCTATGTCATCCCGGACGAGGGCGCGCTCGCGTGGCTCGACTGCTGGGCCATCACGCGCGGCGCGCGTAATCGGGCTCTGGCATTGTCCTGGATCAACTACATGCTCGAGCCCGAGGTAAGTGGGCTGCTGCCTCAGCGTCAAGGGCTGGCGAGCACATTGGGACCCGCATCCGGCCATGCTGCCGACAATGGCAAACATCTTTTCTGGATTCAGCCGGTGGAGGACATCGCGCAGCGCGAGTCGTTGTGGCGGCGCATTGTCTCCGGCGAACCACCGGAACGGTTCCCACGATGAAGCTCGGTCTGACTTCCCAGCTCATCATCTTGCTCGCCACGATCGGTGTGGTGTCGTCGGGTGCGACCGGCTATTACGCATATCGTGCCAATCGGACAATGCTGGTCAACGAGGCGCAGCAGAGCCTGCTCACATCGACGCGGCTGCTCGATCAGCGTTTTTCGTCCGCGTTGCACGATGTCGCCGAGGACGCGCTGGTTCTGGCCGTCATGCCTTCCGCGCGCAAGATCTCGGAGTCCGTCGAGCATGCGCCGCCAGACGGGCGCGAGCGCCTCGAGCAGGTGTTCATGAGTTTCATGCAGTATCACTCCGACTATCTTCAGCTGCGCTTGATCTCGCGCGCGCATTACGGCCTCGAGCGCGTGCGTGTCGACCGCGGTCCGAACGGGGTGATCGCGGTGCCGGAAGCCGGGTTGCAAGAAAAGGGGCACTTTGCCTATGTTTTCGATACGTTGGCTGTGCCGGCGGGACATATCTATCTGTCGCCGATCGTCATCAATCATGAAGCCGGCACGCACGCCGCTTCGGGTCGGCCGATCGTCCGGGTGGGGACTCCGATTGTCGGAGCGAATGGTGCGAATGTCGGCGTGCTCGTGATCGACGTCGATCTGACGAGGGTCTTCGCACGTCTCGCGCGGGACCTGCCCCAGCGCGATCAAGTCTATATGGCCAATCAGTGGGGAGACTTCCTGATCCATCCGGATCCCGCATTGGCATTCGGTTTCGATCGTGGACAACGCGTGCTGATGCAGGAGACTTTCCCCGTGACGAAGCCGCTCTTCGACGAATCGGGCGCTCAGATGACGATCAGCGGCTACGAGCACCGGCGCGACGGGCGCATCTATGCGTTTGCGCGGACGCCGTTCGGCGCCGTGGAGGGTAACCGCTTCGTCGTGCTCGGTCTCGCCAGGCCGCTGACGACTGTGCTCGTTCCGGCCGACGCGCTAGGCGGGCGCATCACGCGAATGGTCATCGTCTTCAGTGTGTTTGCACTCGTGCTCGCCATCCTGTTTGCCCGTGCGCTGACCAAACCGTTGCATACACTCGCGAGTGCCGCACTACGCGTATTCGATCATCCCCCCGATGCGCGGTTGCCGACCGAACGCTCAGATGAGATCGGTATTCTCGCGAGATGTTTCGACAGCATGTGCCGGGAGATTCGCTTGCAGATGAGCGAGCTGCACAGCAAGCAGCGCGAGCTCGCCCATCTGGCCGGACACGATGCGTTGACGGGCTTGCCGAACCGTATGCTGTTCATGGAAAAGCTTGCGGTTGCAATCGACACGGCGACGCGAACGGGCCAGCGGCTCGCCGTGATCTTCATCGATCTCGACCGCTTCAAGCAGATCAACGATCAGCTCGGGCACTGGGCCGGCGATCGTGCGCTGACCGTCGTCGCCGAGCGGTTGGCCAGCGTGCTTCGCGCCAGCGACATGGCGGCGCGCTTAGGGGGCGACGAGTTCATCGTGCTGATCGTCGATATGCAGTCGGCGGGGGTGGTCGAGGAGATCGCCATGCGTATTGCCGAGGCGATGAACGAAGACCTGCAGCTTGGAGACCAACGGCTGAAGATTGGAGCGAGTGTCGGCATCAGCGAGTTCCCCGCCGACGGATTGACGGCCGAGGAGTTGCTGCTCAAAGCGGATGCGGCCATGTACGCCGCAAAGTCATCGCGGTGCGGGATGCATCGCCGTTATCAGGAACTCGCCTCGCCCGGCGCAGTGTCTTGAGGCCAGTCGCTCGGGATCGGTCGTCGATCGATTCGGAATGTACCGTTCAGAAGTCGTAGGTGATGAACGAAATATTCATGATCACCCCCCAGAAGCGATCCATGACGACGCCGCCGTCCACGATCTCCGGCTGTCCCAAGCCGCGATAGATTCGATGAATGCGATGGCGATGATAGGCGCTCACGAGATTGCGAAAAAGGATGCAGTGTTCGCGAATGTCCGGCGCGAGCGTTTCGTGGATGCGCGGCAAATCGAGCCAGTGTGCGGAAGGCTCCGCGTGATGAGCGTTGTGATAGCCGTAATTGAGGAATAGCCAGTTGAGCCACGCGTGCCGGCGGCTGAAGAGCGACGAGTAGGTGTTGCGTTGTTCGTAGTCGCGATCGAGCGGCGGAAGGGGCGTTCCGGGCGGGTAAATCGAAAACGTATGATGAAAGCAATCGTAGACGCGCAGCATGTTCAACATGCCGAGCCAGCCGACGAAAAGCCAAAGCACGGCGGCCGGAGCATAGCACCATAGCAGGACGTAGCAAACGAGACGGGCACCGAGCACCAGGGCGATGCGCAGGCGCAAAGGACGCAGGCGCTGCGAGAAAAACGGCAGGGCCAGCGAGCGGATGCGAGAGATGACGCTCAACGCGGGGATATAGAAAAATTCCATCAGAACGATGATGCGGCGCGGCATGGCGGGCAGCGAGACGATCCAGGCCGTGATCGAGAACCCGTCATAGCCGGCTTTGACGCGATGGTGTTTGAAATGCTGGCGTTTGAGGCCCGAGTAGCTGTAATAGCAGCCGCCGCTGATCAGCGAAAGCACGCGGGCCAGCGCATCGTTCCACTCCCTGCGGCGAAACACGGTTTGATGCATCAGCTCGTGCGTTAGCAATGCGCTGAGCGTCATCGTATGGGCGATCAGTAACGAGCCGGCCAGCGCGGTGACGAACGCCGGCCGCGTAATGCAATAAAGACCGAAGGCGAAGCCTCCCATCGTATAGACGATGACCACTGTATCGAGTACCGCGCGCAACACGCGTTTCGCCATCGACGTGGCGGGCGCGATGCGCGGCAGACCGTACTCGTGAACGCTGGACATTTCGATCTCCTGGGAACAGCACGCGAGCATCAAAGCAGGCATGTGAACTGTATGAGATCGGCACTTCTGTCTCTTGGCGAGAAGGCGTAGGAGGCGCTTGGACTATACCGGGCCGTCTACGGGTTCCGAATTCCGGCTGCCGCAGCGAGCCAGCGCGCCAGTTGGAACTCGATCGCTCATGCGGCCTGGCGATTCGGCGCCGTCGCCGCACGCCTGAATCGGATGTGCGCGATTCGCTTGACCAAATACACCGCACACAATGCGGCGCAGCCGGCAATGCCGATGCCGATATGGAGCGCGTGCACGAGCACGCGGCGCGTGGCATCGACGAGCGCGCCGCCATCGAGTCCGGCCGCATGAAGTTCGCCTAGCATCGCCTCGCGCAGGTTGGCATCGACCAGAACGCGGGGGTCCGATAGACGCGGCAGCCATTGCGTCGCGACCTTCGGGCCCAGCGTCTGCAACGCATCGCTCACGCCTGACGCATAGCTGTGAGTGACGATCGTCGCCAGAATGCTCGTGCCGAGCATGCCGCCTACCATGCGCGTCGATTGCAGGAGCGCCGTCGTAATGCCTAGGCGATCGCGCCCAGCGATTTCCTGGGCGAAGATGTTGAGGTTGTTCAAGATGAACCCCAGCCCGATACCCACGGCAGACATCGCGATTTCAAGCCACAAATGCGGCGTGCGGGGCGTAGCGAACGCGAGGGCGGCGGATGCCGCCACCAGCAGGCTGTAACCGATCGTCAGCACGAGTGTCGGGCGCGGCAAACGGACCACGATCCGCGTGTTGATGACGCTGCCGATTGCGATGCATGCGGCAATCGGCGTGGCGAGCAGCCCCGCCGATTGCGGCGAAAGCCCGAAGCCGCCTTGCAGCAACAGCGGTGCAAAAAAGATCAGTGAGAACATCACGAAGCCGGACAGCGTCGAGAGCGTGAAGAGCGTGACGAGCTGCGGATCGCGAAACAGATCGAGCGGCACGATGGGATGCGTCGCGCGGCGCTCGCAAATCAGCAGGGCCGCCGCGAGCACGGCGACCGCACCGGCTAGCGCGAGATTACCCGTTGTCAGGCCGTCCTTGGGAAGCGCTTCGATGAGCGTCTGGAATCCGCCGAGCACGAGCGCTACGAGCAGCGCGCCGCTCCAATCGATCTTGACTGCGCCGTGACGCTCGCGGCGGTAATAAGGCAAGTGACGCCAGATGAAGTAAAGCGCGAGTGCGCCCACAGGAAGATTCACGTAGAACGTCGAGCGCCAGCCGAAATGCTGGCTGAGCCAGCCGCCCAGCGATGGCCCCGCGGCGGTGCCGATTCCATACGCGGCCGCCATGACGACTTGCCATCGTACGCGTGCGTGCGGGTCGGGAAACAGATCGGGGATGGAGGCGAACGCGGTGCCGACCATCATCCCGCCGCCGATCCCTTGCAGCGCGCGGGCGATGGCGAGCATGCGCATGTCTGTGGCAAGCCCGCAAAGGACGGACGCACCGGTGAAGACGAGCACTGCGGCGATGACGAACCGCTTGCGGCCGAAATAATCGCCGAGGCGGCCGAATACGGGAACAGTAACGACCGATGCGAGCAGATAGGCGCTGGCGATCCACGCGTAGAACTGGAATCCCTGCAGTTCCGCGACGATCGATGGCAAGGCGGTGCTGACGACGGTCTGATCCAGGGCGACGAGCATGTTGACGAGACCGATGCCGAGCATCGCGAACAGTGCGTCCCGGAAGGGCAAGGGGGTGGCGGAGGGATTCAAGGCAGGCGGGGGCGGCGTCACGTGCGTACGGGAAAACGTGACGATAGCCCGGCGCGGGCCCGGTTGCAACCGGTTCCATTGCGTTGCCGGCGCCCCTTTTTTCGAGCGTAACGGGGTTTTGCCGCGGGGGTTTCATGGCGGCCTGGAAGACGGGCGCCACGCAACCCAGCCACGCGTTTCATTGCTCCAGCACCGCCTGAGGCGTATTCCGGAAGCTGATTGCCATGCGGTTATAAGTGTTCATCAAGCCGATGGCGATCGTCAGATCGACGAGTTCGCGTTCGTCGAACACCGCACGGGCGGCCTGGTAATCCTGCGCGGGTACGCCGGTCTGGGCGACGCGTGTGACCGATTCGGCCCACGCAAGGGCGGCGCGCTCACGTTCGTCGAATAGATTGCCGGCTTCGGCCCACGCCTGTACCAGCGCGAGCTTTTCGACCTTTACACCCTTTTTCAGCAGGTCACGGGTATGCATATCGAGGCAATACGCACAGTTGTTGATCTGCGAAACGCGAAGATAGACGAGGTCGACGAGAACAGGCGAGAGGCTGCTCTGCATGATGTAGCTGTAGACACCGCCGAGGGCTTTGACGCCTGCCGGTGCGATTTGGGCGTAGTCGAGGCGTTTGCTCATCTGTGACTCCTTTTACTTGAGAGGGGTGGTAAGTGCCTTGTCGCCGCTGTCCACCACGAACACCGCAAGCAATTTGGCGGGCTCGGTGCTGCTCGCATTGCGGCTCACACGATGAACGGCGCCAGGCTCTTCGAAGAAACTTTCGCCGGCGTGGTAGACGCGCTTCGGGCCGTCGTTGACCTGAGACTCGATGGCGCCGGATACGACATAGGCATAAATGAAAGCGGACTTGGCATGCACGTGCGCCGACGACGCCGCGCCGGGGGCATAGTCGACGACGACGGCGGTCACCGATTTGCCGGGGATATTGGGGATGGCATGCTGGAAGTTCGGCGTCACGGTCACGCCCGCGTCACGAGCGGTAGCCGGCATGGCGATGGCAAAAGTGAGCGCGAGGCCAGCGCACATCGCAGCGACGATTGATCGTATTTTCATAACGAGTTCTCCTTGAAGTGCTTGCATTGTGATTGCGCGCTGGACCATCGGGAAGAACCAAAAACGAACATTTTTTATGAACCATGATGCGATGCGCGAGCCCGTTGGCGAGTTCGTCAGCGTCGCTCATGAACCAACTCCACGAGCCGGCGACAGTGGGCGACCATCGTCCGTTCATTGAGATTGGTCACGCCCAGTAGCAGCCCTTGCTGCCGCGGAGGGTTCATGAACCAGGGGGAAAGAGGGGCGGGCGCCAAGCCGAATTGCAGAGCGTGTACAGCGATATCCACGTCGGACGCGGAATCGGGAACGGACATCACGACGGCGGTGCCCGCGGCCGCCCGGATTTTCACCGAGCTGGGCGCCACCTCGTTCAGGCAACGAAGCAGGGCGTCGCGTTGCGCTGCGTAAAGGCGCTTCATACGGCGAATGTGGCGAAGATAGTGGCCCTCGCGCAAGAATTCCGCTACCGCGTGCTGCATGAACGCCGCGGGAGCCGGCGTCAGGCACGCCGTGATATCGCCGAATCGACGCACCGTTTCAAGTGGGACGACGAGAAAGCCCAGACGAAGCACCGGGCTGATGGTCTTGCTGAACGTGCCGACATGCAGCACCCGTCCGTCCTGGTCCAGCGATGCAAGGGCGGGCGCGGCTCGGCCCTGCAACTGCAACTCGCTCAGATAATCGTCCTCGATGATCCAGGCATCGTTTCGCCGAGCCCATGCGAGCAACGCGAGCCGACGGGGAAGCGACATTGCCATTCCGAGCGGCGCGTGTTGGCCCGGTGTGACGACCGCGAGAGCGGATTGCGCCGACTGTCGAATGCCCGCATCGACATCGAGCCCATCGGCATCGACGGGAACGGCTGTCACGGTCATCCCCGCCAGGCCCAATGCGGTGCGCGTCAGCGGAAAGCCGGGATCCTCCATCCATGCATCCTTGCCCTCGACACCGAGTCCGCGTATCGCGAGGCCGAGCGCACCGGAAAACCCTGCCGTGACGAAAACCTGAGACGGATTGCACCGGAGGCCTCGTGCGACACCGAGATAAGCTGCGATTTCCCTTCGAAGGTCGGGATCGCCGCGAGGATCGGGGTATCCGACGGGCGCCACCGCCGTTTGCCGTGCCGCGCGCGTGAGCACGCGCGACCATAGCTTGAACGGGAAGGCTTCCTGCGACGGGACGCCCATTTGAAATGCCGCGGGCGCCGCGCCGAATTCGTGGAACAGATCGGGAAGCGGCGGTGCATCCGGGGTCCAGCCGGGCGTTGGGGCGAGGGGCGGGCGGTCCGCTACGCGCGTACCGGCTGCGCCCAAAGCGACTGCGAACTGCTCATCGATGAGCCGATCGTAGGCTGCGCGTACCGTGCCTCGGGAAACGCCTAGCTTCGCGGCCAAATCGATCCAGGAGGGCAGACGCGCGCCGGCCGGGAGTTGTCCCGACTCTATCGCATGACGAATCGCGCGATGGATCTGCGCAGACAGCGGAGTACTTGCCGAACGATCGAGGCCAATGGGGAGGCGTGTCATGTCGATGATGGTGCATTCCGGATGTCCAATCTTGGCACTGTTTGATGGCCCGAGTGAAGCGTAGATTGCGACCCATGGGTAATCGAGCGACGGAGGTAACTATGTCAGCGAACGGGATGTCCGGCATCGCGATCCCCGAAAGCAAATTGGCGCGAGAAGTCACGGAACTCATTCGCGACACCGAGAGCGAATTGTTGTTCATGCACTCCACTCGGGTGTATCTCTGGGGCGCGCTGCTCGGAAGCCGAAAGAACGTGGAGTTCGATCCGGAGTTGCTTTACGTCGCGGCGATGTTCCACGACATCGGACTCACATCGAACTATCGCGAAAGCCAGCTTCGGTTCGAAGTGGACGGCGCGAACGCTGCGCGCGATTTTCTGCGAAGCCATCGCATTTCGGAGTCCGACATCGATAAGGTATGGACCGCCGTTGCCCTCCATACGACGCCAGGGATTCCGGAGCACATGCACGGAGAAATTGCCCTGGTCCAGGCCGGAGCGGGGATGGACGTGGCCGGACGTGGATTCGACGAGTTGACGGACGAAGAACGTCACGCGGTGATTGCGGCGTATCCCCGAGGCGCTGATTTCGTCGACAAGATGATCGACGCGTTCTATCACGGCATGAAGCATCGCCCCGGTAGTACGTTCGGCACTTTCAACGATGATTTTCTGGCCTATCGCGATCCGAGCTTCGAACGCGTAAACGTGTGCAGCGTCATGTTGAACTCGCGTTGGGAACGCGGGGGCTGATTAGCGGGTGCGCGTTGCGCGTTCGTACCCGATCGGATACGAAACCTGCAGGTTAGCGCTTGTCGAGCCGATTTCGTATCCGATCGGGTACGGACGGGCCTCGCCGGCGAGACGGAACGACGTTCGTACCCGCTCGGTTCTTTTCAGTGACCTTGGGCGGAGCTCTTTGCTATCATGTACCCGATCGGATACGAAGCGAGAGCCCGTCATGGAACAATCGGATTTTCCCATTACCGACATTGGGGCGCTTGCCAACGTCGTGCGGGCGGCGCGCATGGCGCAGGGGCTCACGCGCGACGACCTTGTCAACGTGACGGGACTGTCGCCGAAGTTCATTACCCACGTCGAGTCAGGAAAGCCGACAGCTCAGATAGGCAAGGTCCTCGTCCTGCTCTCCGAACTGGGCATCATGCTGCGTGCTCAGACATCGGTTGCCATTTCGCCGAAGGTAGCGGAGCGAGCCCGTCGCACCCGCCGGAGCCCGCATGCCAAATAGACGACTCGTGGCATGGGCCAATCGTGAGCGCATGGGGGTCCTGGAAGATCGGGACGATATCTGGTCTTTCGCCTACGACCCGGCATGGCTCGCTTCCAAAAACGCATTCCAGCTGTCGCCCGCGTTTCCGCTGCGCGAGGAGCCCTTCGTAGATGGATCGAGCAATCGTCCGGTGCAGTGGTTCTTCGACAATCTCCTTCCCGAGGAAGGCATGCGATTAGCACTTGCGCGCGAGGCGAAGCTCGACCGGAGCGACGCTTGGGGCCTCCTTGCCTACTACGGGCGCGAGTCGGCCGGTGCGCTTACGCTGCTCGCACCCGACGAAAATGAGCCGCCTGGCGGATTGAGGCCGCTGTCTTTCGATGATCTCGAGAGTCGTATTCGCGAGATGCCGCAAAGGCCGCTGACGGCAGCCGCGCCCAAGCGTATGTCGGCAGCAGGGGCACAGCCGAAGCTGCTCGTGGCGATGCACGGCGAGCCGCCCGCATGCGAACTCTTCGAACCCGAGGGCAGTGAACCATCGATGCAGCTGCTCAAGCCCGACTCCCGCGCGGCGGGCTATCCGCACTCGGCGATCAACGAATTTTTCTGCATGCGCCTTGCGCGCGCTGTCGAATTGCCGGTACCCACGACATACTTCGTTCGTGTTCCGACACCGTGCTACGTTGTCGACCGTTTCGATCGGGATACGACGACGCGGCCCACACGAAGACTACACGTCATCGACGCTGCCCAGTTGCTGAACGTCGCCAAGGATTTCAAGTACGAGGGCGCCAATGCACAAAGACTGCGGGAGGCCATAGAAAGCACCAACACTCGCGCCAATGCCCGCCTCGAGATTTTTCGGTGGGCTGTCTTCAATGTGCTTGTCGGTAACGGCGACGCGCACTTGAAGAACTTGTCGTTCTTCGTGACGCCGCTCGGCTACATGCTGGCGCCGTTTTATGACATCGTGAGCACGGTCGTGTATCACACCAGGACGTATCAGCCCGAGCGCGGAGATCAGTGGCCGAACTGCGAACTGACCATGCCCGTCGGCGATGCCAGGCACTTCGCGGACATCTCCAGGCGGAACATGTTGAAGCTCGCGGATGAGCTGGGACTGCCCCCTCGGGGCGCTGAGCGCCTGCTCGACGCAATGCTCGCATCGTTGCGCGCGCGTGTCGACGAAACGTTCAACGCAGTCCTGCGCGTTGCGACGCCCGATGCGGGAGAGATGCGCCTGCTCAACTCGATACGTGTCATGCCGATCGACGAGATGTCGCGGGCGCTCGCCCGCTGAGGGGCGAGGCATCGCAACAAGTCGCTCTCAGTTGCGTAGTTCAATCGACGCTTCCGAGTCGGCGCCGGCCGCGCGCGCAAACACGAAACGATCGACCAGCGCAACGACGACGAGCGTCGCACCCATCAGCGGAAACACGACGCCAAGCACGACGAGCGCGGCGCACCATCCGCGCATCGACGCACGCGCGAGTTCGCGGGCCGGCGCACCGAGTGTGCCCGACGGCCGACGCTTCCACCACATCACGCAGCCCGTCAGCGCCAGCGCGGCGAGCCCGAGCGAAAGGGCCGAGCAAACGACCTGATTCGCCAGACCGAAGTAGCGGCCCATATGCAGTGACGTGCCGTACGACACGGCTTTGCCGATGGCGCCATAGTCGCGGTAGCGGATGTCTTTCAGCACTTCGCCACTGTACTGATCGATATAAATCGTGCGCTCGAGTTTCGGGTCGGCCGGAAAATACGACACGGTATAAACACCTTCGGGCGAGCGCGGCAGCGCAATGTCGTAGCCGTCCGTGAGTCCCGTGGCGGCCGTCTGCGCAACGATTCGGGCGAGCGATAGCGGCTTAGCGCCGGGCGCACCGGCATTGGGCGCGTTCGGCACATGCACAGCGCCGACTGCCCACGGCACCCGCGGTAACGGCATATCGTCCATCGTCATGCCTGGCATCGAATCCATGCCGGACGAAGATGCATCGCGAGGCACGGCGGCCGCGGAAGCGGCCAAGTGCCCCGGCACATTCGAGCGCAATCGCATACCACCCCATGCCCCCGGTGGGGAGCCAAGGTTGGCGCTGGTGGCCAGCGCCTTGAACTGCTTGCCCCACGAACCGGTCCACGGCAGGCCGGTCGCGATGAACGCGAATGCGCCGATGGCCAGCCAGATACCGAGCGTCGCATGGATGGTCTTCCATAGCGGCCGTCCGCGGCGCGTCAAGTCAGGTACCAGCGCCGCGCGCAGGGCAGCGGCAGTGCCCTCCCGCACACGTTCGCGCGGCCACCATAGCGCGATACCCGTGCCGATCATCACGAGCGTCCAGCATGCGACGAGCTCCATCAGCAGTTCGCCCGGTTTGCCGAGCAGCAGCTTGCGGTGAATCATGCGATCGACCTGCATGAAGCGACGGTCGACGTCGAGCGTGCCGAGCACGACCCCGTCGTAAGGGTTCACATAGACGCTTTCGCTGCGGCCGTTCGGCAGCCTGAAAATGAATTCGGCGCTGCGCTCGGCGCTTGCGGCGATGCGCGCGGTCGTCGCTACCGCTTCGGGCGGCATGGCAGCGCGAGCCTTGGCAAGCAAAGCGTCCTCGCTCAGGCGAGCCGAAGCGCCGGGCGTCACTACGAGCCGATGCGGGTAGAGCAACGGTTCGATCTGCGGCTGAAAACAGTAGATCGTGCCGGTGATGGCCAGCACCACGAGAAACGGCATGACGAACAAGCCCGCATAGAAGTGCCAGCGCCACAGCGTGCGGTATCCACGGCCGGACTGCGTGGAGGCTGGCATTGCGCGAACGGTGGTTGGGACAATGGACATAGGTGCCTCCTTTACATGCGCAGCCGGCCTTCGATATAGAAGGTACGGCCGGGGTAGGGGTGATAGACGAAGTAGCGGGCGTCGAAGAGGTTGTCGACGCCGACGCCGATTTCACTGAGCTTGGTCGGATGGAACGCGAACTTCGCGTCCGCGACGGTATAAGTGCTGGTGCCGCCGAATACGTTCGGGTTCGAATCGGTGTTGGTCAGCGTGTTGTACTCGCGGCCCGAGTAGCGGGCCGCAAGCGTCACGGCATAGCGTTCGCCGATTCGATAGGTCGCCGCGAGATTCGCGCGCCAGAGCGGAATCCGGTAGAAGTACTTGCCGACCGTCGCCGGGTTTTGCGCATTGGCCAGAATCTTCGATTGCGTGTAAGCCACACTGGCAATCAAATCGAGGCCGTGCACGACGACATCCTCTCCCTGATAACCGAGCTCGACACCGCGGGAGCGAACCTTGCCGATATTCTGGAAGCTCGTGACGTTCGGAATGACGGTTGTATCGGTCTGACTGAAGATCGTGTTTTTGACATCGTCCTGAAAGAGCGACAGCCGGAAGAGTCCGTTCCAATGCGCCCATTCCGCGGCCAGCTCCTTCGATAGGTCGTCCTCGGGTTGCAAATTCGGATTGTTATTGACGATCGACGAGCCGTTGATCTTTCCTTGAAACAGCTCGCTGACCGTGGGAAAGCGATAGGCACGCCCGATCGAAGCTCGCAGCGTCAGCTCGTCCGTCACATCGAACGATAGCGACGCTTTCGGCGAAAAACGGTGTTGATCGGCACCGGGGTATGGAACGCTGGTGCCCGCTAGCGCTTGTGCGCCGTTGTATGCCTGCCAGTCTTCGTAACGTAAGCCGGAGACGAGTTTCCACCGCGGCGCAAAGCGCCATGCGTCCTGCGCGTAGACGGCCTGCGTTTGCGTGCGCCCCTTGAACGAGTTGGCAAAGCTCTGGGCGCTGCCATCGCGCCAGTTGGAGGTATTGAACGTTTCGTTATCGAGGAAATAGTCGTCGTAGTGATAACCGAATGCGAGCGCATGATTCGCGAGACCGGGTAATGGGGATGGCGGCGTCCATGTCGCTTTCAAATCGAGCGTTTTCCAGCCGGTTCCGTCGCCGAACGTCACGGTACCCGGGCCATTACCCGGGCCGCCTGCATTTGCCAGGCGTGCGACAGCGTTCGATACGTCGTAATACGATGCGATCGCTTCGCCATTCCAGCCGCTTGCATTGCGCGTTTTCAGCGAGAGGCCGTACAGCCAGTTCTCGCTCCATCCGAGGCTGGGGGCAAGCGCGGATGCCGGGACGTTGTATTCGTATCCTCCGATGTCGACGCGCCCGCTATATATGGGGCTGCCATGCGCATCGAAGAGAAACGTGGAGGTCTGGCTGCTGTACGTCTGATGCCAGTAGCCGAGCGTGAACGCTCCCTGCAAGGTCGGCGTGAAGTCGTATTGCAGTTTGAGCTTGAGCTGATCCTGGACGGTGTGCTCGATGCCTTCGCCGTTCACGCCGATCACCGTAGTGGGCGCGTTCGTCTGATTGTTGTAGAAGTAGGCGCCCGTTACCGGAACATCGCCCGGCTTTGCCGGGGTGGTCGATTGCGCGAGCGTCGCGAACTGCAAGGGTTGACTGGTATTTTCGAGGTGATTCGCGCCGATGAAAAACGAGAACTTGCCGATGCGGTTTCCGATCGACGTACTTGCCTCGCTGCCGTTGAAGTTCCGATTCACACCGTAGAGGCTGAAATGCTGCGTGAACGCTTTGACGTTGGCGTCGGCCTCGAATCGAGAGGGCATGCGCGTCGTGATGAGCACCGTCGCGCCGAGCGAGTTGCCCGGATACAGCGCGGAAAACGGTCCATAGCCGACATCGACTTGGCGGATTTCCGCCGGATACACCATCGACCAACGGGGCGGAAACGAGTAGCTGTTGCCGAGCAAATTCGATAGCAGCAGCCCATCCGCGTAGACGAGGCCGCGCGCGCTTTGCGTATTGCTCGTGCCGCGCACTGCGATGATCGAGTTCAAGTCGCCGATGAAACGCTTGCGCACTGCGAGGTTCGGCATCTGCTTCAGCACGTCCTCGGTGTTGACGACGTTCCAGTTTCCGAACTGCTCGGGGGTGACGGATTCGACCGTACCGGGAGCATTCGGAAGGGCAGTGGGGCCCAGGCGAGCATTGTCGGCCGTTGCGCTGACGGTAATGGGGGGCAAGACCGTGGCGCCGCGTTCCATGGGCGATGCGGATGGGGTCGGGTGGGCCTGCTCAGCGTTTGAAGCCGGGCCCGGATTGACGTCGGTTGTTGCTGCAAACGCCGACGGTGCGACAAGCGAAATGGGCAACAGTCCGAACGTGACGAACCGTGCATGGCGGCGCGCGCGAACGCGCAGCCTTCGCGATGCGAAGTACCGCATGGAATTTTCCTGAAGTCGTTGAGCGAACAGCCGCGCGCCTTCGACAGGCGCGTCGGACGGGCTGCGAGTAACGGAAAGTCAGGAGAGGACGGGTGGGGCGCGGGGTCTACCGGAAGGGAACGCGCCGAGAGGGGTAAAGCGGATGGACAGCGTGGGGATAGCCGCTATTGCGACGACCGTAATAAACAGGAGTAGCGATTGCGGCGGTGCCGGTATCGCCGTGTGATTGGCCATCAAATCGCAATAGCCGCAGGCCGCCAGCGGATCGGCATGTGTGACGTGGGCGGAATCGGCTGCAGGTTGCGTCGCTGAGCAGAGCACGGCATTCGGATCGTCCCGATGCGCGGCGACAACCAACTGGCTCACGATTGGGGCGAGCACGATGAGCCACATGGCAACGAGGCCAAGCCATGCGGTCAGGTGGTTGCGGGATCGTGAAGTCATGGTGTGGAGGCTGGACGACGCGCGGCGAGTTTACCATCTGCTGAATCGGCGGTTCAAATGAAACCGTCCTGATACCCGGCTCCAGGGCCCGGTGACGCCGGCATTGCCGCCCCTGTTTCGTTGGACGGAAAGCGCGTCGCGCCGTACACTGAGATACCTATATAGAAGGAGGCCATCATGAGCAAAGCCCACGACGCCAAAAAGACGGAGAAGAAAGTGGCCACCAAGACGCCAAAAGAAAAGAAAGACGCGAAGAAGCTGAAGAAGGAGGCTTCGAAGCGTCAGTGATATCGCCAGGCCGAAGCGCCACCAGGCAAATAAAGACGTCGGTGTCAGCCAAAGGGTATACAGTGGGGAGACTGGCCGCCGACGCGTGGCCTTCTGCTTCAGGACGTCATCATGCAATCGCGACTTAAACGTGCTCCGGCCGGAATTCCCAGACCGAGCCAGGACGCCATCGAACGCAGCACACGTGCGCGTACCCTCGAGACTGCGGATGCAGCCAGAGCCGAGCAGCGACGCCTCAGTGACGCTGCGATCGACTCCAGTGCAAGTAAATGGCGCTACTCGGCTGTGCCCCCGAAAGCCTGACCATCATGCTTCAGTTTCCCAATCCGAGCCGTAGCTACGATGCCTCCCGGCATTGCGTGTGTTTCTGGGGCTACGACAATTCGCGCGAAATTACTTTCATGATCGACGACGCCATGCTCAGAAACCTGCAGCCTGGCGTCGGGTCGGACGAGCGCTCGGTGCTGGGTGTCTTTGACGAGTTTCGCGACAAGGTTCTCGAGATGGCACAGAAGCAGTATGTCGCCGGCCCTCAGAATCGATATTCGATTTCGTGAGCTACACGCTTCTCGCAAGAATGCGCTTGCCATAACGTCCCGAGAGCGGTCATTCGCCAATGGCCTATCGATGCTGGGTAGCGACTTTCAAGCCCAGCGATATGAAGATGGAGCCCACGATTTTTCCTTGCCAACGGCTAATCCAGGACAGTCGCTTCACGACTCGGCCCAATGGTCGAATCGAAAGTGCGAGAAGCGTCGTATACAGCGAACTCAAGACGACGAAAATAAGTCCTAGAACGGTGAACTGCAAAAAGACCGAACCTCGTTCGGGATGCACGAACTGAGGCATGAAAGCGAGGAAGAAGAGTGCGGTCTTAGGGTTGAGTACTTCGGCGGGCACTGCCTGCAAGAAGGCTTTTGCAGGCGTGACGGCAGGCACCTTCGGCAATGAGGGGTCGCCCTGCTTTTCGAGGATCGCGCGAACACCGAGATAGATCAGATAAGCCGCTCCGATGAATTTGACCGCGTTGAACGCGAGCGCGGAAGTCATCAGCACCGCCGACAGGCCAACCGCGGCGAAGACGGTATGTACGAAGTCGCCGGTTGCGATCCCGAGGCCTGTCATGACTCCCGTCTTGCGGCCGCCCTGAGCCGTGCGGCTCAATACGAGCAGCACCGCGGGACCGGGAATGAGAAACAGCCCGAGAACGATGACAACGAAGGTGCTCAACGAGGAAAGGTCGAACATTGCGGCTCCTGTCCTAAGCAGTTAGGAATGCGAGGATTGTCTACGATCCAGGCTCCAATGTCGAACGGCTGTCCTGGCCGCCTGCCACACGCAACGACTGGCCTGAAGGCCTGTAGGCCTGAGAGCTTGAAGTGGCTCGAATCGTTGGGCCACGCATAGCGCACTGGTGCGCGTTGCCGTTCAGTCGACGATATTGCGCACCCAGTCCGCAAAACTCTCGTTCTCGAATTCGTAGACATCGCGCGGAGTCTTCGCCACGACCGTCTTTTCCGCAAGCCGGCCCAACGCCTTTTGAATGTGGGTCGGCTGCAAGTCGTCGATACCCACGCGCTTGCGGATTTTGATCAGCGTCGCTTTCGCGAAGGGTTTCATCGAAGGATCGTCCGCGAACATCCGCACGAGTACGCGCTCGGTCGCGTCGAGCGAATTCCAGGTCCCCTCGTGATTCTCGGTGCGCGCCAACTTCTCCTGCTGCATCGCAATGGCTTCGGGAAACGTCAGCGCCGGACTCATCATCAGTGCAAGCACGGTTTCCATCAAAGGCTCCGGGCGCCGCCCGAACAACTCGAAGGCATCGCGCGCCGCCGTTGTATCGAGCTTGCGCTTCGTCGATTCCCTGAACCGCCGGGCAATGTAATCGACGAACTCGTCGCCGAGCAATGGGAAGTCCTGCACCGTACTCGCGGCCGAGTAGAGCGGTGCATTCGCATTCGTGAACACATGACCGAGCTTCGTGCGCGAAGAACCCGTAAACAACATGCGAAGCCGGCGCTGATGCTTCGTCAGCGTCGTGCGCAGCGCGCGCGCCATTTCCTCGCCCTCCTTGCTGCGGCCGAGCGATTGCGCCTCATCGATCAGAAACAGCACCGGCCGGCGCTTCGTCAACTCCGCAACGAGCGCATCGATCAAAAGCGCCGTATCCCCGATCTCCCGCTTGTGATCGTCTTCGAGTTCGATGTGGCCTTCGAGCGTGGCGCCGCCGAACTCGGCCTTACCCTTGAGCGATTTGACGGGCGCCTGCAGCCGCGCCAGGACCTTTTCGAGCAGCGAATGCGGTTCCAACGCCTCTTCGAGCGAACGCGCGAGGGCGGCGCCCGGCGTTTGCCGCGTTTGCCAGAGGTCGGCGTACACTACCGTGTAGCCCGCGCTTTCGGCCAGCGGTTTGAGGTCCCGCAAGAGAAACGCTGTCTTGCCGGTACGGCGCGGCGCGAAAATCGTCGTCGACGTGACGAGCCCGGCGTCCAGCGTGGCGAGATAGGCGCTCGCCAGCTCGGGCCGCGGGAAGTGCCACAGTTCCGTCAATTCCATGGAGTTATCCAGAATTATCCAGAGTGTGGGTAATTATACCTGAAATGGATAATTACGGATAACCTCGTGCGGCCTGCCGGATTTCGTTACATCTCTTACGGACTCCGGACCGTTGAGCAACATTTGCCTTTCGGCGGCTCGCTATACTGCGCGCCGTTATTCAAACAAAGACGAAAGGCCTCATATGTTGAAGAAAAACGTTCGGATTGCCGCCTTCGCGGCGTTGGCTGCGTTGAGCTCGCTGCCGGCATTCGCCGGCGATTTGAACAATGCGCTCGGCGGTGCACTGGGTGGCGCTGCCGGCGCTGCCGTTGGCGGCGCAGTCGGCGGCAGCACCGGCTCGGTCATCGGCGGTGCCGTGGGCGGCGGCGCAGGCGGGGCCATCACTTCGAATCGCCGGGAACGCACGGGTGCGATCGTCGGCGGCGCGCTGGGCGGCGGCACAGGCGCGGCGGCAGGCAATGCGCTGGGCGGGCGCACCGGCGGCATCATCGGTGCGGCCGCTGGCGGCGGAGCCGGCTCGGCGCTCGGCGGCCACATCTCGCGCGCGAATTCGTATTCCAACGATTACGGCGCTCACCGCGGCCGGCACCATCGCAAGCACCACTACCGCGACTGACATCATGCCGCTGACGGCTGTCCCAGCAGGGGCGGCCGTCGTCGCATTTGGCCGGTCGAAAGCGAACCAGGCCGACCGGCGGCTATCTTCCTCCTTGCCCGCTTTGTCCTGTCACTGGACAGCCTTGTCTCCCCGATAGTCTTTTAGAATCTCACGCATCGTAGCGCTACCGACCAAATTGTGGATGGCGGTAGTGCTCGTCTTGCGGCTCAATCGATAAATCGAAGAAGTAAAACGGAGCGCGGTCGATGCAGAACAACAAGATCGGGATGGGGTGCCGATGGGCCGCCGCGGCAGTCGCGGCATTGGCGCTCATGGCGGCAGCGGGGTGGCGGGCCGAGGCTGCCCGCGTGACGCGCGTCACGCCGCAAGGCAAGGTGGCGCAGGCCCGGCAGGTCGTCGTCAAGTTCGACGAAGCCATGGCGGCGTTCGGTTCGCCCGATGCACCCGCGCCGGCACGCGTCAAGTGCAACGATCCCTCGGCCAGCGCCGGCCACGCGCGCTGGATAGACGAGAAGACCTGGGCCTGGGATTTCAACGCCGATTTGCCGCCGGGCGTGTCGTGCACCGTCGATCTGGGCGACGGACTGAAATCGGCAGCAGGCAATGCGCTGAAAGGCCCCAAGCACTTCACGTTCGAAACGGGCGGGCCGTCCGTCAAATCGATCGAGCCGTCGGGCGGCGAGATCGAAGAGGATCAGGCGTTCGTGCTGCGGCTCAACGGCCCGGCGACGGCGGACTCGGTGCAACGGAACATCTGGTGCGAATCGAGCGGGCTGGGCAACCGCATTCCGGTCAAGAACGTCGATGCGGCGACACGCGCCGCGCTTCTGAAGCGATTTGTGCTGCAAAAGGAAGCGGCGCAGGTATTGACCTTGCAATGCCAGCAGGCGCTGCCGTCCGGTACGAACGCGCAACTCGTCTACGGCAAAGGGATCGCGAGCCTGAGCGGCCTCGTCAACGATGTCGAACGCCGCTTCGACTATACGGTGCGCGAACCTTTTTCGGCCGGCTTCAGCTGCGAGCGCGAAAACGCCAAAGCACCCTGTACTCCCTTGCGGCCGGTCCGGCTGCAGTTCAATGCGCCGATCTCGCGAGCCGATGCCGAGGCGTTCCGTATGAAAGGCCCGAACGGCGACATGAAGCCGTCGTTCTCGCCCGATAACAACGATCCGCAAACGAACACGGTCGAATTCGCGGCGCCGCTGCCCGAGCGAGCGGAGCTGATCATCCGTGCGCCCTCCAATTTGAAGGACGTGAGCGGCCGGGCGCTGGCCAACGCCGATCTTTTCCCGCTCAAAACCATGACGGCGCCCATGCCGCCGCTCGCGAAGTTTTCATCGGGGACATTCGGCATCATCGAGCGCTATGCGGAGCCGGACACGCCGGCGCTCGTGCCGATCACGCTGCGCAATGTCGAGGCGGACCTGCACGTCGATGGGCTCAACGCGGGCAATGCGCAGTTCGCGAAGATGCGCGTCGAGGCCGATCGCGACATTCGACGCTGGATGCGCAACGTCGACCGGTTCGACGGCTTCACCGAAGACCGCAAGTGGATCGATGAGCATATGCCCGAGCTGCTGACGCACAATCCGCATCCGGTCACGATCCCGCGCACCGGCGGCACCGACGACGCCAAGCAGGATCGCAAGAATCCGCAAATCGACCTGCGCTCGCTCTCGCTGCTTGCCGGTCAACAGAACATCGAAACGCTGACGCTGCCTAAAGCGGACCCGAAGACGTTGCGTCCGTTCGAAGTAGTCGGCATTCCCGTGGCGAAGCCCGGCTTTTACGTCATCGAACTGGCCTCGCCCGCACTGGGGGCGTCGCTCCTGGGCAAGAAGGCGCCGATGTACGTGCGTACCGCGGTGCTCGTGACGAATCTGGGCGTGCATTTCAAGCGTGGGCGCGCGAACAGCGTCGTATGGGTGACCACGCTCGATCGTGGGCAGCCGGTGCCCAATGCCGATATTCGCGTGAGCGATTGCAACGGCGACGAACTCGCTTCGGGCAGGACCGATGTCAACGGAGTCATGAAGACCGATGGGCCGCTCGACGCTCGCGCGAAATGCCGGGACGACAGCTTCGAGGGCCTGTTCATATCGGCCCGCGTCGACGATCCGAAAACAGGCCGCGATATGGCCTTCGTTCGATCGGATTGGAATCGCGGCATCGAGGCCTGGCGCTTCAACGTGCCCACCGATACGAGCGCGCAAGAGACGGTACGCGCCCATACGGTCTTCGATCGGACGCTGCTGCGCGCGGGCGAGACGGTTTCGATGAAGCATATGATCCGCGTGGAGACCATGCAGGGTCTCGCTTTTCCCAAGCGCTATCCGTCGCGCGTGACGATTCGTCATCTTGGCAGCGGACAGACGTGGCGCATGCCGCTCAAATGGACAGCCGATCATACGGCGGATTCCACGTTCGCCATTCCGGCCTCGGCAAAGCTCGGGGAATACAGCGTCTCGCTGGACGATGTCGATCCCGCCGCAAACGCCTCGAAAGATGCCGGCAAGAAGAACGGCCAAGACGACAGTGCCGGCAACCGCGAGAACAGCGACGAAGCCACCGATAGCGAAGACAGTGACGACGATTCGGGCGAGCACGCTGGCCCCAGCTACGCATCGGGCAGCTTCCGCGTAGAGGAATTTCGGCTGCCGGTATTCAAAGGCACGATCGCCGTGCGCGACGAGAAGTCTCATCCCCTCGTGGCGGCCAAGTCGGCACCGCTTGCCTTGCAGATCGAGTACACGTCCGGTGGCGGCGCATCGGGCTTGCCGGTACAGGTCTCCGCGTTGACCCGGCGCACGTCGCCGACATTTGCCGACACCTATCCGGAGTTCAGCTTCGAGCCCTATGTGCCCCGCAACGATGCCGGCACATCGGAATCGTCGGACGACGAGGCCAGCGCACGCGATTCGGGCGACGACGGTTCGAAGCTGATTGCCGACAAGCAACCCGTGACGCTCGATCGCAACGGCGCCGGCAGTCTCGCGCTGAAGGACATCCCGTCCGTCGATGGGCCGAAGAGCCTCGTCTTGGAGGCCACGTTCGCGGACCCGAATGGCGAGGTCCAAACGATCAGCGGCAATGCAACGCTCTGGCCCGCCGCCGTCGTGGCGGGCGTGAAGTCCGGGCAATGGGTGTCCGTCGGCAATGCGGTGCCGATCAAGGCGCTCGCCGTCGACCTTCAAGGCAAGCCCCGTGCCGGCGTGCCGCTCGAGGTACGCGGTATTGCGCGGATCACGATCTCGTCGCGCAAGCGCATGGTCGGCGGCTTCTATGCCTATGACAATCGCACCGAGACCAAGGACCTCGGCACGCTCTGCAGCGGCAAGAGCGACGACCATGGCCTCATGAGCTGCGATGCCAAGATCAAGGAAGCCGGCAATGTCGATCTCGTCGTGACGGCGAAAGACGGCGACGGCAACGCGTCGACGGCCTCGACATCGATCTGGGTCACGCGCGAAGACGAACTCTGGTTCGGAGGAGAGAACACCGATCGCATCGACGTATTGCCGGAAAAGACCGCTTACGAACCCGGCGAGACGGCCCGCTTTCAAGTGCGCATGCCGTTTCGCTTCGCCACGGCACTCGTTGCCGTGGAGCGGGAAGGCATTATCGAAACGCACGTCGTGAAGCTCGACGGCAAGGATCCGACCGTCACGCTGAAAGTGAATCCGGCATGGGGACCGAACGTCTACGTCTCGGTCTTGGCGCTGCGCGGGCGGATTCATGAAGTGCCCTGGTATTCGTTTTTCACGTGGGGCTGGAAAGCGCCGCTCGAATGGGCGAGGGCGTTCTGGTACGAAGGCAGGCGGTATGAAGCGCCGACGCCGCTCGTCGATTTGTCGAAACCGGCATTCCGATACGGCCTGACCGAGATCAAGGTCGGCACCGCGGCTCACAAGCTCGCGGTCACCGTCACGCCGGATGCGAAGTCCTATACGGTGCGCGGCAAGGCGCATGTGAAGCTGCGCGTGCGGATGCCGGGCGGCAAGGCGGCGCCGGCGGGCACGCAGATCGCCGTTGCGGCCGTGGACGAAGCGCTGCTCGAGTTGATGCCCAACGAAAGCTGGGACGTGCTCGATGCCATGCTGCAGCGGCGTGCATACGGGGTGGAGACGGCCACGGCGCAGATGGAGATCGTCGGGCGTCGCCATTTCGGACGCAAGGCGGTGCCCGCGGGTGGAGGCGGGGGGCATGGCGCGACGCGCGAGCTCTTCGATACGCTGCTGCTGTGGAATCCGCGCGTGACGCTCGATGCGAACGGAGAGGCATTCGTCGACGTGCCGCTCAACGATTCGCTCACGAGCTTTCGCATCGTCGCAATCGCGGCCGTGGGCGACGGCACGTTCGGCACGGGCGCCGCATCAATCAGGAGTACTCAGGATCTGCAGCTGATCTCAGGGTTGCCGCCGCTCGTGCGCGAGGGCGACCGCTTTCGTGCGCAGTTCACCGTGCGCAACACGACTACGCGCGCGATGAGCGTCGTTGTCACGCCGAGCGTGAAGGGTCTCGATTTGCCCCCGCAGACCGTGCAGGTCGGACCCGACTCGGCACGCGAGGTCGCGTGGCTCGTGACGCCGCCGGACGGCACCGCCGAGGCGACGCCTGCCGCGCTGACATGGAGTATCGGAGCCACGGAACAAGGCGGGCCGCACGCTTCGGATGCCTTGAAAGTGATGCAACGGGTGGATGCGGCGATACCGGTGACGGTGCAGCAGGCGACGCTCGCTCAGATCGACGGTACCTATTCGCTGCCGGTCGCCGCGCCGCCGAATGCCACCGCCACGCAGGCGGGCGCGTTGCGCGGCGGCATAGCCGTGTCGCTGCAATCGAAGCTTTCCGACGGCATGCCCGGCGTGCGCCGATGGTTCGAGCGTTATCCGTACAGGTGTCTGGAGCAGCAAACCTCGCGCGCGCTCGGCCTGCGCGATGCGGCGCAATGGCAGGCTGTCGTGGCCAGGATGCCTGTCTACCTGGACCGCGACGGCCTTGCCAACTACTTCCCGCCTAGCGACGACAGCGGTAATACCGGCAGCACGACGTTGACGGCCTACTTGCTCGACGCGAGCGACGAAGCAGCGAGGCTCGATGCGCGTTTCGCGCTGCCCGACGATCTGCGCGCCAAGCTCGAGGGCGGGCTCGTCAATTTCGTGGAAGGGCGGATCGAGCGCAATACGTGGGCGCCGCGCAAGGATCTCGACCTGCGCAAGCTGGCGGCGATCGAAGCGCTGTCCCGTTACGGGTTCGCGCGGGCGGGTATGCTCGATTCGATCGAGATCGCGCCGAACCAATGGCCGACGTCCGCGGTGCTCGACTACTACGCGATCCTGTCGCGGGTGAAAGACATCGCGCGGCGCGACGAAAAGCTCGCGCAGGTGGAGCAGATCGTTCGCTCGCGTCTCACCTACCAGGGCACGCGCCTGACTTTTTCGACGGCCGACACCGACGACCTCTGGTGGCTGATGGAGGGCCCCGAGAGCAATGCGGCACGCACGGTGCTGACGTTCGTCGACAAACCCGATTGGAAAGACGACATGCCGCGACTTCTCGCCGGTCTGCTTGCGTTGCAACAGCATGGGGCATGGCAGACGACGACGGCGAACCTGCTCGGCTCGTTTGCCGTCGAGCGGTTTTCGCGCGCGTTCGAAAGCGTCGCCGTGACGGGGAAGACGAAGCTGGAGTTCGGGCCGAACGCGAGTACCGTCGCATGGGGCCAGCCCGCTGCCGCGGCAACGGCGGGATCGTCGGTTTCGGCGCGATCGGCGGTGCAAGCGACGGCTTCGGCGGCTACGGCTGCCACCAAAACGGCCGATACGCGCGCTCAGCTGTTGGCGTGGCCGCCCGAGGCGCGCAGCGCACCGGTCCCGTTGACGCTCACGCATGAGGGGACCGGCAAGCCGTGGGCCACCGTCGAGAGCCTGGCCGCCGTCGAGCTGAAGGCGCCGTTCGCCGCGGGCTATCGGATCGCGAAGACGGTGACGCCTGTCGATCCCGCGGTCAAAGGCGTCACTACTCGCGGCGACATCGTGCGGGTGCATCTGGATATCGATGCCCAGACGGACATGACATGGGTTGTCGTCGATGACCCCGTTCCGGCCGGCGCGACGATTCTCGGCTCGGGCCTCGGGCGCGATTCGGAGGCCGCCACCGTGGGAGAAAAGGCGCAACGCGGCGCATGGCCTGATTTCGTCGAACGTGGCTACGATGGCTATCGTGCCTATTACAGCTATGTGCCTAAGGGCAAGTTCTCCGTCGAATACACGGTCCGGCTCAACAACGTCGGTACGTTCGGCCTGCCGCCGACGCGTGTCGAAGCGCTTTACGCGCCGTCGAGTTTTGGCGTCTTGCCGAATGCAGCGGTCGTCGTCCAACCGCCCGCGCCGGCGAAATGACGGGGAGCGAGGGACGATGCGTCGGCACGCGATCGAGGGCAATATGTTCAGGTTGAAAGCGTGGCGCGTTGCGATGGTTCGCCCGCTCGTCGTGCTGACGCTCGCGATGCCGCTTGCCGCGCACGCGCTCCCGTCGTTCGAGACCGTGCGCAGCCAGTGGCGCAGTTCGGATTGGGTGCTCGTATCGCGCGACGGCGTGCCGCTGCAGCGCACGCGAATCGACGATACCGAGCGGCGCGGCGAGTGGGTGGCGCTCGCCGACGTCTCGCCCGCCTTGCGCGAGGCGATCGTCGTGTCCGAGGACAAGCGCTTTTACGAACATAGCGGCGTCGATTGGCGCGGTGCCGCGGCCGCCGCGTGGGGCAATCTGTGGAATACGCGCACGCGCGGGGCTTCCACTGTCACGATGCAGCTCACGGGGCTGCTCGATGACGAACGGCAACGTTCAGGACACCGAAACGTTACGGAAAAGGCGAAGCAGGCAGTCGGCGCGCTCTGGCTCGAACGGAGCTGGCGCAAGGATCAGATTCTCGAGGCGTACCTGAACCTCGTGCCGTTTCGGGGCGAGACGATCGGGCTGTCCGCGCTTTCGATCACGCTGTTCGGCAAGGCGCCTTCGGGTCTCGACGAACGCGAGGCGGCCGTTGCCGCCGCGTTGATTCGCTCGCCGAATGCTTCGCCCGCCAAGGTTGCCGCGCGCGCCTGCCGCATTCTGCGCGATATGAAGGCACCCTCGGGCTGCGCTACCCTCGGCGGCTTCGTGCAACTCGCCTTCGCGCGGCCGGCTCCGGCCGTGCTGTCGGTTTCGCCCGAAACGCAGATGCTTGCGCCGCATTTTGCGCGTCGCGTCGCCAATGAGACGCATCCGGGCGCGGGTGCCCGAATCGTCACGACGCTCGACGCGAAACTTCAACGCTTCACGAACGAGATACTGACGCGCACGATCGTCGAGCTCAATGCACCGGCTCACCCGCGCAACGTGCACGATGCCGCGGCGGTCGTACTCGATAACGCGACGGGCGCGGTGTTGGCCTGGGTCGGTTCGTCGGGTGCGTTCTCGGGGGCGCGCGACGTCGATGCGGTGCTGGCGAGGCGCCAGGCCGGCTCGACCCTGAAGCCGTTTCTCTATGCGCAGGCGATCGCCGAGCGGCGACTCACGACGGCATCGTTGCTCGACGACGCACCGCTCGATCTGGCCGCGGGCGGTGGTCTTTATATCCCGCAAAACTACGACAAGGATTTCAAAGGCTGGGTCAGCGTGCGTACTGCGCTCGGTTCCTCGCTGAACGTGCCGGCCGTTCGCACGCTCGTGATGGTGACGCCGCATCGCTTCGCCATGACGCTGAGCGCGCTGGGTTTGCCGCTCACCGAAAGCGGCGACTATTACGGCTATTCGCTCGCGCTCGGCAGCGCGGACGTGACGCTCCTCTCGCTGACGAACGCTTATCGCGCGCTGGCCAACGGTGGGATCGTCGCGCCTACCTGCGATTTGCCCGGTTGCGCCCAACCGCCGGACCCGCGCTCGACACAGGCGGCAACGCGGGTGCTCAGCGCCGAGGCGAGCTACGTCGTGACGACGGTGCTGTCCGACAACAATGCCAGGACGCGCACGTTCGGCTTCGACAGTCCGCTGCATACGCGGTTTTTTTCGGCGGTGAAGACGGGCACGAGCAAGGACATGCGTGACAACTGGACCGTCGGGTTCACGTCGCGTTATACGGTGGGTGTCTGGGTCGGAAATGCCGATGGCGAGCCGATGTGGGACGTATCCGGTGTGACGGGCGCTTCGCCGATCTGGGCGGCGATTGTCGGGTATTTGCATCGACGGGTTCCGAGCGCGGCGCCTCGTCCGCCGAAAGGCGTCGTGCAAGCGCGCGTGAGCTTCGAGCGCAATATCGAGCCC
>NZ_DASXWY010000208.1:0-1526 GCF_036503415.1 Trinickia sp. | reverse complement strand
GTCGCCGACTACGACTCATGTGTGCGCTGTGCCGCCCAGATCCGCTCCGAAATCGGGCCGATCGACATCCTCATCAACAATGCCGGCATCACGCGCGACGCCAGTTTCAAGAAGCTCGACAAGGGTGCCTGGGATGCCGTGTTGAGCACCAATCTCGATTCGGTCTTCAACA
The DNA here is from genome assembly GCF_036503415.1 of Trinickia sp. Lineage (GTDB taxonomy): Bacteria > Pseudomonadota > Gammaproteobacteria > Burkholderiales > Burkholderiaceae > Trinickia. Next base: position 1,354 of record NZ_DASXWY010000208.1, on the reverse strand, counting down.
TGACGAAGCAGTGGTACGAGGACATGACGGCCCGCGGGTGGGGGCGCATCGTCAACATTTCGTCTGTGATCGGCTGCAAAGGCGGTTTCGGGCAAACCAACTATGCGGCGGCCAAGGCGGGCATGCATGGGTTTACCAAGTCGCTTGCGCTCGAATTGGCCCGCAATGGGGTGACGGTCAATACCGTATCGCCGGGCTTCATCGCAACGCGTATGGTCATGGCGGTACCCGAGGACGTCTTGAAGACGAAGATCCTGCCCGAGATTCCCGTCGGCCGACTCGGTCAACCCGAGGAGGTGGCCGCGTTGATTGCCTATTTGTGCTCGGACGAAGCGGGTTTCGTCACCGGGGCCAACATCTCGATCAACGGTGGACAGCATCTGCAATAGCGCCGCGACGCTTCGCGGCATCGTTGCCGCACGTCGGTTCCGCCCCCGTCCGGCGCCGCGCCGACACTCCTGACGCGGACAGCCACCGGACGGAATTTGCCGCGCGCCACGCGTCACGTGCGCGCGGCTTTTTCTTGGCTTCACGAAGATGTTCGTCGACGGCCGCCACGTAGCGGGAACAGGGGTTGCTGACTCGCCGACGCGCGCGTCGCCCGCCCTGGCGCCGACGCACCCCATCGTTGCTGCGAGCGCGCCGGTGACAGGCGCTCGGGCCCAATCGCCAAGGACCGCATATGTCGCTCTCCCTCGCCCGGCGCCTCGCAGCGGCCAGCCTTACGGCCATCCTGTCCGCGAGCCCGGTTGCGCTCAGCGTCTGTTACGGCGCGCAGCCGATCGAGGCGTCGCCCTACGCGAGCGCTGTCGCCCGGCAATCGCCGCCGATCGCGGCATCGCAGGTCAACCCGCACGCCCAGCCCTCTCCCGTCGAACCGGCATCTCCGTTCGCGCTGTACGGCGAGCTTTATCGCGCGGTGGAGCTTGCCCGGATTTTTCCGGACAGCAAGACGTTCGCCGATATGATCCCGAACGCACCGCCGCAGCAGATCGTCGCCGAGTTCGCCGCCCAGCGGGACCAGCCCGGGTTCGATCTGCGCAACTTCGTGGAAGCGCGGTTCAGCGCCCCGGCCGGCAGCGATAGCCACTATGCAACGGATCCGAACCAGAACGTCGTCGCGCACATCGACACGCTCTGGAACGTGCTACGCCGCGGCCCCGACCGCGTCGAGAGCCGATGGTCGTCTCTGCTGGCGCTGCCTCAGCCCTATCTCATCCCGGGTGGCCGCTTCGACGAAATCTATTACTGGGATTCGTACTTCATCATGCTCGGCCTCGAACAAAGCGGCCGGCACGACTTGGCGAAGGAGGAACTCAAGAATTTCGCCACGCTGATCGACCGCTACGGTCAC
>NZ_DASXWY010000207.1:0-11715 GCF_036503415.1 Trinickia sp. | reverse complement strand
ATTGCCGCCGCACGCAGCTTCAACCGCAGCTCGGCATTGCTTGCCTGGTCGGCGCTGACCGATTCGGCCATCGAACACTATCGCGGCTCCTATGCCAACCCGGCGATGTTCGTTCCGCTCGCGGCCGGCGCGCTCTGTCTCGCTGCCGGGGTACATGGCGGCACGGATGAATCGCCCAGCACGCACGGGTTGCGCCGCGCGATTTATCTGGCCGCTGCCGGCGTTGGCATCGCCGGTACCGGCTTTCATCTTTATAACGTGACGAAACGTCCCGGCGGCTGGAGCTGGCACAACCTCTTTTACGGTGCGCCGCTCGGCGCGCCGATGGCGCTACTGCTGTCGGGCGCGCTCGGCGCCGTCGGCGAGACGCTGCGCGACGAACCGCTCGAGGACCCGCGTCTGTTCGGGCTGCCCGCCGGCAAGGCGCTCGCGTTATTGAGTGCGGTCGGCTTGGCGGGGACTGTCGGCGAAGTTGCGTTGCTGCATTTTCGGGGCTCGTTTCAGCATCGGGCCATGTATGCGCCCGTCGCCGTGCCGCCCGTTGCGGCGGCGTTGCTGGCTCGCGCGGCGCTCGGCGAGCCGCGCGTGCGTTGGTGGACCCGCGCGTGGCTGCGCGTCACCGCCGCGCTCGGCGCGCTGGGCGTGGCGTTCCACGCACGCGGCGTGGCGCGCTATCACGGCGGCTGGCGCAACTGGTCGCAAAACGTATTGAGCGGACCGCCCCTGCCCGCCCCGCCGAGCTTCACTGCGCTCGCGACGGCCGGCCTGGCCGCGCTTCGCCTCCGGGAGACCGAGCGATGAACCCGAAACACCCCCTTGCGTCGCCCTACCCCGGCTACGACGTACTGAAGCTGCGCGACACCCCGTCGTGGGACGATGTCACGCGTGCCGTCATCGACGAACGCCTCGCCCAACCCAACGCGCCGCGCTTTTGCAACGACACGCAATGGCGCGCGTTGCAGGCGCTGTGTGCCGTGATCGTTCCGCACTCGCTCGACCCGTCGGTCGACGTTGCGCATCGGCGCTTCGCAGCGCCGCGGATACCGGTAGCGGGCCTCGTCGATACGCGGCTCGACCAGGATACGCGCGACGGATATCGCGACGCACGCCTTCCCCCACTGCGCGAGGCATGGGAAATCGCGCTCGCCGCGATCGATGCCGAATCGCAGACGTTGTATGGCGCCGCGTTCGCCGATATCGACGAAAACGCGCAATGCGATGTCCTTCGCCGCATGCAGACGGGCGAACTGCAAAGCCCTGCATGGCAGGGCATGGGCAGCGACGTTTTCTTCCGCTTGCGTCTGATGGTCGACATCGCCTCGGCTTACTACTCGCACCCGCACGCATGGAGCGAGATCGGCTTCGGCGGCCCCGCCAATCCGCGCGGGTACGTCCGCATGCAGGCGAACAGACGCGATGCGTGGGAGCCCGTGGAGGCTCGCCCGGGACAAGAGGAGAAGGCGCGTCGGGAGAACGGCCGTGTTCGATGAAGCCATGCATACGCCGCGCGGCAAAAACGGCCGCGCGCCCGACGTCTTCACGATCGGCGGCTGGGTGCCGATGCGCGAGTATTCTCAGGACGAGCCCGTCGATTTCGCCATCGTCGGTACGGGTGCGGGTGGCGGCACGCTCGCCTGCCGGCTCGCCGAACTCGGGTTCTCGGTCGTCGCATTCGATGCCGGCGCATGGTGGCGTCCGCTCGAGGAGTTCGCATCGGACGAAACGCATCAGGCCAAGCTCTACTGGACCGAGGAGCGCATCTGCGACGGCGACGATCCGCTCCAGCTCGGCAGCAACAACAGCGGGCGAGCCGTCGGCGGCAGCACGGTGCACTTCGCAATGGTCTCGCTGCGCTTTCGGCCCGAATGGTTCAAGTCGCGTACGTTGCTCGGTTATGGCGCCGACTGGCCGCTCGATTGGCGCGAGATGTGGCGCTATTACACCGAGGTCGAAGAGGCCCTCAAGATTTCGGGGCCGGTCCGCTATCCGTGGGGCCCGCCCCGACCGCGTTACCCCTACCGCGCCCACGAACTGAATGCACCCGCGCTGGTGCTGGCGCGCGGCGCCGAAGCGCTCGGCATCGATTGGACCCCGACGCCGCTGGCCACGCTGTCCGCGCCGCGCGGCCGGGCGCACCCGTGCGTATATCGCGGATTCTGCGTATCGGGCTGCGCGACGAACGCGAAACAGAGCGCGCTCGTCACCTGGATTCCGCGCGCCGTGGCCGCCGGCGCCGAGATTCGCGATCTGGCGATGGTCGGGCGTATCGATGTCGGCAGCGACGACCGCGTGACCGGTGTCGAATATTGCCGCGAAGGCCGCTGGCAGTTCCAGCGGGCACGCAACGTCGTGGTCGCCGGCTATGCGATCGAGACCCCGCGATTGCTGCTGATGTCGGCGACGTCCCGTTTCCCGGAAGGGCTCGCGAATCGCTCGGGCCTCGTCGGCAAAAACCTGATGGTGCAGGCGAATCAAGCAGCGTGGGGCGTCATGGACGACGAGATTCGCTGGTACAAGGGGCCGCCGTCGCTCGCATTGACCGAGCATTGGAACTACGAGGACAAGGGCAAGGATTTCTTCGGCGGTTATTGCTATATGAGCCAGGGGCCGCTGCCTCACGTATGGGCCTACGTTCAAGCGGGCCGGGGGCTCTGGGGCGAGGCGTTGCACGAGGAGATGTCGAAGTACAACCATCAGGCCGGGCTGAAGATGGTGGGCGAGACGCTCCCGCAAGAGCGCAACCGTGTCACGCTCGCCGAGGAAAAGGATGCGCTCGGCTTGCCTATCGCTCGCGTCACGCATTCCCTATGCGAGAACGACAAACGGCTCATCGGCCACGCGCTCGACTATATGAGCGATGCGCTCGTCGCCGCCGGCGCGAAAGAGGTCTGGCGCCAACTCGACGACACTTGCCATCTGAACGGCACCGCCCGCATGGGCGACGATCCGCGCACGAGCGTCGTCAATGCGGACTGCCGAAGCTGGGATATCCCCAATCTCTGGATCTGCGATGGTTCCGTGTTTCCGACGGTAGGCGGCGTCAATCCGTCTCTGACGATTCAGGCCATCGCGTGCCGCACGGCCGACCGCATCGCCGCCATGCGGGGGCGCGGCGAACTATAGGGCCTGTTCACGCTGATTACAGGCCCAGATCCGAGCGGCACGATCGTTGCGTCGTCTTGTCTTATGTAGCAGGACGCAACTTCCAGCGGAGGACTGCACCGTGGAAAACAACGAACACAACCCGACCCAGAGTCAGCAAAACGAAATCGCGGCGAAGAGCCCCGCCAAGACTCCAGCAGCCGGCGGCGCATCGCCGGACGCCGCAACGCAGGCACGCGAGTTCGGTTCCGCGCGGCACGCCACATCGGCACAGACCGTCGCGGCCAAAGAGCCTGCGCCGCTGCCCGCTCTCCACCGGCAAGCGTCCGAAGACACGGGCGACCCCGTCGCGCGGGCCAATGCCCGAATCCATTCGGTCGACAATGCGGGCATGGCCGCAACCGACGATACGGTCGACACCGACGGCAAGGGTCTCGAAGCGCGACGTGGCGCTTCGCAATGGCAAGACAACGTCATCTATTCGAACGCCTCGCTCGACGACAGCATCCCCGTGCCGCCCGAAGGACTCGTCGACTGGGACTCGCGCATGGGCGGGACAATGCCCGTTATCGCCACGCGAGCCGGCTGGCGGGTCGTCCCTCGCGGGACCATCGCTATCCCCGATCGCCATGGGACGCACGCCGAGCAAGTCTTCACCCTCGATCGCATCGGCAACTGAGCGCGGCGACGAACGCCCCCATCAACGGACGAAACGGATATCTCGATGCTCGGCTCTCGCATACCGAAAGTAGTCGTCGTCACAGGCGCGAGTGCGGGCGTCGGCCGGGCCGCGGCGCTCGAATTCGCGCGGCTGGGCTCCGATGTGGCGCTGCTCGCGCGCGACCCGGGCGCGCTCGAACAAACGGCCGAGGAGGCGCGCGAGCGCGGTGTGCGCGCGTTGTCAATCGCGCTCGACGTCAGCATCGCGGAGGCCGTCGAAGCCGCCGCCACGCAAATCGAATCCACGCTCGGCCCCATCGACGTCTGGGTCAACAACGCGATGGTGACGGTGTTCTCGCCCGTCGCCGATATCGCCCCGGCGGAATTCGCGCGCGTGACCGAAGTCACCTACCTCGGCTACGTCTGGGGCACGATGGCCGCGCTCAAGCGCATGAGCGCGCGTAATCGCGGCGTGATCGTGCAAGTCGGCTCGGCGCTCGCCTATCGCGCGATTCCGCTTCAATCGGCCTACTGCGGCGCGAAGTTCGCGATTCGCGGCTTCACCGATGCTCTGCGTTGCGAGTTGCTGCACGACAAAAGCCGGGTCCGCGTAACGATGGTCCAAATGCCGGCACTCAACACGCCGCAGTTCGACTGGGCACTGAATCGCATGCCCGGCGCACCGCGTCCGGTACCGCCTATCTATCAGCCCGAGGTCGCCGCACGCGCCATCGTTCACGCCGCCACGCATCCGCAGCGCGAGTTGTGGGTAGGGCTGTCGTCGATCAAGGCGATCGTTGCGAACAAGCTAGCACCGGGTTGCCTCGATCGGTATCTCGCGCGCAACGCCTATGAGGCACAGCAGCGCGACACCGCGGCGGACCCGGCACGTCCCGTCGATCTTTGGCAGCCGGTGGCCGGCCGACATAGAACGCGCGGCGCTTTCGATGCGCAAGCCAAAACGACGAGCGCCACGCTGTGGCTCGATACGCACCGCGGCGCCGCGCTGAGCGCCACGGTGGCCGTCGCGCTCGCCGCGATGCTGTTGCGGCGGCGCGCCCCTTGACGATCGATCAGGAGTCCTATCAGGAGTCCTTCTTGCCCGGCAAGACCGACGCCATGACTTGCTTGGCCGTATTGACGAGCACGCTGCCTTCGCGCGGGTCGCCTTCCATCAGCGTGCGCATGAACTGACGCGCCTGCGTGAGCGTGATATGCGGCGGCAACGGCGGTACTTCGGGGTCCGTCTTCACCTCGAGCACCACAGGCTGCGACGCCGATAGCGCTTCGTCCCACGCCGGGCCCAACGCCTCGGGGCGATCGACGTAGATGCCCTTCAGTCCGATCAGCTCGGCGAAGCGGTGGTACGGCACGTTGGGTAGGACCTGGGACGCGTCGAACTTCGGATCGCCCTCCATGACGCGCTGCTCCCACGTCACCTGGTTGAGGTCCTCGTTGTTGAGAACCATGCAGATCCAGCGCGGGTCGGCCCACTGCTTCCAATACTTCGAGACCGTGATCAACTCGGCCATATTGTTCATTTGCATCGCGCCGTCGCCGACCATCGCAATGACAGGACGCTGCGAGTGCGCGAACTTCGCGGCGATGGCATACGGCACGGCAGCGCCCATCGATGCCAGGCCGCCCGAAAGCGAGCACATCATGCCGCGGCGGATCTTCAGATCGCGCGCAAACCAGTTCGCGCATGAGCCTGAGTCGCTCGTCAAAATGACGTCGGGGGGCAGACGCGGTGACAGCTCGGTGAATGCGCGCTGAGGGTTGACACCTGTTTTCGTCGTTTCGCCCGCACGCTTGTCGAGCGTCGCCCACCAGTCCTCGGTCCAGTGCGCGATACGCTTTTGCCAGGCGTCGTCGTCCTTCTGGTCGATGAGCGGCAACAGGGCGCGCAGCGTCTGCGCGGCATCGCCGACCAGGCTGACCTCCATCGGATAGCGCAGGCTCAGCATGCCGGCATCGATGTCGATCTGCACGCCGCGCGCGTCGCCCTCTTTCGGCAAGAATTCCGAATACGGGAAGCCCGAGCCGATCATGAAAAACGTATCGCAATTCGTCATCAGCTCCCAGCTCGGCTTGGTGCCGAGCAAGCCGATGGAGCCCGTCACCCACGGATATTCGTCGGGCACGACGGCCTTGCCGAGCAGCGCCTTCGCCACGCCGGCGCCGAGCTTCTTGGCCATTGCGATGACTTCGTCCGTTGCATTGAGCGCCCCCGCGCCCACGAGCATCGCCACGCGGCTGCCCGCGTTCAGCACATCGGCGGCCCGCGCGAGGTCGGCGGGCGCCGGCACGACGCACGGCCGCGAATAGCCCACGCCCGAGTGCGCCGTTCCGTGCTTGCGCGCCGGCGGGGCGTAATCGAGTTCCTGCAGATCGCTCGGCAAGATGATGGCAGTGACCCGCCGTTCGGCAAGCGCGATGCGTACGGCGCGATCGACCATGTGCCGCACCTGCGCCGGCACGCTCGCTTGCTGCACATAAGCGCCTGCGACATCCTTGAGCATGGACGCGATGTCGATTTCCTGCTGATAGTGCGCGCCGAGCCCCGCACGCGCCTGCTGGCCGCAGATGGCCAGCACCGGCATATGATCGAGCCGTGCGTCGTAGAGTCCCGTCACGAGGTGCGCGGCACCGGGCCCCGAAGTCCCGATGCAGACACCGAGCTCGCCCGTGAACTTGGCATGCGCGCTGGCCATGAATGCCGCCATTTCTTCGTGGCGTGCCTGAATGAATTCGATCTTTCCCTCAGCGCGATTGAGCGCGCCGAACACCCCGTTGATGCCATCGCCGGGGTATCCGTACATTCGCCGCACCCCCCATTGATGCAATCTTTCGACGATGAAATCGCCTACTGTTTGCGCCATGCCTGCCTCCGCTATGCGTTGAACCCTGAAGCAGTGTCCGGCGCCGATCGGCACCCAGGGCGCCGGACACTAACGCAAGAAAAGGCTGCAAAAAGCGGACCCAGCGGCGGCGGCTTTCCCTGCCTCAGCGGGACTTGTCCATGCCCAGGCGGTCGCGCATCTCGCGCGTGATCCTCTGCCGCGCTTTCGCATAGTCGGCCCACGGATCGGCCCGCAACGTGTCCAACCTCTCGTGAAGATTCGTGACGGTCCACTGGGCGCCACCCGTCGTCTGCTCGACCTCTTCCCATGCGAGCGGCACCGATACGCCCATCCCCGCGCGCGCGCGCGGCGAAAAAGCGACGACCGTGCTGGAGCCCCGGTTGTTGCGCAGATAGTCGACGAAGATGCGGCCGCGCCGGTTCTGCGCCCCCATCTTCGCGCTGAAGCGATCGGGCAGCGTGGCGGCCATGTGCTGGGCGGCCGCCTGCGCAAACGCCTTGACGTCGTCCCACCCCGCCTGTTTCGCGAGCGGCACGACGACGTGCAGCCCCTTGCCTCCGCTCGTCTTGCACCACGAGTCGAGCCCCAGTTCCTGCAGCAGCGAGCGTGTCAGCAGCGCCGCCTCGATCATGCGATCCCAGCCCAGCTTCGGATCGGGGTCGAGATCGAACACGACACGGTCGGGCTTTTCGATGTTGGAGGCGACGGCGTTCCAGGTGTGCAACTCCACGGTCCCCATCTGAGCCGCACCGACGAGCGCTTCGACACTGTCGATCGTCAACAGCGGCGGGTGACCGGGATCGAGTCCTTCATGCTGTGTGATATGCGGAATCTCGAGCCGGCTCGTCGTGTGTTTCTGAAAGAAAAGCTCTCCTTCGATACCCCCGGGCGCCCGCACGAGCGCAAGCGGCCGGTCCTTCAAATGAGCGCGCATCCAGGGCGCGACCCATTCGAAATAACGCGCGAGATCGCCCTTGCGAAATCCCGAAGTGCCGTCGATGACACGGTCCGGATGTGAAATTCGCACACCGGCGACGGTCGTTTCATCGGTCGATGTCGAGGAGCGGCGCGAGCTTGGATGAGCCGACGCCCGCCCCGAGGTTCCACGGTGCGCCTTGCGGCCAGGCGAAGGGGCTGACGGTTCACGCGTTTGCGAACGCACTGGGTCTCCTTTGCGCGGCGTCTCTTGCGCGACCTCGTCCGCAGGCTTGTCTTGCCTGAGGCTGATGAACGATGCCTGACGCACGATGCGCTCGCTCGTCCATTCCGAGAAATTACATTCCGCGACCAGCTCGGGCTTCACCCAATGCACGCGCGTCCGACTGCGCTCGCGCGGCATTTCGGCAAACGGCATCTCAGCGGTCTCGCGCTCGTCGAGGGCCTTTTTGATGGTACGCAGCGTCGTCGTGTCGAATCCCGTGCCGACGCGCCCCGCGTAGTGCAGCCGGCCATTGACGTCATGGACGCCCAGCAGCAGCGCGCCGAAACCGGTACGGCTGCCAGACGGCTCGGTGTATCCGCCGATCACGAACTCCTGCCGCCGCCGGCAGCGCAGCTTGATCCATGCGCCGCTGCGCGTCGAGGTATAGGCGCTGTCGCGCCGCTTGCCGACGATTCCCTCGAGCGCCATTTCGCAGGCACTGCGCAAAAGGTCGTTCGCGTCGAGCGCGAAATCCTCGGAAAACCGTATCGTTTCCTGTTCGGGCTCCTCCATCAACGCACGCAACAAAGCGCGCCGCTGCACGAGCGGCACTTTGCGCAAATCGTAGCCATTGAGGTAAGGCAAATCGAACAGGAAAAAGACGATTTCCTGGGGCCGATTGGCATCGAACGCGTTTTGCAGCGCCTGGAAACTGGGCACGCCGCGCGCGTCGAGCACCGTCGCTTCGCCATCGAGCCACGCCGTTTCCACGTCGAGCGCGGCCAACGCTTCGATCTGTCGGCTGAACTTGTCGGTCCAGTCGAGCCCGCTGCGTGTGAACACTCGCACAGGCTTCGATCGATCCTTGCGATCGATGCGGACCAGCATGCGGTAGCCATCGAACTTGATTTCGTACGACCAATCGTCGCCGGTCGGTGCCGAATCGACGAGTGTCGCCAATTGCGGCTTCAGCGAGGCGGGCAACGGCGCCTTCGTCGCGCCTTCGATGGCCGGCGAGCGGGCGAGCTCGCGCAGCGACTCCGAGCTGCGTGTCGCAACGATATCGGGCCGTCCGCTTTTCTTTTCGCCCGCGTGCGGCGCCTTGGCTGGCACCGCGAGCCGACCGGCCGGCTTCGCCTCGCGCGCCGTCCTGGAGCGTGCGGTCGTCCCGGCTTTGCCGCGGCCTCCCGCCTTGTCATGACCGTTACCGAGCACGCTTCCCGGACGCTCGGCGATCACATCGAATTCCGCTTCGCTGCGGGCCTCCTCGTCGCGCTCCTTGATGAGCAGCCACTGCTCCTTGTCGCCGCTGCCGCGCATACCGCTGCGTACGAGCGCCCAGCCGCCGTGAAGCTTTTGGCCATCGAGCCTGAACTTGAGCCGGCCGGCCTCATAAGCCTTGCGCGCCTCCTTCGGCCCTCCGGCCGGTTCCCAGGTGCCGCGATCCCAGACGAGCACCGTCCCCGCGCCGTAGTTGCCTTCGGGAATCTCGCCCTCGAACGACCCGTATTCCACAGGATGGTCCTCGACATGAACGGCGAGCCGCTTCACGGAGGGATCGAGGCTCGGCCCTTTCGGCACCGCCCACGAATGAAGCGTGCCGTCGAGTTCGAGCCGAAAGTCGTAATGCAGGCGCCGGGCGTGGTGCTCCTGGATCACGAAAGACAGTTCATGCTGTCCGCGGCGCGCGCGCGATGCGCCGGCCGGTTCCGGCGTCTCGCCGAAGCGGCGCTTTTTGCGGTAGGTATCGAGGTTTCCGGCCATGCTAGCGATCCCGACGGTGGGTGAGATGGATCGGCCGGCGCATCATCGCGATACAGACGACGATCGATGCGCCAGTGCCCTTGCTACGCGGCATGCTTGCCGCGCCCGCGTCCCAGGCTGCGCTTGAGCAGTTCGGACAAGTCGACGACGTCGGCGGTTGCGCGCCGATGCGCGGGTGCCTTGGCCGCTTCGCTGATCTCGCGTGTCTTGCCCTCGCGCACCTTCTTGTCGACGAGCGCGAGAATTTCATCGCGAAACGTGTCGTGGTACTCGCCCGGATTCCACGATTCGGTCATGTCCTCGATCAGCTTCTTGGCCATCTCGACCTCGCGTGCGTTGACGCCCGCTTTCTTGGCGTCGGTGGGCGGCAGGGCGAGTTCGTCGATAGCCAGCACTTCTCCACCCCAACGCAGCGTGTTGAGCGCGAGCACCGGGCCGGCGGGAATCAACGCGGCCAGATGCTGCTTGTTGTGCAGCACGACACTGGCGATGCCGATCTTGCCCGTCTGCGCGAGCGCTTCGCGCAAGAGCGCATAGGCCTTCTTGCCCTGCCGTTCCGGAACGAGGTAATAGGGCGTATCGAGATAAAGGAACGAGACCGAATAGGCCTCGACGAACGAAAGAATATCGACGGTTTGAGTCGACTCGGGGCTCGCCGCGCGGATTTCCTCGTCGGCGAGCAGCACGTAATGTCCTTTTTCGTACTCGAACCCGCGCACGATGTTTTCCCGGGACACCTCCTTGCCCGTGCGCTTGTTGATCTGCTTGTAGCCGATCGGATCGGCCGTTTCCTTATCGAGCAGGTTGAAGCTCGTACGCTCGGGCCGCGTGGCGGGATGCAGTTGCACCGGCACGTTCACGAGGCCGAAGCTGATGGCACCTTTCCAGATGACGCGTGACATGGCGGCTCCTTTCGCGCAACGGGCGATACTTGCCTTCAAGCACGAAACGCGCCGCCGCGCATCACGTGCCCGGCATCGGCGGATTCGTCATCGGAACGTGGCGAGCAACAGCGTCGCCACGAAGATGACAACGAAGATGAAAAAGAGAACCTTGGCGATTTCGGCCGCCCCCGCCGCGATACCCGTAAAACCGAATATCGCGGCGATGACCGCAACCACGAAGAAAACGATGGCATAGCGGAGCATGATCTTTTTCCTGGAGAAACGATGCGGGTGTCAACGCTGCGCGGGTTGCGCGCGCGAACCGTGCTCCGGGCCGGACGCCGCTTGCGCGGCTGCACTGCCACGCGAGGCGTCCATGGGTTCGACGTCTTTCGTCGGATCGAAATCGGCCCAGCGTCCGTGCTGCCAGCGCCCATGCGCACGCTCGATCTCGAGGCTGCCCGCCTCGCGCAGCACCCGGGCCACCGTGTCCTGGTTGTCGGGGCTCACGTGTACCGCAACGAGCACGCCGGAACCATGGCCCTGATGCAGAACCTGCCGCTCGGGCACCTTGCCGCCGCCTCGCGTATGCGTCATCGCACCGACGAGCGAGCCGATGTACGCGCCGACGCCCGCTGCAACGATAAGGACAACGAACGGAGCGGAGATCACGGAGAAAAGCGCCACGCCGACCGCGGCGCCCAACGCGGCGCCGATCACACCGCCTTTGCCGGCACCGACGGAACTGCGCGAGGCCTGCCGGTCGGCGTATTCGTCGCCACCGACGGGAAACCGGGCATGCTGGCCCGGCGGATTGACGAAAAATAGCGTGACGTCTTCCTGAACGATTCCCGCGTCGAAGAGACGCGCGGCGGCGGCTTCCGCCTGAGCAAACGTGGTAAACCGACCTGCGACGATCAGCGACATGGCGTGACCTCCAGTGTGGTTGGCAGTTCTTATCGAGCACCGGTTCCTGGATCCGCTTTCGGCGCCCGACCGTCAGCGGCGCGGCACCTCAGGCGTCTTCCATCCTGAACAGGCCGCTGCGCAGCACGACGGCCGCGCCGTCGTTGGCCTCGATCGCGCGCGTGCACACCGAACGAATGCGCTCCGTTCCTTCATGATAGGCACGCAGAATGTCTTCGGGCAACGCCGAACGGGCGCCGAAATGATCCTCGAGCGCTTCGGCCGTCACAGCGCAGGCGAGTTCCACGCCGTCGACCACCGCAGCGAAGCGCACCACCATCTGCGCTCCGTCGAAAACGGGTTCCTCGTCGGGGTAGTCGATACGCATCAATGC
>NZ_DASXWY010000206.1:0-13722 GCF_036503415.1 Trinickia sp. | reverse complement strand
AGCGCTGCGCCATGGCGCTCTTACCCAGTCCGGCGATCTGCGGAAACACGAACCACATCCAGTGCGTGCGTTTGCGGCCCGAGCGCAGCTCAGTGCTGACCTGCTCGTAGACAGGTGCCTGCGCATCGACGAACCGCTGTAAGTCGTATGTTGCATCTTGCGCATCGCTCATTTTGCCTTCCCTCCTGCCCTTGCATTGGCACTGGCGCGGCCCGACACCTACTGCCGCTCAGAATACGCTCCATTGGCCGCGAAAAAGCGCCGCCACCCACTCGGGGTTCGAGGGCCAGTAGCCGTGCATGTAGGTCGCAAAAATCGGGCCGTGTGCGAATATCCGTTCGCCCGGTTCGTCGGACGACGCTCGTCGACTGTGTGCAATGGGTAGGAGCGGCGTATCGAGGTGCGAGTAATGGAACGTATGGCCTGTCGTGGTGCCATGCGGCGTCGCGATCTGCTCCATGCCCAGCGCCGCGAGTCGCGTTTGCATCGTTGCATGTCCGGGGAGAAGGCCCAGCATCGGATGGCGGGTGCCTGCCGTGTCCGTCAGACTTTCCACCAGATAGAGCATGCCGCCGCATTCGGCAACCAGCGGCTTTTGTGCGGTTACATGCGCTCGGATCGAATGGGCTGTTCCGGCACTCGTCGCGAGCTTGGCAGCATGGAGCTCGGGGTAGCCTCCCGGAAGATACAGCGCATCGACCCCCGGCGGCACAGGCTCGTCGGCCAGCGGGGAGAAGTAGCTCACACGGGCGCCGAGCGCGGCGATGAGCGCAACGTTCGCCGGATAGATAAATGAAAAGGCGGCGTCCCGCGCGATCGCGATGTGCAAGCCGGCCAGTAAGGCAGGCGGAACATCGGCTGCTTCGGCCTGAAATTCGACGGGTGGCGGCAGTTCAGCCAGTGCCGTCTGCGATAGCGCGTCCGCCGCTCTCTCGATGCGTGTCTCGATGCCTGCGATTTCGTCGGCTTGATGCAGTCCGAGGTGTCTGGACGGCAAGCCGATCTCCTCGGAAGGTGCCACGTAGCCGAGCCAGCGAAGGTCGCGTGGCAGAGCCTCTTCGAGCATCGCGGCGTGGCGCGCGGAGCCGACATGATTGGCGAGCACGCCAAAAAACGGGACGTCCGGGCGATAGCGGGCGAGGCCGAATGCGACCGCTCCGAACGTCTGTGCCATGGCTTTGGCCGAGATGACGGCGGCGACGGGCACGCCGAACTTCGCGGCGAGGTCTGCGCTGCTCGGCGTGCCATCGAAAAGGCCCATCACGCCTTCGATCAGCAGCAGATCCGAGCGTTCGGCCGCCTCCGCAAGCAGGCGGCGGCACTCGCGCTCGCCGACCATCCACAGATCGAGCGAAAACACCGGGGCTCCGCTTGCACGCGCGAGAATCATCGGGTCGAGGAAATCGGGTCCGGCTTTGAACACCGTCACGCGCCGCCCCTGCCGGCGATGCATTCGGGCAAGCCCCGCAGTCATCGTGGTCTTGCCTTGGCCGGACGCCGGTGCGCTGATGAACAGGGCGGGGCATGCGGGCATCGTCAGAACTCCACGCCGCGTTGCGCCTTCACGCCTTGTTCGCGATACGGATGTTTGACGAGGCGCATCTCCGTGACGAGATCGGCAGCCTCGATCAGTGCATCGGGTGCGTGGCGGCCGGTCACGACCACATGCAGCATCGGCTCTCGCGCTTGCAGTACGCCCAGGACTTCCTCCAACGGCAGATAGTCATACTTGAGGACCGTGTTGAGTTCATCGAGTATGACCATTCGATATTCGCCACTTCGAATCATGCGGACCGCCTCGTCCCAACCCTTGCGAGCGGTCGCCATATCGGCGTCGCGGTTTTGTGTGTTCCAGGTGTAGCCGTCGCCCATGGTGACGAAGTCGCATTGCGGATGGCTGCCAAGGAAATCGCGTTCGGAAGTATGAAGGGCGCCCTTGATGAACTGGACGACGCCGATTCGTTCGGCGTGCCCGAGCATACGCACCGCCATACCGAATGCGGCCGTGCTCTTGCCCTTGCCGTTGCCGGTATGGACGATCAAGAGACCTTTTTCGTGGGTGGCGGCGGCTTGCTTTTTCTCGTGGCCTTCGCGACGGCGTTGCGTCATGCGTTGATGCGAATCGGTATCGGTCTTCATCTGAGTCTCTCTGAGTGGTGTCATTCCGGCGCTGCTGCAATGGCGACAGTCACATCGCCGTACGCCTGCTTTGCCGCGACGAGACGGCCGCCCGGGACTGCGAGGAGCGCGCACGGCTCGCAGACGCCGCGGGTGCCGACATGCGCATGAACGAGCGGCGAGCGATCGAGCGCGTCGTGCTCGTCGAGGAAGCGCTCGATTGCTTCGATCGAAAACGTAACGAGGGCAATGCCATGGCGAGTCGCGAATGCCAGCAGCGCAGGCTCGCTGGCTTTCGATGCGACCGTGGCAATGCGCTTAACGTTTTCGAGGCGCAGCCCGCTTAGTGCGGCCGCCACAGCGGATTCGATCTGTTCGACGGTGACGCCGCGCCGGCAGCCGACGCCCAGCGTCAGCGTTGC
This sequence comes from Trinickia sp., assembly GCF_036503415.1. Lineage (GTDB taxonomy): Bacteria > Pseudomonadota > Gammaproteobacteria > Burkholderiales > Burkholderiaceae > Trinickia. The sequence goes on along the minus strand of NZ_DASXWY010000206.1, from coordinate 11,182 downwards.
TCGCGAAGGGGGAGGGGCGCACGATGGATACGTCATGTCGGCTTTGGCCCCGGCGTGCGGGGCCTCACTGTGGCGGTGCTGATCGAACGGCGCACGCTCGCGCGCGAACCGTCGAACGAGAATTGGACGAACGCCCCGGCAGCGGCGCGGCCATAAGATAGCACACGCCATACTGCCGGCGAGCCTGTGCGAGAGCACCCCGATGGAACGCGCTCGAGCTGACCCTTTCAGTCCTACAGTGAAAGTTTAGCGCTCGTGCCAGCGAAGCCGGCGATTGTCAATAATTGTCATTTTTTCGCCAAGCGGGCTCAGAACTTTTAGACAGACTATTGCGAACACAGAGTTGTTCCGACAGAATGCCGAACAGATGACGTACGGTGCTATGAATCAATAGCGCCCCAAAAAATAACAATGGCCAGCGACATAGGAGACCATCCCCGTGTCGAAAACGAGAACAATACGGGCTGCACCTTCCTTGGGCAGGAATGCAAATGGGCATGGCGGATAACAACGGGTGGCGCAAACGTTTGCCTCGGCGCGGTGCAAGTGCCGATGGTGTCCTCATTTCTTCGGTCGTTATTTGGTTGCGAGCTCCGCAACGCGACGCTCCGCCTTAAATCCTGTTTTTCGACGTTCGTCCCTCAACCCTCCGGATGCTGATCAATCCGGGGTAGGGCGGCGTATTTAATATTGCATTCAGGTATTCCTCGCGTGATGAGGAAGGGGCTTTCTTTAACTTAGAAAATTCCCGGCTCTCGAATCGCAATTACTGGCCGACGTATGCACATGCCCTCTCGAGGGGCAAGCGTCAATCGAGTGATTAGGGGTCCTAATTAAGTGGCGATGTTTGCCTGCGCGTGTCTATCCGATGGCTCCTTCGACACAAAACTGTCATGAACCCATGGCGTGGCACGAGATCGTTCGCAAAGCGCGTTGTTTTAACAATCGATAGCGGTTTTTGTTCTTCTTTTTCATCTAATGACGGCCGCACAGCGGAACAAAAATGAACAAATCGTATAAGACGATCTGGAGTGAAGCATTGGGGGCCTGGGTGGCGGCGTCCGAGCTGGCGAGTACGGGTGGCAAGCGTTGCGCGGCAGCGGTGTGCGTCCGTGCTCCGCGAATCGCCGCAAAGCACGCCGTGTCGGGAGCGGGCGGGGCGATGACGGTGATTGCCGCTGCCATTGCGCTCTCGGGCACGCTCGTGCCGGAAAGCGCCCACGCGCAGTACGCCGCAGGCAGCGGCTCGGTTGCAGCTCCCATCAATTCCGTTGCGGTCGGTATTTCGGCGACGGCCTCGTCGGTCAATGCAACGGCGCTTGGCGATTTCGTGGTGGCCGGAGGAACGAGTTCCGTCGCGATCGGCGCGTTCGCGTCTGCGGGAAACTTCAGCGTTGCGATCGGCAATGGGTCGAATGCTCCGGGATTGGGCGCTGTGGCAATGGGAAGCGGGGCCAGCGCCAGTGGCGGCTCGGCCGTCGCTGTCGCAAACAGTGCCACTGCATCCGGCCAACAAGCCGCAGCGTATGGCTTTGCCGCACTGGCCTCAGGCGGCTTTTCCACCGCGTTAGGCAATCAGGCTACGGCCGCCGCAACCTCTGCTGTCGCGATCGGCAACCAGGCCACAGCCAGCAGCGTGGCTGGGGGCGGGCTCGCCGTGGGAAGCGGCGCCCTCTCGGGTGCGCCGTCCGCGGTAGCAATCGGCACCAACACGGGCGCAACGGGTACCTCGTCGATTGCAATCGGCGCGGGCGGCGGAATAGCCGGGACGCCCGGTTCGGGAACAAAGGCGTCCGGCACGAGCTCGATCGCCATCGGGGTGGGGGCGAGTTCTTCCGCGCTGTTCGGTATCGCGCTTGGCGACCTCGCTTTCTCGAGCGGGACGTCCGCAACGTCGTTGGGGCCTGGCGCCCACGCAACCGGTGACAACTCGACGTCGATCGGCATCAATTCGACCGCTTCAGGCGCGTCGAGCGTGGCGCTCGGCGGTTGGGCGACCGGTGCAGCGAGCATCGCACTCGGCGGCGTGGCGAGCGCCGCGCGCGCGACCGCGCTCGGCCCGAACGCCAACGCAGCCGCGGCTTCAACTGTCGCTTTCGGCGATAGCACCACCGTTGCGGCAGCCGCAGGCACCGGTTCCATCGCCGGTGGACACAACTCGCAGGTGACGAGCGGGACGGGCGCCATCGCGCTCGGTGAAGGACAGACGGCGAGCGGCAATGGCGCGGTCGCCATCGGCGATCCGGGCTCGGCGATAGGCACGGGCGCCGTGCAGGTCGGTGCGAACAACACGGCAAACGGTAACGGTGCCGTGGCCATCGGCAACAGCAACAACGCCCAGGGCCAAGGTTCGGTCGCGCTGGGCAATACTTCGAGTGCTTTGGGCGCCGGCGGCATCGCCCTCGGTTCGAGCGCGCTCGCCAGCAATACCAACGGCGTCGCGCTGGGTTCGGGCGCCGTTGCCACCAACAGCAACGATGTCGCACTCGGCGCCGGTTCCACGACGGCCGCGCCGAATCCGACACCGACCGGGACCATCGCCGGCAATACCGTCAATTTTGCGGGCGGCAATCCCACGAGCGTGGTCAGCGTCGGCACGAGCACCACGCCGAGGCAGGTCACCAACGTCGCGGCAGGCCAGATCACCAACTCGAGCCTGGATGCCATCAACGGCTCGCAACTCTTTGCAACGAACCAGGCGATCGGCAATATTTCGACGACGCTGACCGGGTTGTCGTCATCGTTTACGACGCTCAACAACCAGGCCGTCAAGTACGACGTCGTCGGTGGCACGGTCACGTTCACGAGTCTGACGCTCGACCCCGGCGGTGCGCCCACGCAGATACATAACGTCGCCGCGGGCACAGCATCGACGGACGCGGTCAATGTTTCTCAACTGAACTCCGCGGTGGCCGCGAGCGCGACCCACTACTACAGCGTCAACGATAACGGCACGCAGCAAGGCAATTTTTCGAATAACGGTGCAACGGGAATCGATGCGATAGCGGCAGGCCCGAACGCAACGGCATCGGGCGCGAGCGGTGTCGCGCTCGGTTCGGGGGCGAGTGCAAGCAATACGGGCGCGGTTGCACTGGGCAGCAATGCACAAGCGACGGCCGCGAATGCCGTGGCGCTCGGTTCGAACTCGACGACGACGGCGAACCTCGGCCTCGCGGCATACAACCCGGGCACGGGCGTATTGGCGGGCACGGCGCCGGTCGGCGAGGTCTCCGTTGGCTCCGCCGGCAACGAGCGGCGCATCACGAACGTCGCGGCAGGCTCGGCCTCGACCGACGCCGTCAACGTCAGCCAGTTGCAATCGGTCGAATCGCAACTCACTCAAACGCAAAGCAATTCGCTGCAGTGGGACCCGACGGCCAACGGCGGAACCGGCGCCTATAGCGCGAACCATGGTGGAACCGGTCCAAACGTGATCACGAACGTTGCGCCCGGCACGCTGAGCTCGACGAGCACCGACGCGGTCAACGGTTCGCAACTCTTTACGACGAATCAGAACGTCACCACGCTCGCGACGACCGTCAACAACATTCAGAATGGCGCGGGCATCAAGTACTTCCACGCCAATTCGACGGCGGCCGACAGTCAAGCCGTGGGCACCGACAGCGTCGCGATCGGGCCGCTCGCGGTGGCGAGCGGCTCGGACAGTCTCGCCGCGGCGAACGGCGCGCTGGCGCAGGCCGCCAACGCGATGGCACTCGGCGCACAGTCGACCGTTTCGGTGGCGGGCGGTGTCGCGATCGGCTCCGGCTCGGTTTCCGATCGGCCGGTGAGCTCGTCACAGGGATCGATCGCGGCCGGTAGTCAGGCCATTCCTTTCAACACGCAAGACGCAACGCTGCTCGGGGCGGTCTCATTCGGTAATGCGGCGGCCGGCAGCCAGACTTACCGGCAGTTGACGAATGTGGCGGACGGCACGGGACAGAACGATGCCGTGACGGTCAGACAGCTCTCCGGCGCGCTGCAGGCGTTCTCGGTCTCGGCGACGAGGTATTTCCACGCGAACTCGTCCGCGACCGACTCGCTGGCGATCGGAGCGGACTCGGTCGCCGTCGGGCCGACGACCGTCGTCAATGGCGATAACGGCGTCGGCATGGGCAACGGGGCAATCGTGGGACAGAACGCTCCTGGCGGCGTTGCAATTGGCGAAGCCTCGACCTCGGGACAGGCCGATGCCATCGCGCTCGGCAGCGGTTCGACGGCGAACGGCGCTCAGTCCATCGCACAAGGCGCGCACTCGAATGCCGGCTTCGCGGGCGGCGTGGCTATCGGCTCCGGCGCGACGAGCAGCGCCGTCGATGCCCTCGCGTTGGGCTCCGGCTCGAGCGCATCGTTCGCCAATAGCGTGGCATTGGGTGCCGGTTCGGTGACGACGGTCGGCGCGTTGAGTAGTTACATCGCCTACGGGTTGAGCACGCCGCAATCCTCGGTGGGCGAGGTGAACGTCGGCGGCCGCCAAATCACCGGCCTGGCCGCGGGCCGTCTCGGCACCGATGCGGTCAATGTCTCGCAGTTGGAGGCGGTTCAGCAGCAGTTGACTACGCTGATCACCAACAGCGGAAACTTCTCGTCGACGCCGGGCGGTTCCGGCGGCAGCACGACGCCGCCGGTGTCGACCGGGTCGAATTCTTCGGCGGGAGGATCGGGCTCGGTCGCCTCGGGGTCGAACAGCACGGCCGTGGGCAATAACTCCTCGGCAACCGGTAACGGCACCACGGCGGTCGGCGTCGGTGCCAGCGCGACTGGCAACGGATCGACCGCGATCGGTTCGGGCAGCAACGATGGCGGGCGCACGAACGTGGTGGCCGTGGGATCGACCACGTCGTCGCGACAGATCATCAACGTAGCGGCCGGCACAGCGGCCACCGACGCGGTCAACGTGCAGCAGTTGAACAATGCGATGTCGCAGGCCAACGCCTATACCGACAATCAGATCGCCGGGATTCGCAACAATCTCGACTCCTATCGGCGCGATGCCGACGGCGGCGCGGCCACGGCGATGGCGGTCGCGGGCCTGCCGCAACCGACGGGTCCGGGCCGGAGCATGGTCGCGATCGCGGGCAGCGTCTATCGCGGGCAGTCGGGCCAGGCGCTGGGCATTTCGACGATTTCCGAGAACGACCATTGGGTTTACAAGGCGGCGGTCTCGACCAATACGCGTGGCAGCTATGGCGCCGTGGTCGGTGCCGGATATCAATGGTGATGAGTCTGGCTCGATGGGGGGCGAGGGGATGCGGCGTTGCCCGCCTCCTGGCCTGTCTCCCGTTCGCCGCAACATGAATTCATAGGGACGCCAAGAAAATGAATATTCGATCCGTTACGGCAACAGTCGGCGCGCTCTCGTGCCTGATCGGTCTCGCCGCATGCGTGGGCCCGTCGACCGACGCCTCGTTTCCCGAGCACAGCGTGGCCACGTGGCCCGATGGCACGTTTCCCAACGTCGATAACCTGCGCATGGTCGAGCCCGGCATGACGAAGGGGCAGGTCTATCCGTTGATCGGTGCGCCGCATTTTCATGAAAGCGTCTTTCATGTCCGTGTGTGGAACTACCTGTTCCATTTCCGCACGGAAGACAAGACGCTTACATGCGAATATCAGATCGCATTCGACGATCATGGGCGAGTGAATCGGACGCGATGGAACGATCAGCAGTGCGAACGATTTGCACCTGCTAAGATCGCGGACGGCGTCGATCGATCGGACACATCGGGGAAGGTTCAATGAAGGGTATCGCCGGGAGATACAGAGTAGCCGCGGCATGCGTGCTCGCGGGGGTGTCGATGCTGGCGCATGGTGCGCAGGCGGGCACGTCCGCGGACGAACTGCTTGGCGACGCGCAGCGCGTGCTTGAGCAAATCGATGCGGGCCGATATGCGACGGTCTGGCAGCAGACCGCACCTTTCGTTCGCGCGAAGTACGCTGCCGATGCATTCGAACGGGGCCTCTCGCAATCGCGCAACGCGCTGGGCACGGTCGATCACCGCGGATGGGCATCGGTGACCCGCCTGACTTATTCGCATAACCAGGCGGTGCCCGACGGCCTCTACGCGAACGTCGACTATGCGACATGGCTGGCAGACGGTCGTGTCGTCTATGAAAAAGTCAGCTTCCAGCTCGGCAGCGACGGCCGATGGTATTTCACCGGTTACGAGCCGCGGCAGAGTCAGGGCGTTGCAGCACAGGCGCAAGTCGGCCAGAAATGAACGATCGGCAATTCGGCTCCAGCGCCGCTGAAGCACGCGATGCGACGCCATCGAGGGCGAGCGGCACGGTGCCCGAGGCGTTCGATGCGGGCCCGCGGGCGTCGAAGATTCGTCGGCATCTCGAGGCGGGCGAATTGATCGAGGCATCGGAGATGCTTTCCGATTGCCTGGAGCTTGCTCCCAACAATGCCGACGTTGCTACGTTGCAAGCGCAGCTGCTGCGGCTGTGCGGGCGCTACCAGGAGGCGGGCGAGTGGGTCGATCGCGTGCTGGCGGCAGTGCCCGCCCACAGCGGGGCTTGCGTCGAAGCTGCACGTCTGGCGGCGCTCACCGGGGCAACGGATCGTGCATTCGACTGCTTCGAACGCGCGCACCGCGCGGTGCCCGATGCAACGGACTGGTTCGCCGAGTGGACTGCGCTTGCCCATGCGGTACGGCGGACGGATATCGCTGCAACCGTCGCTGCTCGATGGTGCGAGCTCGCCCCCGATTCCGCGCACGCGTGGTTCTCGCTCGGCCTCGCGCATCACGAGGCCGGGGCGCTCGATGCGGCGCTTGCGGCGTACGAGCATGCCCTCTCGCTCGATGCCGGCGTTTCAATGCTGCGCAATAACCTCTCGGCGCTGCATTACACGCGAGGCGAATACGACGCGGCGTTGAAAGTCGGGAGGCAGGCGCTTCGCGCGGAGCCCAATCATCATCTCGCATGGACGAACCTCGCCAATGTCTGGTTGAGGTTGCGCGAGCCGGACAAAGCGTTGATCGCCGCACGGCGCGCCGCAACGCTGGCGCCTGATTTCGCGCTGGCGCAGCTTGCCTTGAGCAATGCGGCCCGCGAGTCGCAGTCATGGGCCGAGGCGTTCAATGCGATCGTGCACGCGGCGAAAATATCGGGCGCGGAGCCGAAGATCCAGTTCTCGGTCGCGATGCTGCAGTTGATGCAAGGCGACTTCGCAAACGGCTGGATCAATTTCGAGGCGCGCTGGAGCGGATCGCCCGAGCTTGCGGGCAAGGAGGCGTTTTGCCCAGGCCAACGCTGGCAGGGCGAAGCGCTCGAGGGCAAGACGCTGCTCGTCTGGGGCGAGCAGGGACATGGCGATGCCATCCAGTTCATTCGCTTTTTGCCGTCTATCGTCAAACACGCGCGCGATGCGGGCGGGAAGGTCATCTGCTGCTGTTTTCGTCCGCTGTACGAGCTTTTCAAGCGAAGCCTGGCAGGCTGTGATGTCGAGGTCTTGCCCAGCGATGTCGAGCGGTTGCCCCACTTCGACTATCAGCTCCCGCTCGCGAGCTTGCCGCTCGTGCTCGGCGTCACGCTCGAAGCGCTCCCCGCACCCGCGGCGTACCTGGTACCGGACGCGGCCCGCGTCGAACGTTGGCGTGGCGAAATCGGTGGGAGCGCTCGCCTGAAAGCGGGCCTCGTGTGGACGGGCAGCCGCAATCATCAGCGCAATTCCGTGCGCGCGGTGTGCCCGGAGCGCTACGCCGAAGCCTTCTCCCGCATCGACGGTATCGATTGGTATAGCTTGCAACCCGGCGCAGCCGAGGACGTCGAGCGCATGGAACGCGCGGGACTGCACGTCGTCGATCGAACGAGCGAGTTGGCGAGCTTCGACGATACGGCCGCGCTCATTGCCAACCTCGATGTGGTCGTGACCGTCTGCACGTCCGTTGCGCATCTGGCCGCCGCATTGGGCCGGCCCACGTGGTTGCTGCTCGACGTCAACCCGCACTGGGTATGGATGACGGAGCGTCGGAACAGCCCGTGGTATCCGAGCATCAGGCTCTATCGTCAGCGCAACTATCGGGATTGGACGGCACCGCTGGCCGAACTGAGGGCCGACCTCGAACAGGCAGCCCGGCAACCGGCGGTGCAAGGAGCCGGCGCGCGTCCTTGACGCTCGCTGAGCGCGCCCTTACACTCGCAGCCAATCTGGTGCTCGCGCGCGCATTCCTGCGTGCGCAGTTAAACGGGAAACAGGAGCGCGTCCGGGCGAACGATGCCGGCACGATCGACCTGTGCTGCCCCCGCAACGGTGAGCGAACGCATCGCGAACGCGATGCAGAGCCGGCTTCGATGCATGCACGCAAGGCCGTGTATGCAGGCAACCACTGCGCAAGAAACAACACCACTCGCGCGGGAAGGTGAAGCGGCGCTTTCGTCAGCCCGGATACCGGCCAGAGGGAAGGCGGATGCCGCGGTGGGCGGCATGCCAGCCGGGACTGCTTCGCTTCGCGCTGTCATTGCGTCATCGCACCTCGTTTTCCTGCTTCGATCAGGTTCGGCTTCGCCGTTGGCCGGCACCGGGCAATGGAACGAGCGGTGCGATATCTCGCGTGGTGGCGCAAGGGCGGGGCACGTCCATGTCAATCCGTCTCGATCTCCATAAGGGGACCGCCGTGCTCGAGTCCATCGCGGGGCTTTTCAACGATAGTTCCACTGCGTTGCGCAACAAGGTGGCAGGCATCTATGCCGTGCTGCTCGTGTTCAATCTAGGGGCCTGGGTCTGGGCCTTCGTCGCTTTTCACGGTCAGCCGGTTTTGCTCGGCACCGCATTGCTTGCCTATACGTTCGGCCTTCGCCACGCCGTGGACGCGGATCATATCGCCGCAATCGACAATGTCACGCGCAAGCTGCTGCAGGAGCGGCGCAACTCGCTCGGTGCGGGCTTTTTCTTCTCGCTCGGGCATTCGACGGTGGTCGTGCTCATGTCGATTGCCGTTGCGCTGACGGCGTCGACACTGACGGCACATTTCTCGCAACTGAGGTCCATCGGCGCCGTCATCAGCACCTGTGTGTCGGCGTTCTTTCTGCTGATACTGGCTGCGGCCAATATGGCGATCCTGCTTTCGATGTGGCGCACGTTTCGCGCGGCGCGTCGCGGCGAGCCCATCGTCGAAGAAGACCTGGACCTGCTGCTCGGCGGGAGAGGCCTGCTTGCGCGCCTGTTCCGACCGCTTTTCAAGCTCGCATCGCGCAGTTGGCACCTCTATCCGATCGGTCTCCTGTTTGGCCTGAGCTTCGATACGGCCACCGAAGTGGCGCTCTTCGGCATTTCGGCCACGCAGGCATCCGGCGGCATGTCGGTCTGGTCCATCGCCGCCTTGCCGCTGCTTTTCACGGCCGGCATGTCGCTCGTCGACACCACCGACGGCATTCTGATGACGGGCGCGTATCGCTGGGCCTTCGTTCGGCCGATTCGCAAGATCTACTACAACATGACGATCACCTTCGTCTCCGTCGTGGTGGCGCTCGTGATCGGCAGTGTCGAAGCACTCGCCCTTGCCGCGGACAAGCTCCAGCTCAAAGGTGCCTTCTGGGATTTCATCGGCAGCGCCGCCGACCGTTTCGGTTTGCTCGGCTATTTCGTCATCGGCATTTTTCTGTTCAGTTGGGCCGTGTCGGCGTTGATCTACCGCTTCAAGCGCTATGACGAAATCGACGTGACACTGTCGGCCTGAGCTTCGGCTCGCGAGACATTTTCGAACGATATCGAGGTACTCATGCACACTTCCATGCGCAAGATCCCGGTCACCGTCGTGACGGGCTTTCTCGGCAGCGGCAAGACCACGCTGCTGCGCCATATTCTGCAAAACGCGCGCGGTGCGCGCATCGCGGTCATCGTCAACGAGTTCGGCGAACTCGGCATCGATGGCGAAATCCTCAAAGGCTGCGGCATCGGCTGCGAGGAGGACGGCGCCGCCGGCGCGCTCTATGAGTTGGCCAATGGGTGTCTTTGCTGCACCGTGCAGGAGGAGTTCTTCCCCGTCATGGAAGCGCTCGTCGAGCGCCGCGACAGTATCGATCACGTGCTCATCGAGACGTCGGGCCTCGCTTTGCCGAAGCCGCTCGTTCAAGCCTTCAACTGGCCCGCCATCAAGAATGCTTTCACGGTCGATGCGGTCGTGACCGTCGTCGATGGGCCGGCCGTTGCGAGCGGTCAATTCGCGGCGGACCCGTTGGCCATCGAGCGCGAGCGTCGGGCCGATCCCAATCTCGACCACGAATCGCCGTTGCACGAGCTGTTCGAAGACCAACTGTGCGCGGCCGATCTCGTGGTCCTCAACAAGACGGATCTGCTCGACGATGCGGGGATGGTCACTGTCGAGGCGCTGGTGCGCGAAGAGATTCCGTCGCATGTGAAGGTCGTGCGTGCACAGCAGGGCGAGCTCGATTTGCAGGTGCTGCTCGGCCTTCAGGCCGCGTCCGAGGAGACCATTCATCTACGCGTGGACCACCACGGTTCCGTCGACGATGCCGATCACCATCACGACGAGTTCGACTCGGTTGTGGTCGAGGGCAGCGTGAGCTCGCGCGAGCATGCGGTTGCGGCGCTGGCGCGGCTCGTCGAGACGCATACGATCTATCGCGTCAAAGGGTTCGCAGCATTGCCGGGCGCACCGATGCGGCTCGTGGTCCAGGGTGTCGGGCGCCGCTTCGACAGCTATTTCGACCGCCGCTGGCAGGCCGGCGAGGCTGCTGCGAGCCGTTTCGTGCTGATCGGCGCGGACCTCGATGCAACCGCGCTGCAACGCGCATTCGACGCCGCGCTTGCCGCGCCGTTACAACCGGCCTGACGCCTCATGCATTTGCTGCGAACCGTCCCTGGGGGCTTCGTCGACGATACTGCCGGCGTGGTGCGAATCGACCAGCGTCCGGCCGATATCGTCGTCATGAGCTCTGCCGATACGACGCTATCGTTGCTGGCGAGTGTGGTCGAGCGGATCGGCGCCGGCTTCCCGAGCCTGCGCCTCGCCAATATGGCATATCTGCGCCAGCCGGCGTCGATCGATTTCTATGTCGACGATGTGCTTCAGCATGCGCGCGTGATCGTCGTCGATCACCTGGGCGGCGAGGCGTATTGGCCGTACGGCATCGAGCGGCTCGTCGAACTGGCCCGGCGCCGCAAGCAAGTGCTCGTCATGTTCTCGGGCGATTTGCAGGAGGACGAGAACCTCGT
>NZ_DASXWY010000205.1:0-13947 GCF_036503415.1 Trinickia sp. | reverse complement strand
CGGAAACGGCCAGATCGCCCGCAACGGACAGCCGAGCCGGCGCAATTGCTCCTCGAGAACATTGCGGTCTTCGCCGGGCGGGTGAATCACGAGTACACGCAGCGTGCGCAGATCCTCGAAGAGTCCGCGAGCCCATGCCGTCATGCGCGCCCTCCATCGAGCCAGAACTCGGAAAATCCATACGAGATCAGGTAGGGATCGGGCTTCACCGGCTTCGGGCTTTCCCAAACGATGTCGAACGAACCGTCCGGCTGGCAAACGGCGATACGGGGCGTCAGGATCGCGTGATTGTTTTCCGGGTCGATCCTGAGCAAGCCCTCGGGCGAATCGAACTCGACACCATGAACCGCATCGACGAGTTTTGCCGCATCGAGACTCTTCGTACGGGCCAACGCGAGCGCGAACAAATGGACCTGGTTATACGCCATTTCGGACCACATGCTCGCGGGCTGATCGCCGAAGCGCCCACGCCACGATTCGAGAAAGCGCCGGTTGCCGGCCAGATCGAGCGTATTGAGATAGCTCGCCGAGACGATATGGCTGCCGCACAACTGCGCGCCGATCATCCGCGTTTCACCCTCGGTCATCGTCAGGCTTGCGATCGGGATGCGCTCCGGATCGATATCGTGCTCGCGATACAGGCGGTAAAACGCACGTGCGCCCCGCCCGATCAAGGTGGAAAACACCACATCGGGTTCGAGCGCCTTGATTTGTCGCACCACGCTGACCAGATCGTCGACATCGGCATCGCTCGGCAGATAGACTTCCTCGACGATTTCCCCGCCGTGCTGCTCCACCATGTCTCGCATGATCCGATTCGACTCGCGTGGATAGATGTAGTCAGCCCCCACGAGAAACAAGCGCCGGCCGTGGTTGCGAAGCAAATACGCCGCCAGTTGCATGCTGTTCTGATTCGGCACGGCCCCGGTATAAATGACATTCGGCGAATATTCGAAGCCTTCGTAGATGGAGCAATACCAGAGCAACGCATTGTGGCGCTCGATCACCGGCAGCACGGCCTTGCGGCTCGACGACGTGGAACAGCCGAACAACACCGTCACATCGTCTTCCTGCACCATCCGCGTGGCGAGTCGGCGATACTCGTCGGGGTCGCTCTTCGGATCGTATGCCACGGGATCGAGCAGACGGCCATCGATGCCGCCTGCCGCGTTGATTTCCTCGATTGCCAGCACCGTTCCGAAGAAATGCTCGGACTCGGTCGCCGCGGTCACGCCGGTTCGGGAATACAGCACACCGATACGCCATCCGGGCTCCGCAGATGCCTCATTGGTGTTCGAGCGCCGCGGCTTCGACTCCATGGTGTCTTCGTCTCGCATGGCTCAATCGTTCTCCAACGTCGCGGCGAAATGTCCGACATGAGCGCCGACGGCGCGCTCGACGAACGATGCGGCATCGAGGCACACGGCATCGTCCCACGGCCGGCAGATCACCTGCACGCCTATGGGGCCGCCACGCAGACCCCACAACCCCGGGACGCTCACGCAGGGACATCCGAGCAACGTCCAATTGCGATTGAACGAGGGGTCCCCCGTCGAGCCAAGTCCTTCGAGCGCTTCATCGGGCGCGCTCGGCGTGATGAGCGCCGTAATGCCGTCGAATAGCTCGGAGAGCTTTTTCCTCGCCTGCTCCACAAAGGCGCATGCGTTGACGTAAGCGGCCATGTCGACGGTTGCGGCCCGATCGAGAAACGCGCAGAGCATCGGTGAGAGTTCGGCGCGATGGTAGTCGTACTCGTAGCCGAGCGATCGATAGGCCTCGTAACGCTGGATCGTTTCGTGCGCGGCGGCAATGTCGGCCATCCAGGGCGCAAAGCGCACGCGCTTGATGCGCCCGCCGGCATCCTCGATCGCCCGGACCGCGGTCTCGAGCGCAGCGGCGGCATTCGCGGATGGCTCGCCCCACGAGTAGCGGTCCGGCAAGCCGAACACCGGACCGGTGCTGTCTTCGCTGACGGCGAGGCGCCGGCCCGAAAGCACTTGCGCGAAATAAGCCACGTCGCTCACGCCGGCTGCAAAAAGGCCGACCGTGTCGAGCGACCAGGAAAAGCACTTCATGCCGACAGTCGAGAGCATGCCGAACGTCGGCTTGTAGCCGGCTACGCCGCAAAACGAGGCAGGCCGGATCGTCGAGCCGCCAGTCTGCGAGCCGATAGCGAACGGCACGATACCGGCCGCCACCGCGGCCGCCGATCCGGACGACGAGCCGCCGGACGTACGCCCCAGGTCGGAGGGATTGCGCGTCACCGTCGGCGCCATATAGGCGAACTCGCTCGTGACCGTCTTGCCGACGACGATACCGCCGTAACGCCGCAGCCACGTGACAACCGCCGCATCGGATCGCGGCTCGTGCCCGCGATAGATCGACGAGCCATAGCTCGTCACGAATTCGCTCGTGTCGAAAATGTCCTTCACGGCGATCGGAACGCCGGCCAACGGACCTTTGGCTACCATGGCCTGCGCCATCGCAGCGTCGTGCTGAACCACCGCCGTCATCGCCCTGACCTCGGGCTCGACCTCTTCGATTCGCGACAGCGATTGACGGACGGCGCGAGTACGCTCGCGCGGATCGTTCGCGATACGCCGGATCAGATCCAGGCCCGACTGCGGTCGATAAAGTGAATGTGCGCTCATCATGCCTCGCCTATCGTGAAGGTCAAACGCGAAGGTGTTCGAAAATGGATGCAGCCGCCGCATCGTCGTTCGCGCTGCCCTGATCGATGATGTGCCCTTGCTTGAGCACCACATAGCGATCCGCGACTTTCAATGCAAAAGGCACGTTCTGCTCGATCAGCAGCAGCGTCGTACCGTGGCGGTCGCGCTCCCAGAGCAATGCGTCGGCCAGCCGGTCGATCACGGACGGCTGCAAGCCCTCGGTGATCTCGTCGAGCAGGATGATCGACGGCCGCATCATCAGGGCGCGCGCCACGAGCAGCATCTTTTGTTCGCCGCCCGAAAGCGTGCCGGCGTACTGCTTCAGGCGGCTCTTGAACACGGGGAAAATCGGCTCGATCTCGGCGAACCGCTCGTCGAACCACGAAGCTTTCACGAGGCCCAGGCGCAGGTTGTCCCGAATCGTGAGATCCGGAAACAACGCATGCTCCTGCGGCGCGTAGGCGATCCCGGCCCGTGCGATCTGATGCGGCGGCAGTTGCGTGACGTCGCGGCCGTTGACCCGGACCGCGCCCGTCTTTTTCGGCAGGTAGCCCATGATGGTCTTGAGCAGCGTGGTTTTGCCCATGCCGTTCTTTCCGACGAGGGCGACCGCTTCGCCGCTCGCGATCGACATCGACAGCTTGCGCAGCACGACCGATGCCTTGTAGCCGCTCGTTACGTCGTCGACATGCAATGCGGTTTGGGGGCTGTTCATGATGCTTCCTTTTGCGTGGCAGCCGTTCCGGCGTAAATCGTTTTGACGAGTTCGGAGTTGACCACCTCTTCAAAACTGCCCTGCATGACGATGCGGCCCTGGTGCAACACCACGATGCGTGTGGCAACCTCCGCCACGAAATCGAGATCGTGCTCGACGAGCAGGCAACACAGCCCATATTGGTGAGCGAGCGCTGCCAGCACGCTGCCGATTTGCGTGCGCTCGGTCTTCGTCAGTCCCGCCGTCGGCTCGTCGAGCAACACGATCTTCGGTTCGAGCGTGAGCACCATCGCCAACTCGAGCGCCTGCTGCTCGCCGTGCGACAGGTCCTTCGCCACGGCGCCGAGCTTGCGGTCGAGACCCGTCGTACGGACGACTTCCATCGCGTAGGGCGGCAAACCGAGCGTGTCGGAACGCTTGACGAGCGAAGGCCGTTCGATGATGGTGCCCGCGATCCGCAGACACTCCGCGACCGTCAGCGTCTCGAAGATGTTCGCGTTCTGGAACTTGCGTCCCAGCCCGAAACGCACGCACCGTTCCGGCGGCGCCCCTCGCGTGTCGTTGCCGCACAGTACGACCGTGCCGGCCGAGGCTTCGGCACCATCGCTCATGCAGCGCATGAGGGTTGTCTTGCCCGCGCCGTTGGGACCGATCAAACCCACCAGTTCGCCGCCGTCGGCAACGAGATCGATGCCTTGCAGGACCTTGAGCGTGCCGAAATGCTTGGCCACGCCTGTCATTTGGAATGCCGGGCCCTGCGCCGTCTGCCCGGCTTGCACGCTCACCTTCCGTTCGATCAGCTCCGGTTCCGCACCGGCTCCGGTGTGCAGGCGCAACGGCTTGAAAAGCAGCGGCACGAGACCGCGCGGCAGCAGGACGATTACCGCCACGAACGCGGCCCCGAGAATCAATTGCCACGCGAAAGGCATGCTCCCGCTCAGATAGGCGGTCCCAACGTTGATCAGAATCGTGCCGACCACGGGGCCCCAGAGCGTTCCCCGGCCGCCCAGCGCAACCCAGATGATCAGTTGCGTGCCGAGGACGAAGCCGGTCAGTTCCGGTGCGACGACACCGCTGAACGAGCCGTAGCCGAAGCCCGCGATGCCGGCGACGATGGCGGCCGCGATCAGCAGGACGATCTTGACGAGCGAGGTGTTGATGCCGAGGTACGAGCAACGCGATTCGTTGTCGCGAATCGCCACCAGGACGCGCCCCCCGTCGCTGCGCACGAGCATCCATGCCAACAGCGCAATGCCGAGCATTCCCGCGCCGGCGATCCAGAACCATGCTTCGAGCGGCAGCTCGAACGTATCGAATCCGGTGAGACCCGAGCTCGACCCCGTCCATTCCCCGCCTGACAACAGCAGCTGGCTCATCACGATCGGCAGCACGAGCGACATGACCGTTGCAAAGAACGGCGAAGCGCCGCGATAGAACGACAACCATCCGACCAGTGCCGCAACCGCAGCCGACACGGCGATCGCCGCGCCGATGGCGAGCGCCACATAGCCCAACGAGAAGCCGCCATGCGTAAAGACCAGGCCGGCCGCGTAGGCCCCGATGCCGAAATACGCCGATTGTCCAAACGTCAGATAACCGGTGTAACCCCACAGCACGTCGACCGTAATGGCGACGATGGAAAAGAAAAACGCCTGGACGAGCACGTTCATCAGGTAGGTGCCGAACACGAACGGCCCGGCCACCAGCAACACCAGGGTGAGTACGACGAGAACCGGCAACGCGCGGGCCTGCGTCGCGCGCCGCTTGCGGCGCTCGTCGTCGTGCTGCGTCGCTTGCCGGCCGACGTTGCCCGCCGATAGATCGACTTTAGCCATGAGAAAACCCCTTCGGACGGATACGCAGCGTCAGCGCGGCCAGCACGGCAATGGTCAGGCCGCCCAGCACCGGGCTCACGAACGTGCTGACCAGTACCTGGCACGCGCCAAACACGAGGCAGGTGACAAGCAGGCTGATCATCGAGTAGCCGGCCACCATGACCAGCATGAATGCGCTGACGAGCCACGGCAGCCCCATGTTCGGATCGACGCTCGACAGCGGCGTGATCAACATGCCGGCGAGCGTTCCGAGCGCCGAGCCAAGGCTGAACGTAATGAAGCGAATGCGGCCCGAATGAATGCCGAGACCCCGCGCGAGATCTTCGTTCATGATGACGGCGCGTGTCTTCACGCCAAAGCGTGTGCCGGACAACAGCGCGATCAGCAGCGCGCAGATGGCAAGCGCGATCGGGATCAGCAGCAGCCGATAGGCCGAGTATTCGGTGCCCGCGATCGAGAACGTGCCCTTCATCGGCGTCTCGACGAACTGCACGCCGCGGCCGAAGGCCATCACGATGAGCTGCCCGATGACGATACCGAGCCCCCACGTGGCCAGAATGGCATCGAGAGGCCGCTTGTAGAGTGGCCGCACGATGACCTGCTCGACGAGCATGCCGACAGCGATGCCCACCACAATGGCGAGCGGCACGCCCATCCAGGGATCGAGCTTCAGTTGCGTGACGACGAAACTCGCGTAGGCGCCCATGGTGAGAAGCGCACCGTGAGCGAAATTGACGATCTGCATCACGCCGAAAATCACCATCAACCCGGTGGTCACGATGAACAGCACCGCCGCGGTCGTGAGAATGTCCAATGTCAAAACCATTTGCGTCTCCGAATGCATCCGCCGCCGGCCCTCCCCGGTCGCAGGCCGGCGGGCGTTTGCGTTCCTTGCTTCGTTTTCGACCAGCCTACTTGAGCTTCGGGCATTGATCGCCCGGATCCACGTCGCTGAAAGTTTGCAGAATCTTCACCGAGCCGTCGGTCTGAATCTGCCCGAGCTGCATTGCAAGCGGCGTATGCCGGCTCTTGTCCATCGATACGCGCTGGCGCGGCCCTTCGAACGACACTTCGCCGAGTGCCTTGACGACCTTGTCGGGATCGGTCGAGCCGGCCTTTTCGACAGCCGCCTTATAGAGGAAGAACGCCTCGTACTGGGGCTCGGACAGTTCGTTCGGTGTCTTCATCTCGCCGCCGAACTTCTTTTTCATGCCGTCGAGGAAGCTTCGATTCTGCTTCGTCGGAATGCTCGTCAGATACGAGCCCGACATGTACATCCCGGAGGCTACGTCGCCCATGGCCTTGGCCGTACCTTCGTCGATGGCCAGATTGCCATACGGCATGGTGAGCCCGGTCGCCTTGAACTGCTTGGCCAGCGCAACGTTCGGCGCGCCGCCGGCCGTCGCGCTGATCAGCGCGTCGGGATGCGCCGCGCGGATCTTCGAGAGAATCGGCGTCCAGTCCGTGCCATCGATCGGCAGATACTCCTGACCGACGACCTTGCCGCCATGCGCGGCGATGTACTTCGCCGTGAAGTCGAGCATGCCCCGGCCGAATGCATAATCGTTGCCGACCAGATAGAACGTCTTCGCGCCCTTGCTCTTCATGAAGTAATCGACCACCGGGGCGACCTGCTGGTCCGGCACCCAGCCGTTGACGTACATCCACCGATTGCACGAGCGGCCTTCATAAAACGACGTATAGATGAACGGCTTTTTGCCCCGCGCCACGATCGGCAGTGCGGCGTTGCGCGCAGCGCTCGTTTCCATCGAAATGATCGCGTCGACGTTGTCCTTGAACACGAGCTTGTCGTAGGCCTTTTGCGCGCCGACCGCGTCGGACGCATCGTCGGCGATATCGAGCTCGACCTTGCGACCGATGATACCGCCGGCCGCGTTGATCTCATCGACGGCCAGTTGCGAAGACTGGACGACGGCCGGCGCCACGACACTGTTGGCTCCCGATAACCCGACCGCGACGCCGATCTTGATCGGGCCGGCGTCGGCACCGAACGCGCTCGAGCAAGCGCACATGCCGGCAATCACCGCGCTCGCGGCGGCGAGAAATCTGATCTTGTAGGGCTCCATGGACTTTCCTTTCGTAGTAGTGGGTTGCGGAAACATGCAGGTGTGGGCATACATACCGTCAGACGTCGGACGCGGGCCAGCCCGTGCCCAGCATCGGGTCGTACACGTCCGCGCGGCGATCGCGCATGACGTGGTTGAATTCGTTGAGCGTGCGTTGCGCGCGCGTGCGCGCCAGATCGATCGTGGCATAGAGCACCTCCTCGCTCTCGCGGCCCGCGGGCCCCGCGAGCGGCCATCCGTCGCCGCCTACGATGACACTCTGGCCGATGAACGGCTGACCGCGCTCCGTTCCGACTCTGTTCGCACAAGCGATCGCCAGGCCGTTGCTGTGCGCGGCGGCCATCGTGAGCGTAGTCGCCATCGCGGGACGATCGGCGGGCTGCGAGGGCATCGGCACCCAGTTCGTCGGCACGCAGACGATATCGGCGCCTTGCATGGCCGCGAGGCGATAAGTCTCGGGAAACCAGCCGTCGTAGCAGATCGCGATGGCCACGCGTCCGAGCGGCGTATCGAAGACGGGCACACCGCGGTCGCCAGGCTCGAAGAAGCGCTTCTCGTTGTTCCAGAGGTGCAGCTTGCGATAGACGCCAATGTGCCCCGCGGGACCGGTGAAGAGTGCGGAGTTATAGAGGTGTCCGCCCGCGCGTTCCGCGATACCGGCGACGATATGCACGCCTAGCCGCCGGGCCGTCTCGCCGAAGACCTGCGCGGTTTCGCCGTCGGGCAATGTTTCGGCGAGCGAGACGGCTTCGTCGCGGTCTGCGAAAACATAACCGCTATTGCTGAGCTCGGGCAACACGATCAGCGCCGCGCCGTGCTCGGCGGCCGTCTCGATGTATCGAACCGCGCGCGTCACGTTATCGTGCTTCGCTCCGACGTGTGGCTCCATCTGCACGCATGCAATGACGAGGCCTTCCATGCCGGGTGCTGCGGACTTTTGCTGCGACATCGTTTTTCGTCTCCAAAAGCAAAAAGCCCCCGAACCAGCGTTGGACGCAAGTTCGGGGGCTACGTAGCCTTCCATCTGTAGCACGGCAGCGTTGCCGTGGAATCGTCATGGACACATGGCGATTCGATGTGGGCCAATTTATGAATTCAAATTGTCGCTGTCAAGCGTTTTGAGTATTTCTAGGGGTAAGCCCTGCGTTGGCCCGATGCAGGGACTCACCGTTCATTCACCATCCACAACGTTCGGGAGGCAGCCACTCGCATCGATCCATCAATTGCTGTGAAGGTCCATCATCTTGTATGGCGGGTTCGATGGCAGGTCTCCGCCGAGTCGCATGGCCATCTCCTGCACGCCGTTGACGGCATTTGCAATCGCGCCCGGGACAAAGCCGCCCTCAGCGCTCGCTTCTTCATTGATGCAAATGAGTCCGTCCGACGGCTGACGAAGCGAAGCATTGAAGAGCCGCCTCGTGTTGCTGAGATCCCCGGGCGCATCCATCTTGAATGCGCCATGAAAAGGATGCTCCGCGCTCCAATTGATGAACTTGATGGTGTGCTGGTACTGTGTAGCCAGCTTCGCCAGGTTCGCCAATTCTTGACGCGCAGGGTCGTCCGAATCCTCCGCTGCCAGGTTGTTCAGATCTCTGATAGCCAATTGAAGCTGTTCCTCGCCGCTCGTCGCCGATACCTTCGGCGTGTTGTCGCCAAGGCTATAGGTGAAATAAAGGACTGCACCGCCGTTACCATCCGGCACCAGATACATTTGCTGGAACCGTCTGCTTGCCTGGATGTTACCCGGAAGCGGACCTGCCGCCTCCAACGCTTCCCTGGGAATTGCGATGGCACCCTTGGTCGCGCCGACAATGTTCGCCTGCTCCATGGCAACCCCGATCTCGTCCGGCATCACCCGCTCCGAATCCACCTGTGGGCCTGTGAGACCCATGTGGGCAGCTTCGGCCGGGCTGCCCGTGAAGAATACTTGGTCGAACTCTTCGATCGTCGTTTCCCCGGTCTTCTTGTTGACCGAGGTCACGTAGTACACGCCGTCCTTCTTCTTGATCTCGGTGACCTCGGTGTTGAGATGAATGGCACCCTCTGCGGCGAGCGATTGCCCGTCCGTCTCGTCCGCAATCATGCTGTGAAACGGGGCATCCGCTCCGCCGACCAGGCCCTCGTGATCCACAAGACGCCCGTCGATGATGAACCGGAATTCCTCGAGAAACGACGTGGTGAAATACCCTTTATATCCGCCGACACCGATACCGACAGTGCCGAATATCAACCAATCCCTCTCGCTCCACTCGATCCCCTGCTCCGCGAGGAGATGCTCGAGACCGGCACGAAAAGTATAGCCATCGAATTTTTTGGTGGCTTGATCGCAAAGTTCGTAGAACAGCGCTGTATCGCCCGCATCGCGCGCCGCCATGATCGGCTCGGTAAGCGATTTCATGGCAGCATTCGCCTGATCGAAGACCTTTCTCAATTCCGGATTCGCGACTTCCTGACCGGGCTCGGTCTTGTAGACCTCATTACCGATGATGTATGTCGTCGATACCGTGTTCGGATTGGGGAACGGCGTAAATGTGTGATCGAAGCGCGCAGCCAAGGTCCGGTGGAGATTTGTCGGAGAGAAGCGCATCGCCCCAGGGTGAAAGACCGCGGTGGTGCCGTCCGGGTGCGTCCATGTGTCCGTGGCCATCCGCCCACCGATCGTGTCAGCCTGCTCGAAAATCTTGGGCTTCACGCCCATGCGGCGCAACAGGTACCCCGCTGTGATGCCGGCCGGTCCACCACCGACAATGCCCACCCTCAGTGTCTTCGCCACGTCGGCATCGAGCGTCGCGACGCGAAAGTCGGTGGCCTCCAGAAAGCCCGCGTAGTCATATCCATGATGCTCAGGCTGGGTCATACGCAGATCGGTGAAGCGCTCCTTGAGCAGCATTTTGAGCGCATTGTCGTCCCCCGCCGCCTTGAACGGCATCATGAGCTTGCGCTGCGCCGCCTCGCTACACACGTTGAAAAGACGCCCGGCGCTTTGCTGATCCATGTTGACGACCGTGTGCTCGAGCCAGTCGCGAACCGGCGTGCGAGCCTCCTCGGACGTAGCGGGCTGGGTCGTGTCACCGAGCAAATGAGCTTGTCGCGTTCCAACCGACTCCAGCACGTAGCCCTGCTCGGCCTCCGACAAGCAATGCCAGTGAAGCGTAATCTCACGATGCAATTGTTGTACTTTCTTGCCCGGTTCCGTGTCGTCCAGCTTGCGCAGATTCTGTATGACCGCGGGTGCGAGTTCCGCGCGCTCGCGCGGCCATTTGCCCGCCGGAGTACGAAAATAGCAGCCAACGGTTTGCGGATTGAGCGGCGGGAGCGGGCGGCCGCCCTCGGCCGGCAGTGCCTCGTACCCATTCCACGGCGGCGGTGCCGAGCCCGCCGAAGCCTGCTTCGCCGCAGCGCGGTCCGTCCGCTCGATCCCCCGGAGAAATGATTTCGTATCGATTCTGGCCGACGGCCAGGCGGACGCCGCTTCCTTTGCTTTCGCAGCCGCGCTGAGCGTCTGGCCCGGAAGCGGTTGATGCAAGCGTGAGGTGGCGCCGGGCGCGGCCGGGCTAACGGCCGTGCGGCGCGCCTGTGGACCGCCCGACGCGCGCGAAGTTGCGGTCGGCGTAATCCTCTCACCGGACGGAGCATCGGCCTGCGGCACCGCCGCAGGGGTCGTTGAATTGATACCTGACGTCGGACGGAAAGTGCTCATTTTGGTCTACTCCTGGTTTGGGTTAATTGGCGCGCCATGACGCCGCAATCTCGCGGACATCGACAACGAATCTTTATGCGGTACGCATATCAAACCAGAAGCGGTAGCCTACAATCGATTACAGTCCGAATATTCAACCAGAAACACGAAGTGTTTCCGCGCGTCTTTATACATCCACCAACTTTTGTCACGCTCGGCTGATTATGAATTATCAGCCGAAACGGCGCTTCGAACGTGACGGGGGCCGGCCATCGATGTGGACACGGCCGGCTAAGCCCCGTCCGCAAAGGGTTTAGATGTTTTTCCGTAACATCCTCTTCGTTTCAAGCATTATGTCTTCGCATGCATACCTCGCCTATCCATTCGTCTTTTTCTTATTCACATTGACAACCCTCATTCGCAATCGCCCTGAAGACATTGAACACGAACCAACGTATAAAAATGCGAAATAGGCGCAATCGCGCTTAATTCAGATGCGAAGAAATCATCTGAAATACGAAATGCGCGTTGACGGCACGAGCCAATCGCTTACCGGCGATGCGGAATCGATTCCAAGCACATTCCCAGCCAATTGGCATTTCATTTTTGCGCTGCAATGAGCACGAGTTCGCATGCGGGCCTCGCGTGGGGGCAAGCGGCAGTAAAGTTGCACGTAGCTGCAGCATCCCTAGCAAGCGCTCGACGTGCGGAGCGACTTCAGGTCCGTTGCATTTCCCCGAACGATCAACTGAACCGGTGCGGTGCCCATCCCGCCCGCGCCGCGTTTCGGCGCATACGCCCAAGCGGCGCGCGGTCGGTCCGATCTCGATCGCTTGCATGCGAGGCGGTCAATGCCCAGTGTCATCCCGTTGGGTCTTTAGAGCATTCGCTCTGGACGGCCCGTTTTGTCTATGCTTGTCCTCGTCTATCGTATGCGTGGTGAATGGAATTTGTTAGACTTCCTGCCGTTCCGGCACCCATTCCGGTACGGCAATCCCGTCGGCACTCGCTGCAACATGGCCGAACAACTTCCACTGGCAAGCTCGCTCGCAGGCGCGGGAGCGCGGCTCATCGCATTCGATCCACCGGAACGACGGGAATGGTGCAATTGAAGGAACTATTTGCATGGCATCTCAACATGTTCAGCCTTCGGTTCAGCAATGTTTGCCGATTCATGCCGATGTTCTCTCCAAGGATCGCGTAACCGGCACAACTCGCACCGGCTTATCCGCGAGTCCGTTCGAACCGCCGGAGACGGGCGGCCGAAAAGTCATGACGACGAAGGGCGAAGCGCGCCCTCGAGAAACACTCGATACCAAAGGATTCCGTGTGGAGTCAGTCAGCAGGTCAAGTCACTCCGTTGCACATGGCGCCCAGATCGTCCGCTTTCGCGAAGCGGACATGCAGCGATACGTTTCGAAAGAGGAACTCGGGGCGGACACGCATATCGCGTCCGAATTGGGCGCCGCGGTCACGGCCGACGAAAAGTCGCGCCTGTTACGCAGCATGATCCGCGCGATCGGGTTCGATTCGATGCGCTACTTCGCGGTGCGGCTCTCGCCCTCCGGCGAGGCCGAGCGCATCTATCTGATGGAGAGCTACCTTTCGCCGCCGCATTCGCTGTTTTTCGACGATGGGCACTACCTCAACGACGAACGCTTCAAGGCGCTGATGGCGAGTCCCCTGCCTTGCGTATGGGACATTCAGCAACTGGTCAGGCTCTGGCGCTCCGGACCGGGACCGAGTTCGTATCGCGACTGGCTCACGTTGCTGCATACCGACGGCAAGATCAGCGGGATGGCGTTCTCGATGCGCGTGCCAGGCAGCTCGCTGTGCGCGGTCGTGAGTCTTTCGGCCTATAACGCCGATGCGAGCTGGATCAGCGACAGCGTACTCGTGCAAGCGATCACACTTGGGCTTTCGGTGCAGCAGCGCTGCTCGGCCTACGTTCGGGCGATCGACCAGGATGTCTCGGGCGGCGCGCTGTCCGAGCTGCAGCGACGCGTCCTCGCGCTCGTCGCCGATGGCCTGTCCGACAAGGAAATCGCCGGGCGGCTGGACATGACGCTCTATAACGTCGATTATCAATTGCGTCGCCTGCGCGAAATTTTCGGCGTCACCAATCGAGCGCGGCTCGCCTATATGGCGGGTCGCCTGGGAGTGATGTGATGAACACCATAACGAGCCGCCAGAAGACCGCACAAGCTGCCTCGGCGAATGTCGTGTTTTTTGATGACGAGGATGTCGCCGCCGACGCGGCCGCGCATCCGTCGCCGCTTTTCGTTCCTCGCAATGCATCGCTCGGCCAGATCTCGCAGCAGCTCACGGAGACCGCCGATAGCGGCGAGCGGCGCAATCTCGTACGCAATGTCTTGCGGCGCGCCGGCTTCGATTGGCTCTGCTATTGCCGGATGCTGCGCATCGGGCAACGCGTCGTCGAACTCGCATGGTTCGACAGCTATTCGCCGCCCGGATGGGCCGCGCGTTATTGCAACGAGAGTTTTTTCGCGGTCGATCCGCGTCTGGACATCGCGTGCCGCATCGAATGGCCGTTTCTCTGGGATGTCGACAGCCTGGCGGCGATGGCGCCGGCGCCGCTACGCGGTTCGCGCATCCAGCATCTCGCCGATGCGGCCAATGCCGCCGGTATGCGCAGCGGCGTGTGCCTTGGTATCGGCACCGCCAATCCGCTCGAGCGATGCTTCGCAGTCCTATCGAGTTCCCAGGCAGGGAGATCGTGGATCGCCGATACGACGGCCGGCACGGCCTACGCCATTGCGATCGGCCTGCATACATGGGTTTCGCCCTACGCGAGCAGGCTGCTCTCGCGC
Organism: Trinickia sp.; assembly: GCF_036503415.1. Taxonomy (GTDB): domain Bacteria; phylum Pseudomonadota; class Gammaproteobacteria; order Burkholderiales; family Burkholderiaceae; genus Trinickia. Next base: position 128 of record NZ_DASXWY010000205.1, on the reverse strand, counting down.
ATCAGCGCGGATGGCCTGAGCGCGGTTCAGCGCTCGATTTTGCAATGCGTGACAGAAGGAATGAGCGATCGCGAGATCGCTGCGAGCATCGGGCTGCAGCCCCATCGCGTCGCGCAGCATGTGCGTCA
>NZ_DASXWY010000204.1:0-10615 GCF_036503415.1 Trinickia sp. | reverse complement strand
ACTGGGAAATGCCCGACGGAGCTGCTTGGCCTTACGCTTGGCGTGAGCGATATTCGAAGGGACGAAGACGGGTGCAAACTGGACGGCTGCTGACATGGCTCGCTCCTGCGCGTAAGCGCAACGAAAGGCTTGTGCCGGCTCCAAGCCTCACAAGGGAACAAACCAAGTGATGTGTGGCAAAACGCGAAGCTTCTTCTCCAAGAGTTGTGCTACCGGCGCACACGACCAGAAGCGGGGCCGCGCGTAATTAAATCACGCTGCGCCTTGCACGCGCAAGCGCCGTCGGAAAACCTCCCTTCACGCTTGGCTTGGGGTGCGGCGAGACGACGGCCAGTTCCAGCAGAACGCACTTGCTCACGTAACGGCCGTTGAAATTTCGCACTTGAACTGCTACCCGGGCCTGCTATCTTGAAAGGGTGTAGCAGCCGGAATACGAGGCTGGATAAGGCTTTCGGGGAATCCGTCGCGAATCCCTGATTCGCCACCAAATCTCGAAAAGCCTTGTAGATCATCGATCTGCGAGGCTTTTCTCATTTTTGGCACCCGGGCAACAACTCCAGAAAACGACACACCTGGAGTTCGAACCCATGCCGTGTGTCCGCCTACCCTCCCATCTGCATCGCTCGCCGTACAGCGTCTACCCTTTCCGTCTAGTTCTGCCCGCCGCGCTCGCCGAAGCCGTCGACAGCCGAGGAGATCGCTGCGGCCGAGGCTGAAGCTGAGGCCGGCCGCAAGCTTCGGGAGGCCGCGGGCGCCAAGCCGCTCGGGGAATGCGTCCCGCTGTATCGGAGCACCAAGGGCGGCTCGCACCGCCGTCCCGAAAGGATTAACAGAATGGGCTTGCTCAAAGCGCCAGCGTCAATGTCTCGCAGGCTAGCTTGCTGCAACCATTGATTTGAACGATCCAGACTGCTCTATCCGCGATACCGCGTCAGATCTTGGACGCGCTGAGGGGAACCGTCCGCGCGACACCCCCGGCGCTCCCCCGGCGGAGAATTCCGATCGCGAGGCCCACGATGATCACCACGATCGACACCATTTCCACCGGCTGAACACGTTCACCGATGAGGGCGATCGAGGTCACGATCCCGAACACCGGAATCATCAGGGAGAGCGGCGCGACCGTCGACACGGGATACAACTTCATCAGCGAGTTCCATCCCCAATACGAAAAATGCGTCGCGAGATAAACCTGGAACACGAGCGAAAACACGGCAACGCTGCCCGCGTTGTGCCAGGTCGTCACGAACGGTTGTCCGCCCTCGACTAGCCACGCACCGACCAACATCGGGATGGGAGGAAAGAGACTGGCCCAGACCATGAACGAGAAAATCTCCTTCACGCCGGATTTCTTGATGATGACGTTGCCGATACTCCATGCCACCGCACTGAGTACGATCAGCGCAATGCCGAACACCTGATGCGCGCCTTGCTGCGCCAGGAAGATGCCAGCCAAGCCGATCAGCACGACAGCGGCACCGATCCATTGCGCCGGGCGCATGCGTTCGCGAAACAGCAGAGCACCCCAGAACATCGTGAAAAAGGCACTCAGTTGAATGATTAGGGATGCGATTCCCGGTGCCACGCCCGCGGCAATACCGTAGTTAATCGCACCCCACATGCCGATGCCGAATATCAATCCGTAGGCTGCGACGTAGCCGAAATTAACGGAAGGCCGGCGTACGAAAAAAACCAGTGGTATAGCCGCGAGCACGAATCTGATTCCCGTGAGAACGAACGGATCCATCGAATCCAGACCTAGCTTGGTAATAGGGAAGTTGATGCCCCATACGAAGGTGACGAGCAACGCCAGGGCAAGGTGCTTTTTTTCCATGATGGCTCCAGTGCAAGAAATTCGATTGGCGGGCGCGATGAGGTCGCTCCCGCCGCGCAGCGTTGCGCCTTCCTGCACACCGCTGCGGTTGCAGGAAGGCGCCCGCGTCTCGCTAGCGAAGCGCGAAGCGCTTTTGCAGCAATTAATAACGGATTGATCTTTCACCTGTGTGAGGTCGAGCCCGGAGCAGAAATGCTCGCTGGTGCTGTAAAGTACAGCTGCGCCAACATCATCGGGGATATTTGAAAATATTTCGCGAAGCTCGAACATCATCGACTTCGGCATCGCGTTTCGCTTTTTGGGGCGGTTTAACCCAACCATTAAAACGTTGTTCTGTCGAGACACCTTAAGAAAGGATTGACCTGTCAATTAAACCATCGCATTTTTTGGAATAGCGATACTACCGTGCAATCGAGCATGTTCAGTTGCGAAATCAGGCTTTCTTATTATAAAATTGGGCCAGCGGCATCTCATCGCGAAGCGCGCCAACGGCCGGGCGCGAAGCACCGATTGATCCAATGAAAATAGAGAGATTCGATTCGAACGATGGTCCCCATGCGACTGATGTCGCAGTGACGACTCGAACCTTTAAGGCAGGCGAGGTGTTCGCTCGCCACAGTCATGAGGAAGGACAATTCGCCTACGCAGCGACGGGCGGCATTTCGATGTTTACCGATGAGGGGAACTGGATCGTACCTACGCAGCGCGCGATCTGGGTGCCCGCGAGCGTCGGTCACGAAATGCATATGCACGGCCCCGTCACCATGTTCAATACATTCATTGGGCCGAGGGCGGCTCAGCTTGCGGCTTTGCCATCTCATTGCCAGGTTTTCGGCGTTTCTGCGTTACTGCGGCATCTGCTCGACGCGATGTTGGAACTGCCGGTAGATGCGGGTGCGAAACGCGCGCGACTGGAAGCGGTGCTACTCGACGAGATGAGCGAGATGCCGCGGCTTCCGTTCAGCGTGCCGTTACCCCAGGATCCGCGGTTGTCGCGTGCGTGTCGGCATATGCTCGACGCGCCAACACAGACGATATCGATCGACGAAATGGCAAGGCTGGCGAATGTCAGCCGGCGCACGTTCACGCGGCAATTCCGCGAAGCGACGGGTCTTAGCTTTGTGGCGTGGAGGCAGCACGTCTGCGTGCTCGAAGCCCTGTCTCGACTGAGTCAGGGGGCGAGCGTGAAAGATGTGTCGGTCGATCTGGGATATAGCAGTACCAGTGCTTTTTCCGCCGCGTTCAAACAGCTTCTCGGGGAGCCACCCGTTCGTTACTGTTCTCGATATCGAGCACTTGCGGTAACGGCTCGTTGAACGCAATCGCGATCCCGGGTCAACATGAACCAATACTGCACCCATTCTATTTAGACCCATTTCCAGCCGACCTCAGCCTCGGCAGAAATGGGTGTAAATGGGTGTCGAAATGATAATCGCCCCTCACCGCTCCGCATTGGCACTATGCGGTACCACCACTCGTCCGCTCGAGTGCGGTTGGAGCGGCACCATCGCCTCGATCGCCGTCCCTTCCCCCGGCGCACTGACGATAGCGAGCGTCCCACCCAGCATCGACACGCGCTCCCTCATCCCCGCCAATCCGAAAGACCGTTTGCGGATCGCCACCGGATCGAAGCCGCGGCCGTCATCGCAGACGCGCAACCTGCACGAGCTTGCGTCATGCTCGAGCGTGACGACGACATGTTGCGCGCGTGCGTGCCGGCGAACGTTCGTCAACGCTTCCTGGGCGATGCGAAACAAGGCAACGGCGTGATCCTCGGCCAGCGGCGGCACCTCTTCCGGCATCTGGAGCCTGCACGACGGCGGTTCGTTGTGCCCAAACTCCGCAACGAGCCATTCGAGCGCCGCTGCGATACCCGCATCGAGCACCGCCGGCCGCAACGACGACACCACGTCGCGAACCACCCGCATCGTCTGATCCGTCAGCGTCACGAGCTTTCGAACATGCTCGGCGAGCTCGGGGTTATCGGTGCCGAAGCGCAGTCGAAGCGTCGATGCGCCCATGCGAAGCGCCGTCAAATGCTGCCCCAGTTCGTCATGCATCTCGCGCGCGATGCGCTTGCGCTCCTCCTCGACCGCCGTTTCGCGCTTGGAGGTCAGCTCGCGCAACAATTCATAGGACTCGTGCACACGATGCTCGGCGTCCTTGCGCTCCGTAATGTCTCGCCAAATCGTCAGCACGCCCTGGACCGCACCCGCGGTATCGTACTCAGGCACCGCGTGCACGTACCAGCACTCATGTCGGTCATCGTGATCGCCCGAAAGCTCGAACTTCGCGGGCCGGCCGCTCACCATGATCTGCTTCAACCTCGCCTTGAACTCGCGCGCGGCGCCGCGCGGCGCGCGCGGCAAGCTCCCGGCGCTGCCGCCGATCAGCTCGGCGGCTCTGATGCCGCTCGCGCGCTCGAACTCGGGGTTGACATACGTGCGCCGGCAGTTCCGGTCATACCGGGCGATCGGGTCGGGCGCATTTTCGGCGAGTGTCCGAAATGCGCGTTCGCTGTCTCGCAGCGCCCGCTCCATGAGGCGCAAACGTGTAATGTCCCGTGCGAGACCCAGCACACTGATGACCTCTCCTCCGGCGCTTTTCTCGGGAATGTAGCGCACCTCGAAGATGCGCTCGCCTTGGGGCGTCGCCCATTGGACTTCGGCCTCGTTGGGCTCTTTGCTGATGAAAGCGTGGTGGACCGCGGCAATATGGCGCTGCTTCAAGTCCGCGTCGTCGTTCGCGGCGAACTCGAACGGACGCCCACCGGCCGCTGCCCGCCGCGCACTCCCGAATGCGGCGGAGACGGCCGGATTGGCGTAGATCACTTGCCCGGCGCTATCGAAGCGCGCAATGAAATCGGGCAGATTTTCGGTCAGCGTGCGAAACAGTTGTTCGTTGCGTTTGAGCTCGTCGATATCGCGGCAGATGGCAAGAACGCTTGCCACCGTCCCGTCAGGCGCCAGCTCCGGCACCATGCGCATATGCCCCCAGCGTAGCGCGCCGGAACCGTCGCGAAACCGCATTTCGTCGGTGATCTCGTTTCCCGTTTCGAGAACGTATCTGAGCTGCGCCATATATCGGCCGGTATCGACGATGGGCGACAGTTCCGCGGGAGATCGACCGATCACGTTCGGGGCAAAGTTGAGCAACGCCGGGTTGACATAGGTGCGGCGCAAGGCGCGATCGTAGCGGGCGATATAGTCGGGCGAATGTTCGACGACGGCGCGAAACGCCTGTTCGCTCGCATGCAGTCTTTCTTCGGCATTGCGCCATTCGGTAATGTCGCGCCCGAGCGCCAGCGCGCCAATGACCTCTTTCGCGGGCCCGCGCTCGGGAACGATGCGGACATGGTGATGGCGGACGGTCCCGCTCGGATCCGCCAACGACATCCCCAGTTCCTGCGGCGAGCCCGATGCAATCACCTCGGCGAGCCGTTGATGAAGCACCGCGAGCGTTTCGCCCGGATGATGCTCGCTCGGCGTTTTTCCGAGCAGCATCTCCAGCGGGTGGCCAAGCGTGGCCTGCAAAGCCGAGTTCGCGTAGACGAGACGGCACTGGAGATCGTAACGGCAGATGACGTCCGGGCTGCACTCGGCGAGCCGGCCAAATTGCGCATCGAGTTCGACCTGGGTCGAGAGCAGCGATTGCGTCTGCTCCCGCGCCTTCAATTGCAAGAGCCCATCGAGACGCGTCAGCTGACGTTCGAGACGATCGGCCCGCTCCTGCAGGGCGGCATTATTTCGTTTCAATTCCTCGAGCAGGTTCGAAACGGGCGAATGGGTGGGGGTTCGACTCATGCGTCACTTTCTCCGCGTCCCGACGGATCGCTAACGCAGGCATTGGGGAGGCAAGACTGGCTCGAGTGAGACTTCCCGAGCACCGGGCCAAGCGCCCCTGCGTCCCGCCTACGGCCCGCTTGTACTTTGCGCCGATCGTCGTCATAGCGGAGTGTACACGCGTCGTTAAAACGGCCCGCCCCCTCGCGTGACCTGGGGGGCATACTCAACCGTCATGATCGCTTCGTCGCCGAGCATGTCCGCCATCGATACCTGCATATGCAAACGCCCGGGCGAAAGCGGATTGGCGTCAACGCATTTCATTGCTTCGAGCAGCAGCGCCAATTCGTCCCGCCGCGGATCCTCGGCAGACATCCGCGCGAGCCGCTCGGTCCCGCGGCCGATCAAGTCCGCATCGGTCGCCCGCGTGCCGATCTCGATCAATTGTCCGTGCGTCAGGGTTCGGTCAGCGTCGAACGCCTCGACTACCGCGATGCTCCCGGCGTAGATCGCCCGATAGCCGGGACCTTCGGTCGGGATGCGATCGCGTATCGTTTGAACATCGGGCAGTTTGAACCTCGCCAACGTCGGCCGATCGACCAGGTCTTCGCGTAACAGGTACTGAATCCCCTCGTCCCAAAATCGTTTATGCCAAGCAGCCGACCCAATGTCATCGTAATACTCGAGGCTGCACATCTGCGCGGAGGTCGCCGGCTCGATCTTGGCTAACGGTTCATCGTCACGTTCGCCCCACTCGCCGACCAATAGCGAGCGACGGACATAGCTTTCGTGAAACGAGCGGGCGGTACAAACAATTTCGTTCTGATCGACGACGGCAAACATCTGACACTGCATGACCATGGCGGCTGCCTCCTCGCGGCTCACGTCCCCCGCTTTCACGGCATCGCCGAGCATCTCGTACCACTTGGCCCGCTCGCGCTCCGACGCGTGATGAGCTGTCCCGGCCGTAAATATCTTCGCCACCCGAAGCTCGAACGGGTCGAAATGCGCATTGCGCGCCGCATGTCCGTAGCGTTGCAAGGTGTGCGGTACGAACGGAGGTTTGCGGTCGCTGCCCACGTTCCAATCGTGGCGATAGCCCACCGCCTCATAGAAGTCGAGGCCCAGGCTCGCCAGTCGCCCGGGAAAGGGTTCGCCGAGCGCGGCGCAATAAGCGAGGAAATTTGCGCCGGCCGCCCGGCCAACCCCCGCACAGTGTTGCGCGTCGTGTTGAAAACCGGGGCCTTCGTACCCCACTTCGCTCCTGAACGACGCTGCGCATTCCGGTGCCCGGGCAGCAAATCCCGTTGCCCAATGCGCGTCGTCGGTCGTCTTGCGGCCAGTGGATTCCAGCGGTGCCCTGGAGAGCGAAATCTTCGAAGCATAGGCGGCAGGCAGCGGCGGGCGGCCCCCACTCGCAGGGAAAAGATCGATGCGTACCGGTCCTGTAAGCTCGGCACGCCTCGCCAACGCGCCTTGGCTCGTACCCCGGAAATGCGGAAGCTCGCTCAGCGCAGCCGGTCGCACGGCCGGCGATCCCGGTTTGACGACCTCTTTCGAGGCCGCATCGTCGGCAGGCCGATTGACGTTGTTATCCGGAGTGCCTCCCAAGCCCCGTATCGAAGAATCCATGTGACAGAGATACCCGTGACGAAGGGAAATCGATGCTATGAGAACGCCGCCGCACGTTTGCGTCGAGAGGCGAAGCAGCGAGAGGCAATACGAAAAGTGGACTAGCCGCGGCCGATGGTTCGAACGCCGCAGCGCTTATCGACAACCGGCCGCGTCGGGAGGTTTCGAGCTGTGGCAGTGGCAGCGGCTGCGGCTGCGTCACGCATGCGCGACGGCCATGGCGACGCGATTGCGCCCGCCGCGCTTGGCAGCGTAGAGCGCGTGATCGGCCTCTTCGACGAGCAGCTCGACGCTCGCCGCACCCTCGCGCACCGTCGCGCAGCCGACGCTGACGGTCACACTCAGCCGCACATCCGGCAGCACGATGCCATCGCCGGCAATCGCTTGACGAATGCGCTCGCCGGCCGCTCGCGAGCCGGCCGGATCGCAATGCGGAAGGATCACCATGAACTCCTCGCCGCCGTAGCGCGCGAGCACGCCCGTGTCACCGATCTCGTCCGCGACGGTCGCGGCGATCCGCCGCAATACGGCGTCGCCGGCCGGATGGCCGTACGTATCGTTGACGTGTTTGAAGTGATCGATGTCGAACAGCAGCACGGAAAACACCTCGCCGCTCGCCTGCCAGGCGCGATACTCGCCTTCGAGGCGCCGTATGATGTAACGCCGATTGAACAGGCCCGTAAGCGCATCGCGCTCGGACGAATCGCGCAGCGCTTCGAGCGCCGCCTCTTTTTCTCGCCAGGCGGCGGCAAGCTCCGTAACATCGGCAATCGTCACGCAGACAGCCACGACCTGGCCGTCTTCCATGAGCGGCATGAACGCGCAATCCTGCTGCATGCGGTCGAACGATCCGGTGATCGGGCAATCGTGTTCGAACGGCAGCAGCCACGGCCTGTGTTGCCACGACGAGAACGAGCCGCTGTGCAGCAGGAACACGGTATCGAACTTGCGCTTGAGCCAGGCATGCGGCAGATCGGGAAAGCATTCGAAGATGCTGCGTCCGCGCGCGGCCTCGGCGCAAACGCCGCTATGCTCGGACATGAAGCGATTCCACATCACGATGCGATAGTCGCGATCGACGGCGAAAATCCCCAGCTGAACCCGCTCGAGCGCAAGCTCGGCAAGCCGGGCGGTATCGGGCATTTCCATTGACTGCCTCTGCCTCGAAGACGTCGTCAGAGATTGGCGAGGAATCCGTCGAGCGCGGTGACCAGCGCCTCGACCGCCTTCGCCGTCATCAGCGTCAACAGGTGCGATCCGAACACGCCATCTTCCGTCTGCAAGGTCACCTCGAGCAGCAACGCCCTGTCCCATGGCAGTTTCGACGGGTTGAGGATGTCTTCGAGATCGAGATGCGCGCCCATCACGCGCGGCGGCGTGAATGTCGGTACCTGCCCGATCTGCTCGAACAGGCCCGTCAGGCAGGCCCCTGTGATGAGATTGGCGACGTCGGACAACGCTTCGATATCTTGCTCGTCGGCCTCCTCGGGCGACGCGAGTTCAGACTCGTCGGCACGGAAGACGAACTTCATGTGCGCCGCGCCTCGGCTATCGAACAGCGATATGGCTTCGCCGGCTATGTCGCAGCGAAAGCTTTGGCGCAGCGCCGTGACAGGCTCGGTGAAGTCGAGCATGTCACGCACGGCGGACGGCAGCGAAACGGTGTCAACCATGCGGATGCGCGGCACGGAAAGATGAATGAACCGGCCCAGCAATGCAGCCAGTCTCGCCCCGGCCTGCCCCATCCCGATGTTGGCGATTTCCTGAAGCGCGTCGCGCCGGTCGCCGCTCAAGATCGCGTCACTCATAGAGTCCATACTCTTTCAGGATGGGCAACAGCTTTTCGCTAGAAATGGGTTTTTCGACGAAGGCGACGGCACCCAGTGCCTTCACACGTACTCGCGCTTCGGGCTGGATATCGGCGGACACGACGATGACGAAGCTGTCGAGTCCTTCCGCACGCACCGTTTCGAGGACATCGAAACCCGTCATGCCCGGCATCGTCAGATCCAGAAACATGATCGAAGCGCGCCCTTCGCGGTATGCCGCGATGGCGTCGGAGCCGTTCGACGCCTGAGACACATCGATATCCCAGGCGTCCGGTAACGCGTTGATCAGCAAGCGGCGGGCGAGCGTCGAGTCGTCCACCACGAGTACAGGCAATCCCATGGCCGTCATTCCTTTGTAACTGAAGGCAATAACGGCGGGGTAAATTACTTTCTGAAGTGCTCCATAACCCGAGGGTAATAGAATAATCCGCAAACGATTGCGGACATTATCATTCAACCGTTTGAAACGCACCCCGTTTTTAATTGATTTAAATCAAATGGGGCTGGCGTTTCGGGTGCTAGGCGCGTGGCGCGTCATCCGCGAGGTACGCCCGGATCACATCGACGAAGTCGCGGTCCCCGATAAACCCAAGCGATTCCGCACGCGTCGTATCCCACCGTCCAGGCCAACTGCCGACGATGCGCTCGATACGTTCGTCACGCCGATAAACGACGCGCGCGGCAGCGGCGTCGCCTGCCACCTCGCGCAACGCTTCGATCATCTGCGCGGCGCTGACGGACAAGCCCGGCAAGTTGACGATCGGCCTTTCTCCAAGCAGCGACGGATCGAGCGCATAACCGTGCACCAGGGCCTCGATCGCGGCGCGCGGCGAAAGCAGCCACAAGCGCGTCGCCGGGTCGACCGGCAACACGGCGGTCTCGCCGGCCAACGGCTCGCGCACGATACCGCTCGCAAACGAGGACGCCGCGGCATTGGGCCGCCCCGGCCGCACGCTGACGGTCGGCAAACGCAGCACCCGGCCGTCGACGAAGCCGCGGCGGGTGTAATCGGCGAGCAGCAGCTCGGCGACCGCCTTTTGCATCCCGTATGAAGAGCGCGGATCGAGCGCGGTGTCGTCGCGCACGATTTCCGGCAGCGCTCCACCGTAGACTGCCACCGAGCTCGTGAACACGACGCGCGGACGATGTCCCCGTGCGCGGCATACCTCGAGCAATTGGCGCGACGCGTCGAGGTTGATTCGCATGCCGAGATCGAAATCCGCTTCCGCCTGACCGCTCACGATCGCCGCCAGATGAAAAATCGCGCAAGTGTCCGGTTCGATTGCGTCTTCCAGCACGCGCCGCTCGGCAATATCGCCGACTACGCTGCGCACGCGCGTATCGCCCGCGCTCGGAGCGGGGACGACATCGAGCAACGTCAATTCGTCGATGGGTTGGGTGCGGCCCTCGCAACCGGGCAACGCGCCCTCATCGAGGAGCCTGCGCGCGAGCCGTTGACCGAGAAAGCCCGCACCTCCGGTGATCAGTACCTTCATCTGGAATATTCCTCGTCGTCCTGTTTCAGTTCGTCCGGCATC
>NZ_DASXWY010000203.1:0-5194 GCF_036503415.1 Trinickia sp. | reverse complement strand
CTCGCGCCTGCGATAGTCGCTGATTACTTCGGATTCCTAACTTTTTTTGGAGCTCACCATGCTGCGTTTCATCATGTCCCTGTCGCGCGACGAGCGCGGCGTTAGCGCGCTCGAATATGCCATTTTGGCGGCGATCGTGGTCTCCGCGCTCGTCGCGGTCGGCACCGTAATGACGGGCACGGATTCGTCGACGGGCTTGCAGGGCCTGTTCAACAGCCTGCTCTCGACGATCAAGGGCAAGCTCCCCTCGTAAGCCGACGGACGGATTCGCCCGTTGCTGCACACAGCAACGGGGCGTCCCTATCCGGCGCGCACATTCGCCGCCAAGGAAAATCGTCATGGATCCGATCAAAGCGATGGCATATCTCATCCTTGCCATCCTTGCGCTCTCGGATCTTCGCTGGCGGCGTCTGCCCAATGTCTGGGTATCGGTCTTCGCCGGCCTCTATCTCATCGAAGCGGCACTGAACGGCAGCACGCTCGTGGAATTCCTGGAGCACGCCGCACTCGGCGTCTTTGCGTTGGGGCTCTCCGCGGTGCTATTTCGGCTGCGCTGGCTAGGCGGCGGCGATGTGAAGCTTGGTGCGGCCGTCTTCCTTTGGTGCGGCCCCGCCTACGCCCTCGCATTACTCGTCGTCGTCTCAGTGTTCGGTGCCCTCCTCGGGCTTTCGATGCTCGCACTCACGTTTGCACTTCGCCACCCCGCTTGCAGCGGTGTCGCCCGACGCACGACTTGGCTCTCTCCGGCCCGCGGCGTGCCTTACGGTATCGCGCTCGCGCTCGGGGGAGCCATTGCAGTGCTGGTGCAGCCGACAGCCGGTTTTCGCGCCGCGGCCACCTTGCTGACATCCTCGTTCGGTCATCCACTCGGTCTCGCGCTAGTCGGCCATGCGCGATTTGCCTAACGAGAACCCGCCGTCCCTATGCCAAACATCCTGAAGCTTGCCGCGCTCATCGCTGTTGCCGCGATTGGTGCCTTCATCATTCGCGCGCTGTTCATCGCGGCTTCGGCGCCCGGCGTTGCGAAGCCCGCCGCGCTCGTGCGCGTGCGAGCGGCAGCGGACGAACTGCCAGACGGCCTGCTGTTGAGGGATTCCGACCTCGTATGGAAAGCAGTGCCACACGACCAGATCCCAGCCGGCGCGTTGTTGGAAGGCTCGCTCGAAGCCAGCGCAAACAATGATCTGAAGGGCGATTTGTTGCGTCACGCCGTGCATGCGGGCACGCCGCTCGGACTCACCGACGTCATCTTGCCCAGCGCGCCCGGCTTTCTCGCTGCGGCGCTCAAGCCAGGCATGCGCGCCATTTCGGTATCTATCGACGACGTTTCCGGCAATGCAGGACTCATTCAGCCTGGCGACTTTGTCGACGTGCTGCTTACCCAGCAAATCCGCGCCGATGCGGGCGTCAATGTTCCGCCGGCACGCGCGGTGGAATCCGAAACGGTTGCCGAACGCGTGCGCGTCCTTGCGGTCGGGTCAGCGTTCAGGCGTCCGAAGGACGACGCGGCAGCGTCGACTACAAACGTGCGAACCGCGACTTTCGAAGTGTCGCCGGTCGGCGCCCAGTCGATCACCGTGGCTGCGCATCTCGGCACGCTCTCGCTTGCGCTGCGCAGCTTTGCGACGCGCGACAAGCACGCTTCGGACGCCGAAGACGTCGCACGCGCGCAGACGCCGCCCGTTTGGGCCGGCGATGTGTCGCGCGCGCTGAAAGCCGTGACCACGCCCGCTGCGACACCCGGCAGACCAGCGGCGCAGGTCCCCCAAGTCATGATCTATCGCGGCTCGAAAGTTGAGCAGGCAGGCGGCTCCGGGCAAAACGGCGCATCGCTGGGCGGGCAGCCGCTCCCGCCGTTGCCGCCCGGTACACCACCGGTTGTGCCCGCTCGTGCCGCAAACGAACCCGCCATCCCCGCAGGAACATAGGACTCACATGGCCAGCCTTACACGCGCCAATCCGTTCGCACGCCGCGCACGCCATCGCCCAGCCACGCTCGCCGAACTCGCGACGCAGCTCGCGCATGTTGGCGCGCTCGCCGCCTTCCTTTGCATTGCGATGTTCGCCGGCGCGCGTGCGGCATCGGCCGACGAGCCGGACGTATTGTCCGTCGCGGCGGGAGGCGGGACGATGATCTCGCTGCCCGAGCCGGCCGTGGCCGTCTTCGTGGCGGACCCCGATATCGCCGATGTCCATGTGCCCACACCGCGTTCCGTTTTCGTGCTCGGCAAGAAGGCGGGCACGACGACGCTCTTTGCGCTGGGCGCCAATAACCGGCAGATCCTGCGCAAGACGATCAGCGTGGCCACGGATACGGCTTCCGTTCAGCGGCTCTTGGATACGCGCTTTCCGCAGTTGGGCGTGCATGTGACGAGCGCACCCGGATCGCTGATGGTGAGTGGCTCGGTGCCGAGCGCGGCCGATGCCGACGCCGTCGTTCAGACGCTGCAGCCCTATTTGCACGCCAAGGAGCAACTGGTCAACCGGATGACGGTCGCGCATCCGATTCAGGTGCTGCTGCGCGTGCGCATCACGGAAGTCGATCGCAACATCACGCATCAGCTCGGCGTCGACTGGAATGCATTGGGCAAGAACGGCAACTTCTTCGGTGGCCTGTTCAACGGGCGCGCAATCTTCGACTCGACGACGAACCTTTTCAACCTGTCGTCGACGGGCGCGTACTCGGTGCTTGGCGGGTTCAAGGCTGGCGGCACGCAGATCGAGGGCGTCCTGGACGCGCTCGACAAGGAAGGGTTGATCACGATGCTGGCCGAACCCAATCTGACCGCCGTCTCGGGACAAACCGCGAGCTTCCTCGCGGGCGGTGAGTTACCCATTCCGGTCCCGCAAAGCGGCACTACCAGCACGATCACGATCGAGTACAAGCCCTACGGCGTCTCGCTCAATTTCACGCCGACCGTGATGGCCGACAACCGCATCAGCCTTAGCGTGCGCCCTGAAGTGAGCCAGATCGATCCGACCAACAGCATCACAATGAACACCATCATCGTGCCCGCGCTGACGGTACGCCGCATGGAGACCACGGTCGAGCTGTCGAGCGGGCAAAGCTTCGCCATCGGCGGTTTGTTGCAAAGCACGTCGAGCGATGTCCTGTCCGAGCTGCCGGGCCTCGGCCGGCTGCCGGTGCTCGGCAAACTGTTCTCCTCGAAGAGCTACCAGAACAACAAGACCGAGCTCGTCGTGATCGTCACGCCTTACATCGTGGGACCAACCGGCCCTGGACAGTTGCACGGCGCACTCGACGACATCATGCGCCCGAGCACCGACGTCGAATTCGCCGTCCAGCATTCGCTCGGAGCGGATCCGCTGTCGGGGCAGTCGCCTCGCCTCGTCGGCGCCGCCGGCTTCGTCTATTGAGCAGGAGAACCCGGACCATGATGAATTCACGGCACATCCTCATCGTTACCGTCTTCGCCGGCGCCGCGAGCATCGGCCTGACGTCCTGCATGTCGGCGCCGCTCGGCATACCCGACGCGTCGGTGATCGGCTACGTGCCCGGGGAAAACGGCGGGCATGCGGTCCCGCCCTCATGCGAGGCGCTCAACGAAGCCGCACCGATGCGGGACGCCGGGATGCAACGCCCAGGTGTGGCGTTCGGCTGCGCCACTTATTCGAATCTCGCCGCCATGGTCGCACGCCCCGCCGATTTCGTAAGCCCCCGCCCATACGCCGGAGCCGACGCGCCAATGGCCGCAAGCGCTGTGCGGCGCTACGAAGCCGGCCGCGCAATGCCGTTGAGTGGGGCCTACGGCGGCGGCAGTTCCTCGTCGTCTTCACCCCCGGCATCGCCGGCGGGTTCCCAGTAACGGAGACGGAAAACATGGGCGCACACGAAACCAGCCTGTTTAAACGCCGCGCGCGGCCTTCCGGCGCGGAAAAACTCATTGCCGTCGTCACCGACGCCATTAGCGCGGAGGTCATTAACAACGTCGCCGTTGATGAAGGGGTCGCGACGTCCCACGTCACACTGGGTTCGCTCGACGATGCAGTGGGCGTCATGACTGCGCTCAAGGAATCTCCGCATTACCTGATCATTGATGTATCGGGTTCTGCCATGCCGATTTCGGATCTGATGCGGCTCGCAGACGTCGTGGACCCATCGGTCACCGTCGTCGCAATCGGCGAGCGCAATGACGTCGGACTTTTCAGAAACCTGCTGCAACTCGGCATACGCGACTATCTCGTCAAACCGCTCACGGTCGAGCTAGTCAGGCGTGCGCTCACCGCGAACGACGCGAGCACTTCGCCGCGAATGGGCAAGGCGCTGAGCTTCGTGGGCACGCGAGGCGGCGTCGGCGTAACGACGATTGCCACGGCGCTCGCGAGCCACCTTGCCGACAAGACGCGCCGCCGCATCGCATACATCGACCTGGACCCGTACGGCGGTGCAGCAGCCTCGATGTTCGGTGTATCCGCCACGAGCGGTCTCATCGAACTGCTGCAAAACCCGCATCGACTCGACCAACAGCTTATCAACCAGGCATTCATCGCGCAGAGCGATCGCTTGTTCGTCCTGGCCTCCGAACTATCGTACGACCAGGATTTCTCGTTGCGCGCGGGGGCGCTCTCCGAGCTCATCGCCATGCTCAAGCGCCACTTCCATTACATCGTGATGGATTTGCCGCATCGGGGCGGCATGCTGATCGACGGAGCCTTCGAGGCAAGCGCGATGATCCACGTCGTGGCGGATCTCTCCGTGCACTCGACGCGCGAAGCGGCGCGCTTGTGCCAATTCGCGGAAACGCGCGACGCGAATCCGGCGATATCGGTACTCGTGAACGAGTCGAGACAGCCGGTGCCCGGCCGCGTGAATTCGAAGGATTTCATCGGTGCGCTCGCGCGGGGATCAGTCCAACCGCTGCCGTACGAGCCGCAGATGCTGGCGCTTGCCGAAAATCTCGGTGAGGCGCTCGCCACCACGCAGCGCTCTCCGTTCGCGGCGGCGATCGTCGCGCTCGCCAATTCGATCACCGGTAACGAGGAAGCGGCGGCACCGGCGCGCACGCCGTGGTATCGGCGTCTCGCGCCCGCACGGAGGGCAAGCTGATGTTCGGCCGCCGCAACGGGTTGCTGAGCGCCGATCCGGCAACGGACCCGGACGAACTGCGGGCCTCGCCGGCCGAGCCAGCGTACTCGGCTCCTGTGGCCGGAAGCTTGCGCGACGCAAGTGCGA
>NZ_DASXWY010000202.1:0-5192 GCF_036503415.1 Trinickia sp. | reverse complement strand
CTCGCGCCTGCGATAGTCGCTGATTACTTCGGATTCCTAACTTTTTTTGGAGCTCACCATGCTGCGTTTCATCATGTCCCTGTCGCGCGACGAGCGCGGCGTTAGCGCGCTCGAATATGCCATTTTGGCGGCGATCGTGGTTGCTGCGCTGGTCTCGGTCGGTACTGTCTTCAGCGGAGCTGATGGCTTGTCGGCTCTGTTCACCACTTTGTTCACGAAGATCAAGGCCCAGCTTCCGGCGTAAGCGGGCGGGTGGATGCCCGTTGCCACGCCGGCGCGGGCACATCCGCAAATCGGTACGTCCGTTTGCCGCCAGGAGAGCTCGTCATGGATCCGATCAAAGCGATGGCATACGTGATCCTTGCCGTGCTTGCAGTTTCGGATCTGCGCCGGCGGCGTCTGCCCAATGTCTGGGTATCTGCTTTCGCCGCGCTGTATCTGCTGGAAGCGGCACTGAACGGTAGCACCCTCATGGAATTCGCCACGCATGCCGCCCTCGGCGCGTTTTCGCTGGGGCTCGCGGCTGTGCTGTTTCAGTTGCGCTGGCTCGGGGGCGGAGACGTGAAGTTCGGTGCGGCCGTCTTTCTTTGGTGCGGCCCCGCCTACGCCCTCGCACTACTCGTCATCGTTTCAGTGTTCGGTGCCCTCCTTGGCCTTTCGATGCTCGCACTCTCGTTTGCACTTCGCCACCCCACTTGCAGCGGTGTCGCCCGACGCACGACCTGGCTCTCCGCGGCCCGAGGCGTGCCTTACGGTGTCGCGCTCGCGCTGGCGGGAGCCATTGCAGTGCTGCTGCAGCCGACAGCCGGTGTTCGTGCCGCGGCCACCTTGCTGACATCCTCGTTCGGTTATCCACTCGGTCTCGCGCTAGTCGGCCATGCGCGATTTGCCTAACGAGAACACGCCGTCCCTATGCCAAACATCCTGAAGCTTGCCGCGCTCATCGCCGTTGCCGCGATAGGTGCTTTCGTCATTCGCGCGCTGTTCATCGCGGCTTCGGCGCCCGGTGTTGCGAAGCCCGCCGCGCTCGTGCGCGTGCGCGCGGCAGCGGACGAACTGCCCGACGGTTTGCTGTTGAGAGATTCCGATCTCATCTGGAAAGCGGTACCGCGCGACCAGATACCGGCCGGCGCACTGTTGGAAGGCTCGCCCGAAGCGAGCGCCAACAACGATCTGAAAGGCGACTTGTTGCGCCATGCCGTGCATGCGGGCACGCCGCTCGGGCTCACCGACGTCATCTTGCCCAGCGCGCCCGGCTTTCTCGCCGCGGCGCTCAAGCCGGGCATGCGCGCCATTTCGGTGTCCATCGACGATGTATCCGGCAACGCAGGACTCATTCAGCCTGGCGACTTTGTCGACGTGCTGCTCACGCAACAAATCCGCGCCGACGCGGGCGTCGATGTTCCGCCGGCGCGGGCTGTGGAATCCGAAACGGTTGCGGAACGCGTGCGCGTGCTTGCGGTCGGCTCCGCCTTCAAACGTCCGAAGGACGATGCTGCGGCCTCGACTACGAACGTGCGAACGGCGACTTTCGAAGTCACGCCGGCCGGCGCGCAGTCGATCACCGTGGCTGCGCATCTCGGCACGCTATCGCTCGCGCTGCGCAGCTTCGCGACACGCGACAAGCACGCCTCCGACGCCGAAGACGTCGCACGCGCGCAAACGCCGCCCGTCTGGGCCGGCGACGTCTCGCGCGCGCTGAAGGCCGTGGCTCCGCCTGCGGCAACACCCGGCAGGCCAGCGGCACAGGTCCGGCAAGTGATGATCTATCGCGGCTCGAAGGCCGAGCCGGCAG
This sequence comes from Trinickia sp., assembly GCF_036503415.1. Taxonomy (GTDB): domain Bacteria; phylum Pseudomonadota; class Gammaproteobacteria; order Burkholderiales; family Burkholderiaceae; genus Trinickia. The sequence continues at coordinate 3,397 of NZ_DASXWY010000202.1, read as the reverse complement.
GCGGCTCGGCGCAAAACGGCGCATCGCCGGGCGGACAGCCGCTGCCGCCATTGCCGCCCGGTACCCCAGCGGCCGTGCCCGCCCGTACCGCAAACGAACCCGCCACCCCTGCAGGAACATAGGACTCACATGGCCAGCCTCACACGCGCCAATCCGTTCGCACGCCGCTCACGCCATCGCCCGGCCACGCTCGCCGAACTCGCGACGCAGCTCGCACATTTTGGCGCGCTCGCCGCCTTCCTTTGCATTGCGATGCTCGCCGGTGCGCGTACGGCATCGGCCGACGAGCCGGACGTATTGTCCGTCGCGGCGGGGGGTGGGACGATGATCTCGCTGCCCGAGCCGGCCGTGGCCGTCTTCGTGGCGGACCCCGATATCGCCGATGTCCATGTGCCCACGCCGCGTTCCGTTTTCGTGCTCGGCAAGAAGGCGGGCACGACGACGCTCTTTGCGCTGGGCGCCAATAACCGGCAGATCCTGCGCAAGACGATCAGCGTGGCCACGGATACGGCCTCCGTTCAGCGGCTCTTAGATACGCGCTTTCCGCAGTTGGGCGTGCATGTGACGAGCGCGCCCGGATCGCTGATGGTGAGTGGCTCAGTGCCGAGCGCAGCCGATGCCGACGCCGTCGTTCAGACGCTGCAGCCCTATTTGCACGCCAAGGAGCAGCTGGTCAACCGGATGACGGTCGCGCATCCGATTCAGGTGCTGCTGCGCGTTCGCATCACGGAAGTCGATCGCAACATCACGCATCAGCTCGGCGTCGACTGGAATGCATTGGGCAAGAACGGCAACTTCTTCGGTGGCCTGTTCAACGGGCGCGCAATCTTCGACGCGACGACGAACCTTTTCAACCTGTCGTCGACGGGCGCGTACTCGGTGCTCGGCGGGTTCAAGGCTGGCGGCACGCAGATCGAGGGCGTCCTGGATGCGCTCGACAAGGAAGGGTTGATTACGATGCTGGCCGAACCCAATCTGACCGCCGTCTCGGGACAAACCGCGAGCTTCCTCGCGGGCGGTGAGCTACCGATTCCCGTTCCGCAGACCGGCTCGACGAGCACGATCACAATCGAATACAAGCCCTACGGCGTCTCGCTCAATTTCACGCCGACCGTCATGGCGGATAACCGCATCAGCCTCAGTGTGCGCCCGGAAGTGAGCCAGATCGATCCGACCAACAGCATCACGCTGAACTCGATTGTCGTCCCTGCTCTGACGGTGCGCCGCATGGAGACCACGGTCGAGTTATCGAGCGGGCAAAGCTTCGCCATCGGCGGTTTGTTGCAAAGCACGTCGAGCGATGTCCTGTCCGAGCTGCCGGGCCTCGGCCGGCTGCCGGTGCTCGGCAAGCTGTTCTCCTCGAAGAGCTACCAGAACAACAAGACCGAGCTCGTCGTGATCGTCACGCCTTACATCGTGGGACCGACCGGCCCTGGACAGTTGCACGGCGCACTCGACGACATCATGCGCCCGAGCACCGACGTCGAATTCGCCGTCCAGCATTCGCTCGGGGCGGATCCGCTGTCGGGGCAGTCGCCTCGCCTCGTCGGCGCCGCCGGCTTCGTCTATTGAGCAGGAGAAACCGGACCATGATGAACTCACGGCACATCCTCATCGTTACCGTCTTCGCCGGCGCCGCGAGCATCGGCCTGACGTCCTGCATGTCGGCGCCGCTCGGCATGCCCGACGCGTCGGTGATCGGCTACGTGCCCGGGGAAAACGGCGGACATGCAGTCCCGCCCTCATGCGAGGCACTCAACGAAGCAGCGCCGATGCGGGACGCCGGGCTGCAACGCCCAGGTGTGGCGTTCGGCTGCGCCACGTATTCGAATCTCGCGGCCATGGTCGCACGCCCCGCCGATTTCGTGAGCCCCCGCCCATATGCCGGGGCTGACGCCCCGCTGGCCGCAAGCGCCGTGCGGCGCTACGAAGAAGGCCGCGCAATGCCGTTAAGCGGAGCCTATGGCGGCAATTCGGCGTCTTCCTCGTCTTCTTCGCCCGCGGCATCGCCGGCGGGTTCACAGTAACGGAGACGGCCAACATGGGCGCTCACGAAACCAGCCTGTTCAAACGCCACGCGCGCCCTTCCGGCGCGGAGAAACTCATTGCCGTCGTCACCGACGCCGTCAGCGCGGAGGTGATCAACAACGTCGTCGTCGATGAAGGCATCGCGACCTCGCACGTCACGCTGGGTTCGCTCGACGATGCAGTGGGCGTCATGACCGCACTCAAGGAATCTCCGCACTACCTCATTATCGATGTGTCGGGGTCTGCCATGCCGATCTCAGATCTGATGCGGCTCGCGGATGTCGTGGACCCATCGGTCACCGTCGTCGCGATCGGCGAGCGCAATGACGTCGGACTTTTCCGAAACCTGCTGCAACTCGGCATACGCGACTATCTCGTCAAACCGCTTACGGTCGAGCTGGTCAGGCGTGCGCTCGCCGCGAACGACGCGAGCACTTCGCCGCGAATGGGCAAAGCGCTGAGCTTCGTGGGCACGCGAGGCGGAGTCGGCGTGACGACGATTGCAACGGCGCTCGCGAGCCACCTTGCCGATAAGACGCGCCGCCGCATCGCCTACATCGACCTCGACCCATACGGCGGTGCAGCAGCCTCGATGTTCGGCGTATCCGCCACGAGCGGTCTCATCGAACTGCTGCAAAACCCGCATCGACTCGACCAACAACTGATCAACCAAGCATTCATCGCGCAGAGCGATCGCTTGTTCGTCCTGGCCTCCGAACTACCGTACAACCAGGATTTTTCCGTGCGCGCGGGGGCACTCTCCGAGCTCATCTCCATGCTCAAGCGCCACTTCCATTACATCGTGATGGATTTGCCGCATCGGGGCGGCATGCTGATCGACGAAGCCTTCGAGGCAAGCGCGATGATCCATGTCGTGGCGGACCTCTCCGTGCACTCGACGCGCGAAGCGGCGCGCCTGTGCCAGTTCGCCGAAGCGCGCGACGCGAATCCGGCGATATCGGTACTCGTGAACGAGTCGAGACAGCCCGTGCCCGGCCGCGTGAATTCGAAGGATTTCATCAGTGCGCTCGCGCGGGGATCGGTCCATTCGCTGCCGTACGAGCCGCAGACCCTGGCGCTTACTGAAAATCTCGGAGAGTCGCTGGCCAGCCCCCAGCGTTCCCCGTTCGCAGCGGCGATCGTTGCGCTTGCCAACTCGATCACCGGTAACGAGGAAGCAGCGGCACCGTCGGCGCGCACGCCGTGGTATCGGCGTCTCGCGCCTGCCCGGAGGGCAAGCTGATGTTCGGCCGCCGCAACGGGTTGCTGAGCGCCGATCCGGCAACGGACCCGGACGAACTGCGGGCCTCGCCGGCCGAGCCAGCGTACTCGGCTCCTGTGGCCGGAAGCTTGCGCGACGCAAGTGCGA
>NZ_DASXWY010000201.1:0-11178 GCF_036503415.1 Trinickia sp. | reverse complement strand
TCGCGCTCGGGCAGCCAGCACTGCGTGGTGTCGTCGAAGCGGAAGCGGCAACCCGCAATGTCGGCCAGTTGGGTTTCGGGACGCAGGCCGAAGCCGAGCGCGAGTGCATCGCACCGGATTGTTTCGACGATAGCCTCGTCGCCGTTCCCGGCATCAGCGCGACGCCATGCGAGACCCGTGACGGACCGTTCTCCGTGCACGCGCTCCAGCGTCACGTTGCGTTCGATCCGCACGCCGTGGGCCTGGAGCCAGCCGACGTAGTAGACGCCCTTGGCCAACGTGGCTGGCTGGCGAGCGAGCTTCGGCAGCGCTCGAGCCTGCGCGGCGAGCGGGCTCGTATCGAGCACGGCGGCGACGCGCGCACCAGCTTTCGCATATTGGTATGCGACGAGGTAAAGGAGCGGCCCTGTACCGGCGAATACGATCTGCGAGCCGATCGCGCAACCTTGCGCCTTGAGCGCTGTTTGCGCACCGCCGAGCGTATAGACGCCGGGCAGCGTCCATCCGGGTATCGGCAGGACACGATCGGTCGCGCCTGTTGCGAGGATCAGGTGGGAGAAAGGCACGTTCTGCTCGCGTGCATCATGCAGCGCCACGAGCCGGCCGCCTTGTCCATTGCGCGCATCGCAGTCCCAGACCAGCGTATCGGCCTGATAGCCGATATGGGGGAGCAGCGCCTCCATCGTCGAATGGAGCGCATGGGCTTTGGCTGCCTCGAATCCGTAGAGCGTACGCTTCGAGCGTTCGAAACCGGCACCGGCGGCCGGCTGCCGATAGATCTGCCCGCCGCAACGCGATTGCTCGTCGAGCACGAGCGGACGCAGTCCCGCTGCGACGAGCGTTTCGGCCGCCCGCACGCCCGCGGGACCTGCGCCGACGATGACAATGCGCGCAGCGTCGGTCATCGTTCGCCGCCCCACGTCGTGCCGTCACCAGGCGCGGCCGCACGGCCCCCGTCGCAGTTCATGCCGCTGGCCCTGGCGCGCGTGACGAGGCGCATGCCTGCCACGATCGGCGTCGAGCATGCGCGTATGCGCTCGCCGGCTTCCGTGTGCAGCCAGCAGTCCTGGCATGCGCCGATGAGGCAGAAGCCGGCACGGGGCTCGTCGTTGAATTCGCTGTGGCGCACGAACCGCTGCAGCAAAAGCACTGCGGTGAGCACTGTATCGCCAGCGAGCGCTTGCGCCTCGCGGCCGTCGAGAAAGAAGGAGACGCTCGCACGACGCGTCTCGGCAATCCGAACGAATTGCGGATCGCTGGGGTGGCAGGCGTCGGCTTGCCGATCAGGAGTGCCAAGCATCAATGATTGCCGATCAGGACGCGGTTGAGCCCGTATATGCGGTCGAGCAGCAGCATCGCCGCGGCGGAGATCGCGATTACGAGCGTGGAGACGGATGCCATCATCGGGTCGATCGACTCCGTCGCGTACATGTACATGCGCACCGGCAACGTGACGGTTTGCGGCGACGTGACGAAGATCGACATGGTCAGTTCGTCGAAGCTGTTGATGAATGCGAGCAACCAGCCGCCGGTGATGCCGGGCAGAATCATCGGTAATGTGATGCGCCGGAACGTGGTCCATGCGCTCGCGCCGAGCGAGAACGCGGCGTGCTCGACGCTGCGATCGAGCCCGCTAGCGGCGGCCAGGATCAAACGCAATACGAACGGCGTGACGATGACCACGTGCGCTATGACGAGCCAGGCAAACGAGCCCGTCGCGCCGATCACGGCAAAAAACCGCAAAAACGCGATACCCAGCACGAGCCCGGGAATGACGAGCGGCGAGAGCATCAACGCGTTGAGAAAGTTCCGCCCCGGAAAACGCGCGCGGGCAATCGCGAGTCCAGCCGGCAGGGCGATCGCGAGCGAGAGCGTGGACGCAAGGAACGCGAGTTTCACGCTGTTGAAGAATGCACCGATGAAATCAGGGTAGTTGAGGATGGCGCGAAACCAGCGCAGCGAAAGCCCATGCGTCGGCAACGTGAGTGTCTCGTCGGGCGTGAATGCGACGAGCACGACGATGGCAAGCGGTGCAAGCACGAAGAGGATCACGAGCGTATGAAACGCGAGTGCGAGAGGTCCGTTACGTCTCATGGCGAAGTTCCGGTCTCAACCCATGCTGCGCGCGTAACGGCGCTCGAGCACGCGGTAATAGGTGAGCATGACGGCGAGATTGGCGGCCAGCAGCAACAGCGCGATCGTTGCACCGAGCGGCCAGTCGAGCGAGCCGAGAAATTGATCGTAGACCGCGGTCGCGGCCATTTTCAGGCGCCGCCCTCCCAGCAGGCCCGGAATCGCAAATGCGCTGGCCGATAGGCCGAACACCATCAGGCTGCCCGAAAGAATGCCCGGCATCACCTGCGGCAGCACGATGCGATAAAGCGTGACCCAGGGCGTTGCCATCAGCGACAGCGCGGCTTGCTCGGTTTGCGGATCGAGCCTTTGCAGGGCGGTCCAGACGGGAATGACCATGAACGGCAGCATGACGTGCACGAGTGCGATGACGATCGCGAACGACGTGTATTCGAGTTTGAAGGGCCCGAGGCCGAACAAGGCGAACGCCTGATTGACGAGGCCGTTCGTGTTGAGCAGCATGCTCCAGCCGAACGCGCGGACGACGACGGAGACGAGCAGGGGCGCCAGAATCGCGAGCAGGAACAACGAGCGCCAAGGGTCGCGCATGCGCGAGAGCACATAGGCTTCGGGCGCGCCGATCGCAACGCATGCCACCGTCGTCACGAACGCGATGGCGAACGTGCGCGCGAAGATGGTCTGATAGTAAGGAGAACCGACGACCTCGATGTAGTTGCCGAACTGAAACGCGGCGATGGGCCCGCTCGACGGATCGAAACGATAGAACGTCAGCACCAGCGTCATCGCGAGCGGTACGAACACGAGGGTCGCAAACAGCATGAATGCGGGCGCGCTCGCGAGCCACAGCGGCACATAGGCTCGCCACGGCGTACCGGTCGACGGCAACGCCGGCGATGCGGCGGCGGTCGATGTCGTGCGCACCGATGGGGGCTGCGAGGACTTCGATGCAGCGATCGTCATTGTCGCGCCTCCGTCTCGACGAAGCGGATGGCGTCGTTGGTCCAATCGACACCGACCTGCTGTCCTTCTGCGATCGGCTCCCCGCCTTCGTTCTGGCAACACACGAGCACCTCCCCGAGCGGGGAAGCCACCCGATAAAGCCATTGGCTGCCGAGGAAGAAACGGCTCGTCACGGTGGCGTCCAGACGGCCGCGGCTCGACTCGCAAAGCTTGAGCTTTTCCGGGCGGATACAGACCGTCACCGCGTCGCCTTTGCCGGGTTCGCCACGGTCGTTGCCGCTGAGCACCGCGCGTCCGACGGCAACGACGTCATGCCCGAGGTCGATGCGGATTTCATCGCCGTCGTTCGCGAGCACCGTGCCCGCGAGCAGATTCGCCTTGCCGATGAATTGCGAAACGAAGCGGTTCTCGGGGCGCTCGTAGGCTCGATAGGGCGTATCGATCTGCGTAATGCGGCCTGCCTCCATGACTACGACGCGGTCGCTGATGGACAGCGCTTCGGACTGATCGTGCGTGACCATGATGGTCGTCGTGCCGATGCGCCGTTGGATCGCGCGGAGTTCGAACTGCATTTCCTCGCGCAGCTTGGCGTCGAGGTTCGACATCGGCTCGTCGAGCAGCAGGACCGGCGGCGCGATGACGATGGCGCGAGCCAGTGCGACCCGCTGACGCTGGCCGCCCGAGAGTTCGCGCGGGAAGCGGTGGGCGAGCGCGTCCAGATGAACGAGCGAGAGCGCTTCACGCACGCGCTCCTCGCTTTCCTTGCGATCGGTGCCGCGCATCTCGAGTCCGAACCGGACGTTCTGCGCGACGCTCATGTGCGGAAACAGCGCGTAGCTTTGGAACACGACGCCGAGCCCGCGTCGATTGGGCTTCAGATGTGTGATGTCGCATCCGTCGAGCGCAATGCTGCCGCTCGATACGTCGAGGAAACCGGCGATCATCTGCAGCGTCGTGGTTTTGCCGCACCCGGACGGACCGAGCAAGGAAACGAATTCACCCTTTTCGACCGACAGGTTCAGGTTGCGTACGGCCTGCAGATCGCCGAACGACTTCGAAAGATCGGTGAGCTTGAGAAACGACATGACGGATCCTCTGTAACCGCGACGCCGCGACACCATCGATGGCGATATCGCCATGGGGCGCGAGGCACGGCTGATTCTGTCCAGACAGATTTGTCGCGTCAATTTGGAATTCCGATCAGCGGGAGGAAAATCAAAAAAATTCCATTGACCGGAACATCGAGGCATCTTTCCGATGCATCATTCCATTGCGGATGATCAGGGTTTGCCCGCTGTTTCAAGCCACATCTCACACGCACGCTTGAAAACTGAGATACTCGCTTTCGACGAGCTGGCATAGATAGTTTCACTCAATGGAATAACGGTCGCATATATGAGGCAATCCTCCGTCTCGGATGGCACACCGGCGCGGGCAGCGTCCGAGCAGGCGGACGACGCGCGCGCGAGCGGCATGCTGCCGCGCGCATTCGCCGTGATTCGCGCGTTGGCAGCTGCCCAGGCCGATGGTGCGCGCGTAACGCAGCTCGCCAAGTCCGTGGGCCTTACGCAGGGCACGACGCATCGCATCCTGCACGCGTTGATCGCGGAAGGCGCGGTCGAACAAGACGAGCAGAGCAAGCGCTACCGGCTCGGCCTCGATTTCTTCGCGCTGGCCGCGCTCGCGGGCAACCCCGGCGGGTTGCGCACGCTTTGCCGCCCATCGCTGCTGAGGCTATGCGCCAGTCTCGGCGAGACGATTTTTTTACTGGCGAAGAGCGGGTTCGATGCAGTGTGTCTCGACATCTGCGAGGGACCGTTTCCGATCCGGTCGTTCACGAGCGACATCGGCGGAAGAATCGCGCTGGGTGTCGGACAAGGCAGCCTCGCAATCCTTGCGTTCTTGCCCGAAGCCGAGCGGGAAGAAATCATCCGCTTCAACGTGCCGCGTATTCGCGGATACGGCGTACTCGACGAGGTCTACCTGCGCACCGAGATCGAACGCGTGCGGCAGCTTGGCTATGCGGGACGCAACAGCGGCGTGCTCGACGGCATGGCAGGGGTGGCCGTGCCGATCCTCGATCGCGCGGGTACGGCCATTGCGGCGTTGAGCGTGGGCACACTGGCTTCGAGGCTCAACGAGGAACGGCTGCCGATGATCGTGGAGCTGCTGAAACGGCAGGCCGATGCGATCGGGCCGTTGGCCAATCCGTTCGACGTCGCGCTGCGGCGCCGGCCGACCCACGCGCTTGCCGATGTCGTGCCGCACCCGCGCAGCGTATGACCCGCAACGTCGAGGTCGGAGCGGGGGACTCCGGTAAAATCAGCGCTTTTCGCCTCACATCGAGCTGCTCCTCATGACCCAAGACGAACTCAAGCGCATGGTCGGCCAAGCCGCCGCCGACTACGTGAATGCTCACGCTCCGGAGGGCGCCGTCATCGGCGTCGGCACCGGATCCACGGCGAATTGTTTCATCGAAGCGCTGGCACCGCATCGGGCGCGTTACCGCGGCGCGGTGTCGAGCTCGGTTGCCACCACGGCACGGCTCGAGCAGCACGGCATTCCCGTGTTCGATCTGAACGAGATCGAATCGCTGCCCGTCTATGTCGACGGCGCCGACGAGATCGACGCGAGCGGCGCCATGATCAAGGGCGGCGGCGGCGCGCTCACCCGCGAAAAAATCGTTGCTTCGGTATCCGAAGTATTCGTCTGTATCGCCGATGCATCGAAGCGGGTCGATGTGCTTGGCAGCTTTCCGTTGCCGATCGAGGTCGTGCCGATGGCACGCACGGCGATCGGGCGGCGAGTCATGGCGCTCGGCGGGGTGCCCGTGCTGCGCGTGCGGCAGGACGGCGCGCCTTATATCACTGATAACGGCAACGAGATCCTCGACGTAAAGGGCTTGCAGATCGCCGCGCCGCGCGAACTCGAGGCGACGATCAACGCGTGGCCCGGTGTCGTCACCGTCGGGCTGTTCGCCGCACGAGGCGCGGATCTGTGCCTGTTGGGCTCGGGAACGGGCGTCGAATCGATTCTTTACGGCGCACCGAGGTAAGCCGCGCGTTCGGCCGCAAGCGCAACGGGAAGGTACTCGCACGCGGGCCTGAGCGTTGCGCACCGCACCGCGGCTTGCACCGCGGTGCGGACCACATCATGCGCTCAGGTGACGGCGTTCGTTTGATGCAGGCTCGGCAGCAGCCGGTCGAATTCGCGCTTCACGAGCCCATAGCATTCGCAAGCGCGCGATTCGAGACCTTTACGATCGAGCACCTTGATATGCCCTCGGCTGTGATGGATGAGGCCCTGCTCGTGCAGCTTGCCGGCGGCCTCGGTAATGCCTTCGCGGCGCACCCCGAGCATGTCGGCGATCATCTGTTGCGTCACGGCCAGCTCGTTCGTGGCGGCCCGGTCGATTTCGATCAGCAGCCAACGGCACAGTTGCTTGCTGAGCGAGTGGTGCCGGTTGCATGCGGCCGTTTGTGCGACCTGCGTGAGAAGGGCCTGCATATAAAGCAGCATCAGCCGGCGCAGGAGATCGGAACGCGCGATCTCCTGTTTCAATTGCTGAGCGCTCATTCGATAGGCGAAACCCGCGCATTGCACTTGGACACGACTCGGCATCGTTTCGCCGCCGGTCAGCACCTGTACGCCCGTCATGCCCTCACGGCCGACGGCAGCGAGTTCGACAGAACCGCCGTCTTCCATCATCGAGAGGATCGAGATGATGGCCGTCGTCGGGAAGTAGACGTGATGGATCTTGTGTCCGCAGTCGCACAGCAATTGCTCTGTGCGAAGATGAACCAACTCGAGATGAGGCGTCAGCGCTTGCCATTCATGCGACGGCAATGCCCCTAGCAGATGGTTGCCGTGAAGGTCGGATTGTAGTGTCAACATGATCGGTCCTCGAAAAACAGCCACGTCATGCGGTTCTCGCGCATAGGCTCGTGCGGCTCTTTGTTGCTTAAGGCCGTGGATGCTTGGATGTGTCGGACGACTGGGTTCCGACATCGCCATTCAACCCGGCGTGGTTTTGGCCTTCTCTCCCTGGCCGTGCCACCGTCTGTGCGGCAGCGCTCAGTTGCGCGCCAGGATCAGCGAGGATCGTGCCATGCCCCGCGAGGCCCCGCCGCACCGGAAGCGACCACTGTTGCGACGCGGGACTACGGAACCGAGCAACCTTTTTGTTTCAAATCTGCACAACGCGCCCGTGTGCCGGGACTCCTCAGACTCAGCTTTGTTTGATTGCCGTAAACCGTTGATCGGCATGCTGTTTGGGCTCGAGGCGCACGGCATACGGCGGCCTGCGCACCCTCTCGATCGGCGGCGTGCAAGCACGGGCCGGATGGCGGAAATTGATTCAGTTGTGTTGCATCGGCCACATTCGTTGCTGCGTCGCGCTGACTTCGCTACGAGATCGAAGCCCCGGCTGACAAGGGTTCGGCTCCCCCCACCATGCCGGCCAGCGGCTTGGCGATGCCGGTGCATTGACGGTCCCGCGGACAACGCTTCGCAGAGTTGGCGTCCCTCGCATGTAAAAGCGACGAGCGTCGCGAATGACTCATTGTTGAGACATGTGCGCGCGGTGCAATTTCGAGCGTTGTATTGCCTACGCCGTGCAAACTCGGAAGAGTGAGTGCGATTGCGAACGGAACTGTACTTGTATGAGAAGTACCGTGCAGCATGACGATTCGTCTTACCTGGGCCCGCGGCTCGATGGTCGGAAGCGGTGCTCGCATGCAGCGGTATGCAACCTGTACCGCACCCGTCGTCGAAGCGGAGACGACAGTGAGGTCTCCTAAACGATTGGCGCCCACGCCGCGAGGGAGCGGCAGCGCGCAAGCATAGTCATACTGGATTCGTCAGAGGGATAACCCTGTTCAGGCGTTTCCCAATAGCGTGGCGAATTTGAACGAAGCACCGTATCGCCTACCGAAAGCGCGATGCGTAGCCGGGCAACGGATGAGGCGGGAGTAAGCGTCGATAGGCGCATCGGGGGGAGTCATGGAGCAGGGGAAGGATCGTTCGCTGGTCAGCAAAGTGATGGACGGGCTTGTCACCGGCATCGTCGAAGAGAAGTACGGGGCGATTCTTCCGCCGCAAGACGTGCTGTCGAAGGAGTTCGACGTCAGCCGCACAGTCATGCGTGAAGCGTTGTCGATGCTGCTCGCGCGGCACATGCTGGACGTCCGGCCGAAGGTCGGTACGCGCATTCGTTCGATGCGCGACTGGCGCATGATCGACGAAGATGTCGTGAACTGGCGCTTCAGGGCCAAGCCCGATCCGCTGTTCATGCGCGACGTCATCGAGTTTCGTATGGTCATCGAGCCGCGGGCGGCGGCGCAAGCCGCGGTACGGGCGAGCGTGGCCGACGTGGCCGCCATTCGCGAGGCGTTCGATCTGTTTCGCTCGCTCGCGCCGGGAGACGCAGGCTATGCGTCCGCGAACGAGATGCTGCATACGCGCATCGTCCATGCGAGCGGCAACCAGTTTTTCCAGCAAATGGCTGCGATCATTCGCGGAGCGCTTGCCGCGACGCAACCGATGCTGATGGAAAAGCAGGGCGCCTGGGAGATCTCGGTGCGAACGCACGAACGTCTGGTTTCGGCGATCGAGCGGCGCGACCCGAAGGAAGCCGAAGCTGCGGCGCTCGCGCTCGTCGAGTTGGCCGCCGATGAAGTCAGCCGGGAGTTCTCGGTCGAGATGCCAGGCCGGCGATAACGCGAGTCCGGTACGGTGGGGCGCTCGGGGCCGATGCGGCACGGCTTCGGCGCGCCCTCGCGTAATGGGCAGTTCGACATGCCTGGCGCGGCAACTCGGATATGATCGCAGGCGCATCGGCCATGACCGATGCTCGTTTGCAATCATCCGTCCGGGAGCTCATCGATGCCGACGCTTGCCAACCTCTGGCGCAACAACAAGAGCCTCATTGCCTTCATCTTCCTCATGGTCGTGTTCCGGAGCGCCGTGGCCGACTGGAACTCCGTGCCGAGCGGCTCGATGCTGCCGACGATCCGTGAGGGGGATCGCATTTTCGTCGACAAAATGGCCTACGATTTGCGGGTGCCGCTGACGCACATTCGAATCGCACACCTTGCCGACCCCCAACGCGGCGATATCGTGACGATCGATTCATCGGCTGCCCACGAGCTTCTCGTCAAGCGCATCGTCGCCATCCCGGGCGATAGCGTTTCACTGGTCGACAATGTGCTCTACGTGAACGGAGTGCGCGCGCAGTACCGGTCCCTCGTCGTGGCGCCCATGCGCGATGCGCCGTCTTCGCCGGGGATCTACCTCGTCGAACATCTGGACAAGTCGTCTCGCGTCGTACGCTGGTCGCCGGTGGCGCCCAGCCCGCGAAGCTCGTTCGGTCCCGTGATCGTGCCGGCCGGCAAGTACTTCATGCTCGGCGACAATCGCGACAATAGTGCGGACTCGCGCTACTTCGGTTTCTTTCCCCGCAGCGAGGTGCTGGGGCGCACGCGCCGGGTTGCCTACTCGCTCGACCCCGACCATTTCTATCTGCCGCGCATCGATCGGTTCGGCGCAGCGCTCGACGCGGTCGCGGCTGCCGCGAAGCTACCGGCCTACTGAAAAGGCGCGATACGCCGGCCCGTCAGTGACGCGTCGGCAGCGCCAGCCGGCGCTCGTACCAGCGCTGCACCCATTCGAGCACTTGGCAGAGCACCCAATAGATTGCGGCCGCCGCGAGATAAAGCGGTAGCGGCTGATAGGTGGCCGCGATGATCTCCTGTGCGCTGCGCAAGAGTTCGGTCACCGTGATGACCGAGACGAGCGACGTATCCTTGATGAGGCTGATCAGGCTGTTCGAAAGGCTCGGCACCGCGATGCGCAGCGCCTGCGGCCCGATGATATAGCGCAGCGTCTGCCGCCTGGACAAGCCGAGGCTATAGGCTGCCAGCCATTGGCCGCGATGAATGCCGTTGATGGCGCCGCGCATGCTCTCCGATAGATACGCGGCCACATTGGCCGACAGCGCGATGACGCCCGCCGGCGTCGGTTCGAGCGCGATGCCGACGCTTGGCAGCCCGTAATAAACGACGAAGATCTGCACGAGCATCGGTGTGCCCCGCATGAGACTCACGTAGACGCGCGCGATCCAGTTCAGGGGGCGACTATGGCTGATACCCATCAATGCGAGCCCGACTGCGGCAACGAGCCCGCAGGCCATCGAAAGCACGGCGAATTTGACGGTGAGTGCCGCGCCCTGCAAGAGCGCGGGCATCGACTGGACGAGCAGGGATGTTGTGGAGGACATGGCCTGTGATGGCGTGGAGGCTAAACGATTCGACGAGCCGCAACGGCGCGAGCGCACATCATATACGCTCGATAAAGAGAAAGGGCGGCATCGCCGTGACGCCGCCCTTCATCAGAAGCCGGGAAATAGCGAGGGGCGCTTACTTGCCCTTGGGCTTCGTCACGTCGATGCCGAACCACTTTTCCGAAATCTTCTTGAAAGTGCCGTCGGCTTCGAGCTGGGTCATAGCATCGTCGATGGCCTTGGCAAATTTCGGATTGCCCTTGCGAAACGGAATGGCGGACGGCGTGTCGCTGTTCAGCTGAGCACCCGCACGCAACGGCAGCTGCGAGCCCTTCAGCAGATAAGCGACCATCAGCTTGTCGTTGAGTGCGGCGTCGAGGCGTCCCGCGGCAAGGTCGCGCAAATATTCGGGCGCGCCCGGGTAGGTCTTGACGTCGATGCCGGGAACGGCCTTGGCCATCTGCTCGTAGTTCGTGCCCAGACCGAGGCCGAGCTTTTTGCCCTTCAGGTCATCGAGCGATTTGAACTCGCGCGAGTCATCCTTGCGCTCGATCAACTGGGGTCCCGAGTAGGTATAGGCCGGCGAAAAATCCAACACTTGTTTGCGCGCATCGGTCGCGCCGACCTGGTTGACGATCACGTCGAACTTGCCTGCTTGCAGGCCGGCAATGATGCCGCTCCATTCGGTCGTCGTGAATTCGGGTTTCACGCCGAGCTTGGCCGCCACGGCCTTGGCGATATCGACATCGAAACCGACGAGTTCGCCGCTGGCATTCTTCGAATTGAACGGCGGGAACGTCCCTTCGAGGCCGATGCGCAACGTCCCGCGCTGTTTGACCTCGTCG
>NZ_DASXWY010000200.1:0-16955 GCF_036503415.1 Trinickia sp. | reverse complement strand
CGGGCTTCATTGCCATAAATCATCAGCAGATATTCCATTTGTCGCTCCTGAAGAGTTGCGGCAACACGCAGCGTGTTACCTCGACAATGTCGAACGGCTTGCCATGATTTCGACATGCGTCGAAAAAAAGCGCGATAGGAGGAAGGCAGCTCGCGGCGCAACGCAGCGAACGTTAGTCTAACCCTCGGGCGCGCAGGGACGCGCCCGAGCCTTGGCTCAGTCAGGCGACTGAGCCGTATCCGGCGAATGCTCGACGGCGGGCGTAGACGCGGTGTCGGACGCATGCCCCGCATCGGACGTCGAGCTTGGCTCGGGCGCCTGAGCCGCGTCAGCCGACTGAACAGTCCCAGCTGGCTGCGCCGCCTCGGCGGCCGGCGAACCTTCCGACGCGCCCGGCTGGGCCGGCCGTTCGGCGGCAGCCTTCGCAGCCGGCTGTGCGCCATCGCCCTTGCGGCGCGCTGCGCCGCCGCCCTTGGCCTGCCTGCGCGCGAAGGCCGCGTCGCGCGCGGTGACGCTGCCGGCCGGCGCGCCGTCGAGATCGACTCGCGGCGCACCGTCGACGAGACAGGCCCAGTAACGGCTGCCGCGGCACCATGTGCTGACCGCATCGCGGATCTGCGCCTCGTTCAGCGCGAGCTCCTCGGCGTGCGAGACGAGATCGGCCAGAATGCCGATCTTCAGCGGCACCTTCGGCGCGGGGTTCTTCGGGAATGCGGCCGGAAAGCGCTTTTGCAGTTTGCCGATGACCCGTACCACGGGATCGACCGGCTCAGCCTTCGGCGCGTGATGGCTTCTCGCCTCCCCGCGCTGGGCTCGGGCATCGCCGCGCTGTCCCTTCGCGTCGCGCTGTCCCTTCGCGTCGCGCTGACCCTTTGTCTCGTGGTGGGCCTTCGCGTCGCGCGGCCCCTTCGCATCGCGATGACCGTTGGCGTCGCCCTTTGCCTCGCCCTTTGCGTCGCGCTGACCAGGCCGAGCCTGTCGAGGCGATTTGCCCGCATCGGCGGCCTGGGCCTGCTCCTTTGCGGCGCGCGCTTCTTTCGCCAGTTGCTTTCTCAGTTCTGCCAGCTGCTCGAAACCCATATTCGTCCTGTAACCGCCTACCCGAAAATCAGACGGCAATATTAACAGCCTCTTGGCACATCGGCTGCCAAGCGGGCGCGGCGCCGACCCCGCACCCGGTTCAGGCGCCATCGACCGTGACCTGCACGCCAAGCGCCGATCGATAGCAGACTGAAAGGTCCGCTTCATCGCCCAGTCGCATTCGACCCTCAGATTAGCTCCTTTAGCGTGGAAACTCTCCGCGCCTTACACCGAGGTAGACATGAATCGACGCAAGGCAATGCGCCACGCGGGCACGGCGCTCGCCATCGGGCTGATGGCACTCGCAGGCACGGCAACGGACGCTGCCGCCCATGAAATCCACGATGCAAAGCGCGTGCTACTCATCAGCATCGACGGGCTGCACGAACAAGACCTCGCTCGCTGCACTGGCGCCAACACCTGCCCGAACCTCGCCGTGCTGGCGCACTCCGGCGTCACCTATACCGAGGCGCGCACGCCTGGCCTGTCCGATTCATTCCCCGGTCTCGCCGCGCTCGTCACGGGCGGCTCGCCGAAATCCGCCGGCCTCTTTTACGACGTCTCCTATGACCGCACGCTGTTCGCACCCACCGACGACACATGCTCAGGCAAGCGCGGCTGGAATGTCGTGTTCGACGAAACGACCGGCATCGATGCGCAAAACGGCGGCGCGCTGATCCATCTCGACGGCGGTGGCGCGTTCAATCCGCAAGCGATCCCGCACGCGCTGGTCAACGGCGTGTGCAGCCCCGTCTATCCGCACAACTACATCAAGACGAATACGATATTCGAAGTCATCAAGGAGCACATGCGCGATGCGCGTACGGCCTGGGCCGATAAGCACGCGTGGGGCTACGACTGGCTCAACGGACCGTCGGGCCATGGCGTGGACGATCTCGCCCGCACCGAAATCAACTCGATCGATCCGGCGACGCAGACCGACTATACGGACGTCTACACCCACACGGAGAAATTCGACAACTACCACGTGCAAGCAATCCTCAATCAGATCGATGGCAAGGACTCCACGGGGACGAAGAACGCGCCGGTACCGACGCTGTTCGGCACGAACTTCCAGACCTTGAGCGTGGCGCAAAAATCGCCGGTCGCCAACGGCGGCGGCTACCTCGACGCGAGCTTCACCCCGGGCCCGAACGTGGGCAATGCGATCGCCTATGCAGATGACGCGATCGGCCGCATCGTCGCCGAGCTGAAGCAGCGCAACCTGTACTCCACGACCGTCATCATCGTGACGGCCAAACATGGCCAATCGCCGGCCGATCACACGAAGCTCGTGAAAAACGGCGACACACTTACGCAACTGCTCGAAGCGAACAACTACCTGGATCCGAACGGCAACTTCGGCCAGAACGCGACGCAATCGGGCAACCTCAACGACGGCACCGGACTTGCGGGGACGGGCATGGTGCAAACGGACGATGTCGGGCTCATTTGGCTGCGCGATCAAAGCCAGCGCGACGCCGTGATCGCGACGCTCAAGGCCAATCTCGGCTGCAATGCGCCCGGCATCTGCGCCGATGGTCCGGGAGCCTATCTCCTCTACGGCCCGCAACTCGCCGCGCGCTTTGGCGATCCGGCGCAAGGCCGCACGCCCGATATCGTCGTGCAGCCGAATCCAGGCGTGATCTATACGTCGAGCAAGAAAAAGGACGAGGAACATGGCGGCAATGCGCCTGACGACAGCCACCTCGGTCTGCTCGTGTCGTTCCCTGGCATTCGTCACGCCCGCACGATCGCCAAGCCCGTCCTGACCACGCAAGTGGCGCCGACGATCCTGCGCGCACTCGACCTGAAGCCCGAGTGGCTGCACTCGGTAGCGGAAGAAGGGACGCACGCACTGCCGGGACTCGGCATCGAGGACTGAGGCGGATGGTCTTTGCCGCATCCGGGGAGGGAGCGGCGAGGACGTCCCCGCGCGCGATACAATGCCATCCGGTTTGCGGCCCGAAGCGCATCGACGTAAGGGCCGCGTTTGAACACTATCTGGATGATTCGCGCACGATGTCCGCCCTCCCCTTCGACGCCGTGATCTTCGATTGCGACGGCGTCCTCGTCGATTCCGAGCCCATTACGAACCGCGTGCTTGCCGAAATGCTCGGCGAGCTCGGCTGGAACATCAGCACTCGGGAGACGATGCGGCACTTCGTCGGCAAAACGGTGAGGGACGAAGCCGCCCTCATCGAATCGCACACCGGCTTTCGCCTCACGGCGCAGTGGCTCGAGCAGTTCCGCGCCCGGCGCAATGCGGCGCTCGAAGCCGAGCTCCTCGGCGTGACAGGCGCACCACTGGCAGTCAAAACGCTGCACGAAGCGCTTGGCGGCGTCATCGCCGTCGCATCCGGTGCCGATCGGCACAAGGTCGAAATGCAGCTCGCGAAGGTCGGTATCTTCGAGTATTTCGAAGGACGCATCTTCAGCGGTCATGAAATGCCCCGGAACAAGCCACATCCCGATGTCTACCTCGCCGCGGCAGGCGGCCTCGAGGTCAATCCCGCGCGCTGCGCGATCGTCGAAGATACGGTCACGGGTGCGACCGCGGGACTGGCCGCCGGGGCAACCGTGTTCGGCTACTGCCCCGACGCTGCGGGGCACAGCCATGCCGAGGCGATGCGATCCACGGGCGTCGCGGCGATCTTTCACGATATGGCCGAACTGCCGGCCGTGCTCGCTCGCTGGCGCACCGCGTAGCATTCAAGGGGCTAATGCCCCGAAGCGTCACCGGGCGGGCGGTCGGCCTCTCTCGTCGTTTCATCGCGGAACGGCGGCGTGGGATAACGAAGACCTCCCGCTTGCGCCCATAGCTCCTCAAGGCGCGCGCGGTCGCGCCGCCCCGCGACGTCGAGCACCGATTTGGCCTTGGTCTCGCGCTCCATCACGCGAACGAGATCGATGATCTTCTGAAGCAGCGCATCCGGGGCACCGGTGTCATCGCCGCCGAGACCAATCGTGACCTCGCAGCCTCGCGCCAAGGCAGCAAGGAATTGCTCGCGCTCCGGTGACGGGTGCTCGTCGATCAGCATCTCGATGCCGCCACCATACTGGCGCGAGCTGATCCGATCGATCTCGTCGAGTAGACCCGATAGATATCGGGCTGTGCGAGGCTCTAGCGCGGCTGCCGCGTCGTGCCGTGTCTGTCCGGTCTCCGGTGAAGCAGGTGTGGGCGATGTCTCCTTACCCCGCGCAGCGGAGACGAGACCGCGCAGGCCATCGAGCACCGAGTGAGCCCGATGCCGGCCCCGGCCCGAGCCGACGGTGGGCTTCGGCTGTTCGGTCGACGGATCGGGTTCGGGACCCATCGAGCCGGATCTCCCAAGCGGCGGCACTGTCATGAGGTGAGTGGCGAGAAGTGGCAAATGCCGTCATCTTCCCATCGCTCGGTCCGTTACAAGCGCGGGCGCGCGAAGGACCGACCGGATGAGCGCAGGCAATTTTCCGCGTTTGTGCGTTCGGTGCCCTACATAGGGATCGGTCAACGATAAGTAGGCTGTTGCGAAGCGGCGAAGTGCGTTCGCCTTTTCTACCTAACCGGTCACCTGCCTTGACGCCTTTGAAGTCGCACCGCATCGATTGGCGCATTGTGTGCGCAGGCACGCTCGCGGCTTTGGCCGCTCTGCAGTGCACAAGCCTGGCGCATGCCGAAGACGGCACACCGAACGCGCCGGCCGCGCAGCAATTGCCGCAGCGCACGATCGACGGCTACGCCGTGTTCGGCAACGGCCGCGCGACCGAAGGCGGCAACATGCATTGGCGCGCCTATGAAATCGGCTTCGGCGACATCCTCAACGATTACCTCTCCGTCTACGTCGCCTATCTGAACGAGGGGCATCCGACGAATCATCATCGCGATGGCTTTGCGGCGCTGGGTTCGTTTCGCTGGCCCGTCAGCGATCGCGTGGCGTTCGAGTTGTCCGCGGGGCCTTATTTCAGCATGGATACCACGCATGTCGAGAATGAACCGCGTAACGAAAAGCGACTGGGCCTGCGCGCCTCGGCCGCAGTGCGGTTCTATGTCGTGCCCAACCGCTTTTTTCTGAAGCTGCAATACAACCATATCCAGATGGTCAACGGATTCAACTCCGACGCGGTGCTCTTCGGCATCGGCTCCGATCTTCGCGGCAACCCCGCACCGGCGCTTTCCGACGGCAAGACACAGGTGAGCATCTGGGCCGGCACGTCGCAGACAAACCATCCTCAAGTGCCGATGGAAAAAGGTTACATGGTCGAGCTCAAGCGCCCGCTCGGCAATGCTTGGGCGTATTCCGCGAGCTTCGTCTACGAAGGCAATAACGGCACGGCCGGCCGGCGTGGCGTGGCGGCACAACTCTGGTACGTCGCGCCGATCCTGAGCAAATGGGCCTTATCGGCCGGTGTAGGGCCGTACCTCGCGCGCGACCGCGACGAGCCTTCGAATCGCATGCGGATCAACGCCTTGCTCAGCGCGCAAGTGAGCTACCAGGTCACGAACAATTGGGCCGCGAGCCTGCGCTTTAACCGCGTCGCGACTGGCAATGACAAGGACCAGGACATGTTCATGGTCGGCCTCGCGCGGAACTTCTAGCGGCGGTGCACGCCCGCCATGGCGCGCGTGGCTTACCCCGCGAAGTACACGCGTGCTAGACTCCCCACCCATGTCCTATTGGCGCAAATTGTTCATCGTCGTGCTCTTGGCACTGAGCCTGCCGGTTCAGTCGTTTGCGGCCGTCTCGATGAAATGCGTGCCCACCCATGCTCGCGCCGGCGATGCGTCCGTCCGGCACGCCGGGCACGAGATGTCCGCGCACCATCGAGAAATGCACGGGATGGTTCTCGCCGGCGATGGCGACCATCATGACCTGCGCGGCAGTCTTCACGTGCATTCGTGTTCGATGTGCGCATCGTGCTGCCTGGGGACCGCCTTGCCGGCCGTTCCCATCGTTGCCGTCATCGCGGACGCTACGCGCGTCGTCGCATCTATTCCGCCTTCGGCCGGTGCCGCGTCTTTTTTGACCGGCGGCATCGAGCGCCCTCCTCGCTCCACGCTCGTCTAATTTTCCACCGCGGTTAAAGCCCGCGATGTTCCATTCGTGCCGGCGGTCTCTTGGACTCGCCGGATGATTGAAGACGAGAAAATCCATGCGACTAATTTCTGCGGCGCTGCTTGGCGCGGCGGCTTCATTGCCGATGCTCGCGCACGCCACCCCCACCTTTCCCGCCCCCGCGGACGCGGCCGCCCCGGCTCCCGCGAGCGCTTCATCGTCTGCCCTCGACGATGAAGCGCTCGTTGCAAGAACCAACACCGCACGCGATGCAATGGCCACGCGCACCCGGGAATACGCTTCCAAGCCGCTTTCGATGGACGACGCGGCACGGCTCGCCTTGCAGAACGACAACCCCGGCACCGCCGACGCGATGTCGAAGGTGGCCGCCGATGCGCGCCGTGCCTATATCCGAGCGGTGGCGGCCGAGCAGGCCGCCCGATACGCCGGGCACGTCGAGGACTCCGCGGACGCCGGCGCACAATTGGCCTCGCGCATGCGCCAGGCCGGGAACCTGAGCAAGCTCGATGAGGCGCGCGAGCAAGCCTTCCGTGCCAGCGCGCAAGTACAGGCAGCGAAGGCTCGCCAGCAAGCGCTGTCGGCGCGGGAGAAATTGACGCGAACGCTGGGGCTGCGGGGCGGGCACACGCAGTACACCCTTCCGGATCAGTTGCCGGATCTGCCGAAAACGCGTCCCGCACTGAACGACCTCGACGCATTCGCCTCGCGCAACCATCTCGAGATTCGATCGGAGGTTCGCGAATCCTACTCGGCGTACATGACGAGCTACGACGTAGCAAAGCGCTATCGCGACGAAATCGTGCCGCTTCGCAAAACGATCTCGGACGAACTGCTGCTCCGCTACAACGGCATGCTCGCCGGCGTTTTCGAGCTGTTGGCCGACGCGCGCGAGCAGGCCGCCGCGATGAGCGGCTACGTCGATTCGCTCGAGGACTACTGGCTCGCGGAAACGGACATCCGGCAAGCGTTGGGCGGACGTTTGCCGCCGCCGGCATCCGCCAGCCATTCGGGAGGGCAGTGACATGGTGTCCCGTCGACAATTCCTGAGCGGCTCGGGAGCCGCCCTGCTCGGTGCCGCAATGGTCAGCAAGGCCGGCCCGGCTTCATTGCCGGAAGCGCCGACCATGGCGGCCGCGGCGACGCAGCCGCCTCTCATGCCGCCCAACGGCCGCCCCTATACACCGGTCGCGACGCTGAACGGATGGACGTTGCCCTGGCGGATGAAAAACGGCTGGAAGGAGTTTCACCTGACGGCCGAACCCGTGGTGCGCGAAATGGCGCCCGGTATGAAGGCCAACCTGTGGGGCTACAACGGTCAGTCGCCGGGCCCGACGATCGAGGCTGTCGAAGGCGACAAGGTCCGTATCTTCGTCACCAACAGACTGCCCGAGCACACCACGATCCACTGGCACGGAATGCGGCTGCCGAACGGCATGGACGGTGTCGGTGGGTTGACGCAACCCCACATTCCGCCCGGCAAGACATTCGTCTACGAGTTCCAGCTCGAGACGCACGGCACGTTCATGTATCACCCTCACTCCGACGAGATGGTGCAAATGGCGATGGGGATGATGGGCATGTTCATCGTCCACCCGAAGGACCGTAGCGTCATGCCGGTCGACCGCGATTTCGTATTTTTGCTGGCCGCCTACGACATCGATCCGGGCAGCTTTACGCCGCGCGTCAACGAAATGACGGACTTCAACATGTGGACCTTCAACTCGCGCGTGTTCCCCGGCATCGATCCGTTGCCGGTGCGCGCCGGGGATCGCGTACGCATCCGGTTCGGCAATCTGACGATGACGAATCACCCGATCCATCTGCACGGCTATCGCTTCGAGGTCACCGGCACGGACGGCGGATGGATCCCACCGGCGGCCCGTTGGCCCGAGGTGACCGCCGATGTTGCAGTCGGCCAGATGCGCGCGATCGAGTTCACCGCGGACCGGCCGGGCGACTGGGCGTTTCATTGCCACAAGTCGCACCATACGATGAACGCGATGGGGCACCGCGTGCCGACCATGATCGGGGTACGGCAGGACGACCTGGCCGAACGCATCGGCAACGTGGTGCCGGACTATATGGCGATGGGCAGCACCGGTGGCGCAATGGGCGGAATGGAGATGCCCTTGCCCGAAAACACGCTGCCGATGATGACGGGCACCGGGCCTTTCGGCGCGCTCGAAATGGGCGGCATGTTCACGGTCGTCAAGGTCAGGCAGGGGCTCGGGCCCAACGACTACCGCGATCCGGGCTGGTACACGCATCCCCCGGGAACGGTGGCGTACGAGTACACCGGTGCACCGCCCGACAGCTGACCGGTACGGCGAGGCAGGGGGCGCCGAAAGGCCACCACTGAACGGTCATCCCTGCCGGCCAAGTTCCTGCCGCTTCCAACGTTCGGTCACCCTATTCGATCGCTTCATGAGGCAGCCCTACGTAGTTCTCGGCGATCGTCCTCAATCCCGCATCGGAACGGGTGTAGTACTCGTAGTCGATGCGCTGCATCTGCTTGTCGAAACCATCGCGGTCCGGAAACTCGTGGAGCAGGTTCGTCATGAACCAGGAAAAGCGCACGGCTTTCCAAACACGGCGTAGTGCGATCGACGAGTATTTCTCGAGCCAGTCAGTGCGCCCGCCCTCATAGACGCCACGAAGAATCCGGTACAGCGTGCCGACATCGCTCGCGGCAAGATTGAGCCCCTTCGCACCCGTCGGTGGGACGATGTGCGCGGCATCCCCGACGAGAAAGAGCCGGCCATATTGCATCGGCTCGACCACATAACTGCGTAGCGGCGCCACGCTCTTTTCGAGCGAATCGCCTGTCACGAGCGTCTCGGCCAGATCCCGCGGCAAGCGCGCGCGGAGCTCGGCCCAGAAGCGCTCGTCCGTCCAATCCTCGGCTTTCTCGGTCAGCGACACTTGCAGGTAATAGCGGCTGCGCGTCATCGAGCGCTGGCTGCACAGTGCAAAGCCGCGCGCATGGTGGGCATAGATCAGTTCATGGCTGACGGGCGGCGTATCCGATAGCAGTCCAAGCCATCCGAACGGAAAAATGCGCTCGTACTGGGTGAGGCGATCCGCGGGTATCGCCTTGCGCGATACACCGTGAAAGCCGTCGCAGCCAGCGATGAATTCGCATTCGAGCGTCATCGTCTCGCCGTCCTTCTCGAACGTGACACGGGGCGTGTTGCCCTCGATCCCGTGCAATTGAACGTTGCGGGCTTCATAGACGGTCGTACCGCCACTGGCCTCGCGCGCCGCCATCAAATCGCGCGTGAGCTCGGTCTGGCCGTAGACGAGCACCGTGGCGCCGCCCGTCAATGCCTTCAGATCGATGCGGTCGCGCCGGCCGCCGAAGGCGAGTTCGATGCCTTCATGCACGAGTCCTTCCGCATCCATACGCGCGCCGACCCCAGCCTCGCGCATGAGATCCGCCGTGCCGTGCTCGAGCACGCCCGCCCGGATTCGCCCGAGCACGTAGCCGCCCGTCTGCCGCTCGAGCACCACGTTGTCGATGCCTGCTCGTTGCAGCAATTGGCCTAGCAGCAGGCCCGACGGTCCGGCGCCGATGATCGCGACTCGGGTTTTCATGACGGTGCCCCCTTTCAAGATGTCTCGTCGTTTGCTTGTATTTTTCGACGTTCATCGTGAATAGAGAAGGCACATTTGTGCAATAGAACAGGACTTTTAGAAGATCGCCGGCTAGCGGTTGCGGCGCGGCCCTATTCCTGCTTGATGCCTTCCGCCTGAATCTGAAGCTTCGTCAGCATGTTGAACCCAAGCCGCTGCCCGATATCGATGCCGAAGTCGGCGCGATTGAACTGTGCGCTTGCCTCCACACCGCACACCTCGCGCTTGAAGTAGGGATTCATGAAGCATTTGAACGATTCGATCCGCAGATTGACCGGCCGCGTGACGCCATGCAGCGTCAGCGCGCCGATGACCTCTTTGGGCCGATCGCCATCGAATCGGATTTGGGTACCCTTATAAATCGCGCTCGGGAATTGCTTCGTATCGAACCCTTGCGTCCCGCGCAGGTTTTGATCGAGTTGCGCGTTGCCCGTATCGATCGACGACGGATCGATCGACACATCGATGGTCCCGGTCTTCTTCGCGAGATCGAGCGTCACGGTGCCGCTCGACTTCGTAAACTTGCCTCGCCAGATCGACACACCGCCGAAATGGTCGACGGCAAAGCTGGGATAGGTATGCGTCGGATCGAGTTGATAGCTGGCCGCAGAAGCGGCGGCCGAACACGATGCTCCCGCGATGGCGATGAGGCCCGCCGTGACGAGCTGGTTTGCTTTGTTCATTGTCTCCTCCAAATGCGTTGAATTGGGTTCTCTTTAAAACTTCGCTGCAACGAGATGGAATTTGATGGTGACGTCGTCCGCGACGATCGACGTATCCTTCCACTCGCCGGTCCCGATATCGAACTGCGAGCGCTTGATCGACATGCTGCCGTCCAGCGTCTGAGCGTGGTCACGCTCCGTTAGCGTGACGGGTACAGTGACGATCGCGGATTTGCCCTTGATCGTCAGCTGTCCCGTCACGCGGTACCGATTGCCACCGGCCGCAGCAATCTCGCTCGAAGCAAACGTTGCCGTCGGATAAGTCCTCGCGTCGAACCATTCCTTTCCGGCCACCTGGCTGTTGTAACTGGAATCGCCCAGGTCATAGCTGCCGACATCGACCGTGATCAGCGCGCTGCCTGCCGACGGTTTGGCCGGATCGAAGCTCACGCGCGCATTGAACTTCTTGAAGACGCCCTCGATGGGCACATTCATCTGTTTCGATACCGCGGTGATCGAGCTTTTCGCGAGGTCGACTTCGGCGCGCGCCGCGCCGGGCGCAGTCAAGACGGCTGCCACGAGCACCGGCGCCATGCAGTGGTAAAACGATGACTTCATCGAAGATCCTTCGTCATTTGAGGAAAGGCAGCATCCGCCCGAGCAGTCCGTCCCGATCGATCCACTGATGCTTGACGGCCGCGGCGACGTGCCCTGCAACGAGCGCGAGCAGTCCGTAATCGAGCGCAATGTGAATGGACTTGAACCACACCTTGAGTACTGGGTCCGGTGCGATGAGCTGCGGCATCGGTATGAGGCCCAAATAGACGACGGGCACATTCGCCGCCGCGGTATAGAGGTAGCCCGAAACGGGAATCGCGATCATGAGCGCGTACAGCGCCACGTGAACGGCATGCGCCGCGCAGCGTTGCCAGGCGCTCATGCAATCGGGCAGCGGCGGTGCCCGATGCGTCAACCGCCAGACGATGCGCAACACGGCCAACGCGAGCACCGTCACGCCGATCCACTTGTGCCAGGAATAGAAGCGCAGCTTATCGGGCGTGATGCCCGGCATGCGCGTCATCGTCCAGCCCAACGCAAACCCGCCGACGATCAACGCCGCGACGATCCAGTGCAACCCGATCGCAGCGGCCGTATATGCGTCCCGGCCACGAACGGTCGGAGGCACGTGCTCGCCCGCGCTTCTTTCGAAGCGCTCTTCGGTGGGGCTGCCCGCGCTGTTCGTCTGACTCATCGTTCCTCTCCTCGTCCCGCTCCCACATCCGAACGGCCTCCGACCGCATCCACGCAAACGATCCGTTGCGTGCCGAGCGCCGATACACCGGCCTCGAGCACATCGCCGGCACGCAGATATCGCCCGTGGTGACTGCCGATGCCTGCAGGCGTACCCGTGCAGATCAAGTCGCCCGGCTGCAACGACGTATGCGCCGACAGGTAGGCGATCTGCTCGGCAATGCTGAAAATCATGTCGCCGGCCTGCCCGTCCTGCATCAATGTGCCGTTCAGCCGCAACCACGGCCGCAGCGCCGACGGCGCCTCGATGTCCCATGCCGGAACCAGCCAGGGACCGGCCGGCAGCCATCCGGCTCTCGATTTCGACTGAAGCCAATCCGTGCCGAGCACCGGCACGTCGGTCCTCACTACGCGATCGCGCAACGTGATGTCGTTGACGACGCAATAGCCCGCGACATAGTCGAGCGCGCGTGCGACGTCGACGTTGCAAGCGCGCCGTCCGATCACGACCCCGATCTCCACCTCCCAATCGAGCGTCGACATGCCGGCTTCGACCGGCAATGGGTCGAACGGGGCCGAAACCGCGGCTGTTCCCTTCACGCATATATAGGGCGTGCCCACGCGCCGCCGAGTTTCGATCGATGCGAGCACCGCTTCCCGGCGGACAGGCGCATCGGCGGCGCCATGTGCATCGAGGGCTGCCTGCACCACCTGCTCACTGTAATTGCCGATCGTGCAGTAGACCTGCCGCGGGGCGATCGGCTCGTGGATTCGGAGGGCAGCGAGCTCGACGCCTTGTTCCGCGATGAGCGTCTGCGTCCCTTCCGATCGAACGACCTGCTTCAATCGATCGGCGTTGCACTCCCACTCATTCAGGAATTCGGCGACCGACGATGTGCCGCGCAGCCCGCTGGCGCGCCACTGCGCCAAAGCCATCACGCGGCCTTCGAACAGCAGCGCCGGAAACGGCGTGCAGGCGGCTGTCGACACGTTCACGAGTACAGGAGACATGTCCGGCTCAAAGATCGTTGACGAAATGAACTTCGACCGCATCGCCGTCCGGGCGTGCAAGGGTGCGCCGGCGCGGCGCGGTTTCGACGAGCAGCACGGCAATGCCCGCTCCGGCGACGAGACTGTAGAACGCGAAATCGAGGGTCCGGGCCAGGCCGAAATGCTGCGCGATGAAGCCGGCGATCACAGGAGCAACGCCGCCCCCGAACGTCTCGCCCACGCCCGACACGAAGCCGATGGCCGACGCGACGAGACCGGGCGGAGCCGCCTCGGTGGCAACCGGCCCACTGAGCAACGACAGCAAGCCGATCGAAAAGAGGGATACGCCGAAGAGCAACGCGAAGAGCATTTGAGGATGGGGGCCCGTGCGCGCGAAGCAATAGAGCAGAAGCGTCGCGGCGACGAAGCCGAACAGCGCGGTCGGGCGTCGGCCGACGCGATCGGAGATACCGGGCAGCGCGAACGAGCCCGCAAACCCGCCGAATCCGATCGCCGAAGCGACGAAGCCCATGCTCCGCGTGTCCAGATGAAGGACGGCGACGAGGTAGATCGGAACCATCGCACCGATCACGAAAATGCCGCCCATCGCGCACAGAATGGCAGCAGTCGCGACGAGCACGTTGCGCGTGCGCAGCAACTGCGTCCATTCCATCTTGGCGGCGCCCTCGACGCCGAGCGGGACATCGCTGCTGCGCGTGCGCTCGTGCAGCAGGCGCCAGATCAGCGCGGAGACGATCAAGCCCGGCACGGCCGAGATCATGAATACCCAGTGCCATGACGGTACGACGCGAAGCAGCTGCGTGGCGGCGATGGGGGCGAAACCGAGCCCGACGAGCGGGATCATGCTCAGCTGCAAGCCCTGGTTCAGGCCGCGTCGGGCGGGACGCGACGCCTCGCTATTTGCCGCGAGGCTTGCGGGCGTGAATGCACCTTCGGCGACGCCCATCGCGGCACGCAACAACAAGAGACTGCCGAAGCCCGTGGCGAACCCCGACAAACTCGACAGCACGGAGAAGACGATCATCGTCGCGACGAGAATCTTCTTGCGGCCGATGCGATCCGAAACCGGCCCCATGACGATCGACCAGATGCCCCACGCCACGCCGAGTGCGCCGATCAAGCTACCCAGTTGCGAATAGTCGAGGCCAAGGTCTTTCATCATGTACGGAAACATCGGCGCCATCAGCCACCGGTCGAAACCGACCAGTCCGAACCCGAGGCCCAGCAGGACGAGCGTTTTGCGCTCGTACCCGATGTCATGGTGAGAAGCGGTCATCAATTGTCTCCATTAAGTTGTCTTCGTGCGATACGCCATGACGGCGTTCTTTCGATTACCGCTTCACACGATCAATGCTAACGTTAGCGTAGATTAGATGCCCGCTCTTTCGCTGTCAAATGCGTACATCTACTTATTTCGTGCTTACGTATGCACTAGGCACGTGCAAACTCATGATCCGACGGGGGAATTGCTCGTTCGCCGTCGTACCAGGCGGTCGATCGGGGGAACTGCCTTGCAGCGAGTGAGTGTGCTATCGTTTGTCCGAATCCGCCCTCATTGGAACGCCATGATCACCATCAAAGACATCGCCGCCCGCCTCGAGGTCTCTCCCTCGACGGTTGGCCGCGCGCTCGCCGACGATCCGAGAATCAGCGCCGCCACGAAAAAGAAGGTCACGGAAGTCGCCAACGAAATGGGCTACGTGGCCAATCTCGCGGCGCGCATGATGCGCGGCGTGTCCAGCAATCTCATCGGCCTCGTGCTGCCCGACATTCGCAACAGCTTCTATTCGACGATTGCGCACGCGCTGTCGAAGTGCGTGCAGGGCGCGGGCTTTCAATTGATGTTGTCGGAAACCGAAGACGACCGGATGGTCGAGCTGCATCACATTCGCGAGCTGACGAGCGCGAACGTGGCCGGGATCATCATCGTTCCCACGGCGAAGCCGCATCGGGAAGCCACGCGCCTGCTCAAGTTGTTGCCGCACGTCCAATTGATTCGCCGGCAAGCCGTCATCGGCGACCAGTACTTCGGCATCGACGATACGCAGGCGCTGTTCGATGCGACGAACCATTTGATTGCGCTCGGCCACCGACGCATCGCCTACATCGGCGGCACCGACGAGCTGCCCACCGGCGAAGCGCGACTGCTGGGTTATCGAAGAGCCATCGAAGCCATGCCGCGCAATGCGCGCCCGAGCGCCGAGTTCGTCCGGCTCGGCCCGCCGGGTTCGATCGACTTCGGGCGCGAAGCCATGCGAGACCTGCTGGCGCAGGCCGCAGCACCGACGGCCGTCGTGGCCGGTGCGGTGCGCATCACGCAAGGCATCGTCGAAGAGCTCATGGCTCAACGTATCGCCGTTCCCGAGCAACTTTCGGTGGTGGGCTTCGGCGACGAGATGGGATTCAGTTGGTGGGGGCCGGGTCTCACGACCATCGGCCTTCCCGTTCACGATCTGGCCACGGCGTGCGGCCTCTGGTTCGTGCACCAGATCCGCCAAAACGCCGCCGCGCGCGCGCCCTACGCTTCGATCGCCACGGCCACGTTGATCCAGCGGGGCAGCACGCGCGCGCCCGCTGCGGCGGCGCGAGAGCGCGCCACGGCCACGGTCAGTAGGAGTAAAAGCCCCGCTTAGTCTTACGACCGAGATAGCCCGCGTCCACCATCTCTTTGAGCAACGACGCGGGCCGGTATTTCGTGTCGCCCATCTCGCGCTGAATCACCTCCATGATCGCGAGCACGGTGTCGAGGCCGATCAGATCCGCGAGCGCCAACGGCCCCATGGGATGACGCGCGCCCAGCCTCATGCCCGCGTCGATTTCGTCCGCGCTCGCCAATCCTTCCTGCAGCGCGAATACGGCTTCGTTGATCATCGGCACGAGAATGCGGTTGACCACGAAGCCAGGGGCATTCTTCACCTGTATCGCGGATTTGCCGAGGCGCTCGGCAAGCGCAACGGTCGTCTCGAACGTGGCGTCGCTCGTTTGCATGCCGCGAATGACTTCCACGAGCGCCATCGCCGGAACGGGGTTGAAGAAATGCATGCCGACGAAACGCGACGGGTCGGCGAGCGTAGCCGCCAATCGCGTGATCGACACGGACGACGTATTCGTTGCGATGATGGCGCCGGGCTTCGCGATTCTGTCCAACTCGCGCAATATCTGGTGCTTGATCCCGACGTTTTCCGTAGCCGCTTCGATGACGACATCGCATGTGCCGAGCGCGGCGGAATGAGACGTCGCCTTCACCCGCGCCATTGCTTCGGCAACGTCACCGGCCGTCATCTTCTGCTTCGAGACCAGGCTGTCGTAGCCCGCCGACAGCCGCTCGCGCCCGCGCTCGAGCGCGCTTTCATCGACGTCGCTGAGCACGACCGTCAGCCCCGCTGCCGCGCAGACTTGCGCGATCCCCGTACCCATCTGGCCTGCGCCGACGATGCCTATCGTTTCGTAGTTCATGGTTGCTGCCTTAGATATTCGGATGATTCGGCGCGACGCCGTTTCGGCGCCGACCATTCGCCGGGCTGGCCGACTCTGCGCAGCTCGGCCTCGTCTTTTGCGGCTCGGATCGCACCGTCGAACGTGGGCTCGGTGGCCACTCGCATCCGGTCGACGCTGATTACCCAGTTGTCGAACGTATAGCGCCAACGAATGCGACGCTCCTCCAGGAGCACCGAAAACCATCGCCAGACCGATGCGTCTTCCGCATTGGCTACTGCGGCCGCATCGAAGCGAGCGCGTTGCATCGCATCCATATCGTGACTCCGGTAGACGCGCGGATTTCGCGCTCACTATCACCCGCACCTAAGCGAGCGCTTCGATCAACTCGGGAACCGCGGTGAACAAATCGCCGACGAGTCCGTAATCGGCCACGCTGAAAATCGGCGCCTCGGGATCCTTGTTGATCGCGACGATCACCTTCGAATCCTTCATGCCGGCCAGATGCTGAATCGCACCCGAGATACCGACCGCAACGTACAGTTGCGGTGCGACGATCTTGCCCGTTTGGCCCACCTGATAATCGTTGGGTACATAGCCCGCATCCACCGCGGCGCGCGACGCGCCCAACGCCGCGCCGAGCTTGTCGGCCAGCGGCACGAGCACGCTCTGATAGTTCTCCCCACTGCCCAGACCCCGGCCACCCGACACCACGATCTGCGCGCTCGTCAGCTCGGGACGGTCCAGCTTGGTCACCTCGCGGTTCACGAACTGCGAGATGCCGCGCTCCGCCGCCGCCTCGATCTTCTCGATTGCAGCGCTGCCG
>NZ_DASXWY010000199.1:0-36491 GCF_036503415.1 Trinickia sp. | reverse complement strand
CGACGTATCGCCGCTCGACTTCGTGTAGCTATAGCCGAGGCCCAGCAGCATCGCCGGCGTCAACTGGTAGTTCACGAAGCCTTGCCCCGTGTTGTACTTCTCGGTCGAACCGAACGTCGACAAGCCGTCCGACTTGTATTGCGCATTGCTGTAGCCAGCGCCGACCGTGAACGCACCCACCGTGTACTGCGCGGCAACGCGAGCGATATTGATCGACTTCGCCGTCTGGTAACCCAGGTTGATCGGGCCGTTGAACGTGCCGTCCGACGTGCCGTTCCAGCCGCCGCCCGATGCCGTCGGCGTGCGCACGCCGTTCGTGTTGTCAGCCTTGAAGTAGCCTGCTGCAACGCCGAGCGGGCCGTTGTTGTAAGCCGCAGCCACCGACCACGTTTGACCCGAGCCCGTCTTGCCGGCGACACCGCCCAGCGAGTACATGCCCTCGACCTGGAAGCCGGCGTAGTTCGGCGACAGGTACTTGATCGAGTTGTTCGTACGCGAGCTGTTGTCGTAGTTGTCGACGTCGCCTGCCGTTGCGAACACGCTGCCGAAGTAGTTGTCAGCCGTGATGCCTTGCACCAGGTCGACGAGCGGATCGTATTGACGGCCCAGCGTCACCGTACCGAATTGCTTGCTCTCGAGGCCGACGAACGCCTGGCGGCCGAACATGCGGCTACCTTGACCCAGTTGACCCGTGGTGGAGTTGAAGCCGTTTTCCAATT
Organism: Trinickia sp.; assembly: GCF_036503415.1. Lineage (GTDB taxonomy): Bacteria > Pseudomonadota > Gammaproteobacteria > Burkholderiales > Burkholderiaceae > Trinickia. The sequence continues at coordinate 35,772 of NZ_DASXWY010000199.1, read as the reverse complement.
GGAAAATCGTTGCGAGTCCGCCGCCCAGATCTTCCTGGCCCTTCAGGCCCCAGCGGCTGCCGGACAGATTGCCGGTGCCCATGTTCCAGCCGTTGTCGCTACCCGACTGGTGATGTACGTACGTGATGGACGTGTCGATCACGCCATACAGCGTCACGCTGCTCTGAGCTTGAGCAGCACCCGCGGCGCCGAGCAATGCGAGCGAGAGCGTCGACAATGCGATTTTTTTCATCATTTCTCCACGCGAATGATTATCGAAGACTGTTGCGAAGCGGAGAATATCGCAATGTCCTTACAAAGGTGACCGGAAAAAAAGAAAGTGTCTCCAAAAGGAAACACCCGTGACACGTGGCCGCGGTAAGCCACCAGGCGCGCATCGTTGCGTAATGCGAAATTGTCTATTCCCGAATCGGGAATAGTTCACGTTGTGATATTTATTAATCGAACGCGCGTAATTGTCTGGCTAAAGCGCCGGTTAATTCATCAGCGTAGCGGTTTGCCGGCTGCCGGCCGGACGGGGCCCGCACGCTGCCGTTCCTTTCGGCGCTGGTCTCTCGCGGCACGCCTCGTGCGATCGCGGGACGCGGCGAACTCCGCGCCGAACAGCAGGACGAGGGCCGAAAAGTAAAGCCACATGAGCAGTGCCGCGAGCGAGCCTGCCGCGCCGAACGCATTGGCCATTCCGGCATGCGCGAGATAGAGCGCGAACAGCTTTTTGCCGCCAGAAAACAGCAACGCGGAGACGACGCCGCCTATCAAGGCGTCGCGCCACTCGACACGAGCGTCGGGCAGGAATTTGAGTAGTGCTGCGAACGACAGCGCGAGTACCACGAGCCCGAACGTCAACTGCAGTATGTCGCCGACCGCGGCATACGAGGTACCGCCCCAGAGCCATTCGCCGACGAACGTGATGATGGTATCGAGCACGAGCGATACGATCGCGAGAAACGCCACGCCGAGCACGAGTCCGAACGAAATGAGCCGCACCTTGACGAGCGCAACGACGCTGGAAAAACGGCTCGTCGCACCGATCGGCCATACGACGGCGAGGGCGCTGTTCAGAGAAGCGAAGGTCGCCGACGCGCCGAGTGCGAGCGCGACGAACGACACGAATGCGGCGAAGCCGCCGCTGTCTTTGTGCGTACGGGCATTGGCGACGATCATCTGCACCGCGGCGGCCGCCTCGTCGCCGATCAACTGATGAACGTCCGAGAAGATTTCTCCGCGGATGGCGTCGGCGCCGAAAAACCAGCCCGCGACGGCGATTACCATGACGAGTAGCGGCGCCAGCGAAAAGGCCGAAAAAAAGGCGATGCCGGCTGCCATCGTCGTGCATCGGTGTTCGCCGAAATGCACGACCGCATCGGCGACGCAGGCGACTTCGCGCCGCGCGGCATCATACGTTCTGCGAAGTGAAAGCGCGGTCATGGCGTGCCCCGACAGAAAACCGAGCGATTGCTCCACATCCCGCAGGGGACGTGCCAGCCCGAGGTGTGGCGGCGCAGGAATTCCGCCTGTGCCGGTTGCCGCGCCGACGGCATTGCGTGCGTTCCGATATGGCACTCAGCCGTATCGCGCGCGGCGCTCGATCGGCGCCGAGGGCTCGCCATCGTGGCTTTGCTTGGCGGCGCGCATCATGTGCCGCGGCGTGGTGCCGAGCAAACGGCTCATCCAATGCGCCATATGGCTTTGGTGCGCGAAACCGGTTTCCAAGGCAACCTGCGTGGCGCTCAGCTTGCCTTGCAAGATCAACTCGCGGGCGCGCTCGACGCGGCGTTGAACGACGTAACGATGCACCGGCATCGCAAACGTCTCACGAAAGAGGACTTTGAAGTGCGGCACGCTAAGTTCGACCAATGCGGCGAGATCCGACAGCGTCAAACGCTGGTCCAGATGGCTCTCGATGAACTCCGCAACGAGTCTGGCCGCGCGCGGCCCGAGCGTTTGCTTGCGCTCGCCAAGGGCGGGCGCGCCTGCAGCCAGTCGCACCGTCATCGCGGTGCACAGGCTCTCCGCGAAGAGCGGATCGGACGGCAGATCGGATTCGAGCTCGGCACGCAGCGCCCACGCGAGATGCTGCAAGCGCGGATCGCGTAATTGGAATTGCGGGCGGATGCGCGCTTGCGAAGCGGTGAGGCCAAGCTGATCGAAAGTGGTTCGTGCGAAGCGATCCGTCACCCAGATGCGCAAGATCGTACTGTCGGACTCGTCGATCCACTCGCCGTCGAGCCCGGCGGGAACGACATCGGCATCGCCGTGCGCCTGGATGCGGGCGCATCGGCTCCCGTCGCAGCGGCAGCGGGCCTTGACTGGCGCACCGACGTGAAAGGCGATGCGGTGGGCCGTACTTGCCGGAACCTGGTAGGCCCCGGCGGGGAACGCCAACAATTCGGCGCCGAACCCAGTCCATCCCAGGCCGGTGCTCGAGTGCAGCACGTACCGCGCGAGGGGCGGCGGGAGTTGATCGCGTGTCGTTGCGTTCATGGCATCGAGGGGCTGGGCGTCGGTTCGAATGGTCGACATTGTGCGACGTTTTCACCGGGTCCGCTCCGGCATGCCCTACATGCGGCGCGCGGCTGGGTGGCCCATCGTCGCCATCCATATCTGCGAATTGCGATCCGGGCATGCGCGCGAAACCTCCGATGCCGCGATAGGATCGGCCTCACCTTAGTGGACGGAGCAAATCGTGTTCGTCATTTTCGGTGCATCGGGAAATGTGGGGCGCGCGACGGTAACGGCGCTCGTCGAGGCGGGAAAGCCCGTGCGCGCGGTGGTACACGACCGCGCGCAGGGCAACGCGTTTGCACGCATGGGATGCGACGTGGTCGTGTGCGAATTGGCCGATAGCGCCGCGGTACAACGTGCGCTCGAAGGTGCATATGCGGTGCAGATGCTTTGCCCGGTGCCACGCGGCGACACGGAACCGGCCGATACGATGCGTCGAGCGATCGATGCGGTCGAGACGGCGCTGCGTGCGCGGCCACCTTCCGTTGTGCTTGCGCTGTCGGACTATGGCGCGGAAAAGCCGCGCGGAACCGGGATCACGGTCCTCTTTCACGAACTGGAGCAGCGGTGGCGCGGTATTGCGGCGCGCTCGATCATGCTGCGTTCGGCCGAGCATATGCATAACTGGGCGCGCGTGATGCCGCTTGCGTTGCAAACAGCGGTGCTACCGAGCTTTCACCATCCGCTGAGCAAGCAATTTCCGACGGTGGCGGCATCCGATGTCGGGCGCGTCGCGGCCCAACTGCTGCTCGACGAATCCGAGCAGGCATTGCGCGTGGTGAGTGTGGAATGCGAGCACCGCGTCAATGCGTTCGAGGTCGCGCAAACACTTGGCCAGGCGAGCGGCCGGCACATCGATGCCGTCGCGGTACCGCGCGAAGCTTGGGAGCAGACGCTCGCCCATGCGGGACTGAGCGCCGCGCATGTGGCGTTGATCGTCGAGCTTTACGACGCGCATAACGCCGGCATGATCGACGTCGAAGCCGGCGCGGGCGAACGCCGTTTCGGTTCGACGTCGCTGCGCGAGGTGTTCGACGAGATCGTGCCGCGCGTGATGGCGATGCGTAACGCCTCGGTAGGCGGCGAGCAGTTGTGAGGACGATCGAAGCAATCGTGTCGCTCGCCTGGCAATGGGCCCTGCGGCTGGCGTCGATACCGGAAATGCTGGCGGGAATTCCAAACAGTAATGAGGATTTTTCGTTGCATTAGTCTGACCGGCGTCAGACCGGCCGCTTGCCTTCCTCGAGATATTCAACGATCAGTTGCCGAAGAGCGGCGATGCGTTCGTAAGGCGTGGCAGCGCTGGCGCCGAACGCGCGTCCGTACGCTGCCCCGTGGCCCCGAGCTTGCAGCCATGCTCCGGGAAGCCAGCGCCGTATTTTTTCCGCCAGCATATGTGTCGCCTGTTGCGCAATCGCCGAAGGTGCGGGAGGCTGCCCAGTCGATTCGCCCTGGCGCGTTCCGATGCTGCCGAAGAATGCCTCGTAAAAACGCTCGACGGTGTATCGCTCGCCATTTGGAAACTGGAGACGGTCGGACATCGGCGAGGCGTAGGCCATGTCGTTCGTCTGCACACCGCCCCATCGCTCCCTATGTCCAGCCGCCGCAATTGCACGGTAGTCGAGGGCAATATCGCTCAGGTCCTTCACGAGGACGTCGACAACCCGCCCGTGAACGTCAATCACGACATCGATATTCTGCTCGTGCAATTGCGGATGGGCATGCGTGTCGGTGAGCGTGTTCATCAGGATAGCCGCGAGCTTCGGCGCCAACTCGCGAACGAGCCACGATCCTTGAAGTTCGCCGATCGAAGTAGCTCCCCGCGCGCCGGTACCGAAAATGGTTCGTCCTTGCTCGCTATCGGCAAATGCGGGGTCCGTCAGCACGTGAACGGGGGCGACGAAGTCGCCATTCTTGAATCCACGACTGGCCACGGGCATTTCGCGCCAAAGCGCGGTGATCGGTGCCGCGCCATCGTCGAATCTCAGCGCGATGCCGGCCGGCTCACGGATATAGTGGGGGTTGCCTTGCAGTGCCGCGGAAAATTGGACTGCGGCTTCGACGTCCCGCGGCAACAATCGCTTGTGGGGCGCGTTGAAGGAGAAACGTGGGTTGTCAGGTATCGAAAATTTGAACTGCTGCCAGCCCGAGCCTGTTTTGATCAGTACCGTTCGATACGAACTGCGCATGAAAGCGGGCTCTCTCTGCTCCAGGGTCGGCTGGCCGAAATGTTCGCTCAGGCGCTCGAGATTGGTCCGGTCGCCATAGTGCAAGCGGATGCGGACCTTCCCGTCGGGTGCTTCGAATGGCGAGCCCCTCACGTCGCCGAATACCGTCAGACTGCCCCCCTTTTGCGCAATCGTTCGCTCGTCGAGATCCCAAAACGGCGAGACACCGCGTACCGTCGACGGCATGAACTGCGACGCCAGCCGTTCATTGGGGCGGCTGCCGTTGAACTGGCCTTCGTGAAAGACCAGGCCGATTGCGTACTTGTCGTAAGGGGTCTCGATGAGCGGGTCCGATAGCGTTACCCGCGCTCGCTTATGGAGGTATACGGAGGAGTTGTTCGCCGGCCTGGCATTCAGCGGCTGTAGCGCAGGCGGCAAGCTTCGCGTCGCGGGCGCCGGCTCGGGCGGATTCGAAGACGTGCGTCCGCCCGCGATTGGCTGCTCGCCGTCGGGACGATTCTCGCAGCGGTCCTTTCCAATCCGTGTCATGTCCGAGGAGCCCTCCAATGCAAGTCGACCCCGTCGCTTACGCTCGATGGTGCTCAGTATCCGCGTCCAAGGCTCGGCCTTATGCGAACTGGTTTGCGGGAAAACGCAATTCCGGAGCGGCCGCCGTGCACTGGGTGTAATCGTGTGAATAATGCATCGGGCGATGGATTTCGCGGCGCCAGCCGGATTCTGTCGCGGCTGGCTGGTGCGGCGTCCTAACCCATCTGTCGGTGCGAATCTGCGCGGCCCAAACGACGGATGCGGCGGGTGAACAACAGCACGCCCGCCACGACGGGAACGATGAGCAGGCCTTCCAGCACCTCGGGGTCCAGCGGCAGTTGTGCCGCGTGGAGCGCGCGTAGCGCCGCGCCCGAAAGATTGAGGACGTAGTACGAGATGGCCGCCACGGAGAGGCCCTCCACCGCATGTTGCAGATGCAGTTGCGTGCGTGCGGTGCGATTCATGCCTTCGAGCAGCGCAGTCGTATGTTCCTCCTGTGCCAGATTGACGCGCGTACGCAGCAGATCGACGGCCCTCGCAACACGCGTGGCGGACTGTTGATGCCTCGACCACACGGAACTGCACGTTTGCATGGCGGGCAATAACCGGCGCTGCATGAATTCCGCGATCGTAGGGAACCCTTCGATCCGCGCTTCCCGCAACTCGGCAATGCGTGCGAGCACGAGCTTCTCGTAGGCCGCGGACGCGCTGAAGCGCGTCTCCAGGCCAGCGTGCGCCTCGATCTGGCCGGCCAGGCGGGTGAGCTCCCTGAGCAGATAGGCGTCGTCGTGCTCGGGGCCGGTCTGCTCCATGCGCCGCATGAGCATCGATAGCGATCCGTCGAGTTTGCCGAGAAACTGGCTGTGGCGGCGGGCGTCCGGTAACGCGAGCAACGCCATCATCCGATAGGTCTCGATTTCGAAAAGCCGCTGGATCAGGCGGCCGGCCTGCGCCTCGCGAAAGCCGAGATCGAGTACCAGGAAGCGAGAGAAGTGATCGTCGTGGACGAGCCAGTCGCAGTAGACTTCACCGCCCGAAAGAACCTTGGTACCCACGAGTACGGGCCCAGGCAGTAACGCCCGGACTTCACGGCGTGCCGCTTCGGCTTCGGCGTTGCAGAGCAATTCGGCGTGGACGGCGACAAAGACGCTTTTTTCGAGCAGTGCGAGCCATGAGCGCGGAATATCCGCCATCGCTGCGCCATCGAAAAGACGCTCCTGTGCGGCCGTGCGCACGAAGGTGAAGGTGGAAAACTCGGTGTGCTTTTCCCACTTGACTTGCCAGTCGCCTTTTCCCGCCGCGTAATGATTGTGCTGGGCAGAAGGCGCCGGAAGTTCCATCGCGGCGGCCAATGCCGCCAACAATCGGCCGTGGATGTCTTCGTCGTGCTCGGAATAGATGGCGAGATGGCTCAGTGACGCCGGGCCGGTAATTCGCAGGAAGGGGCGTGCGTGAAGTTCCTTGGAAAGCGGATCTCTGAGCGGATGATTGAGCGAGGCGAACATCGTGAGGAATCGGTAGCCGGGTGCGCCAGTGTACCGTTTCCTCGTGGCCGTTTCGAATGGCGGCGACTGCCGCCAGCCTGCACAGCCGCGCGCAATCCTGCGCTCAACGGCGTCCGGCGGGCATCGGCGGAAGACTACCGGCGTCGGTACGGATGGGCCTCGACCGTCACCTTGCTGCGCTCGAGCCTCGTTGCGACACGCGGGCTCGCGCCGCGGATGAACAGGATCGCGCAAGTGGCGACCATGAACCAGATGGAGAGAATTGTCGCGAAAGCGCTCATGTCGGCCTCCCAGAGTGTCGAAGATCGCGACCGGGTCTCGGGCTTGTCAGCCATCCGGTCTGTCGATGATTGGCAGTCTGCGCGCGCGACGCGGGCTTCGATTCGATAAAAAGAGGCCGAATTCAGGGCTAATCCGAGCCATGGGAGGCGATGGCTCGAATCTGGAGACTGCAGGGGCTGGGAAAACGCGGGGCATCGAGGGGTTCAGAAAGTTTTACGGCTGCCGTTGATCAGATAGCGTCGCCCGCGTTCGTTCCCTGTAATTGGGCTGCGAGATGGCGCCTCCCCTTGGCCGAGCTCCGAAGAAGGAATTGCCCTATGCTGCCCCGTTTCCGTGATCTGCGCATTGGCGCTCGTCTGGCCATCGCCTTTTTCATCGCCGCTTTGCTGACAGCGGTGCTTGGTGTCGTGGCGTATGGACGGTTGTCCGCCATCAGTGGGGAATGGCAGGAGTACGAATCGGTCACAGTCGCGAAACTCCGCTTGCTCGAGCACGCGAAAGATATGTTCGGCGAGGCGGTGCACAGCTACAAGGATTACGTCCTTCGCGGCGGTGCATATCGCGCGAAGTTCCTCGCGAACCTGGACGAGATCGATAACTCGGCTCGAACGTCATTGCGCTTGGGTTCATTTGGGCCTGCCGAGTCGGCGGGTGTCGACACGCTGATTGCGGCAACGGCCGCTTACCGTGCGACGCTCGTGGCCCTCGATCCGCTGATCGCGTCAGGTGCTTCGATCGAATTGCGCGACCGTAACGTCGCGGGAGCGGACAAGCCCATCGGCCGTGCCCTCGATGCCTTGATCGCCATCGGGACCGCACGCACGCATGAAAAGGGGGCTTCGATCACAGAAGCCGCCTTGTTCGCGCAACGCACGATCATCGGGGTAACCATCGCGGCCTTGGTGTTGGCCATCCTGTTGGCGTTTTTCATCGCCCGGGGCATTACCGTTCCGATCGGCGCAGCCGTATCGGCCGCCGAGGCGGTAGCGCGGGGCGATCTCACGCAAGCGATCGTCACCGATCGCGCCGACGAGACAGGCAGGCTTCTAAGCGCGCTCGGCGATATGACCGGGTCGCTTCTCCGAGTCGTGGGCCAGGTACGTCGCGGCGCCGATGGCTTGGCGACGGCGACCAGCCAGATCGCCGCGGGCAATCAGGATCTCTCTTCGCGCACGGAGGAGCAGGCGAGCTCGCTCGAGCAGACCGCCTCCAGCATGGAGGAACTCGCCGCGGTGATTCGGCGCAATGCGGACAATGCGCACCAAGGCACCGCAATGGCCGGCAATGCGGCCGAGGTTGCGCTCAAAGGCAGCGCCGTGGTGGGCAACGTCGTCGATACCATGGGCGAGATCAGCGAGCGCTCGGGCAAGATCGCGGACATCACCGGGATCATCGAAGGGATCGCGTTTCAGACGAACATTCTCGCGTTGAATGCGGCGGTGGAGGCAGCACGCGCCGGGGATCAAGGGCGCGGTTTCGCTGTCGTGGCGTCAGAGGTGCGCAATCTGGCCCAGCGTTCGGCTGGCGCCGCCAAGGAAATCAAGGAGCTCATCGCCACGTCCGTCGCGAAAGTCGACGATGGTGCACGACTGGCATCGGAAGCCGGCGAGACGATGGACGAGGTTACGCGAGCGATCACGGCGGTGCGCGACATCATGAATGAAATTGCAGCGGCTTCGGCAGAGCAAAGCCGTGGCATCGAGCAAGTCAATATAGCGGTGGCCCAGATGGATCAGACGACGCAGCAAAACGCGGCGCTCGTCGAAGAGGCCGCAGCTGCCTCGACTTCGCTACACGAGCAGGGGCGCCAACTGAGCGAGGTCGTGGCATTTTTTCAAATCCCGTCGACTCGACTACTGTAGACACCTTCAAGATCTCGAGCGCCGCGGCGCTACCGGCTCGCGCTGGAAACGGATTGCGCGGTCTCGTCCGGATGAGCTACCGTTTCATGGGGCCGCGTCCGCACGAACGCGCCGGCCAACACCGCGGCGATCGTGGCGGCAATCGCGCCGAGCAGGAACGCGAGATGGTAACCGCCGTTGAGCGCGCGGTTGAGGTCCGCCCCCGCGGCGGCAAGCCGATCGCTGCGCGCAGCCGCCAGGCTGGCGAGAATCGCCAACCCCAGCGCGCCGCCCATCATGAACGACGTGTTGACCACGCCGGAGGCCAGACCCGACTCGTCGGGCGCCACATCGCTCATGGCGGCCAGCAGAACCGGGTTGAACGCCACACCGGCACCGAGGCCCAGCAGGATCATGCCCGGCAGCACGTGTAACGCAAAGCTGCCGTCCACGGGTGCGCGCGCAAACGACGCAAGGCCGAGCGCCGCGACGAGAAGACCGATGCACAACGGGGCGCGAATACCGAAGCGCATGACGAGCTTCGCCGATAGCCCGAGGGAAAAGACGGCCATGATGATGTTGGCCGGCAGGAATGCCAGGCCGACTTTCATGGCGCTGTAGCCGAGCACCCGCTGGAGATAGAGCGCCGAGATGAAGAACCATGCGAACATCGCCGCGGCCCAGAGCACCCCCACCACGTTGGCGGTCGCCACATTGCGCAACGCGAACATGCGAAGCGGCATGAGCGGATGTGACACGCGCGATTCGACGATCAGAAAAACGACCATCAAGCCGATGGCGAGGCCGAGCTGTGCAAGAGTCGGTACGGACGTCCAGCCCGCTTTGTTGCCATGCACGATCGCATAGACCGCGAACATCAACGAGGTCGTGACGGCGAGCGCGCCCGCCACATCGAGTTTGCCGCGCTCAGCCAACGGCTTGGCGGCCGGCAGCAGCGCCAGGCATGCCACATAGACGCCGACACCGATCGGGACGTTGACCAGAAATATCCAGTGCCAGCTGAGCGTACTCGTCAGCAGACCGCCAAGCAGCACGCCGATACTGCCGCCGCTCGCGCAGACGAAGCCATAGACGCCCATCGCTTTCGCGCGATCGCCCGGCGAGGTGAACAGATTCATGATCAGCGACAGCGAGACGGCGGAGACCACCGCTCCGGCCACACCTTGCACCGCGCGCGCAGCGACCAGCAGGCCTTGCGAATAAGCGAGCCCGCATCCGGTGGACGCCAGCGTAAAAAGCGCGATGCCGAGCAGGAACAGCCTCCGGTGTCCGAACAGATCGCCGAGGCGGCCGCCCAACAGTAGAAAACCGCCGAACGTGAGCATGTAGGCATTGACCACCCATACGAGCGACGTTTCGGTGAACCCGAGATCCGCGCGGATGGACGGCAAGGCGACGTTCACGATGGTCGTATCGAGTACGATCATCAGCACGCCGAAACAGAGCAGGATCAGCGCGAGCCAACGCCTGCGTTCGTCGATGCCATGTTCCATGAGCCACTCCTCTCGTATTCGCGATTGCTTTTGGGGTGATGTCCATATCTCTGACTCGGCGGCGACAATAGTGGGGACCGTGGCCGCCGCGCCATTCGACGCGAGCAATGATAAATGCTCGGCGCATTCTTCAGCGCCGAGCTGAGCGGGCGCCAATTCGTCACTACGGCTTTTAGTAGATATCGGCAATGTTTGAATGGGAACGGTGTGCGTGCTTCGCTTTTCCGTAGTTCCACTTCTGGTTTGCGTAGATCATGGGGCCGCTAACGTGACACACTTCGGATGCAGCGCGACTTCAACGAGGTGCTTCAGGTAAAACGGTGCAAATCGATGAATCAGGTGGACGATCTAGCAGAAATTTTACCGAGCCTGTTGCCGCGATTGTGGCGGTTCGGACTGCGGCTTGCCCGCAACAAGGAAGACGCCGAAGATCTCGTCCAGCGTGCTTGCGTGCGCGCGCTCGAGCGGCGACACCAATTGCAGCCGGGCACGTCGGCGCTGAGCTGGACGTTTTCGATCATGCATTCCGTCTGGTTGAACGAGGTGCGAGCGCGCCAGATTCGCAGCCGCGCCAGTCTCGAATGGAGCGAGGAGTTGGTCGATACCATTGCGACCCCGGCCGGTTCCAATCCCGAGCTGAAAGTGCTGCATTGGGAAATCATGAAAGCGGTGGACGAATTGCCGGATGCACAGCGCGTCGTGATGTTGCTTGTTGCGAGCGAAGGACTAAGCTACCAGGAAGCGGCGGACACACTTGGCATTCCGATCGGGACCGTCATGAGCCGGCTCGCCCGCGCCCGGCTTACGATCGGGCAGCGTTTCCACAACGACGACCGCCGGGCGGTTCGCGCTCCCGCCAACCGGCAAGCCGGCAATATGCGCGATCCGAGGGTGGTATGACGTTTGCGGAAATCGAATGCGCGGGGTTGGCGCAAACGATGACAGGAGAACCTCAATCATGAGCGTCGACGAGATCGTGCTGATGGAGTATGTCGACGGCACGGCCAGTCCCGAAGTGCGGGCCGAGGTCGAGGCCGCGCTCGAACAGTCGCCAGATCTGGCCGAGCAGCTCGTCATCATGCGCGCTTCCGCTTTGCCGTTTCAGGCTGCGTTCGAACATCAAGTGCTGCCCGACGTCCCGGCGCAGCTTCGCTCGAACGTCGAGCGGCTTGCCTCGAATGCCCCGCGTGGCCGCCAACGCATGATGCTGCCCTGGCTCGCCGTCGCGTTCGTTGCCGGTGCATTCAGCGCGGGTATCGTGTTCAGATACCTTCCGCCGGTCACGACTGGCTCGCTGCTGGCCGCCGCCGATACGAGGGACTCGCAAGTTTCGCCATGGGTCAAAGCTGTCGTCGATTATCAGGTGCTTTACTCGCGCAAGACGCTCGCCGATCTCGTTACGGACCGCAATGCCACCGCGCGGACGGTGGATCAGATCCGCCGCGTCGACGGTATGCCGACGCTCAGCATTCCCGATCTGCGTGCGGCCGGTCTCACGTTCAAACGCGTACAGCGATTGAACTATGCCGGCCAACCGCTGGTGCAGATCGTTTATCTGCCCGAGCGGGGCGATCCCGTCGCGCTGTGCGCGATTGCCGAAACAGGACCCGACGAGCCGGCGCATGCGGAGCAGGTGGGCGGCATGGACGCCATCACCTGGCGGCGCGATCGTCTCGCGTATGTCCTCGTTGCGAAAAACGACAGCGTCGATCTCGCGCGGCTCGGCACGCAGATCGCACAGGGTCGTACTCCGGAGTTGGCGCCTCAGCTCTACGGGAGTGCCGGCGTGTAAGCGCCCGGCGATGGTGATCGCTGAGCGGGCGTGAGTTCTGGCGATAGCTCCGTTGTCGTGTCGATCCCGACCGGAAATCTTTCTGCACTTCCTGTACAAAGACCCATAGCGGCGCGCATAGCGCGCGCTCGCCCATGCGCGCTTTCGTAGTCGCGGAATAAAGTCGGTGGCCGCTGTGTTTTGCAAGTACGCAGCAACGTTATGCGTTCGGTATGCAGCGGCGAACGTGCGCGCCGATTTACGGAGTTTTCATCCTTCCAGGAGCTAGTCCCCATGATTCAACGATTCGCAAAGCTTCTTCTCAATTTGGCGATATGCGCGAGCGTCTCCACCGGCTCGATGAGCGCGCAGGCGGCCGCGGGCGTCGGTTTTGTCGAGCCTGCCGATGGCACGACAGTGAGCAACCCCGTGCACGTCAAATTCGCCGTCAGCGGAATGCGCGTCGCGCCCGCGGGCGAAGTGATCGAAGGGGCGGGGCATCACCATATCCTCATCGACGGCAAGCCGCTTGCGAAAGGAGACGTGATACCTGCGAACGATCACGCCATTCATTATGGTAAGGGCCAAACCGAAGCCGAACTGACGCTGCCGCCGGGCGACCATACGCTCACGTTGCAGTTCGCCGATGGCGCACATCGATCATACGGACCGGAATGGAGCCAGACGATCAAGGTCCATGTGAAGTAAAAACCGCACCCTCGGACGCCGACGAGATGGGTATCCAACCCGGCGTCCGGCCGGCTCATCGGGAAATCCCTCGTTATTGGAATAGTCCAATTTTTCTGGATCTTTTTGCAAGTCGGCTGCGTGCCTTCCCTCTACAATGGCTCGACCACACCGGCCGGGCCCGTTCGACGGATCGCATCAGGACGACTGCCTAACGCGCAACTTCGTCACCCCGGTCAGAAAACATAAGACAAGACATGGAGGAAGACGATGACAGTTGCCCACGCCGTCGACATTCAGGATTTCATCAACGCTCGGCGCTTTTCGAAGTTCCAGTGGCTGATTTTTTCCATGTGTTTCGTCATCGTGCTGCTCGACGGCTTCGATACGGCCTCGATCGGCTTCATCGCCCCTTCGCTGCTCGGCGAATGGCATCTGACCAAGCCCTCCCTTGCGCCAGTCTTGAGCGCCGCATTGTTCGGTCTGGCCTTCGGTGCGATCGTCGCCGGTCCTTTGTCCGACCGGCTCGGCCGACGCAAGCTATTGATCGGTTCCGTCGCCATCTTCGGCGTGGCCTGCCTGATATCGGCCTTTGCCGGTGACCTGAGTCAGTTGACGATCCTGCGCTTCATAACCGGCATCGGCCTCGGGGCTGCCATGCCGAACGCGGTCACCATGATGAGCGAGTATTGCCCCGATTCGCGTCGCTCCACACTGACCAACCTCATGTTCTGCGGCTTCCCTTTGGGTGCGGCGTTGGGTGGCTTCCTGGCCGCCTGGATCATTCCGCATTACGGCTGGCGCAGCGTGCTCGTCCTGGGCGGCCTCGTGCCGCTGGCGCTCTTGCTGGTCATGGCTGCTGCTTTGCCCGAATCCGTCCGCTTCATGGTGCTGCGTGCGCAATCCAAGGAGAAGATCCGCGCCGCGCTGCGGCGCATTTCGCCGGATGCGGATGCGGTCCATGACTTCACGTTGGGCGAGGCGGCTCCCGCGCATCACGGCAATGGGATCGGTGTCGTACTGTCCCGTTCGTACATCTTCGGCTCCATCATGCTGTGGATCGCCTATTTCATGGGGCTCGTGATTTTCTATGCGGCAATCAATTGGATGCCGATCCTGCTCAAGGATGCAGGGCTTGCGCCGCAGCGAGCCACGCTGATCTCCGCATTGTTCCCGCTCGGCGGCATCGGTGCCGTGCTGTCAGGCGCGCTGATGGATCGGCGTAACGGAAACCGGATCGTCGCGGCCTGCTTTGCATTGACGGCCGTCAGTGTTTTCATGATCGGCCAGACGGCCGGCAATATCGGTGGCCTCGTGCTGTTGGTATTCATGGCGGGTGTGTTGATGAATACAGCTCAGTCGTCGCTGCCGGCGCTCGCGGCTGCCTTCTATCCGACCGCCGGACGCGGTACCGGCGTTGCCTGGATGCTCGGCATCGGCCGATTCGGCGGAATCGCCGGCTCTTTTCTCGTAGCCGAGCTGACACGTCTGCACTTCAGCTTTGCGGGCATCTTCGCGGTCCTGGCCGTGGGCGGCATCATTTCCGCCGTGGCGCTGCTCGTGAAGCAGGCAGTCCATCCTCAGCAAGGCAGCAAGGGTCCGAGCGGCGATCGCGCGCAGGCCCTTGCGCACTGATTGGATTGTTGAAGACAGGCGCAACGGGAACGGCGCCGACGCCGTCGGACGCGATCAGGCAATGAAGCATTCGACCTTGCACGACATTCCGATCTTCAAGCTCTATGGGGAAGGTCATGACTGGCGCACGCCGGATCTGCTTCACTGCGAGTCGATCCCGGAGCGCAGCAGCCTGTATGACTGGGAGATTCGCGAGCACCGTCATTCCGACCTCGCGCAACTTCTCTACGTCCGCAGAGGAACGGCTCTGATCGATATCGAAGGCGAGCGCACGGAAATCAAGCGGCCAGCGATTCAGATCGTGCCGCCGCTATGCGTGCATGGCTTCAGGTTCAGTCCGGACGTAGATGGATTCGTCATCACGATCGCAGCTCCGCTCGTGAACTGGCTTCAAGAACAGATCGACGCGCCGCGCCCCGTGCTGCAGTATCCCGCTTGCTATCCGGCAGGCGCGGATCGGAAATACCTGGATATGCTCTGCGCGGCATTGAACCGCGAATACCGCAACCCGGCGCCTTCGCGAGATTTGCTGCTGCGCTCGCTCGTGAGCGCGTTGATGGTATGGGCCAGCCGCCAGGATCGTCAGCGCGAAGTGGCCAACGAACGGTTGGATCGCGGACATACCCACCTGAAGGCGTTTTCAAAGCTGCTCGAGCAGTGCTATCGCGAGCAACGGCCGATCAGCGAGTATGCGTCGTCGCTGGGTATCACGGCTGTCCATCTGAATGCGGTTTGTCAGCGCCTGGCCGGCCAGAGCGCGCTTTCGATCGTGCATCAGCGGCTGCTGCTCGAGGCCAAGCGGAATCTGATCTATACGACGCTGAGCGTGAGTCAGATCGCCGATTTGCTCGGGTTCTCCGAACCCGCGTACTTTACGCGCTTCTTCAAGCGCCTGACAGGCACCACGCCTAGCGGATTCAGAAAGGGCGATTGAGTCGCGTCGTCCGTTGCAGGCCGATGGCTCGGGACATGCCAAGCTATTTTTATTTCGACGCGTCAGCGCCGTGCAAACCGACTCCGGGGGGCACTGGCCGACGCACGTTCGTCTTTGTGCCGGAAATTGATGCGCCCTTTGGTCAGGTCGTAGACCGACAATTCGAGGCGGACGCGATCGCCCGCAAGGATGCGGATATGGTGTCGACGCATGCGACCCGAGGCGTACGCCCCGACTACCGCGCCGTTTTCGAGTGTGACGCGAAATCTGCTATCGGGCAGCACTTCGTCCACCACACCGTCGAGTTCGAGCAATTCTTCTTTTGCCAAATCCATTTCTCCGTGAGTGAGCCATCGCGAACACGACGACACGCCGAATCCCGGATCCCTGACGGGAAGCGGGTTCGGCAAGTTTTGCGCGCGATTTGGCGGGCGCAGCGGGTGCTGTGAAGCACCCTGCCTATTTACAGAGGCGAGATGTTCGAGGCTTGCATGCCTTTGGGGCCACGCTTCGTCTCGAAGCTGACCTTTTGGCCTTCGGCGAGCGTTTTGAAACCATCGCCGCGAATTTCCGAGAAATGCGCGAAGAGGTCGTCGCCGCCGTTGTCAGGCGTGATGAAGCCAAAACCCTTGCTGTCGTTGAACCACTTGACGGTACCGGTATCCATAAAAGTTCTCCTGATAATGGACAAATGTAGAGATGCGTCGCGAAATCGACGCGGGGAAAAGAATCAAGGAGGGAGAGGACAACGAATACCGCGTTCCGCGGTCAATGATGAACAGCAATCACGCTTCTTGAAGACTTCGGCCCTCACCCTACGCTTGACGTATGCCTCTGTCAAGGTATTTCGCTGAACGCCCCGCGCCGTATCGTATGATTGCCGTCGTGCGCGCTGGCGGTCAAGCCGGCGCAACCGGGACCGTTGCGCATGATTCTCATGCCGCGGCGGCCCATACACTCACAACGCCAAGAGGAAAGCCCCATGACCGCTGCAACGCAATTCGATCAAGTTTCCATCGTCAAACGAGCCAACGTTTACTTCGACGGCAAATGCGTGTCGCACACGGTGCTGTTCGCGGACGGCTCGCGCAAGACGCTCGGCGTCATTTTGCCCGGCACGCTCAACTTCGGTACCGATGCGCCCGAAGTCATGGAGGTGCAGGCAGGCCAGTGCCGCATTCGTCTCGAAGGAAGCGACGAGTGGAAGACGTACGGGGCGGGCGAATCGTTTTCGGTGCCGGGCAAGAGCCGCTTCGATATCGAGGTGGTCGAAACGCTCGACTATGTCTGCAGCTATCTCTGACATTCGGAGGCAGTGCGAGCGATGAGGCGACCGATTGATCGCCGCACCGCTCAGCCTTCGAGCCATGCGGCTACGTCGACTGGCCCGACGATGGGCCCGCCCAGCACGAACGTCGCGTCGGGCTGCGCCGGGACCGGGTGCGGCTCGGCCCCATAGTTGACGGCGAAGCGCAGCGCACCGCGCCTGCGCAGCCGCAGGCCTTCGGGCAACGCCGCCGCGTCGAGGCCTGCATCGCGCGCGCAGCGCATCATCAAGGCGCCCAGCAGGGCACGATCGAATCCGGCTGTCGCAAACGTCACCCGTCCGTGTCGAAGGATGGCGGGCACGCCATCGTCGAAGCGCGCGATCGTTTCCGTTTGCTCGCCGGGTTCCGCGTGGTCTCGCCATCGCAGTGCCGATCCGGTGACGCCGTCCAAGCGCAGAGTCGGACGCAACGAGGGCCGCAATGACTCGGCGGCAACGATGCGCATCGGCAGCACTTCCTGAAGCTTGCCCGGTGGTAACTGCGGCACGATCGAAAACGTCTCGGACTTCGCGCCGGTGCGCGGTCCAAAGAGCCAGTGGTTCGATCCTTTGCGAATCTGTTCGACGACGTGCTCGGGCAGAATCGGCAGCGTCGGTGCGACGACGAGCGCATAGCCGCTGACATCGGCGCGTGCCGATACCATATCGACATCGAGCCCGCATTCACGCAGGGCGCTATACCACTCGAAAACCAGATGCTGATAGTCGATGTCGACGCCGTGCCGCTGCGCTGCGATGAGCCAATCGGCTTCATAGTCGAATAGCAGCGCAACGTGAGCTTTTGAACTGCTTTGGCCGAGCGAAGCGGCGAGCCGGCGCAGCTCCGCGCCGACTTGCCCGACTTCGCGGCCGCCCGCCGAGAGCGCGTCGTCAGGGGTATGGAGGCCGGAATGCATCTGCTCTTGCGCGTAGGGACATTGCCGCCAGCGGAAGTACGACACGAGCTCGGCGCCATGCGCGAATGCCTCCCACGTCCAAAGCCGCACGATGCCAGGTTCGGGCACCGGGTTCCATGGCGCCCAATTGACGGGTCCAGCCTGCTGCTCCATGACCCACATGCGCCCGTTGCCCACACCGCGGTAGAGATCGTGGCTGAATGCCGAAACGTCGGGATGTCCGGTGCGTGCCCAGCGGTGCTTGTCGGCTTCGGGAAGCGGCAGGACTTCGGTGCGCGGTACCGGATAGCTGTCCCACGCAGCTACGTCGAGTCCGTTGCGCGCGAATGCATAGTGATCGAATGCGGCGTAAAACCCCATGAAATTGTGAAGTACATCGCGTCCCGGCGAATGCGCGCGAATCAGCTTGGCTTGCAACGCATGAAAGCTCGCGACTTCGTCGGACTGAAAGCGTCGGAAATCGAGCACATGGGCAGGGTTGGCATCGGTCGGGGTTCGGACCGGCAGTTCGATCTCGTCGAAGCTGCGGTATTCCATGCTCCAGAAAACGTTGCCCCACGCCTCGTTCAGTGCGCCGATGTTTTCATAGCGCGTGGCGAGCCAGCGTCGAAAGCGAAGCAATGCGGCTCGCGTATACGAGGGAAGCGTATCGTGGCAGCCGATTTCATTATCGGTTTGCCACGCGACGACAGCCGGATGCGCGCCGTAACGGCGCACCATCTCGCCGACGATCCGCGCACAGTGATCGCGATAGACCGGGCTCGAAATGTCGTAGTGGCGACGCGAGCCGAATTGCATCGTGGTGCCGTCGCTTGCAACCGGAAGTATCTCGGGATGCAGGTCGACGAGCCACTTGGGCGGCGCCGCGGTCGGTGTGCCGATGACGAGGGTCAACCCGTGGCGCGCCAGTGTGGCGATGGCATTGTCGAGCCAAGCCCATTCATAGCGACCCGGCTCGGGCTCGATCCGGCTCCATGCGAATTCCGCGATGCGAACACGTGCGATGCCCATCTCCGCCATGCGGCGCGCATCGCTTTCCCACTGGTGCTCGGGCCAATGTTCCGGGTAGTAACAGACGCCAAGCTGCATTGAGCGTTCCTCGATTCGTTTGTGAAAATGGTCGACGCGCGAGCTGGCGGTGCGCTAACCCTTCGTTGCGCCGAACGTCAGGCCGGCAACGAAGTGTTTCTGCATGGCGAAGAACATCAGGACGGAGGGCATGGCGGCGAGCACCGAGCCGGCCGACACGAGATTCCATGCGGTGGTCCACTGCCCCCTGAGCGCCGCTACGCCGACGGTAATGGGAGCTGCTTCGTCGCCTTGTGTGAGGCAGAGCGCCCAGAAGTAGTCGTTCCAGACGAAGGTGAAGACCAGAATGGCTAGCGCGGCGAGCGCCGGCCGCACGAGCGGCAGCACGACGCGCGCGTAGATCGTCCACTCGCTCGCCCCTTCGATGCGCGCGGCCTCGATGAGTTCGTAGGGAAGCTCGCGGATGAAATTGCGCATGAACAGCGTGCAAAAACCCGTCTGGAACGCGGCGTGGAAAATGACGAGCGCCCAGACCGTGTTGTAAATGTTGAGTCCGAGCATCAATTCGCGCACGGGAATCATCAAGATCTGAATCGGCACGAAGTTGCCGGCGACGAATAGGCCGAGCAGCACCGCATTTCCTCTAAAGCGATAGCTGGCCAGCGCATGACCGGCCATCGAGGCGAGCGCGATCGAAATCGCCATGGCCGGCAGCGTGATCAGGCAGCTGTTCCAGAAGTAATGCAGCATCGGCGTCTGCGTGAGTGCCGTGCCGTAATTTTCGAAGAGCGCGAAGTGTCTGGGCCATGTCCAATACTGGCCTGCCAGCAATTCGTCGGTCGAGCGCACGGAGGTGACGAGTACGGCGAGCAGCGGCACGAGCCATAACAGGAGCGCGACAGGCAGCGAGACGCAATAGAGCAGGTGCGGTAGGGGCCGCCACCGGGCGATAGGCATCGGATACATCGAACGCTCCCTAGGCTGTGTTCAGGAATCGGTGCGCACGAGGCGGCGCAATTGCCACGCGATATAAACGAGCATGATCGCGAACAGCACGACCGCGATCGCGGCCGAATAGCCCTCGCGGTAGTACTTGATCGCTTGGTCGTACATGAAATAGGCGAGCACCGTCGAGCTGTCGAACGGACCGCCGCCGCTCATCACCGAAATGAGGTCGAAGCTGCGCAGTGCGCCGATGACGGTCAGCACGAACGCCATGAACGTGGCGGGCCGCAACTGCGGCAGGATCACGTGCCAAAGCAATGCCCAGCCGCCCGCGCCCTCCATGCGGGCCGCTTCGACGATTTCGGGATTGATGCCCGTGAGTCCGGTCAGATAGAGGATCATGCAGAACGGAATTTGCGGCCAAAGCGCGGCAAAAACGATTCCGAAGGTCACGTAGCGCGGATCGCCGAGCACTGGGATGCCGTGACCGACGATGAGCTTCAACAAGCCGAAGGTCGGGTCGTAGAACCACGAAAAGACGAGACCCACCACCACGCCGGGCAGGACGAACGGAGCGAAGAACAACGACTTCACGAAACGGATGCCGGTGACGTTCTGATTCAGGTAAAGCGCGAGGGCCAATCCGGCGGGCGGGGCAAGCAGAAACAGCGCGAGCCAGGTCAGATTGTTCTTCAGGGCGGTGTAGAACGTGTCCGATGCAATGAGTTCCCGATAGTTGTCGAGACCTGCGAATGTCTTCGCGGTCATGCCGTCCCAGTGATGAAAGCTGAGGACGATGCTGCTCGCGATCGGGTAGATGACGAACACCGTGAAGAGCGCGAGGCCCGGAAGCAGGAAGCAAAGTGCCGCGCGCGTGCGCCGCTTGACGAGCGGCGACGGAGTGTTCGTCGCCGGACGCGCTATGCGCCGCGACGCTCGTGGAGTAATGGAAATGGACATCGATCGACACTCCTGCATGCAGGGCGGGGGCGGTGGCGAGCACCGGCTCCGCCTGCTCGCATTGCCTACTTCTTGTAGATCCGCTTACGCGTGGACTCGAGGCGCTGCAAAATCGCATCGAGCTGGGTCGGATCGGAGAAGAACTGCTGCATCGCCTTCATGCCCTCGTCGGCCATTTCCTTCGTCATGTCGCGATCGTAAAACTGCGCGATGCCGCCCGGGGTACTCGAAAGGGTCTGGAAACCGACCTTCGATATCGGGTCCTGCGGCTCGGGGGCCTTGTTGTTGGACGGCAACGTTCCCCAGCCCTTCGCGAGCTCGCCGTTGATTTCCGGCTGACCCATGAACGCGATGAAGCGCCGAGCATCGGTTTTGTTTTTTGCCTTGGCAGGGACGATCAGCACATTGACGGGACCATCCTCGGCCAACGGAACGGAAGCATCGATGACGGGGAAACGGAAATAACCCATTTCCTGGCGCGTCGCCGAGGGCAATGCGGCCGAGAAGAACGTGCCCATCAGCATCATCGCGGCCTGACCGTTCACGAGCATCGGGCTGATCGAATCGACATCGTACGAGAGCGCGTTCTCGATGAAGTACTTGTCGTCGATGAGCGTTTTCCATGCTTCATAGACATGCTTCACGCGCGGGTCCGTATATGCGACGTCGCCCGCCATCAGTTGTTGGTGGAATGCGTAGCCGTTGATGCGCAGGTCGAGGTAGTCGAACCAGGCGGCAAGCGTCCACGAATCGCGCGCCGGCACCGCGATCGGCGCGATACCGGCGGCTTTCAGTTTCCTGCAGTCGTCGAGGAACTGCTGCCAAGTCGCAGGTTCGCCGGAAATTCCGGCCTTCTGGAACAGGTCCTTGCGGTAGAAGAACCCATATGCGTCGTATCCGAGGGGCACGCTGTACTGCTTGCCGGCGTAAGTCGACGATGACTTCACCGAAGCGTAAGTCTGGTTCCAGCCGTTCTTTTGCCAATCCCTGCTCAAATCTTCGAGCAGGTTGCGCCGGGCGAAATAGGCCATCCGTTCGCCGTTGTGCCAACTGAGCACATCGGGCGGATCGGTGGCGAGCCAGCCCGACATCTGCACCTTGTAAGCCTCTTCCCCGACATAGCTGATCTTCAGATCGACATCCGGATTCGCCTTCTTGAACTGATCGAATGCGTTTTGCCAGGTGGCGCGCTGATTGCCGCGCGCGGATACCGTGATATTCAGCGTTCCGGACCAGGCCGAAGATGCCGCTGCCAAAGTCACGCAGCTCAAAAAGGCCAGCGCGAGTGCGCGGACGTTGAGTTTCATCGTTGTCTCCTTTGTTGGTGTAATGCAAACGGCTGTTCGGAACGGCCAGAAATTTAAGCGCTTAAATTTTTATCGCCAAATTGGCGCGGTCGGTCGTACCATGTCGTCTCCTTGGTGCGCTTCTGATGGGACGGAAGTTAGCGCACCGAATTCGGTCGTGCAACGTTTGGGAGTGCATCCCACCATCTGGGAAAATGAGCTCGGGCAACAGGCGACGCCTGGCCGCTCGAATCGGGGGAACAGAATTTGGTCACACTTGCCGAAGTGGCGAGGCGAGCGAAGGTGACGGGGGCCACCGTTTCCAACGTATTACGCAATCCTCACAAGGTGAAGCCGGAAACGGTGGAGCGGGTGCTTGCGGCCATCCGCGAGCTCGGTTATCGGCCGAACCTGACGGCCCGCGCGCTCGCGCGCGGCCGTACGTCGACACTCGCGCTGATGCTTTCGAACATCACGAACCCGTTTTACCCGGAGTTCGTGCGCGCGGCGGAACGCGAAGCGCGTAAGCGCGGCCACTTTCTGCTCGTATGCAACACGGATGACGATCCTGCCATTACGCGGGCCTATCTGGAGCAGATAGCAGGTTCGCTCGCGGCCGGCGTCATCGTCATGAACACGGATCTGAGCGAGCGCGAACTGACGGAGATTGCGGGCAAAAGGGCGGCCGTCGTGCTCTGCATGTGGGAGCACGTCCACGCTTCACGCGCGCTGCCTTGCGTCACCATCGATTTTGCGGCGGCCGGCGCACTCGCGGCCGCGCACCTCTCGGAACTCGGGCACCGCAAGTTCGGTGCGCTGGTCGGCGCGGGCTCGGGCGGCCCGCAGACGGTGCGGCTTCGCGGCTTTACCGATGCGCTTGCGAAACACGGCCACGGCGAAAACGCAGTTGTCGTCGCGCATGCGCACGATTCGATCGAAAGCGGATACGAGGCGGCCACGAAACTGTTGCGTTCCGATCGAACCTTGACGTCGATCTTCGCGACGAACGACCTGATGGCCATCGGCGCAATGCAGGCGGCCGCGGATCTCGGCAAACGCGTGCCCGACGATCTGTCGATCATCGGATTCACCGATATTGCGCTTGCCCATCAATTTCGCCCGGCGTTGACTACGGTGCGGCTGCCCATAGCGGAGATCGCGGCGCGCTCCATCGCGCTCGCGCTCGAGATGGTGGAAGGCGCGAGGCCGGCTCGCGCCGCGCATGTCGTGCCTGGGATGGCGCTCGTCGTACGCGAATCGACAGGGCACGCGCCGCCGTTGCGGCGGAAGCGAACGCAGGCCCGCTCGCAAAAGCCGCGATAAATTTCCCGTGCCGCTATGGCTGCGGGGCGATTCGACGGCTTTGGGTCGACGACTTCATGCCGCTTTGCCTTTCGGTGGCTTCGTTTCCGTATCCGCAGGCGTCTTCCGGTTCTTCTTCAAGGCCGTCCGGTTATAGGCGATCGCTGCGCGCACGAGATTCTTCAACGCGCGCTTGTTCGTCTTGTCGCCTTCGAAAAAATCGATCGCTCGTCTTGCGTTGCCTTCGAGCCCCGCGTTGAAGAGCTTATCCGGATCGGGCACGTGCGCGCCGTGCAGAAAAGTGACCTTCACTTTCCCTTTGTGGGCGTTGGCGACGGCGATCATTCCATCGCAATACCAGACGGGGCTGCCCATCCACTTCCATTCCTCGACGATATCCGGATCGGCTTCGAGGATGGCCGCACGGAGCTCGGCAAAGGTCTTGCCGCGCCAGTCCGTGAGGCCTGCGATCAGTTCGTCGATGCGTTCTGAAGGATTCATCCGGTCTCCTCGATGCGATGCACGCCGTCGCGCAGTCTACTCCAGCCGGCGCGACGGCGCAGCGCCGAAGCCGAACCGCATGTCGATCTGCTGGAGGAGCGTGCGCGCGAGCTCGGATGCGCCGCGTTGAATGAGCGTATCGGTGACGCGCGATAGGGCATACGAGGCTGCCACCGCAGCCGCGAGGGTCAGCATGAAGACAGTCAGCGACATCCACGATCCATGCGTGGCGAGGACGGTCGAATCCCTGAAGACGTACATCGCCGCGAATGGGAAGATGAAATGCCAGAGATAGACGCCGTAGCTTTCGCGCCCAATGGCGTCGGCAACACGGGCAGTCAGCGACCGGTCGACCCGCGAGCAGCATGCAAGCAACAAGGCCGCGGCCCCGCATGCCGCGACGATGGGGGCCAATTCGTGCGCGAGTCCCAGCCAGACGCCAAGGACGGCGGTGCCCGCGCCGCAGAGGATCGAAACGACGAGCGCAACGGCCATGCCACGGCGGCTCAATTGGGCTTGCCCGACGAGATATGGGCTGAACAGATTCCAGCACCAGAAACCCACGAGGAAACACGGTACTTGGACGGGAGGCCAGAAATAGAAGAACGTATTGTTTTGAACGCTGCATTCGAGGCGGCCACCGCACGCGCCGGTAATCAGGGATGCCGCGCAAGCGGACAAGAGCAGCACGCTCAGCGCCGTCAGGCGAGAACGCGAGCCGCCTGTGCAGAAGAAGACGAGCGGCGCGATCAGATAGAACAGCATCTCCACTCCGATCGACCATCCGCCCGGGACGACGTTGTTGATGGCCGAATCGGACAATGCGTGAACGAAGAACAGGTTCAGCAGGACGTCGGAGGTGTCGTGGGGCCCGAGAATCGAGGCGTGGTCGGCCTGAAACGTATAGGTGTACCAACTCATGAGACCGTATCCGACGATCGCGACGTAGTAGAGCGGCGCGATGCGGAAAAACCGTTTGACGTAAAAACGCAAGACGATCTGACCGGTGCTTGCATATCGTGCACGCTCGGTCTCCAGCGTCATGAAGATCGTAACGGCGCTGATCACGAAGAAAAGCTGTACTCCATATTGCCCCATGCGGGCGACGATCTTCGCCCAATGCGGCAGATGAGGAAATTGAAACGACAAGTGAACTGCGACGACTGAAACGACGGCAATGGCCCGACCGCAATCGAGACCCGGTACTCTCTTTCGATTCATCCACTCTCCTTGCATCGGCTCGAGCTGTTGTTTGCATGACAAGACAGCTCAGGCTCGCCGGCCTTCGAGGCGTTTATATGTGCATTGAGTAGTGTTCGGTTCGGGATCGCGCGAAAGTTCCCCTCGTGCTGGAACGCGTACCTCGGACGGTAGCCAGTACAAACCCTGTCATACATCCGTTTCTCGTGCTCATCCAGGCGAAGACATCATCCATCCCCTCGTAGAATGGCGCGGGCTCGAGACAGTGCGTACGCTTTGATACATGCTCCACGCGTTCTTGCAACGAGCATCGACTTTTCGGAGAACCACGATGTCTCGGCTGAACACATGGCTTTTGTTGGGCAGCAACGCCTACGACGAATATACCTACGTGCCATGGCTCGGCAAGAACGTCTATCGCCGCACCGTCGATCTGCGTCACGTCACATTGCTTTGACCGTTCCAGCGCGGCGCGCAACCTGATTGCCGCCGCGTCTTTTTCCCACACCGCTGCACCGAGCGAGGCGCCGCCGAACGAAGCGGCGAAGCGCCGGCAGCGCGTCCGCGTTTATCGGTTAATCCAGGAAGAGAAGGGAAATTCGCCGCATCGCGAGCGTTGAGCCGCGCGGGCAAGCGTGCGCGCTAGCGCGGCTCGCGTTCGTCTGACGATTGGTGCGTCGTGGGTTCAGTCGCTCGGATCGTCGAGCATCGCAAACATGCGTGCCGCGTCCGATTCCTTACGCAAGACGCATCGACGCGATTTCTCGATCGCCCGCACGGTACGCGTGCGGCCTGGGCCGCGCGTCGCACGCGACGCACGCAGCGAAGATCGCCCGCCGAGTCGGCACCGTGCCCGAAATCGTTCCGCTCTGACCGCCATGATTGTCCACCGCAAAGACGCATTGACGAATCCGTCCGGCATCGTGCTCGCGGCCGACATGCCGCGCCTATCCGGATCGGGCTCCCGGGCGCAATGCCTGACGAGGTGCCGCCCTGCGATCAAAGGTAGGCCACCGCCTGCCCGGCGACAACTGTGCAAGAAGACGCCGCGCGCGCACGATCGTTTGATGCCTTCATACCTCGGTATAGCCGGCCCCCGGAGAAGCAAGTGCAGTAGCGGCGTATGTGCCGTACCCCTCGTGCGGTACGCCTCGCGCGTCCTATAATGACTGCCGATTCCCGCGTTGCGGCGGCGCCTCGTGCGTCTCATGCGCGCCGGGTTCACGGGGGCCGCATGGTATCCGCTCAGCATTCGACATTGACCAAGACAGGCGACGATTCCCCCATCGTCTATGTAGTCGACGACGACGAAGGAATGCGCAACGCGTTACGCAATCTATTGCGTTCGGTAGGATTTGCGGTCGAGACGTTCGGGTCGGTACGCGATTTCCTCGATTTCAAAAGAAAGGCCGTGCCGAGTTGTCTCATTCTCGACGTCAGATTGCCCGGTGAGAGCGGTCTCGCGTTTCAGCAGGATATGAGCCGCACCGGCTTGCACATGCCTGTTCTGTTCATGTCGGGCCATGGCGACATCGAAATGTCCGTCAAGGCGATGAAGGCCGGCGCGCTCAATTTCTTCCCGAAGCCGTTTCGCGAGCAGGATCTGCTCGATGCAGTCAACGAAGCACTAGCGCGCGACGGCGAACGGCTGGCCGCGGAACGCTCGCTCGCATCGCTCGGCGCGGCTTACGAATCGCTGACGCCGCGGGAACGCGAGGTCATGGCGTTCGTGATCGCTGGCCTGATGAACAAGCAGATTGCCGCTCGAATGAATCTGAGCGAGATCACCGTGAAGATTCACCGTGGGCAGATGATGAAGAAGATGGAAGCGCGTTCGTTGCCGGATCTCGTGCGAAAGGCGCAGGCGCTGGGGGTGGAACCGCGGCGTTGAGACGCATGCGGGCCGCGCCCGATCATGGTGAACAGAGCCCTTAAACGCGCTTGCCCACGGCTCGTGCCAGACATCGCTGCAACTCCTGCGTGTCGATCGGCTTTTTCAGGAGCGCCAGCGCACCGTTTGCCGCTACGCGTGCGCGCAGCGCTTCGGTCGTGAACGCCGTGACGAAGATGGTGGGCGGCGCATCGCCCGAGGCCAGCAGTTGCTCATGTAGTTCGATGCCGCTCATGCCCGGCATCCTGACGTCCGAAATCAGGCATCCGAGTTCGTCGACGTCCGCCAGCGACCGGCGCGACAAATACGCCTCGGCGGAATCGAACAGCAGCGTCTGCCAGCCGAGCGAGCGCACCAGATTCGCGATCGCGAGGCGCGACGCTTCGTTGTCATCGACGATAGAGACGGTACCGAAAAAGGGCATGAATGAGCTCGTATCGGCGAGCGGCGGTAATCCATGCCGCACGCCATCGTTTATCAGTACCGAGGGTAGTCCGTAACCCGTCGAACCGACATCATACGGAGGTATGCCGTCCGATCGCCGCGGTGGTAGGATGGACTCACCGTTGTCTCGAAAGCGGTACAGGAAGCAGCGAGACAGCGTTGAACGCGGCGCGGCCTGCCGGCGCCCGTTCGGCGTGCCGCAGCGGAGGTGGACGAAATGGCACAGGAGACCCCCAACGCGCCGGCGGACGCCGGCGACCGCGCCGCGGCGCCCGATGCCGACGGGCGTGGAGCGCAGGCAGGTATCGATCGGCCGCTGCGCGAGAGCGAGGCGCACTGGCGTGAGGTGTTCGAGCACAATCCCGTCATGTACTTCATGGTCGATGCCGACGGCGTCGTTCAATCGGTGAACGGATTTGGCGCCGCGCAGCTCGGCTATCGTGTCGACGAACTGGTCGGCCAATCCGTTCTCGCGGTGTTCCGTGAAGAGGATCGGCCCTTCGTCATCGAGCAGATGAGTATTTGTCTGGGCGATCCCGGTCTTTCGCACAGTTGGGAAGTCCGCAAGATCAGGAAAGACGGCTCGTTGCTCTGGGTGCGCGAGAACGCGAAAGCGGTGCGGCGCCCGGACGGCTTTCTGGTTCTCGTGGCCTGCGAGGACATCACCGAGCGCAGGCGAACAGAAGACGCGCTCCGGCAAAGCGAGATGTATCTGGCCGAAGCGCAGCGCATCAGCCATACCGGCAGCTTCGGCTGGCGGATCCCGAGCGGCGAACTGATCTGGTCTGCGGAAACGTACCGTATTTTCGAATGCGATCCGTCCGTCGAGCCCACCGTCGAACTCGCGCTCCAGCGCACACATCCCGACGATCGCGAGTTCGTGCGGCAACTGCTGGAGCGCGTGATGCTCGAGCAGACGGACTGGGACGTGGAGCATCGGCTGCTCATGAGCGACGGGCGGGTCAAGGACGTTCGCGCAGTGGCCCACGCCGTGCGTGACGGTGCGGGCAACCGCGAGTTCATCGGTGTCGTGATGGATGTGACGGCGTCGCGCCAGGCGGCTCAGGAGTTGAGCCGCGCGCGCGCCGAGCTTGCGCATGTGATGCGCGTGACGACGCTCGGCGAGTTGGCCGCCGCGATCGCGCATGAGGTCAATCAGCCTATCGCGGCGATGGTCACGGATGCACAGGCATCGTTGAATTGGCTGGGCCGTGAGCCTGCCGATCTCGATGAAGTCGATCAGGCGCTGCACCGTATCGTCGAGAACGGCAATCGCGCGGCCGATGTCATCGGCCGCATCCGCGAACTGGTCAAGAAGGCGCCGCCCCGCATGGGGATGGTCGACCTGAACCTGGCCGTGAAGGAAATGATCGCACTGACGCGCGCGGAGATTGCGGGCTCGGGCGTGGCGCTGGAAACCGCGCTCGAGCACGATCTACCTTCGGTGCACGGCGATCGCGTCCAACTGCAGCAGGTACTGCTGAATCTGATCGTGAATGCGCTCCAGGCGATGAGCGCAGTGCCGCCCGGGCAAAGAAAATTGCGCATTTGCACCGCGCGCATCGAGCTCGACCGCGTGCGCGTGTCCGTGCAGGATTCGGGACCTGGTTTGTCGGCGGCGCTCGTCGATCGCATCTTCGCGCCTTTTTATTCGACGAAGCCCGATGGACTCGGGATGGGATTATCGATCTGCCGTTCGATCGTAGAGGCGCATGACGGACGTTTATGGGCAAGCTCGGACGAGCCCGGCGCGACGTTCCATTTCACGATACCGGTCGACGCTGCCCGGTAATGGTCGGAAAAAGCCGCATCAAGCGGTCATGCCGTGTCGCTCGTGCCATTTCCGCCATGCGGCACGCACGATCGCGCGGTCCCGCGGGCGTTCGAGAAACCACAGTGCATCTTCGTAAGTGGCGAGGATCAGGGCCTGCGTTTCCCAACCCGCGTCCCGCACACTGCCGCCGATGCGATCCCCTTCGAAGAACCGGGTATCGTTGCTCGTCGGCGCCCTGAGTTCGGGCGGCGTCGGATCGTATTCGAGGCCGAAATCGCCGACGACACTACGCAGCCGCGCGCGCATCCCGGTCTCCTCGAACAATTCACGCAGGGCGGTAACGGGAAGCAGTTCGCCATCGTCGGCGCCGCCTTGCGGCAATGTGACGCGGCCGCCGTACCCGTTGCTCGGCACGACCAGCCATAGCCTTGGCACGGGCCATCCTTCGAAAATCACGACGCCGGCGGTGGGGCGGCCATTCGATGCGAAACCGAACGGATAGGGCGTGTCTATCGCGATATCTTCCTTGGAATCGGCAAGCCAGGCGCGCGCATCGGCGGGTGGCGTGGCGCTGCGCATCGGAATGCCGTTGAGCGCGGCTGGCGCGGGCGCACCGGGTACGAAGGTCAGCGAGATGTCCTTGCGCGGCCACAACGCCGGGGGCGAAGGCGTGGTGGGCACGTGAATCGCGAACTCGCCTTCGGGCAAAGCGGGGTGCCATGCGTGCAGAGGGCGATCCGTTTCGGGGAGCGCGGCAATCAACGAGGCCAGGGGCGGCTGGCGACGCATGATGTGGTTCGTGATGTTGGCGGCGATCTGCGTTGCATCGATGAGCGGACGGATCGAGGCGCCAGGGCCAGGCAGGACGTTGGTGAGCCAGTTTATTCCCTCGGTGGCCATGCCAACGACATCGATGGTCGTGACGGGATTGCCGGAGCCGTCGACGACATGGCGTCGAGAATCGATCTCGATCCCGCCCGCGGCGAACTCGCCGTTTCGGTAGCGCTGAATCAGCCCGCTTTCAAGCAGATTGGCATACAGCGAATCCGCTTGCGGTTGATCCGTAATATCGCCGAGCTGCGCATGGATCAGCACGTCGGCCTCCATGCCGTGCGCAACGCCGAGCGAGTTCGATCGCAGGACGAAACGCGCGGCAGCTTCATCGAGTTCGATATCGCTGCCCGGGCCCGGTCCGGCGACGACCACGCCGGCGTCGATCAATGCCAGAAGCTCCTTGTTGCGTCGATCGGGCACGGCGCCGGCAGTGCGGTCCATTCGGGCAGCCAACTCGAGAAAGCGACGGTGGCTGTCGGGCGTGAGTCCACCGAAATCGACGGCGTAGCGCAATACATCGCGGATTTCGCGCAGCACGTGAGCCGCGGCGTTGAACGGATGGTTGACATTGCCTTGATGTGCGCGAGACACGCCGTCCGCCAGGCGCTCCCTGAAGGCGTGCGCGTAGCTCTGATAGTCAGCGAATGCGGGCGGCTCCGGGGCCGTCAGCAGCGAGCGCGCCGCACCCAGCTCCTGCTCGGAGGGCTCGAATCGCGATGGGTCGACCGACGATGCACCTTCGCTGCTGCAATGAATCGCGTACGCGAGCTCCTGCTCCAGACGCGGCAGCAGATCGGTTTCGAGGTCGAGCTGCATGCTTCCGGTGCGCGCCATGGCATCCGCGCGAAGCGCGTCGATGACGGTGCGGGTGAGAAAGTGCGGTTCGAACGCTTCATCGTGACCTTTGTGATCGATTGGGCGCGTATCGAGTGCGAAGCCGCTGCGCGAGTAAAGCACGATCCGCGGCTCGCGTCCGCTCGCCCGATAGCTCAGTTGGCCGGCGGCCGAACCGACGAAACGGCCGCCCCGTCCGACGGTCAGCTCCGCTATCACATCGTGGCAGCTGCGGCCCATTCCACGCACCGCCACGACCGCCCCCGGCGCAATGTCCTGCAGCGCCTCGAGCGGGTGAGGCCGGGGAACGAACCGGAGTTGCGCGTTGCGCTCGCGGCAACGCGCCACACGTTCGAGCAATTCGGAGTCTTCCGCGGTGAGCGAGCCCTCGGGAGGCGCTGTCAACACCACATGATCGACGATCAACGGCAGCCCTTGTTCGAGCACGATCTTGACGCGGCTCGGGTGGGCTTGCGTGCCGTCTTCGGACAGATCGGACGGACGCAGTCGCAAATCGACCGCACGCAACGGGTGATGAATCAACCGTAGCCGGGAATCCTCGTCGACAAGTTTTTCCAGCGTTCGATACACGTCGTCGAGGTACCTGCCGAGCAATGCGCGGGGCAGATAATCGTCGTCCCGTACCGCGCGTCCCGCGCGAGTGTTGTTCACGAACTGGCCGTCGACGAACCGATAGCCATGCGCGTTGGCCCACTCCTTCAGGGATGGGCCGACGGCATATTCCTGATCGGCACGGTCCCACATCGTGACGGCCCCGGCACCCGTGTTGAGCAACTGGTGCGATGCTGCATCGGGCGAGTGAACGCCGTGCCCCGGCTCGCCCGGCTCGATCAGATGAATATTGATGCGAGAGTTCAGGCCGATATGAAGCAGGTGCTCTTCGGACAGCATCGCTTGAATGCGCTCGAGCACGCTCAGTCCGCGCGGGCCGGCACCGATGATCGCCACATGAAAGATCGGCGGGCGCTGATGCTTGGACCCCGCCACATGGACGGCCGGCGCGATGGATTCGATGCGGTGATGCGGGGTCGAAGCATGGGCCTTCGCGAGGGAAGCCGCGCCGTTTTCGGTCGCCATTCCGGACTCGCCGGGCTGCCGTTTCGGTCTGGCTCGAAGTGGGTCGAAGATCGATGACACCGGTGGTTTCGTCGCAGCCGGTGGCGCCGATGATTGGGTCGAACCGGTCGCGCCTCGGTTCTGCGCAGCGCGGTGCGCGGGATCGGATGCGGAGATATGCGTCATGCGTAATTGATCTCAAAGCGACTGTCGGCCGCTTCATATGTCTCGTCGAAAGTGCGTCGGATCGACCCGCGCACCGCGACGAAGACGAACTGATCGGCACGGAGGCGGGATTGTCGCGGATCGGCCGATTCATCGCGAGACGCTTCCGAAGCGCGTGCGGTCGTCGCGAAGCGTGGGCATGTTTTTTCTTCATGCGGGGCATGTGTCGGAGTGGTTCGTCCTGCCTTTCCGGGCTTCGCGCCATAGCGCAGCGGAGGATCGGATTTCGCGTCAAATGTCGCGACATCGAAAACGGAGGAATCAAGTGTCATTGAAACTTGGAGCCCACGACGGGCGCACGCTGGCTGTTACCGATGCAGCAGTGTCCGGCACGATGACTGCGCCACCTCGCAGCATCTCGCCCACACGCCGCGGAACGACGGACCCGCGGTTCGAGCAGATCGGCCGCACGCCGCTGACTGACGACACGTCGGGGCGCCCGCCGAGCGTGGCTTCGTTCAGGGTATCGACACGATCGCCTTTGCATGTGGTCGTGCAAGGCCCCAGTGCACCGCGCGATACGCTCGAACGCCTGCAGGCTTGCCTGCGTCCCGGTGCGGCGACGGTTCGCTTGCCACCGGGCGCGCTGCACGGCGATGCTTTCCGTCTGCATGACGTATCGTACGATGCGGCCGACTATGCGCGTGCCGAGGAACTGGCGAGCGAGGCCTCGCTCGACATTTCACCGGTACCGGACGATCGTCATATCGACAAGCTGGCGCTCTTCGCAACGGATGTGGACAAAACGTTGATCGACGGTGATTTCCACGCGAAACTGGTTGAACTCAAGGGCGACCCCGAGGCCGATGCCCTGGCCTGGCGCGAAGATATCGTCGAATCGATGCGTGGCCGCGTGGCAACCCTCGCGGGCATCGGCATGGAAGATTTTCACGAGGTGGGCGACATGATGGCTCGTCGTCTCATGCCCGGCGCGCGCGAGTTCATCGGTATGCTTTCGCCGCAGGCTCGCGTGCTGCTGATATCGTCCGGTTTCACCCAGTTCGTGGAAAAGCTGCGAGATGAGCTGGGTGCAAAGCACCTGCACGTGCACGCGCATGCCAACCGGCTCTTGACGACGCTTGCCGAAGCGCAAACGTCCATCGACGACGGGAGATTCGATGATGCTGCCTCGTCATTATCGAGCGAGGCGTCGCGCGTCATGTCGGAGTTGCTGACCGGCAAGATGGACGGTGAGTTCCTGGATGGCAACGTGAAGGAGCGACTGTTCCGCCAATACCACGCCGACCTGCCTGACGACGCGCATTCAGCCGCGATGGGCGATGGCGAAAACGACATTCCGATGTTGGCCGCGGCGGTGGAATTGGGCGGGGTAGGCGCCGCCTTCAGGCCGGGCTACGGCCGGCATCTCCTTCCGCCGGGCGTCGATGTCATCGAACATTCGGGGTATGACGCACTGGGCAATCTCTTCATGGGCATCGAGCGCAGACGGCGCGATACCGGACAGTGAAGTGACGTGACGGCGCGCCGCGCGCGGCGCGCAATGCATCGCGCTCAACTCATCAGCAAGAGTCCGAGCCCCACCTGGGTGATCATCCCGGCGCCGATTACGATCTCGGGATCGATTCTGCGCAACAGCCCGCCGTCGGCGACGAGATGCGGCTGTGTGATATCGACGGGCGATGCTTCCGCGCCGCGCACCGGCGGTCTGATCGCAGCAATCGGCCCCCGCCGGACGATCGGGCCGCGACCATGATTCGCGCCATGCGCGTGTTGATGCGCGAGCTGGAATCCGCGCAGGAACACACCGTCGGCCGCAACCATACCCATTTGTACGGAGGCGGATGCAATGTCGCCCGTCATGATCGAATGCGCGGCACCCAATGCATTGGCCGCTGCGAATGGGACCGACGCGATCGTTGCGCCCAGCATCTGGAATTCGGGCAGCCTTTGAAAGAACGGCGGCTTGTAGAGCCGGCCCCCATCGGGCCGTTTTCTGCTGTAAACGAGGAGCTCGCCGAGCGCTTTTCGTACCCACAGCGGACGCTCGTCGTTGCCCGGCAGGAATCGACGCAGCTTGTCGCCGGCCGCCGGCACGGTCGGATCGAAATTGTGCTTGTTACCGATCACTTCGAGCGAGCGGGCGAGCCGTTGCCCCCCGTTGCCGCTCAGATGCACGGGAACGAACATCAGCGTAGCCAGGTTGGCGAGCCAGGTCGCCGTCCCTTCGATCGAATCGAAGCCTGTCAGCATGACTTGCGGTGCGAGCCAGATGCCGGCTGCGGCGATATCGCTCGGCGCATAGCTTGCGCCCCAGAAGACGCGGCGCGCGCGCTCGACCGGGCTTTCGGACGCGAAAAGCCCTTCGTTGGCGAGCGTATCGAGCCGACGGAAGGCATCGACGTCGTCCGGCGTGGTCCGCAATATTTCAGCGAACATCGCAAGCTCGTCGCGATCGTGGCGTCGATATCCGCGCACGAGGCCACGCACCCCCGTCGTCCGCCTTTCCAGCAGATCCAGCGCGGGCATGTCCGCAGGTTCCAGTGACGAGGAGACGCCCTCGACCTCGGCGCCAGCACCCGCGGCGCGTGTCAGCACGCGCTCGCGATCGGAAGCGAGTTCGTCGAGACGCTGCATGACGCGGATCTGGACGATGCGCTTGGCCGCATTGATGCCGGCGCGTGCTCCGAACATCGCGCGCCCCGTTTCGAGCATCGTTTCCATCGTGGTGTCGGCGGGCATGTGCAGGCCGTACCGCATGCCCACGTAGGCGCCGGTAGCCGTCGCGGCGATCTTGCCGAGTGCGAGCGCGCCCGCTCGACGAATCTTGCGCTGGGGCATGCCGGTCACCGGCGGTGCGCCATAGGGCTCGCCCGGCGCCATGCGATATTTCGCGAGCGTATTCGCAACGGTGATCTGGTACAACGTGCCGCCATCGTCGAGCACCATCGCGGCTCGCGCGACGAGTTCCGTCTCGATGCGCCGCTTTCTGAGGCTGGTCTGCAGCTCGCGCGGGGGCCCTTCGATGCGATAGATCGCCACGTCGGCGTCCGGGTTGGATTTGAGTATGCGAATGGCGTGCTCGCGTGCACTGTCGAGGCTCGCGAACGGACGCGTATGCACATCGAGCGTCAAGGCGCTGCCGTCGCTGCCGAGCACATCGACGGGCATCTGTTTCGTCGAAAGGACATAGTGGGCCGAATCCCGTCGCGGCCCGGCGATGAATCGATGACCTTCGCGCCGCTCCTCGGGCGTCAGCGCGCGAATACGCGTGCCGAGCGAGATATGGTCCGAGACATAGGGGGGCGGCGCTTGAAACGCGGCGAGGCCTTCGCGCTGCTTTTCCGTCATCTCGTGCGGCAGAGTGCCGATACCGGCGCGCGCCAGTCGCACTTGCTCGGGCAGCGCGCGCATCGCACTATCCGATTGCGGGCCGAGGTGCGACGTGAACGTGGCGGCAGGCAGCAGCTCGACGCCTTCGGCGCGTTCGTGGCTCGGATCGTCATGCTCGGGAATCTCCGGTGCGAGGACGGTGACGTTGTCGATACCGTCGGTCTCGGCGCCCGTGCTTGCGCTTACGCTTTGCCCATCATGTTCGTCCTCGAGCTTGGCCGCAAGGAGCTCGACTAGCGGAACGGGTAGCGGTTCGTTGAGCAACGCCCGGAAAAATTCGATGACACGTGGGTCGGTCCCGGGTGCCGCTTCGAACGCTTCGAACGGCACCTCGGCGTTCCACTGCAGTTTGTTGCCGGGCGGTTGTTCGAAATCGTTGGGCGGCATGTGGGCCGGCCGTTGTCCGAACCATTTCGCGAGCAGCGCGCGGATCGCAAGTCGTTCTTCGTCCGTGCATCGGCTCAGTATTTCGAGTGCGGCGGGTGTTTCGCGCAAGTGTCGCTGC
>NZ_DASXWY010000198.1:0-5168 GCF_036503415.1 Trinickia sp. | reverse complement strand
TACGTCAGTTTGTCGACGTTCAGGACAGCTTCTTGCGAATCGCGCAGCCAATCCAACACGAAATTGGCGCCGATGAAACCGGCGCCGCCGGTGACCAGGATCATGGGGTTCCTCAAAATTGCGCGGCCCGCGACGCGTCAGCGGGACTTTGCGTACAATGCCCCCTCGCCGAAATTCCGTTCGACGGCTCGCTCTTTGCTGGCGGTGCGGTGATCCAAATATCGCCCGCGCCGCTGCTCAGTTTGGCCAAATAATCAGCTAATTATACGGCTGCAGGCCTGCAAGACTTTAGAGAGCCGTCCATTCCATTTGCCTATCTGACCATGGACACGCTTGCCGCCCCCATTGCTTTCGGCGATCTGCAGGGATGCCTCGCACCCTTTCGCCGCCTTCTCGCCAGGCTTTCCCCGCCCGGCGATACACCGCTTTGGTTCGCCGGCGACCTCATCAACCGCGGCCCGGATTCGCTCGCCACACTACGGGAAATAGCAGGGTTCGGCGCGCGGGCGAAGGTCGTGCTCGGCAACCACGATATGCATGTGCTGGCCGTCTCGGCTGGCATACGCCGTCAGAAGGCGGACGATACGTTCGGCGATATCCTGACGGCGCCCGATGCGCAGGAGCTGCTCGACTGGCTTCGGCAGCGGCCGTTCGCCCATCTGGAAAACGGCACACTGATGGTCCATGCGGGTGTCCTGCCGCAGTGGGACACGGCGCTCGTGCTCGAACTCGCCGACGAATTGGGGCGGGCGCTGCGCGCGCCGAACTGGCAGGAAACGCTTGCGGCACTCTACGAGAAGGGGCCCAATCGCTGGTCGCCCGATCTCTCGCGCGTGGACCGGTTGCGCGTTGCCTTCAACGCCTTCACGCGCGTGCGCTTCTGCACCCCTGGCGGCGACATGGAGTTCAGTGCGAACGGCACCCTCGAAAACGGCCCGACGGGTTTTGTGCCGTGGTTCGACGCACCCGATCGCCGCACGTCGGACACCACCATCGTGTTCGGACACTGGGCTGCGCTCGGCGTCCTCATGCGCGACAACCTGATCGGGCTCGATTCGGGCTGCGTGTGGGGCAATCGTCTGACGGCCGTCCGCCTCACGCGCGATCCGGCCGCGCGCACCGTCGCGCAAGAGGAATGCACCGATTGCCGAAACAATCGGTAACCGCGCCGCGCTTTGCGCGCCCGCAAATTTTCATAGAATGCAGTGTTTCGCAATAGAGCAGGAGTCACCTTGGAAGGCACCCCCTTTCCATCAACAGACGCATCGTCCCGCGAGCTTTCGCAAAACCTGGCGAGCGTGAGCGGCGCCACGCAGCCCATCGTTTCGACCGGCGAGCGCGGCGGCGTCCTCTGGATGACGGGCCTCTCGGGCGCCGGCAAATCGACGCTCGCTCATGCCGTCAAGGAACGGCTCGAAGCGAGGCGCTGCATGGTAGTGGTGCTCGATGGGGACATCCTGCGTACCGGCCTGAATTCGAACCTCGGCTTCAGCCACGCCGACCGTCTGGAAAACGTCCGCCGCACCGCCGAAGTGGCCGCGCTATTCAAAAACGCGGGATTCGTCGTGATCGGCGCGCTGATTTCGCCGGCGCGCGAGCATCGCAGTCTTGCGCGTTCGATCGTCGGCGAGCGCTTCTTCGAAGTGCACGTCGCCAGCAGTCTTGCCGTATGCGAATCGCGGGACCCGAAAGGACTCTATTCACGTGCGCGACGCGGCGAGTTGCCTGAGTTCACGGGCGTATCGTCGCCCTATGAGGCCCCCGTCTCGCCCGATCTGACGATCGATACGGCCGGTCTCACGATCGATGATTCCGTCGCGCGGTTCGAGTCATTCATTCAAGCGAACATCGCGCCGGTGCGCTTTGCGGTTTAACGCTGATCGTATTCGGCACCAAGCGGTGCCGTATCCGAAGCGCTCGGCGCCATGGCCGGCGCCGGTTGCGATGGCCTCAATCGAGCAAGACCGGCCGCCACGGCATCTCTAGCCCTCGCCGCCAGCACGCGCCTGTCCTCTACCGCGTCGATTGCGTCGCCCACGTACAAGTGCGCCGTCAACGGACCGCCGCGCAAGACGGCATCGACCGATTCGCCCAGCGACATATCGCCGATATAAGCGGGCGCCGTCGATTGCCGGCCCTCGGCATCCTCGTATAAAAGGCAGATGGGCTGCACGCGGCAACCGGCCGAAACAGCCGCTTGAAACAGGTTCGAGTGAAACGGCAACAAGTCGAGACCATCCGAGGTCGTGCCTTCGGGAAACATGCACATCACCTCGCCCGCTTGCAGCCGCGCCGCCATCTCGTGCATCGTGCGATGGGCGTCTCTGCGCTTTTCCCGGTGCACGAAGATCGTGCCCAATTGATGCGCGAGCCAGCCGACGATAGGCCAATGGCGCACTTCGGCCTTCGAAACGAACGGCGTCGGCCGCCACGCATTGATGACATAAATATCGAGCCACGAGACGTGGTTGCCGACCACCAGCGCACCGTGGTCGAGCCGCGCCTCGTCATGATGCACGACGAGTTTGACGCCCGCGAGGCGCAGCACCTTGAGCGACCACGCGCGGATGAGCACGAGCTTGCGCTCGGGCGAGGCGTGCGGAAAGCGTGTCGCGACGATCCACATCCCGTGCAGCAGGTGCAGCCCCAGCCGGGCCTTGGCAAGCGCGAGTTTCATTCGAGTCGGTCCATTCGGATCGGCAGGGACGCGCTCACACGCGCTCGTAGGCGAGACGGCCCGCGACGATCGTCGCCATCACATGGCCCGGCAGTTCGTAGCCCAGAAACGGCGTGTTGTGACCTTGGCTCTTCAACACGCGCGGCTCGACGCGCCAGTGCGCGCTCGCATCGAAAACGCACAGATCGGCCACGGCACCCACTTCGATGCGCCCCGCGGGCAGCTTGAGCACATCGGCCGGTGCGGCGGTGATCCGGCTCAATGCCTTCGCCAGCGGAATGCGTGCTTCCTGGGCCCATTTCACCGTCAGCGAGAGCAGCAGCTCGAGGCCGGTCGCGCCCGGGGTCGCTTCGCCGAAGGGCAACAGCTTTTCGTCGTCGTCGACAGGCGTGTGATTCGATGCAATCGCATCGATGGTGCCGTCCGCCAGGCCCGCACGGATCGCCTCGCGATCGCGTTGCCCGCGCAACGGCGGATCGAGCCGGAATTGCGCGTCGAAGTAACCGATGTCGACGTCGATCAGATGGACGTGGTTCGCGGAGACATCGCATGTGACGCGCAACCCTTCGGCCTTGGCTTCTCGCACGAGCGCGATACCGGCCGCCGACGATAGTTGCGGCAGATGCACGCGCGCACCGGTCACGCGCATCAATTCGAAGATCGTATGCAGTGCGATCGTCTCGGCTGCAACGGGCACGCCCGGCAAACCGAGCCGCGAAGCAACCGCGCCGCTCGCCGCCACGCCGCCCTTGGCGAGATAGGCATCCAGCGGCCGCAGCCATACGGTGTAGTCATACGTGCTCGCATACTGCAACGCGCGCAGGAGCACCTGTGTATCGACGACGGGCACATCGGCCTGCGAAAACCCGATACAACCGGCTTCGGTCAGCTCGACCATCTCGGTGATGACCTGCCCCTTCAAGCCGACGGTCAGCGCGCCAAGCGGATACACGTGCACGCGCTCGAGGCTGCTCGCGCGGAACTTCAACATGTCGACGAGACCGGGCTCGTCGAGTACGGGCTCGGTATCGGGCGGACATACGAGGCTCGTCACGCCGCCAGCGAGCGCCGCGGCGGTTTCCGACTCGAGCGTGGCGCGATATTCGTTGCCGGGCTCGCGCAGCCGCGCGGACAAATCGACGAGACCCGGCACGACGTGGCGCCCTTTCGCATCGACGCGCTTCGCAGCATCGAAACCGGCCGGTGCGGCGCCGATCGCCGCGATCTTGCCCTCGTCGATGAATACATCGGCCCGCGCCTCGCTGCCCGCCACCGGGTCGATCAACGTGCCGCCTTCGATATGAATCTTCATGCGCTGCCTTCTTTATTCCGTCCGTCTTTGTTTTCGCATTCCCGCGCGCGTACCTGCCGCCGGTGCATCGGCGCGGGCTAGCGCCACGATCGGGCAGACCGTCTCAATCGTTGTTGCCTGCCACGATGCCCATCACGGCCATGCGCACGGCGATGCCGAACGTCACCTGATCGAGAATCACCGATTGCGGGCCGTCCGCCACTTGCGAATCGATCTCGACGCCGCGGTTCATCGGCCCCGGGTGCATCACGATCGCATCGGGCTGGGCAAGCGCAAGACGTTCGGGCGTCAACCCCCAGCTCTTGAAATACTCCTGCGCCGAAGGCAACAGCGCCCCGCTCATCCGTTCGTTCTGCAGCCGCAGCATGATGATGACGTCGACACCCTTCAATCCCTCGTCGAGATTGTTGAACACACGCACACCCATCTGTTCGAGCCCGCCCGGCAACAGCGTGCGTGGGCCGATCGCGCGTACCTCCGGCACGCCTAGCGTGGTGAGCGCATGGATATCGGAGCGCGCAACGCGCGAATGCAGAATGTCGCCGACGATCGCCACGCGCAGATTCGTGAAATCCCGCTTGTAATGACGAATCGTGTACATGTCGAGGAGGCCCTGCGTCGGATGCGCATGGCGCCCGTCGCCGGCATTGATGACGTGCACGTGCGGCGCGCAGTGCTGCGCAATCAGATAAGGGGCCCCGCTCGATGCATGGCGAACGACGAACATATCGGCATGCATCGCCGACAGATTGTTGATCGTATCGAGCAACGATTCGCCTTTGCTCGTCGACGATGCATTGATGTTCAGGTTGATGACGTCGGCCGACAAGCGCTTGGCGGCAATCTCGAAGGTGGTCCGCGTGCGCGTCGAGTTCTCGAAGAACAGGTTGAAGACGGACTTGCCGCGCAAGAGCGGCACCTTCTTCACCTCACGATCGGTGACACTCACGAACTGCTCGGCCGTATCGAGAATGTGCGTGACGATCGCGCGCGGCAATCCCTCGATCGTCAGCAGATGCTTGAGCTCGCCGTTTTTCGTCAGTTGCGGATTGCCCTTCAGGAAACCGTAGCGAAAACGGTCTGCCGAAGTTGCATGGTCGGCCTGCCCCGGGGTGACGGTGTTCATATTCTGCCTGCTGCAAACGTGGGTCGGGTAGCGTGCATGAGCGTGCGCGCGTC
>NZ_DASXWY010000197.1:0-5040 GCF_036503415.1 Trinickia sp. | reverse complement strand
CACGCTGATGCTCTGCTACACGATGGGCTCCGCGCCCGCCTATGCGCTGATGCCCGAGAACTTCCCGAAGCATCTGCGCGCGGGTTACATGTCGAGCGCCTATGCGATCGCGGTCTCGGTTTTCGGCGGCACGGCGCAACTCGTCGCCGCATGGCTGATTCGTTCGACGGGCAACAAGATGGCGCCGGCCTGGTACATGATCGGCTGCGTGCTGATTTCGTTGATCGCCGTATCGATGTTCGAGGAAACAGGCGGCAAGGCGCTCGACGACTGACGCGCACGCGGCCGCGGCAAGGCCTCTTCGTCGCGCGCGTCGACGGCGCGGCGAACAGGCCTTTTAGCCCAAAGCCCGCACTGAA
The DNA here is from genome assembly GCF_036503415.1 of Trinickia sp. GTDB lineage: Bacteria > Pseudomonadota > Gammaproteobacteria > Burkholderiales > Burkholderiaceae > Trinickia. The sequence goes on along the minus strand of NZ_DASXWY010000197.1, from coordinate 4,681 downwards.
GAACTGATCGCCCGCGCGCATTGCAACAGCGGCGGGCCGAGTTTGGCTTCCATCTCCTCGAGGCTCCACCGCCCCGTCGGTGCCACGAGATGAACGGCACCCAGCGGGCGACCGTTGCCACTGACGATCGGCGCCGCGATGGTCATGTCGCCCAGGAAAAGTTCTTCGCGATTCGTAGCGTAGCCTCGCTGGCGTGCCTCGCGCAGCGCCTGCATGATGTCTGCCACCTCGATCCGGGTATGGGTCGTATGCGCGATGCGGTCCGACGACTCGACGATCGAGCGTGCTTCGGGCTCGGCCAATGCGGAAAGATAGGCACGTCCCGATGCCGTGCAATACATCGGAATGCGGCTGCCGATCGGCATATGCACCGGCACGAAGTGCGCGCTCACGAAGCGGGCGACGTACACCATCTCCCCTTGATCCGGTTCGGTCAAGCACGATGTTTCCGTGGTGAGCTTGGTCAATTCGGCCAAGAAGGGATTCGCCACGTCGATGAGCGTATCGGCGGCCAGATAATTGAAGCCGATCTTCATCACTGCGGGAGTGAGCTGGTAGCGGCGCGTTTGCGGATGCTTACGCAGATAGCCAAGCTGCTCCAGCGTGAAGATCATCCGCTGAGCCGAACTTTTGTTGATGCCCACCGCGGCAGCCACCTCGGCAATCGTCATCGTGCGGCGCTGTGCGTCGAAGCTGCTCAATACGGCCAGCCCCTTTTCCAAAGACTGATTGAACAGCAGGTTGGGCGCGTCGTCGGATGCAGTCATGTCTGAAGAAAATGGGTGGGCTCGGCTCTATTACGGAAGGAAGAATCGCATATCGATTCGCACGAGTCGATATATGGTTTTCAATTATGGTTTATCGATCTTCTACAATCGATCATCGGATCTCGCCAGGCGAACTTTCTTTTCCGCAAGGAGGTGTCCGATGTCTCTCGTCTCTTTTTCGCGTCGCGCCGCATTGGCGCTGGCCCTGCTCGGCACCGCAGTCGTTGCCTGGGCGCAAGGTGGCGCAGCCACCTACAACGTCGGCGCCACGGCGACCGGTGTGCCGTTCACCTTCCTCGACGTCAAAAGCAATTCGATTCAAGGGATGATGGTCGACACGGTCACCGCCGTCGGCAAAGCGGGCGGTTTCAACGTGAACGTGCAGCAAACCGTGTTTTCCGCGCTCATTCCCTCGCTCACGTCCAACAAGATCGACATCATTTCCGCGGCCATGTTGAAGACACCGGCACGCGCACAGGTGGTGGACTTTTCCGATCCGGTTTATTCGTACGGAGAAGGCTTGCTCGTCAAGGCCGACGACAACAAGGCCTATACCTCGCTCGACGACCTGAAGGGCGAAGTAGTGGGTGCGCAAGTCGGCACGGTGTTCCTCGACATGCTCAACAAAAAAGGCATCTTCAAGGAAGTGCGCAGCTACGATTCCATCGCCGACATGACGCGTGACTTGGCGCTCGGGCGCATCAAGGCCGGCCTGGGCGATCAACCCATCGTCGCTTACCAGATCCGCCAGAACACGCTGCACGGCGTCAAGCTCGTGTCGAGCTACAAGCCCGTCAATGTGGGCGATGTCTGCCTGGTCGTCCGCAAGGGCGATAGCGAGTTGCTCGGTCGTATCAACAAGGCCATCGCCAAGATCAAGAGCGACGGCACGTTGTCGTCGATCGTGCAGAAGTGGGGCATCTGATTCGCCATGAGTGCCGCGGCGTTTCTCCAGCAAGCGATAGCGTTCCTGCCCATCCTGTTAAAGGGCGCGGTGGTCACGGTGCAAGTGACCGTGTTGTCGTTCATGTTGAGCAGCGTGGTCGGACTGGCCCTCGCATTGATGCGGCTCTCGCCCGTGCGTGCCGTGTCGGCCATGGGCGCAAGCATCGTCAATGTCATCCGCGGGCTGCCGATCATCGTCCAGCTCTTTTATATTTATTTCGTACTGCCTGACGTTGGGATTCAGCTGAGCGCGTTTCAGGCCGGCGTGATCGGGCTGGGGATCGCGTACTCCGCCTATCAGGCTGAAAACTTCCGTGCCGGCATCGAAGCCGTGGACGCCGGCCAGCACGAAGCCGCTCGAGCGCTCGGTATGCGCGGTGCGCTCGTCATGCGCCGCGTGATCCTGCCGCAGGCCTTCCGTATCGCATTGCCGCCATATGGCAATACGCTGGTGATGATGCTCAAGGATTCGTCGCTCGTTTCCACCATTACGGTGGCGGAAATGACGCGCGCCGGGCAGCTGATCGCCTCCTCCACTTTCCAGAACATGACCGTTTATACGCTCGTCGCGTTGCTGTATCTGTTGATGAGTTTGCCGCTGGTATATGGACTGCGCAGGCTCGAGCGCCGTATGGGCGCCGGCAGGAATAAACCATGATCGAGATTCGCGGGTTGCACAAACATTTCGGCGATCACCATGTGCTGCGCGGCGTGAACCTCGCGGTCGACAAGGGCGAAGTGGTCTGTCTCATCGGCCCGTCCGGCTCGGGCAAGTCCACGGTCCTGCGGTGCATCAACGGGCTCGAGTCGTACGACGGCGGCGAGATCGTGGCATTCGGCGAACGCGTAGACCAGACCAGCAAGACGATTCATACGCTGCGAAGCCGCATGGGTATGGTCTTCCAGCGGTTCAACCTGTTCCCCCACCGCACCGTCCTCGAAAATGTGATGGAAGGCCCCGTCTATGTGAAGCGCGAACAGCCCGGCGCTGCGCGCGCGAAGGCGATGGCGCTGCTCGACAAAGTGGGCCTCGTCGCCAAGGCACCGGCTTATCCCAATCAACTCTCCGGCGGTCAGCAGCAACGCGTCGCCATCGCGCGGGCGCTGGCGATGGAACCCGAGGCCATGCTGTTCGACGAGCCCACTTCCGCGTTGGACCCCGAGCTCGTGGGCGATGTACTCGAAGTCATGCGCAGGCTCGCAAGTGAAGGCATGACGATGATCGTGGTGACGCACGAGATGGGCTTTGCGCGCGAGGTGGCCGATCGCGTCTGCTTCCTCCATAGCGGCACCATCGTCGAGGCGGGCACCGCGGCACAAGTACTGGGCGCGCCGCACGAGCCGCGAACGCAGGATTTCCTGCGCCGCGTGCTGCACCGGCCTGCTGACGTGGCAACGGGAGATGCGGGTCGATGACCGTTCCGCGCACCGCCTCGGGAAAGACGAGCGAGCCGCTGCCGCCTTCGCTGTGGGCCGCCACGGCCCCTGCCGCGCCGCCCGCCCCCCCGTTGCTCGAATCGACGGCGACGGACGTGCTCGTCATCGGCGGCGGCTATACCGGCCTTTCGACTGCGTTGCATCTTGCGGAACGCGGTGTCGGAGTGACGGTGGTGGAGGCCAATGAACCCGGCTGGGGCGCGTCGGGCCGCAATGGCGGACAGGTGAACCCGACACTGAAGCACGACCCCGACGATCTCGTGCGCATGTTGGGTGCCGAGCGCGCAGAACCGTTGATCGATGCGATATCGCGTTCGGCGGATCTCGTCTTCGATCTGATCGACCGGCATGCCATCGACTGTCAGCCCGCACGCGCGGGCTGGCTGCAATTGGCGTATTCGGAGAAAAGCGTTCCGGCCATGCATGCGCGGGCGCGGCAATGGGGGCGGCGCGGTGTGCCGGTCGAGTTGCTCGACCGGGCCGCCGTGGCTCGGCGCGTGGGCACCGAAGCGTTTGCGGGCGGTTGGCTCGATGGCCGCGCAGGCGCCATTCAGCCATTGGCATATGCACGCGGGCTCGCGCGCGCGGTGCAACAAGCCGGGGGCGCCGTGCATGCGCAAACGACCGTCGCGAAGCTGGAGCGGCAAGGCTCGCGCTGGATCGCGACCACTTCCGATGGCAACGAAGTGCGCGCCGAGCATGTGGTGATCGCCACCAACGGCTACACCGGCTCGTTATGGCCGGGCTTGGCGCAGACAGTCCTGAGCGCCAACAGCTTCATCGTCGCCACGCGGCCGCTGAGCGCAGCGCATGCGCAAGCAATCCTCGCTCGCGGCGAGACCGCTTCGACCTCGCAGCGGCTGCTGCTGTATTTCCGTAAAGATGCGGCGGGCCGCTTGTTGATGGGTGGACGCGGTTTCTTTACCGAGCCGCGCGGTCCGGGCGATTTTGCGCATCTCGAGCGCTCGCTCGAATTGCTCTTCCCGCAGTTGGGGCCGCTCGATTACGAGTATCGCTGGGCCGGGCGAATTGCCATTACGCGCGATTTCATGCCGCATATTCACGAGCCGGCGCCGGGCGTGACGATGGCGCTCGGGTGCAATGGGCGCGGCATTGCGCTCTGTACCAGTCTCGGTCGGCACATCGCGGAGCGGCTCGCGGGCAGCGGCAACCGGTTTCCGTATCCGCAATCGCCGATGACTCCAATTCCGTTGCATGGGCTTCAGCGCTTTTACATTGCGGCGGGGGTCGCGTGGTACAGCCTGCTCGACAGGTTCGGCTGAGCGGGATTATCCAAGCGGCGAAGGCGGCCCGCCTCATGCACAATGGCGTTTTCGACACAGTGAGCGCGTACGGTGGCCATCCACTTGGATCTCAACGATCTGCAGGCGTTCATCGCGGTGGTCAAGCTGGGCAGCTTCCGCAAGGCCGCCGAATCGATCAACATCTCGCAACCGGCCCTGAGCCGACGCGTCGACAAACTCGAAGAAGCGCTTGGCGCCCGGCTGTTCGAGCGCACCACGCGCCGTGTG
>NZ_DASXWY010000196.1:0-100273 GCF_036503415.1 Trinickia sp. | reverse complement strand
CTTGTCGAAGCGCGTCGTCTCGATCGCGATCTGGTCTTGCTGATCGGCTTGCAGGAGGATCAAGTTGCGCAGCGCGAGTGCTCGATTGGAGATGGTGTGATCGAGCTGATTCGCCAGTCCGGCTTCGACGGCATTGATATCTGTGATTTCGACCATCGACGACTCGAGTTGAGCCATTCGATAAAGCGCGAATATGGTGACCGCAACCAGCAAGCATGAAATCAGGCTAAAGCCGATACCGAGCCGGGTCGCTACCTTCGTGTGGGATAAGTTCATGTTTTATGACGCCTTTAAGAGCCCCGATCAACGCACGAGCCGACACACTGCTCTCTCAGCGCGTCGGACGTGGCAGCCGCTCTCCCGGCTACATAGTGGTCAACGGCACGACAGTCGTCGGCTTGAGCAACTCGTCATACTTATGAGAAAAAAATATCGATTGGCGAGCGATCAGAACCAAATGGCTACAACTTGTCGGCGGTTCCCTACACAACCCTAGGATCGGATTTTTATACGTGTCGGGCGCACGGGAACGCAGCGAACCGCTGAGCGAGGACGCGTCGGAACAAGAGAGCGGCCGGACGAATTGCGGGCGTCAATGACGGTGCAGCAGACTGCGCAGAGGGTGGCGCCAATCGATACGCCGCATGCCCGGTACACGGGTTTCCTTGCGGTGCTCCTGCCACAATTCGTCGGAGAAAAGAAACGCGACGATGACCAACGGCAATACGAGAAAGGTTCCCAATATGAAGTGCTCGATCACGATGAACCTCCGTCCTGTTCCCGTGGCAACCGATGCAACTCATTGTAGTGCAGCGAGGCCGCGCCGACCGGCTGCGACGTGCCGCGCTAAGCGTCGCAGCGCGCATTCGGCGCCGAGCGGGAGGCGCCGCAAGCGGCGCGCACAGCGCAGGCGTGCAGCAGCAGCGCAGATCGCGCGTCAGGCACTGGCCGACTTCCAGCTTGCCGCAAGCAGACCCGCGCCCACGAGCATCGTGCCGCCGGTGCGGTTGACCGCGCGCTGAACCTTGCGGCTGCGGATGGCGCGTCGCGCGCTCGATGCAAGTATCGCGTAGCCCAGTGCATTCAACGAGGCAAGCACGACGAAGGTGGCCTCGAGGACGACGGCTTGCGGCCACATCGGCGCGTGCAGGTCCATGAACTGCGGCACGAATGCAACGAAAAAAACGATGCTCTTCGGGTTCAACGTCGTCACCGCATAGGCGTGAGCGAAGACCCGGGCCGTGCGCGTTTCCGATACGTCCGGCGCATCGCGTTCGACGACAGGCGCGCGCCACAGCTTCACACCCAGATAGACGAGGTAAGCCGCCCCCACCCACTTGATCGCGGTGAACAAGGTGGCCGACGCCGCCAGTACGGCGCCAAGGCCGACCATCGAGGCCGTCATCGACGTCAAGTCGCCCAACGCCACACCCGCGGTCGTGGCCAGCGCATAGCGGCGACCGTGGCCGAGCGCGTAAGAGACGACCAGCAAGACCGTCGGCCCGGGAATGACGATGACGATTGCCGATGCGATCGCGAATGGAAGCCAGTGCGCAAAGCTCATGAAAAACCCCCAAGGGAAAACCCGATTAATCCATGAGTCGATGCGTAATGCAACAAAAAGCCGGCCGCGATGCCGGATAAGCGACGTGTGAAGGGTTGCCACCGTCGATTTATCGACCGGGCATCGTTTTTATTCAGTAATCAGCTAATTCGTTCGAGCGATTTCCGGGATTCCCGGGGCCTTCTTGTGTGCACTGCACCAATATCGCACCGATCAATTGAGGCAGTTGCGGACAGTCGACGCGATGTAAGTCGCTCGCGCCGCAAAGCCTTACCACTCGGCCCTGAGCAGTTTCGCTCGCGCTTGCGCCGGTGGGGCCGGACCGGCGCTTACCGATGCAATTCGCATGCTTTAACCGCTGCGCCACACCTGCGACAATCCGTCGCTTTTGCAACCGCACACAAATTGTGCTTGTTCTTTTTCGCGCCTGTTCTATGTTCAAAACCGTGGGTTTTAGTTTGCCTTTAAACACATAGCTAACCTAAGTAAAAACCCGCATTGGGAGGCAGGAAATGAGGAAGTACGTCGCATCGCTTTTCGTATTGGTGGGTTTTGGCACTGCTGTCTCGATTGCACAGGCGCAAGATAACGTCATCAAGCCGCAGCAAACCTTCGAACTCCGATCCGGCGCCTATGGCTGCCTGTCGAAAGACAAATTCGATGCGGCCGATCGGCACGCACAGGCCGGCGAGCAACAGAAAATGCAGGAATTCTTCGCGGGCTATGAATGCTTGTCCACGCCTGAACACTCGTCGTTCCGGGCGGTTCGAGTCGTTGGCCATGACGTCGAATTCGTCAACGCGGGCAATGGCGATACTCAAGGCCTCTGGACGCACGATCGGTTCATCAAGCAGTAGCACCCCTGCCTGATCCGCTATCATCACGCGCCGGCATGCGATGCCGGCGCGGTGTCGTGTTTGTAGCTCACAGCGTCATGCACCTTTGCGGCTCCCCAAAGGTGCGCCACGGCCCGCGAAACGCTATTTTTCCGGTGCCGTATGGCTCTCAAATCGACGATCCACAAAGCCGAGTTGCAAATCGCCGACATGGATCGGCATTACTACGCCGACCATTCCATCACTGTCGCCCGCCATCCGTCTGAAACCGACGAAAGGATGATGGTGCGCATCGTCGCGTTCGCGCTCTTCGCGAGCGAACGGCTCGAATTCTGCAAAGGCCTTTCCGACACGGACGAGCCGGATCTGTGGCAAAAGGATCTGACTGGCGCCATCGAAACCTGGATCGAGCTGGGCCAGCCCGACGAGCGGCGCATGGCCAAAGCCTGCGGACGCTCCGGCCATGTCGTCGTGATTGCCTATGGCGGCCGAACGTCCGATATCTGGTGGCAGGGCGTACGCAGCAAGGCCGAGCGCCTCGCCAACTTGCGTGTGTGGTCGTTGGCGGAAGGGACCGCCGCTGCCCTCGCGCGGCTTGCCGAACGGACGATGCGGCTTCAGGTGACGGTTCAAGACGGCTCCGCATGGGTGAGCGGCGGCGAAGCCGAGCCGGTGGCCGTCGAGTGGACAGAGCTCAAACCGGCGGGCGGCTGAGCGGCCAGATGCTCACGCAAGCGTTTCGGGCGGTCCCTTGAGCTCGACCATATTGCCCTCCGGGTCGAATAGATAAAGCGAGGGGCCGTACCCCTCGGCGCCATAGCGCCGGCCTTCCTCGCCCAGCGTTGCGCCGTGCGCTTCGAGATGAACGCGCAGCCGGGCGGGATCGTAGTTCTCGACGCGCAGGCAAAGGTGGTCCATGTTGCGGCCCGTGCCCGGCGCACCGCTTTGGGCCCGGTCGAGCGGGCCGCCCACGGCCAGCAGATCGATCAGCGCGCGCCCGGCCCGAAGCTGCGTGAGACCGAGCTCGGGCTGGTCCTTCTCGGACTCGCAACCCAGCGCATCGCAGTAAAAGCGCTTCAACGCCTCGGGGTTGGCGGCGCGAATCACCACATGGTCGATATCGCGGATGATCGGCTTCATCGGCACACCTCCTCTCATGGGTTCGATCGAATATCGTTGCCCAGTGTAGAGCGCGGCCGGAATACAAGCGCGGGAGCCCGAAGAGCGGGCGAAAAAAAACCCGCTCGAGAACGAGCGGGTTGAATCCATATCAGGAGGAGACATGGAGGAGACAAGTCACACTATACACAAAGTCATGGTGCAATGCAATATATTTTTGTCGGAACATTGAAAGGTGCGCGGTGAGCATTGGCGCCCGCGTTTCCGGCCGCTCCAAATTAGACCGCAAGATGCGGCGCGCGGAGGACCCGACGCAGGCATACAGTGAAGCTCATCGATCTTCTTTTTGCGAGGAACAACATGGATTCCGCCTACCGAACCGACGACGAACGCTGGAGCGCCGTGTCGGCTCGCGATGCCAAGGCCGACGGCGCGTTTTTCTATGGTGTCTCCACGACGGGGGTGTTTTGCCGGCCCTCTTGCGCATCGCGTATGCCGCTCCGGGAAAACGTCGCCTTCTTCGCGACTGCCGACGAGGCGCGCGAGGCCGGTTTTCGGGAGTGCAAGCGGTGCCGGCCGGGCGGCCTGCCGCGCGAATTCGCGATTGTCGAGCGCGCCCGTGCAGCCCTCGACGCGGATCCGTCGGCCCGAATGACGCTCGCGCAGTTGAGCGATGCCGTGCATGTGAGCCCGTTCCACCTGCAACGATTGTTCACGCGCGTCATGGGCCTCTCGCCGCGCCAATATCAAGCGGCAAGGCGTGGCGCGGCGCTACGCGATGCCTTGCAGCGCGGTGAACCCGTCACGCGCGCGGCGCTCGATGCGGGGTTCGGCTCCTCGTCGCGCCTTTACAGCAACGTCGCAGGCGATCTCGGCATGGCACCGTCGACCTACCGGTCCAAAGGTGCCGGTCTTGTCGTTCGCTACGGCTGCGCGCCGACCGTCCTCGGCCACGTGCTCGTCGCGGCCACCGATAAAGGCATCTGCCGCATTGCGTTCGGCGACGACGCCGGCGAACTGGTCGCCGAGTTGCGCGGCGCGCTCGCGAATGCCACGCTCGGAGAGGAACCGGCTCGCATTGCGCCGTTCATCGCCCAGATCGAGGCCTACCTGAGCGGCTCGCGCGAGGCCTTCGAGTTGCCGCTCGATGTGGCCGCAACGGCGTTTCGACAACGGGTCTGGGACGCGTTGCGGCGGATACCGTACGGTGAAACGAGGACGTACACGGATATCGCCGAATCGCTCGGCGAGCCACGGGCCGTGCGGGCCGTGGCCAGCGCGTGCGCCTCGAATCCGGTCGCGCTCGCCATTCCGTGCCACCGCGTCATCCAAAAGGGCGGCGCACTGGCAGGCTACCGATGGGGCCTCGAACGCAAAGCGGCTTTGCTCGAAGGGGAAGCCAGGCGGCGCGGCAGCGGGGCGAGTCGCGCGCCGCAGGCCGCGGCGGCCGAAGACAAACGTGCCGATATGGACGACGCCGCTTGAACGCCGCGCCGGAAGTCACCTTCGAGCTGCGCTTCAAGGCGCCCTACGATTGGCCGCGCGTGCTGCGCTTTTTCGCGGGCCGTGCAACGCCCGGCGTCGAGATCGTCGAAGACGGCGTCTATCGCCGCGCCATCGAATGGCATGGCGAAACCGGCACACTCGCCGTGCGCCGGCATCCGCGTCGGCATTGCCTCGTCGTCACGGTTCAGGGACCGGCGAGCCGCCATGCCGATGCGCTCGCCGCGCACGTCGGCGTCATGTTCGATGTCGGCGCCGATCCGGCCCGCATCGGCGGCCATCTCGGGCGCGACGCGCTGCTTGCGCCCCTGGTCGAAACGGCGCCTGGCCTGCGCGTGCCGGGCGCGTGGTCGGCGTTCGAGCTCGTCGTGCGCGCGATCGTCGGCCAGCAGGTCAGCGTCAAGGCGGCGACCACGCTCATCGGCCGGCTCGTGGCGCGAGCCGGCGCGCGTCTCGAAGACCATCCGCACGACGGCACCGCCTGGCGGTTTCCAAGCCCCGCCGCCCTCGCCGCGGCGGATCTGAACGAAATCGGCATGCCCGGCAAGCGCGTCGCGGCGCTGCAAGGCGTCGCACAAGCGGTGGCATCCGGCGCGGTTCGGATCGAACGCCCCGACGACCCACGCGCCCCCGGCGCCGATCTCCCGACGCTGCGCGCGGCGCTTCTCGCATTGCCGGGCATCGGCCCGTGGACCGTCGAGTACATCGCCATGCGGGCCTGGCGCGATGCCGATGCGTGGCCGGCGACGGACCTCGTGCTGATGCAGTGGCTGAGCGCGCGCGACGCATCGTGCGCCCGCCCCGCCGCACGACATGCGCGCACGGCCCCTTGGCGCCCCTGGCGCGCTTATGCCGCGATGCATCTCTGGAACGAGACGGCTGACCGTGCGGCCGGCGCACGCGGCGGCTGAGCGCGTCCGCGCTGCTTACGGGCCCGACACTCCGAGGATGCGCCAAGCGCGCTTCCTGGCGCGGTGTTAAAGTGCCCGCTACTCAAAAACGATTGCCCGGCGTCGCTCGCGAAACGTGCGAATTCCGGGCTGGCTTCGATGTCAGACAACCCATCTTCGATCCGCTCCGAGACGTTCGCGCGGCGCTTGTCCGTGCTGAGCTCGCCCAAAGCAGGCGACGTGCTCACGCGCGGCCTGCGAGGCATCGAGAAGGAGAGCCTGCGCGTCACACCCGACGGCTCGCTCGCGATGACGCCGCATCCGCGCGCGCTCGGCTCGGCGCTGACCCATCCGTCGCTGACGACGGACTACTCCGAAGCGCTGATCGAGCTCATCACTTCACCCGAGCGCGAGCCCGCCGACACACTTGCACGCCTCGACGAGCTCCATCGATTCGTCTACTCGAAGCTCGGCGACGAGATGCTCTGGACCGACTCGATTCCCGGTGCGCTGCCGGAAGACGACGAAATCCCGATCGCGCAATACGGCACGTCGAATATCGGCCGGCTCAAGCATGTGTACCGTCACGGGCTCGCGTTGCGCTACGGCCGAACGATGCAGTGCATTGCGGGCATCCACTACAACTACTCGCTCGACGAGGAAGCGTGGCGCCTGCTTCACGCGGCCGAGCCGTCGCCCGCCACCGCTGTCGATTTCCAGTCGGCTCGCTACTTTGCGCTGATTCGCAACTTCCGCCGCACGAGCTGGCTGCTGATGTACCTGTTCGGCGCATCGCCGGTGCTCGATCGCGGCTTCTTGCGCGGGCGGCCGCACACGCTCGAGCCGTTCGATGCCACGACGCTTTACAAGCCTTATGCGACGAGCCTTCGCATGAGCGATCTCGGCTACTCGAACACGACGGCCCAGGCCGCCTTGAAGCCTGACTACGATTCGCTCCCCGGCTATCTCGACGCGCTCGCGCGCGCGGTGAGCGAGCCGTATGCGCCCTATGAAGCCATCGGCACCCATCGCAACGGCGAGTGGGTGCAAATCAATACCAACGTATTGCAGATCGAGAACGAGTTCTATTCGACGATTCGTCCCAAGCGCGTCGCGCGCTCCGGTGAAAGGCCGCTGCATGCGCTTGCAGCGCGCGGCGTCCAGTATGTCGAGGTGCGCTGTCTCGACATCGATCCGTTCGAGCCGTGCGGCATCTCGCTCGAAACGGCACGGTTTCTCGACGCTTATCTGCTGGTGTGTGCGCTCGACGACAGCCCGCCGTTGCCCCACGCCGCCTATATCGAGGCGAATGCGAACTTCGGGCGCGTCACGCTCGAGGGGCGCAAGCCGGACCTGCGGCTCACGCGCGACGGCCGCGAGGTGCCACTCGTCGATTGGGCCGACGAATGGCTGGCGAAAATCGAACTCGCCGCCGATGCGCTCGACGCAGTGGCCGGAGGCGATGCGCATCGGCGCGCGCTCGATGCGCAGCGCGCGAAACTCGCGGCGCCCGAGACCACGCCGTCCGCGCGCGTGCTGGCCGCGATGCGCGAGCGCAAACAGGATTTCCTCACGTTCGGTCTGGCCCAAAGCCGCGCGCACGCTGCCTACTTTCGCGCGCGGCCGCCTGCTGCCGACGAGGCGCGCGCGGCAACCGAGTTCGCCGAACGTTCGCTCCAGGAGCAGGCCGCGCTCGAGCGCGACACGGACCCGGATTCTTTCGACGCATTCGTCAACGATTACCGCAGCTATACGCTCGAACGCTTCAGCGTTTGAGGGCGATCGGCGATCGGAACCGTTTTCACCGATCCACGGCAAGGCTGCTGCGATCCGGCGCGAACGCCGAGGCGCATTGCGCGTCGAACCGGCATGCCAACCAACGAGGGGCGGTTCGAATGAAGACCATGCCATGGGTAGCCGCGTGCGTACTCGCCGCGGGCTGCTCGACGACGGATCGCGTGACCCCTGACACGATGCAGGCCGCCACCGCGCCGCTCATCTGTGCGCATGCCGACGAATGCGCACGCTGGTGGGCTCGTGCCCAGCAGTGGGTCAGCCGCCACAGCGAATACCCCGTGCAAACAGCAAGCGACTCGCTGATCGTGACGACGGGCCCCGAGGGGGGCAGTGGCAAGCTGGCCTATCAAATTACGAGAACGGCCAACGCCGACGGCTCCGAGACGATCGGCTTCGCCGCCCATTGCGACAGCATGACGGGTTGCCGGCCCGATCCGTGGCAGGCGGCCGCCGAGTTCAAACAGTTCGTCAGGGCCGGCGCGGCGCCGGCCAACTGAGCGCCGAACTCAGTGCGCCATCGCCGGGCCCGCACCGCGCCTTGGCTTGGTCACCCAGACGAGCATCGCGAGCAGCACGAACGCGATACATGAGATCCGAAAGAAGTCGTTGGTCGCCATCATGTAGCCCTGCTGCGTGACGACCTGGTTGATCTGAGCCGTGGCGCTGCTGCCCGCCATGCCGAGCATGCTCAGGGCGTCGCGATAGTGTTGCGTGGCGGCCGAGTAGGCATTGACCGACTCCGACAGCACCGCGTGGTGATAGACGGCATCGTTTTCCCAGTAGGTCGTGCTGATCGCGGTACCGATCGCGCCAGCCAGCGTACGCAGAAAGTTCGAGAGACCCGACGCGCTCGCGAGGCGTTCGTCGGGCACGCTCGAGAGCGTGATCGTGGTCATCGGCACGAAGAAACAGGCAACGCCGATACCCTGCACGATGCGCGGCAAGATGACGTGACTGAACGGCACGTCGAGCGTGAAGGTCCCGTTCCAGAGCGAGACGATCGCGAATACGGTGAAAGCGAGACTCGCCACCATTCTCAGATCGAGCCGGTGCATGTTGCGCCCGATGATCGGCGAGAGCACGAGCGCGAGCAAGCCGACCGGCGCGGTCGCCAGACCGGCGAGGCCCGCGGTGTATCCCATGACGGTCTGCAGCCAGAGCGGGAAGATCACCACGGACCCGAAAAACGCCATGTATCCGAAAAAAATGATCATCGCGCCCAGGGCGAAATTGCGGTCCTTGAAAAGGGTGAGGTCAATGACGGGGGTACGTTCCGTCGCCTCCCATATCAGCAGGAACGCCAGCGCCACAGCCGCAGTCAATGCGAGCCCCACGATGAATTGCGAGCTGAACCAATCGCGGTCCTTGCCGAGGTCGAGCATCATCTGCAGCGAGCCCACGCCCACCACGAGCAGGCCGAGGCCCACGCCATCGATGCGCTGGTGCGCGGTGGGCGTCTCGCGGCCACGCAGCAGAAAAAACGCCGCCGAGGCGGAGAGCAGGCCGATCGGCAGATTGATGTAGAAGATCCACGGCCAGCTGTAGTTGTCCGTGATCCAGCCGCCCATCACCGGACCGAAGATCGGCGCGACGATCACGGTCATCGCCCACAGCCCCAGCGCAAGGCCGCGCTTTTGCGGCGGGTACGAGCGCATTAGGATCGTCTGCGAGAGCGGCACCATCGGCCCCGAAACGAGCCCCTGGAGCAATCTGAATGCGATCAGCGATTCGAAGTTCGAAGCGAGGCCGCATAGCGCCGAAGCGATCGTGAATGCGAGCACCGCGAGCGTAAAAAGCCGCACTTCGCCAACGCGCCGCGCAAGCCAGCCCGTCAGCGGCACGGCGATCGCGGCCGCGACGGAGTACGACGAGATGATCCAGGTGCCGTCACTCGCGGCAACGGCCAGACTGCCCGAGATCGTCGGCACCGCCACATTGGCGATCGACGTATCGAGCACCTCCATGAAGGTGCCGAACGCCAGGCCCACCGTCAGCAGCGCGAGTGTAGCGCCCGTGAGCGGAGCGGGCGGGTCGGCTCGCCGAGGCGAAGCCGTCGAGGAAGCAGCGTTGCTCATTCATATCCCCTTGAATGGTCCATCGCCACAGCGTCGTGCCGCAGATGACGCCTGCTTGTCGAGCTGGCCGACAATATCGCGCTAATTGGTTGCCATGTCAATATTCATCTATGCAATCATTTTGTCGGCCGCGCGGTGACGTGTGTCCTGCTGTAATGAGGCGTAACCCGGCCGGGGCACGCACTGCGCTACCATCGCCGCATCGCAAGCCGGGTCCCACCTATGCAGTCCTCTCGAATTCACGCGCGCACCGCCGCGGGCGGCCGCCTCTCGGTGTTTCCTTTCCTGCCGGTCGTCAAGGCGGCCGCGTTGGCCGCCGCGCTCGCGCTCGCCGGCTGCGCCGTCGGGCCCGATTACCACCGGCCCGCGGCGTCCGTGCCTTCGTCGTTCAAGGAGGCACCGCCCGGATGGAAAGTGGCCGAGCCGGCCGATCGCCATGACCGCGGCCCCTGGTGGGCAATCTACGGCGATGCGCGGCTCGACGCGCTGATGACCCAGCTCGATACGGCAAACCAGTCGGTGGCCCAATTCGCGGCCGCGTACCGTCAGGCGCGCGCGCTCGTAGACGAAGCGCGCGCCGCGTATTTCCCCACGCTCGGCCTGTCGGGCAGCGCCACACGTTCGGGCCAGCAACTTTCGAGTGCATCGGCGTTCGGCACGACGCGCTCGCGTGTTTCGAACAGTTTCCAGATCGGGCTCGACGCCACCTGGGAGCCGGATCTCTGGGGCAAGGTCAGCCGTTCGGTCAGCGCCGAACGGGCCGGCGAACAAAGCGCCGCGGCCGAGCTCGCAAATGCCCGGCTCTCCGCGCAGGCGACGCTGGCCCAAACCTACTTTCAGTTGCGCGCCCTCGATTCGACGCAAAGACTGCTCGACGATACGGTGAAGGCCTACGGGCAGGCGCTGCAGTTGACGCAAAACCGTTACACACAGGGCGTTGCCGCGCGCTCGGACGTCATCCAGGCGCAAACCCAGTTGCAATCGGCCCAGGCCGCCGCGATCGACAACGGCGTCGCTCGCGCGCAAAACGAACATGCGATCGCCGTACTGGTGGGCGTCCCGGCCTCGACGTTCTCGATCGAACCGATCCCTCTCGAGGCCGAGCCGCCCGAAGTCCCGCTCGAGCTGCCTTCCGCGCTGCTCGAACGGCGGCCCGACATCGCCGCCGCCGAGCGCAAGGCGGCCGCGGCCAACGAGCAGATCGGCGTTGCGATAGCGGCTTACTTCCCGTCGCTGACGCTTTCGGCACAGGGCGGGTTCGAGAACTCAGTGTTCTCGAAGCTGCTCACGCTGCCTTCGCGGTTCTGGTCGGTCGGCCCCACGCTTGCGGCCACGCTCTTCGACGCGGGGCTGCGGCACGCGCAGACGGAAGCCGCGCGCGCCGCCTACGATCAGCAGGTCGCAGCCTATCGGCAGACTGTGCTAACGGCCTTCCAGGACGTCGAAGACAATCTCGCCTCGCAGCGCATTCTCGCGCGCGAGATCGTCGTGCAGCGGCAGGCGGTCGATTCGGCCCGGCAGGCGCTCGCCATCGTCACGAACGAGTATCGGGCGGGGACGGTCGGCTATGTGAACGTGTTGACCGCGCAAACCACGGCATTCGCCGCCGAGCAAAAACTGGCCAATATCGCGGGGCAGCGGATGGTGTCGTCGGTCGGGCTCGTGAAAGCGCTCGGCGGCGGCTGGGATGTCGCGCGCATGGCGGGTGAAGCTGCCACTGCGGCGGGCGCCGCGCCCGCCTCGGCACCGCTCGCGCGGTAATCGAGCGCGTTCGCGCTGTCTACCGCGTGTAGTCGAGCGCGACCGTGCCGGTACCCGTCGGGCGTCCGAGCAGGTTCAAGAGCCCGGCCAGATTGTCGCGCGCCTCGGGGGCCGAGTTCGCCTCGCCGTGAAACGATACGCCGCCGCCCGCGAGCGTTCCGTGACCGCTCAGCAGCAACGGACCTTTGAGCGTCGACAGATCGAGCGTGGACGCCGCTCCCTGCGCCTGCAGCACGACACGGTAGGAGCCGAGCGGCTTCACCTGCGAGACCCGCGAGACCATATCGTTGAGTCTCACATCGAAGCGGCCGAACAGGTTCCTGTGAATCAGGTGCCACTCCGTCCACGTAACGTGGACGCTGCCCTTGAGGTCGAGCGTATTGAACGGCGCCCCGAGGCCGTTCAGCAAGGCCGCCGGGAGCGCCATATCGCTCGCGGAGAGCCTGGCGCCGCCGAACGTCGCATCGACGGTTACGGGCCGCGGCATTGCATCGGTCTGCCGCACGCGGACGTGCAACCGTCCCGCCAACAACGGCCAAAACGCGGTTTGCCACTCGATGCGCCCGGGCAAGACCGTCGCGCCGCTCGCGTCCGGGCCCGCTGCGAGCATCAGTGTCGCGGAGCCGCTCCAAAGCGAGCCCTGCGGCTCGATCAAATTGATGTGCCCCTGTGTCGCCTTGGCCACCTGTGGTGTGATCCATGCGGCGGGAAGCAACACGAGCAGCACGGCGGTACAGGCCACGCCGGCAATCGCGAGCCAAGGCAACGCCGCGGCGATGCGGCGCATCCAGATGTTCATTCGTCGTTCTCTCGGGAAGCGTTTCGCTGCGTGTCAGTGGCCTGCACGCGCGGCCGACGGGGGCTGCAACGATGCCGTCAGATCGACCTGGCCGTCGACCTTGAGGGCCGTCGCATGCGCTTCCGCCACCTGGACCTTGAATTGCCGTCGGGCATCGTCGAGCCACATCGCCCAGGCCGCGAACGACGCATTCTTCAATTCGATGCGCACGGCGTCGCCGGCGAGCTGCACCTGCGGCGAGACGAAGCCGGCCTGCGTCAGCGAAGCGGCCAGCGCATCCTTGAGCGCAAGTCCCGTGGGCGCCGCTCCCTGCGCGGCCGGCGCGAGCGCGCGGGCCTCGTCCGCCTCGGCCGTCATTTGCGCGAGTTCGCGCTGCATGGCCGGCAACGCCGCGCGCAGCTCGGCACGTCCTTGCTGAGCCGGCGCCCACAGCACAGAGTAGGCGATCACGACCGCCAGCAGAGCGCCGCCCCATGTCAGCAGCGTTTTCTCGCGGGCCGTGCGTCCGGCCCAGAACCCCGCCCAAGCGTTGGCGAGCACGGTCAGGGTCTTCATTGTCCGCTCCGGTTTCTGATGGTCCATTTGCCCGTGTTGCTGTCGAACTGGCCCCCAAGGCCGTGCTGCGCGAGCCGTGTCAAAAAGTCCGGATCCGCACTGACGTTCGGCTTGAAGGTCAACTCGAGCCGGCGGTCGTGATAGTCGAGCGCCGCGATGCCATTGACGGGCAGGGACCCGAACGCGGCGGCAAGCCGCGATGCCAGCGAGAGGAAATCGTCCGGCGACATCTGACCTGCGGCAAGCCGCAGGCGCTCGAGCTGCGATTTCATCTGCGCCGGCGGATCGAGGACGGCGGCCGTCTTCGGAAACGCGTTCAGCAGCAATTCGGTCATCTGCGCGTTGAGCGCGTCGCGCTCGCGTGCCAGCATGAACCACTGCACATTCGCACTGACGATGGCGACGACGAGCGACGCGGCGATGAGGCCGATCGGCACGCGCAGCCGCCTCACGGTCGCGCGATCGAGCCGCCATGGCCGAGACTCGAACTCGAACTGGCAAAGATCGAAGCGAGCGTCGAGTGCCGCGCGGGCGAGGCTCTCGAACGACAACGCGGCGGCTGTGGCAGTCGCGGCGACATGGGTACCGTATGGCGCCGGCGCATCGAGCCGCGGCTCGCTTCCGGGCAAGCCGGTGAGCTCGAAGAGCTCGAACGCGTGACCGCCCGCCAGCGCCGACAGCGTCGAGGCGAGCATCGAAGCCGGCACGGCAAGACCCTCGCCGAGTGCACCGCGTGCGATGGCTACTTCGACCCGCGGCTCGTTCGTCGCGAGCGGCGCGGGGGAGCCGCCTGCCGCCGTCTCGGCCAGGATGGCGGGCGCCGTTTCGCCGATCGCGCCGAGCAGCGCGGCCACGACAGGCTGCGGCTCAGCAATGAGCGGTGCGGAGACGACGGATGCGGCGGGCTGCAGCGGTGCTGCCGCCGGCGCGAGTCCGGCTTCGGCAAGCGCCGGCTCGGGCTCCGTGACCGGAGCCGCGCCTGCGGGCGCAGGCAGGCATCGCGTCACCGGAACGGCACGCAAGCTTCGATGTCCCGCCGCCGAGAACGCCTCCACGATGAAACGGAACCACCCCCGGTCGATGACCGCGAGCACGCGAGCGCCGGTTGGAAGCGGCTGCGGATCGAGCGCGACATGGCACGTCGCCGCGTCCTGGATCAGCCGGTCCTCCACGACGTTCGGCAGCGCCTGTCTGAGCCGCGGGCCTCTAAGCGGCGGCAGCATCGCCGCGAGCATCAGGACGTCGCGCGCGGCGACGATCAGGACGGTCGTCGAAGCGCGCGGCAAAAAGGCGAGTTCCGCGCGGCCCGCGCGTTCCTTGCGGCCGCCCTTGTCGAACAGGACGAAGGGCATCTCGGGCAGTTGCCACTCCTGCGACGGCACTGCCGGGTCGCGCGGCGGCAAAAATACGATCAACGTGCTCAAAGGCCGTTATCTCCTGGTTGGCTCAGGTCTTCGCAAACCGTCTCAAGGCGCGTCCTCGACTCGCACGATGCGAGTCGAATGCGTCAATGGGTCGCGATAGACGAGGGTCGTGCGATCGACTTCGGCGCGCCGATGCTGCACGCGGCCATGGACGAAAAAATAGCTCGTCGTGACGTCGATGGGAATCGAATTCGCGTCCGACGCCTGGGGCGGTGCGCCGGCGCCGCGCAAAGCCAGCGTCACGTCGCCGGTGTTTCGAAAAAATACGGTCTGGCGCCGCGAAACGAATGCCTGTGCCGTCGAAACCGTCATGCCCGGCGTAATAGCGGCGACCACTTCGGCCGGGGCGGTATTCATGTTGATCGGCGTTTGCGTCGGCAACACCGTCACGAACGGGCGCAACCGCTCGACGATCTCCGGTGTAAAGCCCGGTACGTTCAGCAGCGAATCGACGCTCGTCATCTGCAGCGGTACATCGCCCGAGTCGTCGTCGGTATCCTGAAGCCCGGGTTTGCTCGTGAAATTATTGCCTCCCACCGCACCGCCGAGTTGCTGCGGCTGAGCGTTGCCCGTCAACGGATTGTTCTGCGCCTGAAAACGCGTGGCCGATTGCTTGAGCGACGCGCGTATGTAAACCGCCGTTTTCCTCGCGAGTTGCTGCCCGGCAAAGCCGAACGATTGCAATAAGCGCTGGAAGGCGAGCGTCTGCTGAATGTCGATCTGCAACTGCCCGGGCGCCGGTATGGAGACGAGATTGCGAAGATTGAACTTGCCCTGCGCGTCTTCGATGGAGCCCGATACATACGTGTCTTCGCCTTGCCCCGCCTGCGCGGCGCCGATTTTGCCGAGAAAGTCCGAAAGCTTCGTTTTGGCAATCGGAACCGCCCAGACGCCGCCAAGATACGTGACGGTCGGCGCCGTATCGGCTTCGGCACGCAAAATGAGCCGCGTCCAGTCGAGCGCGCCGCGCGAGACCCATTGCGCCTGCGCCAGCAGACGCTGGTTCTCGATGCGGCGCACCTGGATCTGTTGCCGCCAGAGCACGCTTGCGACCAGTATCGCGGCCAGGGTGACGACGAAAAGCGCGGTGACGATCGCGGCGCCGCGCTCGTTCGCGCGCTCACGCGGCGCGCCAACAGGCGCGCGCGAGGTCATACGGCGGCGAACGGCAGGAACGCGAAGGCGCATCGTCACTCTCCGACCAGAAAGACGCGCTTGATCGGCGCGTGCAGGGACGTGGCGCCGATGCTGAGTTCGAGCCCCTTGACCGCGCGATCGAGCGGCGCGTTGCCGAATTGCGGCACTTTGAGATTGTTGGCGTTTCGCGCGATTTCGTCGCTGACCTCGCTCATCTGCGTGGTCCATCCGACGCGCGGCACGAAGAGCCGCGCGTTGATCGCGCCGACACCGCCGATCAACGGCACCGCGCTCCACGCACCGGCGCCGCTCGAGGCATCGAGCAGCCGGCGCAAGTCCCCGGCCGTCGCGACCGGTGGCGAGGCGTAGCGCGTCACGCGCCCGTTCGCGATCTGATACCTGACCACCTGCAAGCGCGGCGCTTCGCCTGCCATGCCGAAATGCCGCACGATTTGCAGCGTACTGCCGGCGACGGACACGGACGGTTGCCCGACTTCGTCTTCGGTGGCGGCTTCGCGCGCATCGATGCCAACCTGATCGAACAGCTGGACGAAGACCCGCTCGTCTTCCATCGCATTGGTAATCGCCTGTCGCGCCCGAATGATCTGCTCGAGCCCGCGCCATGAGAGCACGGCGATGACAGCGAGAATCGCGATCGCGACCATCAGTTCGATCAAGGTGAACCCGCCCGTGCGCCGCGAGCGCCGCGCGGCATCAGAGCGCACGGTTCGTCTCATTGGCCACCACCGTGACGAGTTGGGCGAGCACGCCGTCTTCCCCAGGTACCGTCACGGAGACCTCGACGCGCCGAAAGACCGGGTTGGGCGTCGCCGCGACGCGCTCCGTGCACGACAACGGTTGGTTGCCCTGCGAGCAATCGAACGTGCGCGCGCCGATATCGGGCCACTGCCGGGCGAGATAGAGTTGCGCGAGGGCGTTCTCGGCGCTCCATCCGGCGAGCAGACGCCGGTGCAGGCCGGCTTCGTCTGTCGCGAGCATCGCGCTCGCGCGCAACGCCGCCGCCAGGGCGACGGCAATGATCGCGAGCGCAACGAGCACCTCGATCATCGTGAAACCGTTCGGTCGGACAAGACATCTTGCGCGGCTTGCGCGCCGGGTGAGCAAGGGTAGGCGTGCAGGCATCGTCAGCGCACCTCGAAGCGGCCGTTTCCGGTGCCGACGACCGTGACGCGGCCGACCTCCGAAAAAAGCGTGACGGTCACCGCGGCGCCGATGCTTTCCACCCCGAATACGATGCGATCGGGATGGACATCGGAGCCGGGGTAATCGATCGCGACGTCGGTGATGCCGGCTTCCCACCGCCTCTCGCGCAACAGCTCGTCGCGCTGCAGCGGCCGCCAACCGTCGTCGGTACGGATGTCGAACCGGTAGCCGCCCGCCACCGGCTGCCATGCAATCGGCCGCGCCCGCACCTGGGCTTCGTCGGAGGCCGATTCGAACAGCAACGCAAGGCGCTGCGCCTGCTCCTTCAGGTCCGTGCGCGGATTGCGGGTGATCGACACCGACGCGAGCGACACGAGCAGCCCGGCAATCACGAGCACGACGAGCATTTCGAGCAGCGTAAAGCCACGCACGCGCGCGTACGTGGCTTTACGAAAACACAGGCGGCTCGTCGTCGAATCGGGCATCGTCGGTTACCAGGATGCGGCGTCCAGGGGGCATCGCAACGGACTTATTGCCACGACCCGATATCGGCGTCGTTGCCTTCGCCGCCTGCTTTGCCGTCGGCGCCGAAGCTGAACACATCGATTTCCCCGTGTACGCCTGGATTCAGATACTGGTAAGGATGCCCCCAGGGGTCGGTCGGCAGCTTGTCGAGATAACCGCCGTCCTTCCAGTTATTGGGTACCGGATCGGTCGTCGGCTTGCTGATGAGCGCCTGCAGCCCTTGGTCTTGCGTCGGATAGCGGCCATTGTCGAGCCGGTAGAGATCGAGCGCCTGCCTGATCGAGCCGATGTCCTGCTTGGCGGCGACGCGGCGCGCTTCGTCGGGACGGCTCATGATCTTGGGCACGATCAGCGCGGCCAGAATGCCGAGAATCGCGATGACGACCATGATTTCGATCAGCGTAAAGCCGCGCTGGCGCCGTGCACGCGCCGATTCCAGCTCCATATGACGTCGGGTCCATCTTTGCATCATTCCTACCTCGTTCTCAAAAAGTTTGGCCAAAAACGCCGCTGCGTCCGGCGCTCGATTCGGCCCGTGATTGTAATGTCGGACCGTCCGCGCGCCAGGTCACGCGCAAACCGATCAATACTTCGTACAATGGCTGCATGAACACTCTACAAGTCCGCCTGCTATCTTTTGTCGCCTTCGCGATTCTTTGCGCGACACTAACCTACTGGGTCGTGCTTCTCACCGCCCGGCCGCCGGCCCCGCCGCCCGCCGCATCGGTGGCGCCGGCCGTGTCCGTCGAAGACGCCACCACGCTTTTCGGCGGCAAGCTCACGCGCGAAGTGAACCGGAGCATCAAGCTTTTCGGCATTCTTGCGCTGAGCAAAGGCGCCGCCGCCATCGTCAGTGTCGGCGACGAACCGCCGCACGCGATCTCGCTCGGCGGCCGGCTCGGCGAAGATTCGACGCTTGCGCAAGTGCGCGCGCGTTCGATCATCGTCGATCACAACGGCGCACGCTCCGAGGTATTTTTGCCGAGTACCGTCACGGGCCCCACGATCTACGTGCGCTGATGCGTCGCCAGCCTGTACAGCCGGCCCACACGGTACACCCGATACGCCTGCTGGCGTCGTCACCCGCTCGCGGGCGCCTTCACTGAACCATATTGTTCAGATCGATGATCGGCAGCATCACCGCGAGCACGATGACGAGTACGACACCGCCCATCGCAAGAATCAGCAACGGCTCGAGCAGGCTCGTCAGAAACATCGTCCTGCGCTCGAGTTCGCGCGCCTCACCCTCGGCCGCGCGATCGAGCATCGTCGTCACATCACCCGTCGCTTCACCCGAACGAATCAAATGCACGAGCACGGGAGGAAACGTTTTCACGTTGCCGAGCGAACGCGACAGCGAGGTCCCTTCGCGCACGCGCACGATTGCATCGTCGACGTTGCCTTTCATCGCGCGGTTGTTCAACGTTTCACCGGCTGCCTGAAGCGCGCGCAGGATCGGCACGCCCGCCGCGCTCAGAATCGCAAGCGTGCTGGCGAAGCGCACGGTGTTGTACCCGCGCACGAGCTTGCCGGCAAGCGGCGCGGTCAGCAGCCATCTGTCGAACGCGAGGCGGGGAGCTTGTTGCGCGAGAATGCCACGTACCGCGAACACGACGAGACCTACCCCGATCAGAATCGCCCACCACCAGTGCCGCACGAACCCGGAGAGCGCCATCATGAACACCGTGATGAACGGCAACTGCTGTTTGGTACTGGCGAACACATTCACGACTTGCGGCACGACGTAGCTGAGCAGAAACGTCACGATGCCGAATGCGATCATCGTGACGATGGCCGGATAGGTGAAGGCCAGCACGATTTTCTGCGTGAGTGCGTTGCGCTGCTCGATGTAATCGGCAAGCCGCGACAGCACGAGTCCCAGCTTGCCCGTGTGCTCGCCCGCGGCAACCAGCGCGCGGTAGATATCCGGAAAATCGCGCGGATGTTGCTCGAGCGCGTTGGCGAGCGAATGTCCGCCGAGCACCTCGGCGCGAATCGCGGCGACGAGCTCACGGATGTAGTCGCGCTCGGCCTGTTCGGTCAGCACGGCAAGCGCCTCGTCGAGCGGCAACCCCGCCGTCAGCAGGCTCGCGAGCTGACGCGTGAGAATCGCCTGCTCGCGCTGCGACAGCTTGCGTCCGAGCGCGAGGCGCCGGCTGCGCTCGCCGCGCGCCGCGCTACCCGCGGGCTCGACAACGAGCGGCGTCAGGCCCTGCGTGCGCAGCTGCGCGCGTGCGGAACGGGCGCTGTCGGCATCGAGCACGCCTTTTTGGGCATGCCCGACGGTATCGATGGCTTCGAATCGAAATGCCGGCATGCGTGTTAAGCCCCGCCCGTCACGCGAATCAGCTCTTCAAGCGATGTCACGCCCGACGCGAGCCATCGTTCGCCGTCCTCACGCAGCGTGCGCATGCCTTGGGCGCGGCCGGCCTTCAGAATCTCGGCGTCGGCGGCATTGTGGTGAATCATCGTGCGAATCGCATCGTCGATGATGAGCAGCTCATAGATACCGCGCCGGCCCGAGTACCCCGAGCGGGCGCATTTGTCGCAGCCGACGGGATGCCAGTGCGTGTGTCCTTCCTCGACGCGCTCTTCCTTGCAGACGGGGCAAAGCCGGCGCACGAGCCGCTGCGCGAGCACGCCGAGCAGCGAGGAGGCAAGCAGGTAGGGCTCGACACCCATATCGGTGAGCCGGGTCACGGCGGACGCGGCGTCGTTCGTATGCAGCGTCGCGAGCACGAGGTGGCCCGTGAGCGACGCCTGCACTGCGATTTGCGCGGTTTCGAGATCGCGGATCTCGCCGATCATGATGATGTCCGGATCCTGGCGCAGGATCGAGCGAAGCGCGCGAGCGAACGTCATGCCGATACGCTCGTTGACCTGCGTCTGGCCGATACCCGGCAGGTCGTACTCGATCGGATCCTCGACAGTCATGATGTTGCTCGAGGCCGTTTCGAGCCGCGACAGCGAGGCATAAAGCGTCGTCGTCTTACCCGAACCCGTCGGGCCCGTGACGAGGACGATGCCGTGCGGCCGCGAAATCAGGCGATCGAAGCGCTCGAGCGTATCGGGCCCCATACCCAGCGCCTCGAGATTCAGGTGCTGGGCGTCTTTCTCGAGCAGGCGCAGCACCGCCCGCTCGCCGTGCCCGGTGGGGAGGGTCGACACGCGCACATCGACGGCGCGGCCACCGACGCGCAAGGTAATCCGTCCGTCTTGCGGTAGTCGTTTCTCCGCGATATCGAGCTGGGCCATGATCTTGATGCGCGAGATCAATGCGCCGTGCAGCGCCTTTTTCGGGCGCACGACATCGCGCAGCGTGCCGTCGACGCGAAATCGCACGACCGACGCATTCTCGAACGGCTCGATATGGATGTCCGACGCATGCTCGCGCGCGGCCTGCGTGAGCAGCGCGTTGATCATGCGGATGATCGGCGCGTCGTCTTCCGATTCGAGCAAGTCCTCGACTTCGGGAATGTCCTGCATGAGACGCGAGAGATCGACTTCGCCTTCGACTTCGCCGACGACTTGCGCGGCGCTGCCGTCATGACGCTCGTAGGCGCGGTTGATCGCCTGCGCGAGCTCGTCGGCGGGCAAGCGCACCGCGGTCAACGCGCCGAAATTACGCGCGACTTCCGAAAGCGCCGCTGCGTTCGTGCGGTCGCTGATCCAGACCTCGATGCCTTCGGGCCCTTGATGAGCGACGAGAATCTGGCCGTTGCGGGCAAAGCCGTACGGCAACAGGCGAGCGGCGAGCGGCGAGGGCGCCTCGCGCTCGGCCACCGGTTCCGACGTCGCCTGCGTGACCATCAGCTTCCTCCCTGCGAGACGCCCGGGTTCGACGGCCGAACGCCTTGCTGAGGCGGATTCGCCGTCGACGGATCCGCCGTGCCGGGGGCACCGCCGACAGACGGACTCGCATTGCCCGTGCCCGGCGCGGCGCCACCTTGCTGAGCGGGCCCGGGCGGAGCCGCCATTGCGCCGCTCGCCTGCGGCGTCATGCGCCGCAAGTCGAACAGGTTGCTTGATGGCCGTGCGCCCTCGGCCGGGCCTGGCGGAACAGCGGGCAACTGTGGCACGTTCTTGTCGCGGATCAGGCGGTTGTCGGTTTGATAGCCGAGTTGCTGATCGCGCATGAGGTCGTAGCGGTTTTCCGCGATGGCCGTGCTGTCTTCCAGATCGCGCACGATGACCGGGCGCAGGAAAATCATCAGATTGTCCTTTTGCCGGTTCTTGTTTTCGCTGCGGAACAACTGGCCGATCCAGGGAATGTCGCCGAGCAGCGGCACCTTCGAGTTGCTCGCGCTGTAGTTGTCGCCGATCAGCCCGCCGAGCACGACGATCGATCCGTCGTCGGCAAGCACCGTCGACTGCACCGAGCGCTTGTTGATCGAAAAACCGCCGTTCGACGCGCTGTTGTTGATCGTCGCCTGATCGACCGACGATACCTCCGTGTACAGCTGCAGCTTCAATATGCCGCCGTCGGTGATCTGCGGTTTGATGTGCAGCACCGTGCCGACGTCTTGCCGGTCGAATGTATTGAAGGCATTGACGCCCGTCGCGGAGCTCGTATTCGTGGTGTACGACCCCGAGGGAATCGGCACGTTCTGGCCGACGATGATTCTCGCTTCCTCGTTGTCGAGCGTCATGAGGTTCGGCGACGACAGCACATTGGCGTCGCTCGACTGACTGAGGGCCTGCAGCAAGCCGCCTAGCCCGAAGATATTGCCGAAGCGATGCAGCAGGCCGATGTTCAGTCCGTTCGGCAAAATCGGGGTGCTGGATCCCGGATTCAGCGAGCTGATCGCGCTCGAGAGATTGCCCGATGACGCGGCGCCGCCCGCCAGCGCCGTCAGATTAACGATGTTGCTCGTGCTTCCGCCGAAGTTGGACCCCCCGTAGACACCGTTGTTGCCGCTGTTCGACAGCAGCGCGCCTTGCCATTGAATGCCGAGGTTGGCAGCGCTCGATGCTTGCAGCTCGACGATCAGCGCTTCGATATAAACCTGGGCACGGCGCGCATCGAGCTGGTCGATCACCGCCCGCAGGTTCCGGTACACCGGATCGGACGCCGTGATGATCAGCGAATTCGTGGCCGCATCGGCCTGGATCATGCCGCCGGGCGGATTGTTGTCCTCATTGCCGCCGCCTTGCCGATTGCTCGAAAAGCTGCGGTTACCGCCCAGGCCGCCCGAACCCGAACCCGAGCCCGCGCCCGAGCCATAGTTGCCGCCCATCGAGCCCGAGCTCGACGAGCTGCCGAACGACGAGGGCAGTGGAGGCACACCGGGCGTTCCGGTAGAGGTCGCACTGCCGCCTCCGCCACCCTCGTTGAACGAGCCGGCATTGTTCGATTCGGCGCTCGACCCCGTCGTTCCCTCGGAGCCGCCTTTGCCCATCATGCCGCGCAACGTCTTGGCAAGCTGCACGGCGTTGGCGTTGCGCAGATGCACGACATGCATGTTGCCGGGCTGCGAGCTGGGCGCGTCGAGCTGCTGCGCGAGCTTTTTCGCGGCGGCGAGCCGCGCCTTGTTCGACGCGCGCAAGAGCAGCGAATTCGTGCGCGGATCGGGCGTGACCGAAACCTTCAGCGTTGCGTCGGTGCTGCCGATCGCGCCCGGGTCGAGCAGCTTGGAGAGCTGCTGGGCCACATCGACGGCGATCGCGTTCCTGAGCGGCACGACCTCGATTTGACGACCCGCGGCGTTGTCGACGCCCGCGATGATCGACCCGATGCGCCGCACGTTATCGGCATAATCGGTCACGACGAGCGTGTTGTTGGCGGGATAGGCGGCAATGGTGTTGTTCGGCGAAATGAGCGGCCGCAGGACGGGCAGCAGGTTGTTCGCCGATTCGTTGTGCAGCTCGAAGACCTGCGTGATGACCTGATCGCCGCGCGCCGGCGTGGAATTGCCGAAGTAGGTCGGCACGCCCTGCAGCTTCGCATCGGCCTCGGGCACGACCTTCAGTACGCCGTGGTCCTGCACGAGGGAGAACCCCTGCATGCGCAACGCCGATTCGAGCGTCTTGATCGCCTGCTCTTCGGGGACGGGGTGTTCCGAGACGAGATTCAACTGCCCTTTGACGCGCGGGTCGACGATGATGGTCTTTCCCGTCGCCGCGCCGATCGCCTTGGCCACCTGGTCGATGTCGGCGTTGACGAAGTTGAGCGTGACTTCCGCATGCGCGCCCTGCGCAACGACGAGACCGGCCATCAGCAACGCGGCTGCGATCCGGCGCAATGCCTTACGGTTTCTTATCATGGAATAGGAATCAATGCGAAATTGCTAGGTTGCGGCCCTCGGCACAAAGCCCCGCTCGCGCCCTCGGTCATGCCGCCGCCGAAGTTAAGGTCGAACATTAGCAGCTTTTCATGTCCCGACAATCACAAACCCCGAACTTGGGCAGCGATTCACCGGCTACGATTGCGGGACAAGCCTCGGCGCGCCATTCGTAAGGAAAATGTCGGCGTCGCTGCGCGCTAACCGATCGTTACCTTTTTGTCGGCGGGCAACGGTCTTATGTCTGCCGGCCTGCTGTGCGCATACGGCGCCAGCCGCTATGATACGAGCGGTATTTCGGATCGCACGCTCGCGCGGGCCCGGGGTTTTCCCTTGATCGGCGCGCGGACATGCCATTCGGGTAATTCGAACGACAATAGACTGGGAGGGTCGGTCCGGCGATGAAACGGGCAATCGTCATTCTGGTATTCAGCCTGGCCGGCTGGTCGGCAAGCAGTGCCGCGCGCGCCGATTGCTTCGACGAGGCCGCGCGCTATCAGAAGGTCAACCCGCTCGTGTTGCGCGCCATCGCGTGGCAGGAATCGCATAACCGGCCCGACGCGCTCCATAAGAACGACAACGGCTCGGTCGATTACGGCCTCATGCAGATCAATTCGGTTCACCTGCCCACGCTCTCGCAGTACGGTATCTCCACCGGCACGCTGATGGAGCCGTGCAAGAACGTTTATGTTGCCGCCTGGCATCTGCGCCAGAAGATGAACAAATACGGCAACAGCTGGCGGGCCATCGGCGCCTATCACTCCGAAACGCCCTCGCTGCGCGACCGGTACGCGCGGCAGATCGCCGATATCCTCACGCGCTGGAAGCTCATTTCCGCGTCGCGCTAAGCAGCGATAAGCGCGCCGCGCAGGGCGCGCGGCACCGGCCTTCGGGCGTTTGGTGCACAATGCTCGCTGCGCCGCCTCATTTCCGGGCGTCTTGCACTCTTTCGCCCACTCGATGTCCACCCTCATGAACCAGCCCACCTTGCCCGTCACCGTGTTGTCGGGCTTTCTCGGCGCGGGCAAGACCACGCTGCTCAACCACATTCTCGCCAATCGCGCCGGCTTGCGCGTGGCTGTTATCGTCAACGATCTCGCCTCGGTCAACGTCGACGCCTCGCTCGTGCGCGGTGCCGCCGCGCTCTCGCAGTCCGAGGAACGTCTGGTCGAACTGTCCAATGGCTGCATTTGCTGCACGCTGCGCGAGGACCTGCTCGCCGAAGTGCGCCGTCTTGCCGACGAGCACCGATTCGATGCGCTCGTCATCGAATCGACGGGCGTGGCGGAACCCATGCCGATCGCCGAGACATTCGCCTTCGCGGACGACGACGGGGCCACGCTCACCGATGTCGCGCGCCTCGACACAATGGTCACCGTCGTCGACGCACTCAACTTTTTGCGCGACTACGAATCGTCCGAGGCGCTCGCCGAGCGCGGGCTTGCATCGAGCGAGGAGGACGATCGCACGCTCGTCGAATTGCTCGTCGAGCAAGTCGAGTTCGCCGACGTGCTCATCGTCAACAAGGCGGATCTCGTGGATGCCGATTCGCTCGCGCGCTTGCAAGGCATACTCGCCGGGCTCAACCCGCGCGCGCGGCAGATCGTCAGTACCTTCGGTGCCGTCCCGCTCGCCGAAGTCGTCGGTACGGGGCGTTTCGATTTCGACGAAGCGGCAAGCGCGCCCGGCTGGCTCGCTTCGCTCAACGGCGATCATGAACACGATCATGTGCACGACGACGGTACGCATGAGCATGGGCATGGGCATGACCACGAACCGGACGGCGAAGCGCAAAAATATGGGATCGACAGCTTCGTTTACCGCGCTCGGCGGCCCTTCTCGCCCGAGCGGCTCTGGGCACTGCTGCACGACAGCGCGTCATGGCGCAATGTACTGCGCAGCAAGGGCTTTTTCTGGCTCGCGACGCGTAACGATGTCGTAGGTTCGTTTTCGCAAGCGGGCAGTGCATGCCGCCACGGGCCGGCAGGCTTCTGGTGGGCTGCCCAGCCGCGCGACGAGTGGCCCGACGATGACGAGCTCGCCGCGGAAATCGCGGCCGACTGGCACGGCGCACCGAACGATATGTCGATCGGCGACCGTCGCCAGGAACTGGTCTTGATCGGCGTCTCGCTCGATGCCGGTCATTGGCAGGCCAAGCTCGACGCCTGTCTCTTGACGGACGAAGAATATGCGCTCGGACCGCTTGGCTGGTCCGCACTTGCCGATCCATTCCCGGCCTGGGACCTCGACGCCGAGGACGAAGAGCACGGCGGCACAGGACAGATCGTTCGTTAGGAATCGCTCGTCAGCGACGAGGGACGAGGCCGACCGGCGCGACGCTTACGCACTCAATAAAAAAACCCGCCTGAGGGCGGGTCTCGAACAAACGTCGAGCTGCAAGCATCAGCGCTTGTTGACCGCATCCTTGAATGCCTTGCCAGCCGTGAACTTGACCGTCTTCGCGGCCGGAATCTTGATGGTCTCGCCCGTCTTCGGGTTACGGCCGGTGCGAGCGGCGCGCTTGCCCGAGCCGAAGCTGCCGAAGCCGATCAGCTGAACCGCGTCGCCCTTCGAGACTGCCTTCTTGATCACTTCGAGAAGCGTATCCAGCGTTTCGCCGGTCTGAGCCTTGCTAGCGCCCGTCTGAGCCGCGACGGCGTCGATCAGTTCCTGTTTGTTCATTAACGTTCCTCTTTATCAGATTGAAATGACACGGACAGCGCGAACACGCGCCGTTATACGTACGCAAGCTGTGCCGTCGAGTAGCTGTGGCGAAGCCAGCGCCCCCGGCTGCCGCGAACCCAGCGCGCGGCCGTCGTGCGGCGCTTGCTATGATAGCTCAGCGCAAACCCAATAACGGCAAGGGTTTCAAAGAATTTAACGCTTCTTAACCTTGTCGGTGCTGGGTTTCCCGCATTGTCGTACCCGAAAAGCCCGTCTGCCAAGGGCTTTCGGGGTATCGGCGAGCTGCGACGTTGGATTTTGCCAACGTTCGGGGAAAGCCCGGATGACGGGCGCCCGCAGCGGTTTCGCCGTCATTCGAACCTCGTGCCGCATGCCCGGATCGAGCCGGGCCGGCCGCAACCGCCTCATGTTCTCCCTGCCATGACTCATCCACTCGTGCCCGCCACCCTCGTTTTTCGCGGCGACGGCACACCGTACTCGCCGCGCTTCGACGACATCTATCACAGCGCGTCAGGCGCGCTCGCGCAGGCGCGGCACGTGTTCCTCGGCGGCAATGCATTGCCGCAACGCTGGCAAGGACAGCGCCTTTTCACGATCCTCGAGACGGGATTCGGCATCGGCGTCAATTTCCTCGCCACCTGGGCCGCATGGCGCGCCGATCCCGGGCGTTGCGAGCGGCTTGCGTTCGTGTCGGTCGAAAAGCATCCGTTTCCGGCCGCCGATTTGGGCGCTCTGCACGACAAGCTCGTTGCCGGCACAACCATCGCGCCGCTTGCCGCCGAGCTCGTGAAAGCGTGGCCGCCGCTCATCGGTGGCATCCATCGGCTTTCGTTCGAGGGCGGCCGCGTGACACTGACGATCGTGTTCGGCGATGCGCTCGAATGGCTGCCCAAGCTCTGGCTGCGCGCCGATGCCTTTTATCTCGACGGCTTCGCCCCGGCCAAGAATCCCGATATGTGGGCGCCATCCGTGTTCAAGTCGCTGGCGCATGTGGCCGGCACCTTCGCCACGCTCGCCACCTACACTTGCGCGGGAGATGTTCGGCGGGGGCTCGAAGCCGCCGGCTTCGCCTGCGAAAAAGCGGCTGGTTTCTCCGGCAAGCGCGACATGCTCGTCGGCCGCTTTGCTCCCCGCTGGCGTGTTCGCCGGCACGAACCGCCGCTGCCGTTTTCGGTGGCGCAACGTCACGCCGTCGTCATCGGTGCGGGCATGGCCGGCTGCGCGCTCGTGGAGCGATTGGCCGCGCGGGGGTGGCAGGTCACATTGCTCGACCGGAACACCCGAATGGCGAGCGAAGCGTCGGGCAATCCGGCGGGCGTATTTCATCCATTGCTCTCGCGCGATGAAAGCGTCGCTACACGCATCTCGCGCGCTGGCTTTCTCATGGCGTTGCAGAGTTGGCGCGCGCTCGAAGCGCGCGGTCACGATTTCGCACGTACCGATCGAGGCCTGCTGCATCTGCCGGCCGATGCGCACGAAGCGCGCTCGCTGGCCGATGCGATCGATGCCTATCGCTATCCCGATACGTTCGTTCGACACGTGTCGTCCATCGAAGCAACCGACCTTGCCGGTGTGACGCTCGGTCGCGACGGCTGGTTCTACCCCCGAGGCGGCTCGCTCGATCCCGCCTCGCTATGTGCCGCGCTGTGCGCCGAGGCCGGCATCGCGCTCGATTGGCGTGCCGGAGTTCGAGTCTCGCGCATCGAACGCGAAGGCTCCGCTTGGAGCGTGCTCGATGAAACCGGCCATGTCCTCGCCCGCGCCGAAGTCGTCGTGTTCGCCAATGCTCATGAAGCGGCGCGGATCGCCGGTCTGCGTCACGCCCCAACGCGGATCGTGCGTGGACAATTGACGCGGCTACCTATCGGTACGGAGCTGCGTGTGCCGTTGATCGGCGAGGGTTATGCCGTGCCGCTCGCCGACGGGTTGCTTGCGGGCGCAACCTACGGGATCGACGACGCCGACAGCACTTCGCGCGAACTCGATGACGCGGAAAACATCGCCCGACTCGCGCAACTCGTGCCGGCGTGGGCGGAGCAACTTGCGGCGCTCGATACGTCGGCTCTCGCCAGCCGTGTCGCATTCCGCTGCGTGACGAGCGACCGTCTGCCGATGATCGGGCCGCTCGCCGACGAAGCGCTGTGCGCGCAGCACGCCAGCGCATTGGCCGGTGCGTGGCCGCTCGATCTGCATCGCTCGCCGGGCCTTTACGGGGCATTTGCCTTCGGTTCGCGGGGACTCGTCTGGTCGACGCTCGCCGCCGAGCTCGTCGCCTCACAGCTGGAAGGCGAGCCATGGCCCATCGAACGCGAACTGGCCGAAGACCTGGATCCGGCCCGCTACTTTCTGCGGGCCTTGCGCCGGGGCAGTGTGCAGCCGTCATGAACCTGGAGAGGGAGCTTATCCACCGAGAGCTGTGGATAAGCCATCGAAGCCAACATGAAATGGCTGTGAACGGAGCGTGGACGTAAACGGGACAACTTGCCGATTCGCCGGAAGCGATGAAAGTTGTTCTCGGAAAGGGCTGCCGTCCGCACATGCTGCCCGTGCGGTTATGCGGTCGGCAACTGCTTGATTCGCCTCGGTAAACGGCCGTTATCCACAGAAATGGCCGGGCCTTGTTAACTGCTACTACTTGTATACATACGTAAACCTGTAAACCCTAGAGCCCCGCGTGCCGCTGCCGGAAACGACGAGCCGCAGCGGGGAATATCGACCGCAACCATCGGATGAATTTTCCTATTCGGTTCTCGTTGACGATCATTCCTACCGAATTGACCGCCGTTCGATGTGGATTCGTTCCAAATCGAGCAAGCTGTGGCACAATCCGCGTTTCTTCCAGCATGAGTTGCGCGTTGGCGAATCGAGGCACCACTCGCCAACGGAACGGCGCCAGCCGAATCGGAATCACAGACGAGAGCGGCAGCGTCCCGTCCTAATTGTCCCGCCGGGGAGCGAGCTCGCCGGCACATCGTCGTTGCGCACGGCTCGAAGCCCAGCGCCCGCGACCCTCATCGAACCCGCCGGCGCGGTGCGCCGGTTCGGCAAATACACTGATCCGACATGCCGCTTCGTCCTCTCAGGCGGAGCGGACTGTCCGTAAAGGAGAAGCTATCTCATGAAATCGGCGTTTTCCTTCCTTCCGAGCTGGCCGTTCGCGACGAATGCGGTCTTCTGGGCAGGACTCGCCTTGCTCGTCGCAGGGCTGTGCGGCGAGCTCTGCTATCGCGCATGGCGCCTGCCGCGTATTTCGGGCTATGCGGTCATCGGACTCATCGCCGGTTCGGCTGGGGTCGGCGCCATCGATGCCGGCATGGGCGCGACATCGCGGCTTTTACTCGACGTCGCATTGGGCCTGCTGCTGTTCGAACTGGGCAGCCGTCTCGATCTTCGGTGGATTCGCCGTAACCCCTGGCTCATCGCCTCGAGCCTCGCCGAGGCGACGCTCACCTTCGCCCTCGTGCTGATCGTCTTGTTGTTCGCCAAGGTGGCGCCGCCGGTCGCAACGGTGCTGGCTGCCATTTCGATGTCGACTTCGCCCGCCATGGTGATTCAGCTCAAGACGGAGTTGCGCGCGGAAGGGCAGGTGACGCAGCGGCTTCTCACGTTGACGGCGCTCAACAGCATGTATGCGGTCGTCGTCGAAAAGCTCGTCTCGAGCTGGCTGCACCAGGAAGTGTACGGAAACGTTTTTGCCACGATCGTCCAGCCGGTCTATCTGCTCGTCGGCTCGCTCGTCGTCGCCTATCTGCTCGCGCGCGCCTGCATGTTCTTTTTCAAACGCATGAATATGCAAGACGAGCATTCGTTCGTTGCGCTGTTCGGCCTCGTACTGCTTGCGATCGCGATCGCGAATATTTTCAAGCTTTCGACGATCCTGAGCCTCCTGGCCGCCGGCATCATCGTCAAAAACCTCGAGCAAAAGCCGCAACTGTGGCCTCAGCATTTCGGCACGGCCGGATGGCTGCTGACGGTGATTCTCTTCGTGCTGACGCTGACGTCGTTCGAGTGGCACGATATCGCGCTCGGTGGCGTGGCGGCGCTCGGCCTCATCGTCGCGCGCTTCGTTGCGAAGCTCGTCGGCGTGCTGGCGTTCGCGAAACCGAGCGGCCTGGGGTGGAACCAGGGCATCGCGCTCGGCGTGTCGCTCGCGCCGATGTCGGCGCTTGCCTATCTGCTGGCCGACGACACTTATCAGCTCTATCCGCAGTTCGATCCGACGCTGCGTGCCATCGTCATGTGTTCGATCGCGGTGCTGCAGATCGTGGGACCATGGATCGTCTACCGCAGCCTGACGCTCGTCGGCGAGCGCCGCGAGTAAGCGCCGCTGCGCGCCGCATCTTTTGCTCGTATCTGCCCGCATAACAGGACACGCACATGGCACTCGAAACCTTTGTCAATTCCAAGCCTTTCACATTCGGCGTCGAGCTCGAGATCCAGGTCGTCAATACGCACGACTACGATCTGACCAAAGCGGCGTCGGACCTCATGCGCCTCGTCAAGGACTACAAAGGCCCGGGCAACATCACGCCCGAGATCACCGAAAGCATGATCGAGCTTTCGACCGGCATTTGCACCTCGCATGAAGAGGCGCTCGCGCAGTTGCGCTCGATCCGGGACACGCTCGTCGCGGCGGCCGATCATCTCAACGTCGGTCTTTGCGGGGGCGGCACGCACGCGTTCCAGCAGTGGAGCGAGCGGCAAATTTTCGATGCGCCGCGTTTTCAATATCTGTCCGAGCTCTACGGGTACCTCGCGAAGCAGTTCACGGTTTTCGGCCAACACGTGCATATCGGCTGCCCCGATCCCGACAGTGCGCTCTTTCTGTTGCACTCGATGTCGCGCTTCATCCCGCATTTCATCGCGCTTTCGGCTTCGTCGCCGTATGTGCAGGGTGTCGATACCGGCTTTCATTCGGCCCGCCTGAACTCGGTATTCGCATTCCCGCTGTCGGGGCGCGCGCCGTTCGTGCTGACCTGGGATGCCTTCGAAGAATACTTTTCGAAGATGGTCGCAACCGGCGTCGTCAACAGCATGAAGGATTTCTACTGGGACATTCGGCCCAAGCCCGGTTACGGCACCATCGAGGTGCGGGTGATGGACACGCCGCTATCGGTCGATCGGGCGGCGGCGATCGCCTGCTATATCCAGACGCTTGCGCGCCACTTGCTCACGGACAAACCGTTCATTCCGAAAGAGGACGACTACCTCGTTTATACGTTCAACCGTTTCGAGGCGTGCCGCTTCGGCCTGGGCGGTACTTGCATCAATCCGCAAACCGGCGAACGACGCACGATATTCGAAGATATCCTGCAAACGCTCGACGTCATTGCGCCGCATGGCCGAGCACTTCAATCGACGGCCGCGCTCAACGAAATTGCCGCAATCGCCCGCGGGCAAGTGAACGATGCCGCGTGGCTGCGCGACGTGGCGTCGAAAGAAAAGTCGCTGCACGAAGTTGTCCGCCAGCAATGCATCCAGTGGCGCAGTGCTTAGGTTTACCGTCTTGACTCGTATACAAACGTAGTAATAGTTAACAAGCGACGCTCATTTCTGTGGACAACCTTGATTTTGCGTGCGGTCTCAAAGGGATAGCGCTGCGATAACCAGGTGGACGAGCGGTGCGCAGTGCTTTTGGTCTGCTGATAACTTCGACGCAATTTTTTACGCGGCGAGGTTATCAAGAAAGACGCCACAATCGGCCAGCACGGTTATACAAACGTTATCCACAGCTTGGTTGCCAATACATGGCTGTGCGGTCGCCTTTACTCGCTTAAAATGGCGCGTCCGGTCGCGAAGTATCGAAGAGTAAAATCAGTTGGCCCCAAGAGAGGGGGCGGGTCGTCCCACGGAAGGTTGCGGCGTGTCGAGAGGCACTGCGCGCGCGTAACCGGATCGGCAGCGGCAATGCTGTCACTGGCGAAAGCGAACAATGACTATGAGTGAAGGTGTTTTTACAGAACGGGCGAGTGGGCGCGTGACCCACAGCCTGTTACGGTTGGGCACGGCAATGCGCAGCCAGGCGTGGGAATGGGCTGAAAGTGTGGGACTCACGCCGACGCAAGGCGAAATTCTCATGCTGCTCATGCAGCGCAAGGCGCCGCTGCGGCTTGGCGAGATCGCGCGCGAAACGGCGCTGACGGCTGCCACGACGAGCGATGCGGTGAGCACGCTGGAGGCGAAAGGGCTGATCGAAAAGCGCCGTGCGCTCGACGATGGCCGCGCATTGGCGGTTCGCTTGACGGCGCGGGGCCGAACGGCGGCCAAGCGTGCGCAGCAATGGCCTGAATTTCTGAATTCGGCGGTCGGCAAACTGGCCGATGACGAGCAAGCCGTGTTTTACCGTACGCTACTCAAGATGATTCGACATCTCGAGGTGCAAGGCGACATGCCCGCGCATCGGATGTGCATGACATGCTGCCACCTCGTCACGAGCAAGAACCCGAAGAAGACGCCGCATCGATGCACTGCTTTCGGGCAGGACATCGGCGACATCAATCTCCGCCTCGACTGCGAGCGCCACGAGCTGGCCGATTTGCCCACGCAGAAGAAGATCTGGAAGATCTTCGCGCAACAGACCTGACAGACTTCGCGCGGCGCGGCCGAGCCCGGCGATCATGGCCCGCGGCGGTCCGTTTCCCGTTTTATTGCGGACAACGTTGAACGAAGATGTCGTCAACGTGTACGATTTCGCTTTGTGACGTGTGTCACGTCATGTGTCGACGCGGCGCCTATTGGCGCCGCGTTTCATATCGATCGCTGTTCTGGTCCCGCCAGCGGTCCGTGATCGAAAATGCTCGCATAGGCGGCGACGCTCCCGCGCCGCGATGACGACATGGAAGCTATTCAGAGGATTCGTCGATGAGTTCACGCAAGTTGGTCGTGCGCCGCTCGGGGGTGCATGGCAAGGGGGTTTTTGCCGCTCAACCGCTCAGGGCTGGCGAGCGCCTGCTCGAATACAAAGGGCAACGGATCTCATGGAAAGAGGCGGTGCGCCGGCATCCGCACGATCCGGACGAACCGAATCACACGTTCTATTTCGCACTCGAAGATGGGCGTGTGATCGACGGTAACGTGGACGGGAACAGCGCACGATGGATCAATCACTCGTGCTTGCCCAACTGCGAGGCCGAGGAAATCGAAGGGCGCGTGTTCATTCAGGCGCTGCGCGACATCTCCGCCGATGAGGAGCTGTTCTACGATTACGGGCTTGTCATCGACGAGCGCCAGACCAAGAAGCTCAAGAAGGAATACGCGTGCCATTGCGGGGCACGCAAGTGCCGCGGCACGATGCTCGCGCCGAAGCGAAACGGCAAGGCTTGATCAGAGCCGGTAAGAGCTGGTCCGTTCCTCGCGAACGGGACCGGATTCGCGGCTCGGCTCGCGATCGTCATGGTTCGGCGCAAGCGGAATGCGCACCACGAAACGCGCGCCGCCGTCCGGGGCATCGGCGTAATGAACGCTGCCAGCGTGCAGATCCATGATGTCGCGCACGATAGCGAGCCCGAGACCCGCGCCGCCGTCGGCCGCATCGTCAGCGTTATCCTGCCGGTCACCGCGGAAAAAGCGCTTGAACAGATCGGCTTGTAGTGCCACGGGAACGCCCCTGCCGTTGTCTTCGACCGCAATCTCGGCAATGGGCGTATGGGCGGCCGTGACGGTGCGCGTAACGGTGACGGTGACCCTTGCCCCATCGAGGCGGGTGCTCGGCACGTACTTGAGCGCATTGTCGAGTAGATTGGCGATCACTTCGCGCAACAGCACGGGATTGCCCTTTACGACGAGCGAAGAATCGTTCGTCGGATCGTCGAGACGCTGAAAGCCAAGGTCGACGCGCGCCGCGAGCGCGCGAGGCACCCACTCCGCCCCCGTTTCGAATGCGAGCGCCGCGATATCGACATCGACGAAACGCGCGGCCTGCGCCCCCGGTTCTGCGCGTGCGAGCGACAGCAATTGATTCGAGAGCCGCACGGCGCGATCCGCCGCCACGCGCAATTCACGCACGGATGCGAGCGACTGCGCGAGATCGCGGGCTTTCACGGCTTGTTCCGCATGCAGCTTGACGGCCGTCAGCGGTGTGCGCAACTGATGCGCGGCGTCCGCGATGAATTTGCGTTGGGCGTCGAGTGCGGTCTTCAGGCGATCGAGCAGGGCGTTCAATGCGCTTGTCAACGGGCGGATTTCGAGCGGCACATGCGTTTCGTCGACGGGCTCGAGCGACATGTGCGTCTGGCGGTTCAGCGAATCGGCAAGCGTCGTGAGCGGGCCCAATTGCTGATTGACGACGCGCCAGACGATGCCCCAGCCGGCGAGCAGCAGCAGCAGGAGCGGCATCATGATCGCGACCAGGAATTCCGCCGCGATGCGATAGCGATGACGCAGCGGTTGCGCGACCTCGACGACGATCGGCTTTTTGCCGCCATCCTGCGGGACGCGAACCTGGGCGACGCGCACCAGCATGTCACGATGGTGCGTTTCGAAAATCGACGCGTAACGTGTCTCGCGCACGCTCGAGCCTATGAGCGGAAGATCGGGATCGCCGGCGAGATCACGTTCGCCGTCGTTGATGCGATAGATCAGATGCTGCGGGGGATCGGAGAACATCGCGCGCGCGAGCGGCGGAACAACGATGCGCGCGTTGGGGCCGGCGATCTGGACTTGCTTGGAGATGGCGGTAGCCAGGTCGGCGAGCGACCGATCGATGACGTGCTGCGTGTATTGCCACGCGAGCCAATACGCGATGAGGCCGCTCATCAGGGCGAGCAGAGACAGCGGCGCCGCCAGCCGCCGCAAGAGAGAACGACGCAAACTTGTCGCGGCGGCGTGAGGCATGTTCGACCGGCCAGGGCCCTACATTCAGGACGCCTGACGAATCTCCTGCAACAAGTAGCCGAAGCCGCGCACCGTCACGATTTCGACGCGACAGTTTTCGAGCTTCTTGCGCACCCGGTGCACGTAGACCTCGATGGCCGTATCCCCGAGGTCTCCGCCGAAGTGAGTCAGATGGTCCTGCAACTGCGCCTTGCTGACGACCCGGCCATGGCGCAACAGCAGCATTTCGAGCACGGCGAATTCGCGCGGCGAAAGCTCGAGCGCCTTGTCTTCGTTGAAGATGCGGCGATCGACACCCGACAGGCGCACGCCGCCCAGCGAAACCTCCGGGCGCGGTACGTCGTTGGCGGGGCCGCTGCGGCGCATGACAGCACGGATGCGCGCTTCGAGCTCGGCGGGCTCGAACGGCTTGAGCATGTAATCGTCGGCGCCGGCATTGAGGCCTTGCACGCGGTCGCTCAGGTCGTCTCGTGCCGTCAGCACGATCACGGGCGTGTGTCGGTTGCCCTGCCGGAACCGCGAGAGCAGCGTCATGCCGTCGATACCGGGCAGGCCGAGATCGAGGATGATCAGTTCGTGGCGGTTTTGCGTGAGAGCCTGTTCGGCGAAGATCCCGTCGTGAACCATGTCGACGGTGAATCCGGCTTGTTCGAGGCTGCTTTGGATGCCGCGTGCGATCGGGCGGTCATCTTCGATCAGGAGGAGTCGCATGGAAGTCGCTCAAGTACAATGGGTTACGCATTCAACGCGCGCTGGGGTCAACGTGCCGGCACGCGGTTCGCTGAAGCCTCGTCGCCACAGTCGAGCGCGAGCCGCTTGCCACGCCGGGTCCGCCCGGGCACCCATGCAGCCGTCACCTCAACCATGTCCGATATTACGATCAACGAACTCGAAGCGGCGATCAACTTCTGGCGCGCCCGCTCGCCATCGAGCGGCGACGAACTCAGCCTGTGCAAGGAGGCCAGTGCGCTCTCCAAGCCGTATGCGTTGCTGATTGTACAGCGTCGGGGGCATATGCCGGTGGAAGCGCT
The DNA here is from genome assembly GCF_036503415.1 of Trinickia sp. Lineage (GTDB taxonomy): Bacteria > Pseudomonadota > Gammaproteobacteria > Burkholderiales > Burkholderiaceae > Trinickia. The sequence continues at coordinate 64,295 of NZ_DASXWY010000196.1, read as the reverse complement.
GGAGGCGCCCGCCCGCGCGGCCTGGGACGGGTATCGCCAGGCCATGGACGGCGAGGCGGGGCGGAGCGACGGTTGATGGCCGGGGGATGGCGGGGGATGGCCCCCTGCGCCGATTTCTCAGTTGCGCTGCAACGTACGCGCTACGTCGTCGATAAAGCGTGCGAGCACGAGATCGCGCTCGGTCACGCCTTGCGCTTCGTGCGTGGATAGCGTGATGTCCACGGTCTGATAGACGTTGAACCACTCGGGATGGTGGTTCATTTCCTGGGCCTTGATGGCCACGCGGGTCATGAACCCGAACGCTTCGTTGAAATCGGCGAATTTGAACTGGCGGTGAATGGCGTCGCGGCCGTTGACGGGCAGCCAACCCTGCAGCTCGGTCATCTGCCGGGCACGTTCCTCGGAAGTCAGCTTATGAATCATGGGAATTTCCTCTCAGTGGGGCGGCCCGGCGGCGCTCAGCCTCGCCGCGACGGTCGCCAGCCCAACAGGCATTTTTTCACAGATCCCGCAGTGATGTACCCCGTGCGGCTTTTCGTCGGACATGCGCCGGAAAGCCGGCTAAATCGCGCGCGATCGGCGCAATTGGGTGGCGTGTCTGGCAGCGCCGTGCCGGCTCGATCGCTCAAGTGGCCCATTGCGCTTCCGCGAGCTTGAACGCGGCGGCGATAGGCGGCTCGTCCATGCGTGCCGCGAGCGCGATCAACGTGAGTTCGGTCGGCACCGTGATGCCTTCGACTATCGTAAGCCCATGTGCGTGCGCTTCGGCAAGCGCGATCGAGTCGCGCGCGAGCGTCAGCCCGACGCCCGATTTCACGAGATCGAGCATCGAGGTTTCCTGATCGACCTCGGCAACTTTGATGGGGCTCGCCCCGGCTTCGGCGAAGCGGCGCGACAACAACCGCTGATGCGCCGATGCGGCCGGCGTCCAGATCCACGGCAGCGCGGCCAGCGCGCGCCAATCGCTTGCCCGGCTCACACGGTCCTTCCAGCCGGCCGGCGCCAGTACGCGGTATTGAAAACGCGTGAGTGTGGCCGTGTGGAAGAGTCCTTCGGGCATGCCGTCTTCGACGGGTTGGCCGATGTAGTAGCCGACATCGAGCTCGCGGGCGCGGATCTCCTGCGCCACCCAGCCCGACATCCCATGACGTAGCGCGGTTTCGATCTGAGGATAGGTTTCCACGAGCTGCTTGAGAAACCCGCCCAGGCGCAGGAAATGGGGATCGAGAATGGTACCGATACGCAGCTTGCCGCGCACTTCCTGGCGCAGCGCTGCCGCCGCCCGCTCCACATCGCCGGCCGCGGCGAGCGCGCGTTCCGCGTGGGGCAGCAGCACTTGTCCGTCGCGCGTCAGAACGAGCCCATGCGCCGTGCGTGAAAACAGCGCCACGCCGAGCGCTTCCTGCAAATTCTTCAGTTGAAGACTGACGGCCGGCTGGGTGAGGTGCAACTGCGTGGCCGCCCGCGTCAGATTGCCGACGCGGGCGACGGTGACGAACGCACGCAGCAATGTCAGGTCCATGCCGCGATATTAGCGCGGCTTATATCGCAATTGAACAGAACTCATTGGATTTCCCTGATCACGGGCGCGTACGCTTGCGAGCGACGAGCAACCGCGGGGAGTGCGCCATGGACAAAGAGACGATATCAGCCGGCGAATTCGACTATGTGATCGTCGGTGCGGGCACCGCGGGGTGCGTTCTTGCCGCGCGGCTCAGCGAGGACAGCAGCGCAAGCGTGCTGCTGATCGAGGCGGGCGGCAAGGACGATTATCACTGGATTCATGTTCCAGTCGGCTACCTCTACTGCATCGGCAACCCGCGCACCGACTGGCTCTATCGCACCTGCGCCGAACCGGGCCTGAACGGGCGCGCGTTGTCGTATCCGCGCGGACGTGTGCTCGGCGGCTCGTCTTCGATCAACGGCATGATCTATATGCGCGGTCAGCGCGAGGATTATGACGAATGGGCCCGCATCACAGGCGATGCTTCGTGGTCGTGGGATGCGGTTCTGCCGGTCTTCAAGCGCAGCGAAGATCACCACGCCGGCGGCGATACATGGCACGGTGCGGGCGGTCCCTGGCGCGTCGAGCGGCAACGCCTGAAATGGAAAGTGCTCGAGGCGTTTCACGAGGCCGCTCAGCAGGCGGGCATTCCCGCCACCGACGATTTCAATCGCGGCGACAACACCGGCGTCGGCTATTTTGAAGTCAACCAAAAGCGCGGCGTGCGCTGGAATGCATCCAAGGCGTTTCTGCGGCCGGCGCTTGCTCGGCCCAATCTCACGGTCGTGACCGATGCGCACGTGAATCGGCTCGTGTTCGAGGGCAGGCGGTGTGTGGGTGTGGCCTATCGGCGCGGCGGCCCAGGCGTCGGCGACGGGGGAATGCGCGAGTTCGTCGCGCGTGCGTGCGGCGAGGTCGTCGTCGCAGCCGGTGCCGTCAATTCGCCGCAGCTGCTCGAGCTGTCGGGCATCGGCAACGGCGCGCGTCTTCAGCGGCTCGGTATCGGTGTCGTGCAGGATCTGCGGGGCGTCGGCGAGAACTTGCAGGATCACTTGCAGTTGCGCATGGCCTACCGCGTGCACGGCGTACGCACGCTCAATACGCTGTCGGCTCACTGGTGGGGCAAGCTGTGGATCGCCGCGCAATATGCGTTCTCGCGCAGCGGCCCCATGTCGATGTCGCCTTCGCAGCTTGGCGCGTTCGCCAAGTCGTGCCCCGACGATTTGTCGATCACGCGTCCCGATATCGAATATCACGTGCAGCCGCTCTCGCTCGACCGCTTCGGCGAGCCGCTGCATCGCTTCAATGCGTTTACCGCATCGGCTTGCCATCTTCGGCCGACTTCGCGCGGCAGTATCCACCTTCAATCTCCCGATGCGAGCACGCCGCCGCTCATTGCACCCAACTATCTGTCGACCGACTACGATCGCCATGTGGCCGCCAATGCACTGCGGCTCACGCGGCGCATCGTGGCTTCGCCGGCACTCGCCCGCTACATGCCGCAGGAGATCATCCCGGGCATCGAGTTCCAGACCGAGGACGAGCTCGTCAAGGCAGCCGGTGCGGTAGGCACGACGATCTTTCATCCGGTCGGGACCTGCCGCATGGGCGTTGCCGACGATCCCGCCGCTGTGGTCGATTCCCGCTTGCGCGTGATCGGGGTGGCGGGGCTGCGCGTTGTCGATGCGTCGGTAATGCCGACAATCACATCGGGCAACACGAATTCGCCGACGTTGATGATCGCGGAGCGTGCGAGCGAGATGATTCGCGCCGACCGGCGAGCGGATCCGGGTGTATCCACGATCAATGCCGATCGACAGGTTGTGCCCGGCGCAGTGGACGTATCGGCTGGGCAATCAGTCGGGCGTCTCACCGACGCGAAGGCATAGTCCGTAGCCGGTGCACGGCGAGCGTCGATGAAAAGCTTTTCGGTGCAGTGGTGTCCGCTTCGTGAAAACCGGCCATATGCATTGGCGCAATGGCTAGAGTTCCCACTGTCGAAATCAAGCGGTGCGGAGCCTCTCTCATGGGAAACAACATCGGACCGACTGGCCCCCGTGCGACGGGCGGAAGTGACGGTGAGCCGGCTCATCCGGTGAATCAGGCTGCCGAAACGCCGGCGCACGCGCCGACGCCTCGCGCAACCCCCAGTGCACTCCTCGCAAAACTCGTTGGGCCCGTGCAGAGAATGGCGGGTGCCATGCGCGGTTTCCGGACTTCCTCATCGGCGGATGATGCGCGCGCGGCCGAGTTGCGCGCCAAGACGCTCGATCACGCGCGGAAATCCTGGCATGCATGCACGATGGACAACGGCAACTACGCCCAAATCCTGGACTCGATCGCGCGCTCGATCACATTCGACGGGCTGTTCGACGAACCGCCGCCGCTCGGCCATGTTTCGGGCGGCGTCCCGAAGCGGGTGGCCGAGCATCCGGCTCACCAAGCCGTCGACCCGAGCAACGTCGAGGAGCTGCGGACGGTATTTTCGGACATGCTGGCGTTGTCATCGAGCCTCCCAGCCCATAGCCAGCGCCACTGGGTCGCAGCGCTCGTCCGGATTGCGGGCATGCTGCCGCACTCGCAAGGAGAGCAAAGCGAGCGACGCCAGGCGCTGTCAGCTGCACGACAGGCATGGGACAGACGGAAAATCCACGCCGCGGATTACGCGGGCATTCTTTCGATGCTCGGCCGAGGCGCCGGTTCGGCGAATCCAAAGGTCGACCCGGAATTGCTCGACGACATTTCCATGGAGTCCTTGAAATTGCCTGTCCCGTTCAGAGAGGCGCTCGCCCGCTCGCTGGAGCAGGCGGCCATTGCGCCCGAACAGGAATAGTCCGGCGGTTCGAGTCCCGGGTTACGTAAACAAACCTAAGTGCAAATCCCGATGAATGCGCTGCATCATTGGGGAGACAATCTCCGATGCCGCATGGTGCGGGGCCGACCTTCCCGCAATGATGCACCATGCCAAAAAAATGGCGGGGCTTGCGTCTTGACACTCAAACCCCGTTCCGATGCGACGCGCCCACCCGGCGCGCGTGACAAAGCGGCGCTTCGCCTGACTTCGGCATGGAAGGGGACATGATTCTCGGCGACACGATTCTCGAAACGCGCGGGCTCACCAAGGAATTCAAAGGATTCACGGCCGTGAACGGCGTGAACCTGCGCGTGCGCCGCGGCTCGATCCATGCGCTGATCGGCCCGAACGGCGCGGGTAAGACGACCTGCTTCAACCTGTTGACCAAGTTTCTCGAACCCAGCGCGGGCCAAATCGTTTTCAACCATGTCGATATCACGCGCGAGCGGCCCGCCCAGATTGCGCGCCGGGGCATCATTCGTTCGTTCCAGATATCGGCGGTGTTTCCGCATTTGACGGTCTTGCAGAACGTTCGCGTGGGTTTGCAGCGTACGCTCGGCACCGCGTACCACTTCTGGCGCTCGGAGCGCACGTTGGAGGCGCTCGATGCGCAGGCCCACGATCTGCTATCGCAGGTGGGTCTGACCGATTTTGCCGATACGCCGACGGTCGAGTTGTCGTACGGCCGCAAGCGCGCGCTCGAGATCGCGACGACGCTGGCCATGGAGCCGGAACTCATGCTGCTCGACGAGCCGACACAGGGCATGGGACACGAAGATGTCGATCGCGTGACCGCGCTCATCAAGAAAGTCTCGGCGGGCCGGACCATCCTCATGGTCGAGCACAACATGAACGTGATCGCGGGCATTTCCGACACGATCACGGTCTTGCAGCGCGGCGAGGTGCTGGCCGAAGGCAGCTATGCGGAAGTTTCGAAGAATCCGCTCGTGATGCAGGCGTACATGGGCAGCGCCGAGGCCGCCCTCACAGGGGCGCACGGATGAACCAGATGGCGCATCAAAACATCGAAGGCGACGCGCGGGCGGCAACCGTCGCGCCGCAGGGCACGCCTGCGCTGACCATTGCGGGCTTGCAGGCGTGGTACGGCGAGTCGCACATCCTGCATGGCGTCGATCTCACGGTGAACCGTGGCGAAGTCGTGACGCTGCTTGGCCGCAACGGGGCAGGGCGCACCACCACGCTGCGCGCGATCATGGGCCTCACCGGGCGGCGTACAGGCTCGATTCGCATCGGCGAACGCGAGACGATCGGTCTGCCTACGCACAAGATCGCGCACTGCGGTGTCGGGTATTGCCCCGAGGAACGCGGTATCTTTTCGAGCCTGTCCTGCGAAGAGAATCTGATCCTGCCGCCGCTGGTGGGCGCCGGCAAGGACGCGATGCCGATCGACGAGATCTACACGATGTTCCCGAACCTGAAGGAGCGCCGCGCAAGCCAGGGCACGCGGCTGTCGGGCGGGGAGCAGCAGATGCTGGCCGTGGCGCGTATCTTGCGCACCGGGGCGAACCTGCTGCTGCTCGACGAGATCTCCGAGGGCCTCGCGCCCGTCATCGTGCAGACATTGGCGCGCATGATCCTGACGCTCAAGGCGCGGGGCTATACCATCGTCATGGTCGAGCAGAACTTCCGCTTCGCGGCGCCGCTTGCGGACCGGTTCTATGTCATGGAACACGGTGGCATCGTCGAGCACTTCGAAGCGAGCGAGCTCGAACGCAAGATGCCCGTGCTGCACGATCTGCTCGGCGTTTGAGGCTCCACAAGCGTTTCCTTGCATGCGGCGCGACGCGACGCATGCGTCAAAATAGTTGCACGAACAACCATAAGCGAAGGAGATTCTGATGAGGACCAGTTTGTTCGCAAGCGCTGCCCGGACGCTCGCGCTGACCGCTACCGCGCTCGCCGCCGGGCTTGCGGCGCAGCAGGCCACCGCGGCCGAGAATCAAGTCACGATCGGGTTCATTACCGATATGTCGGGGCTCTATGCCGACATCGACGGCAAGGGTGGGGCCACGGCGATCCAGATGGCCATCGACGACTTCGGGGGCAAGGTCAACGGGTTGCCGATCAAGCTGCTCACGCAGGACCACCAGAACAAGGCCGACATCGCCGCATCGGCAGCGCGCAAGTGGATCGACACCGAAGGCCTCGATATGCTGCTCGGCGGGACGAACTCGGCGACGGCCTTGTCGATGGACGAGGTCATCAAGGAGAAAAAGCGGCCGTACTTCTCGATCGGCGCCGGCACCGATGCGCTGACGAACAAGCAGTGCACGCCCTATACGATCCACTACGCATACGACACGACAGCGCTCGCACGCGGTACGGGCTCCGCGATCGTGAAGCAGGGCTTCAAGACGTGGTACTTCCTGACGGCCGATTATGCGTTCGGCAAATCGCTGGACCAGAATACGACCGAGGTCGTCGAAAAGAATGGCGGGAAGGTGTTGGGTCACGCTTTCCATCCGCTCTCGGCTTCCGATTTCTCGTCGTTCCTGCTTCAGGCTCAGGCATCGAAGGCCCAGGTGCTCGGCTTGGCGAACGCGGGTGGCGATACCGTTAACTCGCTCAAGGCAGCGAAGGAGTTCGGCATCACGAAGACGATGAAGATCGCGGCACTGCTGATGTTCATCGACGATGTGCATAGCGTCGGCCTGCCGACGGCGCAAGGCCTGCTGCTGACGGACAGCTGGTATTGGGATCAGAACGCGAAGTCGCGCGAATGGGCTCAGAAGTACTTCAAGAAGACGGGCAAGATGCCTTCGAGCCTGCAAGCGGCCGACTACTCCGCGACGATGACTTATCTGAACGCCGTGAAGGCCGTCGGTTCGACCGACCCCGACAAGGTCATGGCTCAGTTGCACAAGCAGCCGATCGACGATTTCTATGCGAAGGGTACGGTGCGCCCCGACGGCGTCATGCAGCACGACATGTATCTGTTCCAGGTGAAGACGCCGGCCGAGTCGAAGAAGCCATGGGACTACTACACGTTGAAGGCGACGATCCCGGGCGACCAGGCGTTCGGTACCAAGGCGGAAACGCAGTGCGAGCTCTGGAAGTAAACGCAGTGCGCGGCGCGCGGTGACGATGCGCGCCGCGCTTTTCGCTCGCGGCCATCCTTTTCGACGGCAGGTTAAATGGACATCTTCGGCATACCGTTGCCAGCGATGCTGAGCCAGCTCTTGCTCGGGCTCGTCAACGGATCGTTCTACGCGATCCTGAGCCTGGGGCTGGCGGTCATCTTCGGCATGCTCAACGTGATCAACTTCGCGCACGGCGCGTTGTTCATGCTCGGCGCGATGCTCGCCTGGATGGGGTTCAACTATCTCGGCCTGCCATACTGGGCGATGCTCGTGCTGGCACCGCTCGTGGTCGGCGCGTTCGGTATCCTGATCGAGCGCACGATGCTTCGCTGGCTCTACCGGCTCGATCATCTCTATGGCCTGCTGTTGACGTTCGGCCTCACGCTCGTCATCGAAGGCGTGTTCCGCTCGCTCTACGGTTCCTCGGGGCAGCCCTACGACGGTCCGGAGTTGCTTGCGGGCTCAACGAACGTCGGATTCATGTTCCTGCCGAACTATCGCGCATGGGTCGTGGTGGCTTCGCTCGTCGTTTGCTTCGCCACCTGGTTCGTCATCGAGAAGACGCGCATTGGCGCCTATCTGCGCGCGGGCACCGAAAACCCGAAGCTCGTCGAGGCGTTCGGCGTTAACGTGCCGCTCATGATCACGCTCACGTACGGTTTCGGCGTGGCGCTCGCGGCTTTCGCGGGCGTGCTCGCCGCGCCGGTCATCCAGGTCTCGCCGCTGATGGGGCAATCGATGATCATCACCGTGTTCGCGGTCGTGGTGATCGGCGGCATGGGCTCGATCATGGGGTCGATCCTGACGGGCCTGATGCTCGGTGTCGTCGAAGGGTTCACGCGCGTGTTCTATCCGCAGGCGTCGTCCACCGTCGTCTTCGTCATCATGGCGCTCGTGCTGCTCGTGCGCCCCGCGGGTCTTTTCGGCAAGGAACGGTGATGCAGAGAAAAGCGCTCTATGGCCTGCTCTTCGCGGGGCTTCTGATCGCGCCGTGGGTCGGCGTATACCCCGTGTTCGTCATGAAGGTGCTTTGCTTCGCGCTCTTCGCGGCGGCCTTCAATCTGCTGATCGGCTATACCGGGTTGCTGTCGTTCGGCCATTCGATGTTTCTCGCCACTGCAGGCTACGCCACGGGGTTCGCGATTCAGTCGCTCGGGTTTCCGCCGCTCGTCGGTGTCATCGCCGGCACCGCGGCCGCGACGCTGCTCGGGTTCGTCGTCGGACTCTTTGCCATCCGGCGGCAGGGTATCTATTTCGCCATGGTCACGCTGGCCTTCGCGCAGATGATCTACTTCATCTATTTGCAGGCGCCGTTCACGCATGGCGAGGATGGCCTGCAAGGCGTGCCGCGCGGCACCTTGTTCAAGGTGATCGATCTGTCTTCCGATGTCGCGCTCTACTACCTCGTGCTCGTGGTCGTGACGCTCGCCTTTGCGCTGATCGTGCGCATCGTTCATTCGCCGTTCGGTCAACTGATGACGGCCATTCGCGAGAACGAGCCGCGGGCCATTTCGCTTGGCTACGACACCGATCGCTTCAAGCTGCTCGCCTTCGTGCTCTCGGCCGGGCTCGCGGGCCTCGCGGGTTCGCTGAAAGTACTCGTGCTCGGCTTCGAGACGCTCAGCGACGCGCATTGGACGATGTCTGGGCTCGTCGTGCTGATGACGCTCGTGGGCGGAATGGGCACGCTGTTCGGGCCCGTCCTCGGCGCCACGATCATCATCACGCTCGAGGACCGGCTCGGCGATATCGGCGCCGTGCTGGCGTCGGCGACGGGCGTCACCTGGTTCAATACGCTCGGCGAATCGACGACGATCGTCGTGGGCTTCATCTTCATCGTATGCGTACTCGCGTTCCGGCGCGGCATCGTCGGTGAGATCGTGTCCCGCGTGCGTATGCTGCGTGCGTGAGCGCGAAGTCCGTGCGTTTCGCGTGCCGAATGCGTATGAATCGCGCGCGAATGCACACCACTAGGGAAAGTGCTAGGTTGTCGCCCCAGACGGGGGCGTTTAATCTTCGTTCCAGTTCTGATGCACCGAATTTGCAGGTGGAGAACGAGGAGACAATCGAGGCACTCAGTGCCCGGACGAAAGCGCTGTTGGAGAGATCCAACAGCGCTTTTATTTTGCCGTTCGCTTTTCAGCACCCCGCACGAGACCTGCCGCGGCCGGCCGCCATTCGCATCGTTATCGTTGCGCTTCACCATCGCACGAAACGCACCGCTTTTCCCCCGTTTCCTTTTCCAGCGCCGTCGCGCCAGTGTGGCCCGCGGCGTGGCAACGCCTGCGTGCTTTTGCCGCCGCGCGCCGCGCTTCACGCTACGATTGGCGTTTTCTCTCGGTGTACGAATCGATTCAGATCGCCGGACAGACCGGCTACAACAACAACGCTTTCGAATGAAGCGTCTGGAGATCCGCAATGACGATGAAGCAGTGGGTATGTAACGGCACGATCGCGGCACTGGTCTGCGCCTGGGGTACCGCGTTCGCGCAGGTGAAAGTCGGCGTTGTCTTGTCCGCGACGGGGCCGGCCGCATCGCTCGGCATTCCCGAGAAAAACACGATCGAGCTACTGCCGAAGGAAATCGGCGGCAAGAGCGTGCAGTACATCGTGCTCGACGATGCGTCCGATACGACGAAGGCCGTTCAGGACGCGCATAAGCTCATCGACGAGGATCACGTCGACGTCATCGTCGGCTCGAGCACGACGCCGAACTCGATGGCCATGCTCGATGTCATCTCCCAAGCGAAAACGCCGATGATCTCGATGGCCGCTTCGGCCAACATCGTGCAACCCGTCGATGCCAAGCGCAGCTGGGCGTTCAAGACGCCGCAAAACGACAGTCTCATGGCCGATGCGATAGCGAGCTACATGCAGTCGCACGGTGTCAAGACGGTGGGCTTCATCGGCTTCACCGACGCTTATGGCGAAAGCTGGCATCAGGCGTTCACGAAGGCAGCGGGCGAACACGGGCTCAAGCTCGTCAGCGACGAGCGCTATGCGCGCACGGACACCTCGGTGACGGGGCAGGTACTCAAGACCATCGGCGTGCGGCCCGATGCGGTGCTGATCGCCGCCTCGGGCACGCCGGCCGCGTTGCCCGCCAAGGAACTCAAGGCGCGCGGCTACGCGGGCAAGGTCTATCAAACGCATGGGGTGGCGAACAACGATTTTCTGCGCGTGTGCGGTAAGGACTGCGACGGGGAAGTGCTGCCGGTCGGTCCGATCCTCGTAGCCGATCAACTGCCCGACACGAACCCCGTGAAAAAGTCGGCGCTCGCTTATAAGAGCGCCTACGAAGGGAAGTACGGCGCCGGGTCGGTCGTCACGTTCGGCGGCCACGCGTGGGACGCGGGCCAGATGCTGCAGCAGGCCATCCCCGTCGCGCTGAAAAGCGCCCAACCCGGCACGCCGGAGTTCCGCGCGGCGTTGCGCACTGCGCTCGAAGAAATCAAAAACCTGCCCGTTTCGCACGGCATCATGACGATCACGCCGACCGACCACAACGGCTTCGACAAGCGTGCACGCGTGATGGTGCAGATCGTCGATGGGAAGTGGAAGGTCGTCGGCGAATAGGTCGAACAGGTCGGGACAACGAAGCATGGATCTATCGATCGCGGCCATCCTGGCTCAGGATGGCGTGACGACGGGCGCCGTCTATGCGCTGCTCGCACTGGCGCTCGTACTCGTCTTTTCGGTGACGCGCGTCATCTTCATCCCGCAAGGGGAGTTCGTCTCCTACGGCGCACTCACGCTCGCGGCGCTGCAGGCCAACAAGTTACCGCCCACGACGCTCCTGCTGATGGCGCTCGGCGCGGCATGCTTCGTCACGCAAGCGCTGGGACTGGTTCGTCGGCCTGGCGGCGCGCAGGGCATGATTCGCGAGGTCGCGCTGCTTGCGGGCCGATATCTGATCTTTCCTTTGGCGGTCTATCTGGTCAACGTCCGTTTGAGCGCACAGCCGATACCGATGCTCGCGCAAGTGGCGTTGACGCTGCTCATCGTCGTGCCGATGGGACCGTTCATTTATCGGCTGGCGTACGAGCCGATCGCGCAGGGCTCGACGCTGCTGCTTTTGATCGTTGCCGTAGCGGTGCACTTCGCGATGGTCGGACTCGGTCTGTGGATGTTCGGCGCGGAAGGCTCGCGCACGACGCCGTTCTCGGATGCGACGTTCACGGTCGGTGCCTTGACGATGGCGGGGCAAAGCGTGTGGGTCGTGCTCACGACGCTTGCGCTCATCGTCGCGCTCTACGTCTATTTCGACCGCTCGATCTCGGGAAAGGCGCTGCGCGCGACCGCGGTGAACCGCCTGGGGGCGCGGCTCGTCGGCATCGGCACGGCGCAAGCCGGAAGGCTCGCGTTCACGCTGGCAGCCGCGCTCGGCGCCTTGTCGGGCGTGCTCGTCGCGCCGCTGACCACGATCTATTACGACTCGGGCTTCCTGATCGGCCTGAAGGGCTTCGTCGGGGCGATCATCGGCGGGCTCGTCAGCTATCCGCTCGCAGCCGCCGGTTCGCTGCTCGTCGGATTGCTCGAATCGTATTCGTCGTTCTGGGCGAGTGCTTACAAAGAGGTGATCGTGTTCACCGTCATCATTCCGGTACTGCTCTGGCGCAGCCTGGCAAGCCCGCACGTCGAAGAGGACGAAGACTGACATGACTGCGACGAGGCGCCCGGCCTGGCTCGCCAAGCCGTTCTGGTTCTTTCTCGTGGCAATCTTCGCGCTACCGGTGTTGCCGGGGCCGCTGAATGTGCCCGAGTATTGGATCACGCTGCTCAACTACATCGGCCTCTATTCGATCGTGGCCATCGGCCTCGTCTTGCTGACCGGTATCGGCGGCATGACGAGCTTCGGCCAGGCGGCGTTCGTCGGCGTGGGTGCCTACGCGAGTGCCTTCCTGACCACGCGGCTCGGCATCTCCCCGTGGGTGGCGCTCTTTGTCGGCATCGCGCTGACGGCGCTCGTCGCGTTCGTGATCGGCGCAGTCACGATGCGTCTATCGGGGCATTTTCTGCCGCTGGGGACCATCGCCTGGGGGCTCTCGCTGTATTACCTGTTCGGGAATCTCGAAGCGCTCGGCAAATACGACGGGATCAGCGGTATCCCGCCGCTCTCGCTGTTCGGCGTGTCGCTCGCTTCGGGCCGCAGCATCTACTACGTCATCTGGATCGTCGTGCTCGCAGCGGTACTCTCCGTGCAGAACTTGCTGAACAGCCGGCCCGGGCGCGCCATCCGCGCGCTGCGCGGCGTCGGCACGATGGCGGAGGCCATGGGCGTCAATACGGCGTGGATGCGCGTCGTGATCTTTGTCTACTCGGCCGTGCTCGCGTCGATTTCCGGGTTTCTCTATGCGCACTTGCAGCGCGCGGTGAATCCCACCCCATTCGGGCTCAACCACGGCATCGAATATCTGTTCATGGCGGTCGTGGGCGGCGTGGCACACGTCTGGGGCGCGATATTGGGCGCCGCGATCCTCACGATCCTGCAGGACTATTTGCAATCGATCCTGCCCGTGCTGCTCGGTCAAAGCGGCAATTTTGAAGTCATCGTGTTCGGCATTCTCATGGTGCTGCTACTGCAGCATGCGCGGCAAGGCGTCTGGCCCTTCGTGGCACGGGCGTTTCCGAGGGCTCCCGCCGCGCGCGTGCCCGAACAGGCACCAGTTTTGCCGCAGCGCACAAAACCAAATGCCGGTGAACCGTTGCTCGTCGTCGACCAAGCGCGCAAGACGTTCGGCGGTCTCGTGGCGGTCGACGATGTCAGTTTCGAGGTGAGAGCGGGGCAAATCGTTGGGCTCATCGGGCCGAACGGCGCCGGAAAGTCGACCACGTTCAATCTCGTGACGGGCGTCTCGCCAGTGACGCACGGCACGATTCGGTTCGCGGGCGAACGCATCGATACGCTCAACGCGCGCGAAATCGTTCGCCGGGGGATCGGGCGCACGTTTCAGCACGTCAAGCTCCTGCCCGGGATGACCGTACTCGAAAACGTTGCGATCGGCGCGCACTTGCGCGGCTCGGCCGGCGTCTGGCGCAGCGTTGCGCGGCTCAATCGCGCGGAGGAAGCGCGTCTGATGGCCGAGGCCGCGCGCCAGTTGGCGCGAGTCGGTCTGGAGGCGCACTTGTACGAGGAGGCGGGCAGCCTTTCGCTGGGGCAGCAGCGCATCCTGGAGATTGCACGCGCACTGTGCTGCGATCCGGCGCTGTTGCTGCTCGACGAGCCGGCGGCCGGCCTGCGATACCAGGAGAAGCAAAGACTCGCCGAGCTGCTGCGCAAATTGCAGGCGGAAGGCATGAGTGTGCTGCTCGTCGAACACGACATGGACTTCGTGATGAATCTTGCCGACCGGCTCGTGGTCATGGAATTCGGCACGCGCATCGCCGAGGGGCTGCCGCGGGATATTCAGAACGATCCGGCGGTCCTCGAGGCTTATCTGGGCGGAGTGGATTGACATGGATGCAACGATGGCTGGGCCGATCCTCGACGTCACGGGCTTATCGGTGCGCTATGGAAAAGTCGAAGCGCTGCACGGCGTCTCGATTGCCGTGCGGCCGGGACAAATCGTCAGCGTCATCGGTCCCAATGGCGCCGGTAAGTCGACGCTGCTCAATGCGATCATGGGTGCCTTGCCGCTGACGGGCCATGCGACAGGCCAGTTGCGGTATCGCGATGCCGAGGTGACGAATCTGCCCATCGAAGCCCGCGTTGCGCTCGGCCTATGCCTCGTTCCGGAAAAGCGCGAGCTGTTTTCGACGATGTCGGTGGAGGACAACCTCGTGCTGGGCGCCTATCGGCGCAAGCGCGCAGGCGAGCGGAATTTTCTCGATCAGCTCGAACCGGTCTTTGCACTTTTTCCGCGGCTGAAAGAGCGACGCCGGCAGGCCGCCGGCACGCTTTCCGGCGGCGAGCGGCAGATGCTGGCGCTCGGTCGTGCATTGATGGGCAAGCCCGATCTGCTCATGCTCGACGAACCCAGCCTTGGGCTCGCGCCGCTCATCGTCAAGGAAATCTTCCATGTCGTCAGCGCGCTGAGGCAGACCGGCGTCGCGATACTGCTGATCGAACAGAACGCGCGCGCGGCGCTGCAGATCTCGGACTATGGCTACGTGCTCGAGACAGGCGAGGTCGTGTTGGAAGGGGCGGCGGCCGAGCTGGCCGCCAATCCGCAGATCATCGAGACTTATCTGGGGCTCGCCAGAAAGAGGGCGTGACGATGGGCGGCGAAGTATTGGGCTGTTTCACGTGAAACAACCGCTTCGCTTAGCCTCTTCAACCTATATCGGCAGGTCGTAGCCAGAGAACGCGAATCGCGATCCTCCCGAACCCGTTATAATTTCGCGCATCTCCGCTCTCGAATGGCCCGCACGCGTTCTCGTCGCGGGATCCACAATGCTTTATCCCACTGAATTTGACGTCATCGTTGTCGGCGGCGGTCATGCCGGCACGGAGGCCGCTTTGGCCTCCGCGCGCATGGGCGCAAAGACGCTGCTGTTGACCCACAACATCGAAACGCTCGGTCAGATGAGCTGCAATCCGTCGATCGGCGGGATTGGCAAAGGCCATCTGGTCAAGGAAGTCGACGCGCTCGGCGGCGCAATGGCGGCCGCAACCGATGAGGGCGGGATTCAATTCCGCATTCTCAACTCGTCGAAAGGGCCGGCTGTGCGCGCGACGCGTGCCCAAGCCGACCGCCTGCTGTACAAACAGGCGATCCGCCATCGGCTCGAAAATCAGCCGAATTTGAGTCTGTTTCAGCAGGCGGTCGAGGACTTGATCGTGGAGGGCGACCGTGTCGTCGGCGCCGTGACGCAAGTCGGCATTCGTTTTCGCGCGCGTGCAGTGGTGTTGACGGCCGGCACGTTCCTCGACGGCAAGATTCACGTTGGCCTCAATCATTACACCGGAGGCCGCGCCGGCGATCCGGCCGCCGTATCGCTGTCCGCCCGGCTCAAGGAATTGAAGCTGCCGCAAGGGCGGTTGAAGACGGGGACGCCCCCGCGTATCGACGGCCGTACGATCGACTTTTCCGTACTGGAAGAGCAGCCCGGGGATCTCGATCCTGTTCCTGTCTTCTCGTTTCTGGGCCGCGCAGAACAACATCCGCGCCAGGTGCCGTGCTGGGTCACGCATACGAACGAGCAGACGCACGAGATCATTCGCGGCGGCCTGGACCGGTCACCGATGTATACCGGGGTCATTGAGGGCGTGGGCCCGCGCTACTGCCCGTCGATCGAGGACAAGATCCATCGATTTGCGACGAAGGCGTCGCATCAGATCTTCCTGGAGCCCGAGGGGCTGACGACGAACGAGTTCTATCCCAACGGTATTTCGACGAGCTTGCCGTTCGACGTTCAGCTGGCGCTCGTCCGTTCGATGCGTGGCCTGGAGAATGCGCATATCCTTCGGCCCGGCTATGCCATCGAATACGACTACTTCGATCCGCGCGGGCTGAAGGCGTCGCTCGAAACGAAAGCGATCAAAGGGTTGTTTTTCGCCGGTCAGATCAACGGCACCACCGGCTACGAGGAAGCAGCGGCGCAGGGTCTGCTCGCCGGCATCAATGCGGGACGCTATGTGCAGGAGAAAGACGCCTGGAGCCCGCGGCGCGATCAGGCCTATCTCGGGGTTCTCGTCGACGATCTGGTCACGCGGGGGGTGTCGGAACCGTATCGGATGTTCACGAGCCGGGCCGAATATCGTCTGAGCCTTCGGGAAGACAATGCCGATATGCGCCTGACCGAGATTGGGCGCGAGCTCGGCGTCGTCGACGATGCCCGGTGGGACGCATTCTCCCGCAAGCGCGATGCTGTTTCACGTGAAACAGAACGTCTGAGGATGACCTGGGTGAATCCGAAGACGCTGTCCGCGGTCGAGGCGACGGCGCTGCTCGGCAAGCCGATCGATCACGAGTACAGCTTGGCGGACCTGCTGCGCCGGCCGGGTGTCAGCTACGCAGGCGTCCGTGCGCTGCGCGAGGGCGGGTGCGGGCCCGATGGCCCGCTGGCCGACGATCCTGTCCTGCTTGCGCAGATCGAGGAGCAGATCGAGATCGGCATCAAGTACCAGGGCTATATCGATCGCCAAGCCGACGAGATCGAACGCAACGAGGCGAACGAGAACACGCGCCTGCCGGATGGCATCGACTATGCGGCCGTGCGCGGGCTATCGTTCGAGGCGCGTCAAAAGCTCGAGCAATTCCGGCCGGAAACGATCGGCCAGGCATCGCGCATCTCGGGCATTACACCGGCCACGATCTCTTTGCTGATGGTTCATCTGAAGAAAGGTCTTGGCCGGCGGCCGGAGCCTGTGACTCACGGCGACGGCGGCCCGGATGCCGCTTCGGCGGCACGATGACGTCATCGCGCAAGGGAGCGGGGCAGACGCTGGATCGAGACACGTTGCGCAGCCCCCTGAATTCAGGGGCGGCGAAGCTTGGCTTGGCGTTGTCCGGCGAGCAGTCGGAGCGGCTGCTCGATTACCTGGGCCTGCTGTCGAAGTGGAATGCCGTCTACAACCTCACGGCGATACGCGACCCGCGGCAGATGCTGATTCAACACGTCCTGGACTCGCTTTCGGTCGCGCCGCATCTTGCCGCGCACGCCGGCGACAGCATCCTCGACGTGGGATCGGGCGGCGGCTTGCCCGGCATCGTGCTCGCGATCGTACTTTCCGAACGGGCCGTTACCTTGAACGATATCGTTCAGAAGAAAACGGCGTTTCAAGCGCAGGTCAAGGCGGAACTGAAACTCTCCAACGTCTCGGTCGTGACGGGCAGGGTGGAAACGCTGCGTCCGGGCGTGGAAGTCGCGGGAAAATTCGACGCGATCGTCTCCCGCGCGTTCGCAGAGCTCTCCGATTTCGTTACACTTGCGCGGCACCTCGTCAGCGAGCGAGGGTCGATCTGGGCCATGAAAGGTGTGCGTCCCGATGCCGAGATTTCGCGGCTGCCGGCGGATGTCCGCGTGGCGCAGGTCGTTCGGCTGGACGTGCCGCTGCTCGACGCCGAGCGGCACCTGGTCGAGATCGTGCCCGAGCGCCATGCCTCGGACGATCGATCCGCTTATCACGCTTAGGACCCAATAAACGATGGCAAAAATCTTCTGCGTCGCGAATCAGAAGGGCGGCGTCGGCAAGACGACGACGGCGGTCAACCTCGCCGCGAGTCTCGTATCGCAGGGGCAACGAGTATTGCTGATCGACCTCGATCCGCAGGGCAACGCGACCATGGGTAGCGGCATCGACAAGGCGAAATGCGAGAGCACCGTCTACGAGGTGCTTGTCGATGGGGTCTCGGTGGCCGATGCGCGGCTCAAACCCGAGGCGGTCGCTTACGACGTGCTGCCCGCGAACCGCGAGCTCGCGGGCGCGGAGATCGAGCTAGTCGGCGTCGAAAATCGAGAGAAGCAGTTGAAGGAGGCGATTGCGCTCGTCGCCGACGATTACGACTTCGTTCTCATCGACTGCCCGCCCGCGCTGTCGCTGCTGACGCTGAACGGCTTGTGCGCGGCGCACGGCGTGGTCATCCCGATGCAGTGCGAGTATTTCGCGCTGGAAGGGTTGTCCGACCTCGTCAATACGATCAAGCAGGTCCATGCGAACTTGAATCGCGATTTGAAGGTGATCGGCTTGCTGCGCGTCATGTTCGATCCGCGCATCACGCTGCAGCAGCAGGTTTCGGATCAATTGAAGGAACATTTCGGCGACAAGGTGTTCGATGTCGTCATCCCGCGCAATGTGCGCCTTGCCGAGGCGCCGAGCTATGGGCTGCCGGGCGTCGTCTTCGACCGCGCTTCGCGCGGGGCACAGGCCTATGTGCAGTTCGGTGCGGAGATGATTGAACGCGTGCGCGGGCTCTGACGCGCGCCGCGATACGGAATGCAGAAGAGGAAGCGAAATGAATGCAGTAGCGAAGAAGAAAGGGTTGGGGCGAGGTCTCGAGGCGCTGCTCGGCGGCAGTCCTGACATCGCCGCGGCGGTCAAAAGCGAAGCCGCGCCGCATGTGCTGCCGCTCAGTCGCCTGCAGGCGGGCAAGTATCAGCCGCGTACTCGGATGGACGAGGGCAGCCTCCAGGAGCTCGCGGCGAGCATTCGCGCGCAAGGCCTGATGCAGCCGATTCTCGTGCGTCCTGTCTCGGCGGAGAAGTACGAAATCATTGCGGGCGAGCGGCGATTCCGCGCTGCGCATCTGGCCGGGCTCGACGAGGTGCCGGTGCTCGTCAAGAGCGTGCCCGATCAGGCCGCGGCGGCCATGGCGCTCATCGAGAACATTCAGCGCGAAGATCTGAATCCGCTCGAAGAAGCGCAGGGCATCCAACGGTTGCTCGATGAATTCAGTTTCACGCACGAGCAGGCGGCCGAATCGGTCGGACGCTCGCGCAGCGCCGTGTCGAACCTGCTGCGGCTGCTCAATCTGGCCGCACCGGTTCAAACGATGCTGCTGGCCGGCGATCTCGACATGGGGCATGCGCGTGCGCTGCTGGCCGTGGACGCCGCGACGCAGATCACGCTCGCCAACCAGGTCGTGAACAAGCAGATGTCCGTGCGGGAGACGGAGCGGCTCGTCAACGCGACGACCAAAGCGGCACCGACGGTGAAAGCGCGCGCGAGTCAGGACGGCGGCCGCGACACGCGCCGGCTCGAAGAGGAACTGTCCGACCTTCTCGCCTCCGCCGTGAAAATCAAACTGGGCCGCCGCGGACGTGGTCAAGTGCAGATCGAATTCGGCAGCCTCGATGCGCTCGAAGGCATTCTCGCGCGTTTGCGCGGCAACGTCGGCGCATGAGTTCCGCCGAGAAGCCTCGCAGCGCCGGGGTGTCCGGCTTGCGCAAAACAGTCGGATTTGTTGCAAACGAGCCAGTTCTGGCCATTCTCGTCGCGGCGCTCGTTGTGCTGCAATGTCTGCATCCGCAGGCGTGGCGCACGTTGCCCGGGCTCGTCGACTGGCCCACGGTCCAGACGCTCGCGGGCCTGCTGATTCTGACGAAAGCCGTGGAACTGTCGGGTTTTCTGATGTGGCTCGCGCATCGCGTCGTGCACCACGTGCATTCGGAGCGCGGTCTTGCCGGCCTCGTGATTGCGTTGGCCGCGGGGCTTTCGATGCTCGTGACCAACGACGTCGCGCTGTTCGTCGTCGTTCCGCTCGTGCTGTCGCTGAACCGGCTCACACCGCTGCCGGTCAAGCGGCTTACGATTTTCACGGCGCTGGCGGTCAACGCGGGCTCGATCCTGACGCCGCTCGGCAATCCGCAAAACCTGTTTCTCTGGCAGACGAGCGGCGTTTCGTTCGGCGCTTTCGTCTATGCGCTGCTGCCGCTTTGCGCCGCATTGACCGCCATGCTGTATGCGGTGGCGTTTTTCGCTTTCAAACCGCGCGCACTCGATTTGTCGCGCGATACGGCGACACAATCGGTCGATCGTGCGTACGCCGGCACGGCGGGACTGCTTTTCGTGGCGTTCGTGCTGCTGGCCGATTCGCATCACGCCGCGATCGGGTTGGCCGCCATCGCGCTGGGCTTTCTTCTCTGGCGGCGCGACGCCGTGCTGAAGATCGACTGGCCGCTCCTGCTGATCTTCGTGCTGATGTTCATCGTCCTGCGCAGCGCGGCGGCGCTGCCATGGATCAAGACGACCATCGCCGCGATCGGTATCGATACACCCCTGCGCGCTTTTGTCGCAGGCTCCGTGTTATCGCAAGGTATCAGCAATGTGCCGGCGGCCATCATGCTCGCCGAGTTCACCCATGACTGGCGTGCGCTGGCGTTCGGTGTCAGCGTCGGCGGGTTCGGCCTCGGCATCGGCTCGCTCGCGAACCTCATTGCGATCCGGCTCGCCAAAGAGCGCGGCGCGTGGACCGCGTTCCACCTGTTGTCGATTCCGTTCTGGATCGTCGCGACGGCGTTCGGCGCCTGGCTCGTGCGCTGACATCGAGCGGCGCGCCGCTTGCAGGCGCCTTGCAACGGCAGTCAACCGGCAGCGTGGGGCGCCGCGCGAGCGGTCGCCCGGACACCGTTCGCCCCATGTCTGCGTTCGACCTAAAGTCTTGAATCGCCTGCGACTATCGCTTACAATCGCCCGGATTTATTAGCTAGGCAGCCCCGTAAGCACGTCGAAAGAAGCTCGCACGTGGCGAAGTGATGGAAAGCGCGCGCGACGAAGCGGCGGCGGGTCGGAAATGGGTTTTTGAGCAGTCGTTTTTGGCGGATAGGCGATGGCGGATCGAGAGCCGGAAGAAAGGCACGAGGCACGCGCGCCACAGACTGTTTCCACTGCGCCGCGCGTCGGTCACGTCGAACATGTCGACGATGCGTGGGATGCCGAGCAGCAAGATATAAATATCGTTCCGCTCACGCGGGCGGAGGCCGAAAAGCTCTTCGGCCCGAAAGTGAGCCGTCCATCGCGCGTCACGCCGTTCCGGGTCGTGATGGCGCAAATGGTTTTGTCCCTGGTTGCAACGCTGGTTTGGTGGCTGTTTTACGAGCCGCCGGGTGCTGCTGCGCTGTCGGCGTTCCTCGGGGGAGCGATTTGTTGGGTGCCGAGCGCATTGTTCGCGGCACGTCTTGGAAGAGCGGGCGCAGGCGGATCGATCTTCGGTTGGATGATCGGCGAAGCGCTCAAGATGGGGGTGACGGTTGCGATGTTCGTCGCAATCGCGTTCTGGTATCACGACGTGCGGTGGTTGCCGCTTTTCGTGACCTATCTCATCGCGCTCAAGACGTATTGGATCGCGCTCGCGCTGCACTGAAAGATTTTCGACAATTTGGGTGGCATTAACGATATGGCAGCTAGCGAAGGCACGCGCGTGGCGGATCCGTCCGAGTACATTGCGCATCACTTGCAGAACTTTTCCACCTCGCACCAGACGTCGATTTTCGACATCCATGTCTGGAATCTGGACACGCTGTTCTGGTCGATCGTTTGCGGCGTCATCACCATCCTCGTGCTGCGTCTTGCCGCGCGCAAGGCCACGCCCGGCGTGCCGGGGCGCTTCCAGTGCGCTATCGAGATGCTCGTCGAGATGGTCGAGGATCAATCGAAGTCGATGATCCACGGCAATCGCGCGTTTATTGCACCGCTCGCGCTGACCGTGTTCGTCTGGGTCGCGCTGATGAACTCGCTCGACTTCATCCCCGTCGACCTGCCGGGCCGCGTCATTAGCCTGTTGGGCCTGTCGGGCGTCATCTCGCACCACCGCATCGTGCCGACGGCCGATCTGAACGGCACCATCGGGATCGCGCTCGGCGTGTTCGTGCTGATGATCTACTACAACTTCAAGATCAAGGGCGCCGGCGGCTTCCTGCACGAACTGCTGTCCGCACCGTTCGGCTCGCATCCGCTGCTGTGGATCCCGAACCTCGCACTGAACATCATCGAGTTCGTCGCCAAGACCGTTTCGCTCGGCATGCGGCTTTTCGGCAACATGTACGCCGGCGAGTTGCTGTTCCTGCTGATCGCTTTGCTCGGCAGTCTCTGGAATTTCGGCGCGGACACGACGGTCCTCGGCTTCATCGGCCACGTGATCGCGGGGAGCGTGTGGGCGGTCTTCCACATTCTGATCGTGTTGCTGCAGGCGTTCATCTTCATGATGCTGACGCTCGTGTACATCGGTCAGGCTCACGACACGCATTGACGCGACAGGGCCTGCATCAGCGAATTCGTTTTCGTTTCTCTAAATCCAGTTCTAAAAAGTCATCTACAAAGGAGTGATCATGCAAGCTTTCATCGCCAACATCCAAGGTCTGACCGCCATCGGTATCGGCATCATCATCGGCCTGGGTGCAATCGGCGCCTGTATCGGTATCGGCCTGATGGGCGGCAAGTACATCGAAGCCTGCGCACGTCAGCCTGAACTGATGAACCCGCTCCAGACCAAGATGTTCCTGTTGGCCGGTCTGATCGACGCGGCGTTCCTGATCGGCGTCGGTGTGGCAATGCTGTTTGCGTTCGCGAACCCGCTGCTCTCGAAGCTCGCAGGCTGAGGTTTCTCGGAAGTTTGCGCGGACGGCGGCATGCGTCGGCGCAAGGGGCGAAACGGATCTTGGGCGCTGATCGAACGTGAAAGTCGATGAGCGCCTTACCGTTTCACTTTCCGAACTAGCAACGTTTAAGGAAACACCGTGAATCTCAACGCAACCCTGTTTGCGCAAATGGTCGTGTTCCTGATCCTCGCGTGGTTCACGATGAAGTTCGTGTGGCCGCCGTTGATCAACGCTCTCGACGAACGCGCGAGGAAGATCGCCGACGGCCTGGCCGCCGCCGAAAGGGGCAAGACGGAACTCGAAGCCGCGCACAAGCGCGTCGATCAGGAGCTCGCCCAAGCCCGAAACGATGGTCAGCAGCGCATCGCCGACGCCGAAAAGCGCGCGCTCTCCGTGGCCGACGAAATCAAGGCCAATGCGCAAGCCGAAGCGGCGCGCATCATTGCGCAGGCCAAGGCCGATGCCGACCAACAGATCGTAAAGGCGCGCGAAGTGCTGCGCGGCGAAGTCGCCGCGCTCGCAGTGAAGGGCGCCGAGCAAATCTTGAAGCGCGAGATCGATCAAGCGGCCCACGCCGAATTGCTCAATCAACTGAAAGCCGAGCTCTGATCATGGCCGAACTTGCAACCATCGCCCGCCCGTACGCGGAAGCGCTATTCGGCGTTGCCGAGGGTGGCGACGTCGCCGCCTGGTCCGCTCTTGTGCAGGAGCTGGCACAGGTTGCGCGTCTGCCGGAAGTGCTGTCGGTCGCCACGAGCCCGAAGGTGAGCCGCGCACAAGTCGTCGAGCTTCTGCTCGCGGCGGTCAAATCGCCGCAAAAGGATGCGCCGGCGGCGAAGAATTTCGTGCAAATGCTCGTCGATAACCACCGACTCGCGCTGTTGCCCGAAATCGCCGTGCAGTTCGACGAATTGAAGAACGCTCGTGAAGGGGCGGCCGATGCGCTGATCGTCAGCGCGTTTGCCCTCGAAGGCCAGCAACTCGCCGATCTCACCGCCAGTCTCGAACGCAAGTTCAAGCGTAAGCTCAAGTCGACGGTCCAGGTGGATCCGTCGCTGATCGGGGGCGTGCGCGTGACGGTTGGCGACGAAGTGCTCGATACCTCGGTCCGCGCGCAGCTCGCCGGCATGCAGACGGCGCTCACGAATTGAGCGATGCGCGACATGCCCAGCGGCACGCAACAGAATTGAACATCAGGAGCGAATAATGCAACTCAATCCCTCTGAGATCAGCGAGCTGATCAAGAGCCGGATCCAGGGCCTTGAAGCGAGCGCGGACGTTCGCAACCAGGGCACCGTGATCTCCGTGACCGACGGTATCGTGCGCATTCACGGTCTGTCGGACGTGATGCAGGGCGAAATGCTCGAATTCCCGGGCAACACGTTCGGCCTCGCGCTGAACCTCGAGCGCGACTCAGTCGGCGCCGTGATTCTGGGTGAGTACGAGCACATCTCGGAAGGCGACGTCGTCAAGACGACGGGCCGCATTCTCGAAGTGCCCGTGGGCCCCGAGCTGATCGGCCGCGTGGTCGACGCGCTCGGCAACCCGATCGACGGCAAGGGTCCGATCAACGCGAAGATGACCGACGCCGTTGAAAAGATCGCCCCGGGCGTGATCTGGCGTAAGTCGGTATCGCAGCCGGTGCAAACGGGTCTGAAGTCGATCGACTCGATGGTGCCGATCGGCCGTGGCCAGCGCGAGCTGATCATCGGCGACCGTCAATGCGGCAAGACCGCCGTGGCTGTCGACGCGATCATCAACCAAAAGGGCAAGGACCTCATCTGTATCTACGTCGCGATCGGCCAGAAGGCTTCGTCGATCATGAACGTGGTGCGCAAGCTCGAAGAAACGGGCGCGATGGCATACACGATCGTGGTGGCCGCTTCGGCTTCCGAATCGGCTGCGATGCAATATCTCGCGCCGTACGCGGGCTGCACGATGGGCGAGTACTTCCGCGATCGCGGTCAAGACGCGCTGATCATTTACGACGACTTGACCAAGCAAGCGTGGGCGTATCGTCAAATCTCGCTGCTGCTGCGCCGCCCGCCGGGTCGCGAAGCGTATCCGGGTGACGTGTTCTATCTGCACTCGCGTCTGCTCGAGCGCGCCGCGCGCGTTTCGGAAGAGTATGTCGAGAAGTTCACGAACGGCGAAGTGAAAGGCAAGAGCGGCTCGCTGACGGCACTGCCCGTCATCGAAACGCAGGCCGGCGACGTGACGGCGTTCGTGCCGACGAACGTGATCTCGATTACCGACGGTCAGATCTTCCTCGAAACCGACCTCTTCAATGCGGGTATCCGTCCGGCCATCAACGCCGGTGTGTCGGTCTCGCGCGTGGGCGGTGCGGCGCAGACGAAGGTCGTCAAGAAGCTCTCGGGCGGTATCCGTACCGACTTGGCGCAGTACCGCGAACTGGCTGCATTCGCGCAGTTCGCCTCGGATCTCGACGAAGCGACCCGCAAGCAGCTCGAGCGCGGCCGCCGTGTGACCGAGCTGCTCAAGCAGCCGCAGTATCAGCCGCTTCAGGTGTGGGAGCTGGCCGTCGCGCTGTTTGCCGCGAACAACGGTTATCTCGACGACCTCGAAGTGAAGGACGTGCTTGCGTTCGAAAAGGGTATGCGCGAATACCTGAAGACGAGCCATGCCGATCTCGTGAAGCGCATCGAAGACACGAAGGACTTGTCGAAGGACGACGAGGGCGCGCTGCACGCCGCTCTGAAGGACTTCAAGAAGTCGGGTGCTTATTGATCGAGGCATAGGGACCTAGAAGCCGCGCTCGCCGGAAACGAGCGGTTCGCGCGGCTTCGATCAGGGAGCAAGCAATGGCTGGAATGAAGGAAATTCGCGGCAAGATCAAGAGCGTGCAGAACACGCGCAAGATCACGAAAGCGATGGAGATGGTTGCCGCATCGAAGATGCGTCGTGCGCAGGAGCGCATGCGTGCCGCCCGTCCGTACGCCGAAAAAGTCCGCGACATCGCAGCGCACATGAGTCGCGCGAACCCCGAGTATCGTCACCCGTTCATGGTGTCGAACGAAGGCGCGAAGGCGGCTGGCCTGATCCTCGTGACGACGGACAAGGGTCTGTGCGGCGGCTTGAACACGAACGTGATGCGTGCGTCGCTGCAAAAGATCAAGGAACTCGACGACAAAGGCCAGAAGGTCGAGGCCACCGCGATCGGCAGCAAGGGGTTCGGGTTCTTGAACCGCCTCCATGCGAAGGTCGCCTCGCATGTCGTGCAGCTCGGCGACACGCCGCATCTGGAAAAGCTGATCGGCGCGGTCAAGGTGCAGCTCGATCTGTACTCGGAAGGCAAGGTCTCGGCCGTGTATCTCGCCTACACGCGTTTCATCAATACGATGAAGCAGGAGCCCGTGATCGAGCAGTTGCTGCCGCTGTCGGCCGAGCATTTCGAGAGCGACAAGACAACGCCGAACGCCGCGTGGGATTACATCTACGAGCCGGATCCGCAGGCGGTCGTCGATGAGTTGCTCGTGCGCTACGTCGAGGCGCTCGTGTACCAGGCGGTAGCCGAGAACATGGCGTCCGAGCAATCGGCACGCATGGTCGCGATGAAGGCGGCATCGGACAACGCGAAGACGGTGATCAACGAGCTGCAGCTGTCGTACAACAAGAGCCGCCAGGCTGCGATCACGAAGGAATTGTCGGAAATCGTCGGCGGCGCTGCCGCGGTCTGACGCGCCTCGTACCGAACTGCGCCCTTGCGCGAGTGAAGAATTGAGTATCTAAAGGAAAAGCGATGAGTACTACTGCTTTGGTAGAAGGCAAGATCGTACAGTGCATCGGCGCGGTGATCGACGTGGAATTCCCGCGCGAGAACATGCCGAAGGTCTACGATGCCCTCGTGCTCGAAGGCACGGAACTGACGCTCGAAGTTCAGCAGCAGCTGGGCGACGGCGTGGTGCGCACCATCTGTCTCGGTGCATCCGACGGCCTGCGCCGCGGCATCATGGTGAAGAACACGGGCTTGCCGATCAGCGTGCCTGTCGGCAAGCCGACGCTCGGCCGCATCATGGACGTGCTGGGCCGTCCGATCGACGAAGCCGGTCCGATCGAAAGCGCGACCAAGCGTTCAATCCACCAGAAGGCGCCCAAGTTCGACGAACTGTCGCCGTCGACGGAACTGCTTGAAACGGGCATCAAGGTTATCGATCTGATCTGTCCGTTCGCGAAGGGCGGTAAGGTGGGCTTGTTCGGTGGCGCCGGCGTCGGCAAGACCGTGAACATGATGGAGCTCATCAACAACATCGCGAAGGAGCACGGCGGTTACTCCGTGTTCGCTGGCGTGGGCGAGCGTACCCGTGAAGGGAACGACTTCTACCACGAAATGAAGGACTCGAACGTGCTCGACAAGGTCGCGCTCGTCTATGGTCAGATGAACGAGCCGCCGGGCAACCGTCTGCGCGTGGCGCTGACGGGCCTCACGATGGCCGAGCACTTCCGCGACGAAGGCCTCGACGTGCTGTTCTTCGTCGACAATATCTACCGTTTCACGCTGGCCGGTACCGAAGTGTCGGCACTGCTCGGCCGTATGCCGTCGGCGGTGGGCTATCAGCCGACGCTGGCAGAAGAAATGGGCAAGCTGCAAGAGCGCATCACGTCGACGAAGACGGGCTCGATCACTTCGGTGCAAGCCGTGTACGTGCCTGCCGATGACTTGACGGACCCGTCGCCGGCTACGACGTTCGGCCACTTGGACGCAACGGTCGTGCTCTCGCGCGATATCGCTTCGCTCGGTATTTATCCGGCCGTGGACCCGCTCGATTCGACCTCGCGTCAAATCGACCCGAACGTGATCGGCGAAGAGCACTACTCGATCACGCGTGGTGTGCAGCAGACGCTGCAGCGCTACAAGGAACTGCGCGACATCATCGCGATTCTCGGGATGGACGAGTTGTCGCCCGAAGACAAGCTCTCGGTGGCTCGCGCACGTAAGATCCAGCGTTTCCTGTCGCAGCCGTTCCACGTCGCGGAAGTGTTTACGGGTTCCCCGGGCAAGTACGTGCCGCTCAAGGAAACGATCCGCGGCTTCAAGATGATCGTCGAAGGCGAGTGCGATCATCTGCCCGAGCAGGCGTTCTACATGGTCGGTACGATCGACGAAGCCTTCGAAAAGGCGAAGAAGATCCAGTAACGATCGGGCCCAGGAGTCAGTACGAATGGACTGACTCCGCCGACCGCTGAGGAATCAATATGGCAACCATCAAAGTAGACGTCGTCAGCGCGGAAGAGCAGATCTTCTCGGGCCATGCGAAGTTCGTCGCGCTGCCGGGCGAGGCGGGCGAGCTCGGCATTTTGCCGGGCCACACGCCGCTCATCACGCGTATTCGTCCGGGTGCCGTGCGCATCGAAGCCGAAAGCGGCGAAGAGGAATTCGTCTTCGTGGCCGGCGGTATTCTCGAAGTGCAGCCGGGTGCCGTGACGGTGCTGGCCGATACCGCGATCCGCGGCAAGGATCTCGACGAAGCGAAGGCTGAGCAGGCGCGCAAGCGCGCAGAAGAAGCGTTGCAGAACTCGGGCTCGAACCTCGAGTATGCGACGGCGCAGGCCGAGCTCTCGTATGCCGTGGCGCAACTCGCGGCGATTCAGCGGCTGCGGAAGATGCGCACGACGCAGCACTGACGAGAAGCAAAACAGGCGTTAAACACCTGGAAATGCCGTCCGGCGTAATAGCTGGACGGCATTTTTTTATGCCTTACTCAGCGTCAAGCTCGGCGACGGCTCCCTGCAAGCGCGAGCCGATGAACACAGGCGCGAAATCGGATCAACGACATACGCTTTGCTGTCGATAAATTCGCGCGCATTTCGCCTGATACCGCGCATTGGAATATATCTACGTCCCTGCCTGCGCCCATACCTATTCGCGACGCGCGGGAGCGAGTCAATCACTCATAGGGGAGCGTGGACAAGCATGGTATCCGAAGTTAGAGGACGGTCCGGCGGTCAACCGCCGCAAAACGGCGATGCAGCGGCGAGCGCATTGGGCGACGTTGCCAGTACCGACCAAACGCCATCGCCGACGCGACAACGGCCGCCCAGAGGTGCCGTGCGCAGGACTCGTTTGGCCCAGGTGTCCGGCGCCCGGCCTGCCACTTATCCAAGTCACCGTACAGTCAAGTCAGCGGACGATATCCGTCGCGAGCACCGCATGCGCGACTTTGGTCGTGAGCAGCATCAGCCATGGGTGAACCTTGTACCTCCCACGCGCCGCGAATCGAAGGGATGGAGCGAGCACGACCCCGACGCGTGGGCCGCGGCGATGGACCCCGTCCGCTATATGAGCGGCAACTACGTGACGATCAGAGAAGCATTGCGCAACAGGCTGCTGTGGAACACCGACCGCAAGCTCGGGCAATTCCTCGATCTGGCGAGCGCGCGACTCGCCGGCCAAACGCTTCCGGATGAGTTGACCATCGGTTGTCTGTCCACCGGGCCGGGCCACAACGAAATGCTGACGACCGTCGCGCTCGCGCAGCGTCTGAGGGTGCCGATTCGCTCGCTGACGAACTATGAGCCCGTGCCGGCTAACCGCGAGCACGGCAGGGATCAATGGCAGGCGTCACGCGCGCGCGAACACAAGTTGAGGGCGGCGCTCATCGATCCGGATCACGACCCGGCCCAGTACCGGCAACTGCTCGCTGAGCGCGAGAAGTCCGACCGCTCCTGGCTCTATGCGCAGGTTCTCGGAATAGACATCACCACTATCGATCACGCCGGCATCAACGGCAAACCGGTCGAGGCCGACTGGCAGCCGCTCGATGTGTTTTCGCCGCCCTCGGACATGTTCGAATCGCTCGATGTGGCGACAGACTTCTACGGCAGCTGTTCCTACACGGACAGCCCGGCGCGTTTCGCCGCGACGATGATCACGAAGATGCGCATGCTGAAGCCGGGCGGGCTGCTCGTCAGTGTGAACGAGGCAGTGACAGGCGTGTGGAAGGGCTACAAGGCCGCGTTGCCGGGCGCCAACGTGCCACCGCACGTCATGCGTGCAATTCTTCGAATCCTCGATCCGAACGTCGAACTCGAATCGATCGAACTCGATACCTCCACGACCGACGGTCACGTTCCGGCCACGGTCATCATGTCGGTTCTGCAAAAATCGGCCGACTTCGAAGAGCGCCTGCCCGAGATTCGCCAAAAGCTCGTCGATCTCCTTTCTTTACCGGGATCATTCGAACTCGATGGCATGGAGCCGCCACGCGCCTCGCCGCAGTTGCGCGAGCAGATAGCCAACAACGCCATTGTTCCCATCGGCGCGATGCAGCCCTTCGACGACGCGCCGCCCTTTCTGCTGACGCTCATGCGTGACGTGCACGGTACACGCCAGGTTCATGCACACCGAAAATGGCAAGGCGAATTCGATCCGGCCGATGCGGAACCGCTTACGTCGCTCGATTCGAGCGTCGTCCATGCCGAGGTTGCGCCTGGAGCCGGCGGCATGATGAGCGTCGTCGACCATCGGGGCGTCGTCACGCTGCATGACGTCGTCGCGGGGAGGGAGCGCAGTGTTCCCGCGTTTTCTCAGTCGGGCGAACGGCAGCTTGGCCCGTGGTCTCCCGATGGGCGCCGATTTCTCGTGACTACGGCCAGCATCGACGTGGAGACAGGCCTGCGTGCGACCGAAATACATTGCGTGAGCGTAGACAATCCCGACGAGCCACAACTGTTGTTGCGCGAAAACGCCGCAGACTGGACTTGCAACGTCAGGCACAGCGATGACATGCAGGCGGGCCGCACTCATGGCACCGAACGCAGGCAGCCGATCGTGTGGACGGAGCAGGGTTCATTGCTGGCCGTGCGCAGAAGCCAGGGCGAATCCGACGAGCTCTGGGAGGTCGATCCCGCGAGCGGATCCCGCAAGCTTCTCGTCGGCCCGGATGCGGATTGCGAACTACTGCTGCACAACACGGAGCACGGGCCGTCGGGACTCTACGAGCGCGTCGACAACCCAGAGCCCATGATCATCGATCAATTGCTTCGGCTTCCCGACGGTGCGGGTATCGAGGTCGGGATCCAGATGCCTGGCAGCCGGCAGTCGGCCGTCGGATGGCTCGAGGTGCCCAATGACGCCGCCGATGAATCCAGCACGGTCCGTCTATGGGCGCACGAAACGCCGGCCATGGCGGAGCGCATTCGTCTCGAGGACGGCACTGTGTTCGTAGCGCAGCGCGAGCGGCACGCGCATCTTACGCTCGATGGTCGCTTTCACGATCTGAATCACCCGTTAGAAGGTCCGAGCGCCGGGCATCCGCGGGGCTATACCGATCCAGTCCGCTATGGAGACGCAGTCGCAATTGGCGATTCGGCGGTGTTTGCAACCGTCTCGCCGCTGCGCGGGCCGGCCCTCGCGCGCGTGCAAACCGCGAAGGCCAGGGAGACGAAGGGCTGGAATTCGGCATACGAACTCATGCAGACTTCGCCGCCAACCCCCGTCGGCTCGGCGCGACTGCATTATGCGCGGGACGAGGAAAACGGGCGGCGAACGCCCTTGGGAAGGGTGATGTTGCCCTCGACGGGTGCCATGACGAAGCACGAGCCTTCGTTGCCGCTGTTGATTTGGCTTGGAGGCAACGACGAGATGACCTATCCGGCCTGGATGGAGCAGCTCATCGAGCGCTACGGCATCGCCGTACTGGTGCCCGACCTCTCCGTCCCGCCGGAACGCATCGCGTCCGCACAGATGAGTGCGGCGGAACGCCATGCCGTTATCGAGCAGCTTCACCGGCACATCGAGGCTTTTTGTACGCAGCGGGTGGCCGAGGGCGCGTTGTCGCAGCGGCTCGATGGCTCACGCATCATGATTGCCGGCGACACGCTGGTCTCGGAGCTGCTGGCGTCGTATCCGGACGATGCAATGGCTGCGGCCGTCCTCGCCAATGCTGACGATCCGCTGCCCGGCTTGAGAGAGACCGGCTTCGACGGCCCGTTGTTCGTAGCGGGCAATTCGCGTCAGATCGGCGCGATTGCGCCGCTCGCGCGGCAATGGCGCGAGGAGGGCCGGCAGGTGGTGACCGCGAATGCGGTGAACGAACGCAACGGCCGCTTCCAGGCGGCCGATAACGAAGCCGCGCTGCGCCTTGCGCTGACAGCCTTCTTCGCGAAGGCTGCCCGCCGGCATCAACCCAGCATGTCCAAGGCGGCTGGCGCCGACCGTGGCCGGACGATAGCGAAGCCTACGCCATGGGTTCCGGTTGACCGTCCTGCGCAAGGCATCCCGTTCCGGGGCCTGCCTCGTATCCATGCTCCGGGCAAGGTGGCAAACCGGCTCGGGCGCGGTACGACCGTGGCGCACCATCCCGACACCACGGAGCGCAAACCGAGGGTGACGCTCACGTCGCACGAGCCGAAGCGAGCGATTACGGTGGAAATCGACCTGGACGCCAAGCGAGCGACGATTGTGGATATCCAGAATCCGCCGCCGCTGGAACGACGAAGCCTCCCCGAGTGGTCGTCGCTGATTGCAGAAGCGCTCCGCCCGTATGACATCAATCAAATCGAGTTCGGACCGACAGACATCGTGCCGGTTTTCGCCGCCCGGTCCGAATTGCCTTACTACCTTGCGACCGCCATCGCGGGCGCCTTCCGGCTGCGCGGCATCAGACACGGCAATCTGTACTTTCGAGCGGAGCCCGTCAAGGACGATCCCCAGGACCGATTCAAGATCGTTGTCCGCAGGGGCATCGGCACAAAGGCGCCGCTCGCCGATGCGCCGGCGAATGCCTGATCGCCGGATGTAGTCGCTCGCCGCGCTTCGGGTAAGTGACGATGCGTCTGCCGGCATCGAATGGGACAATCGAATCCCCCAAAGAATGACAGCCGCGGGAGACGATGAAATGGCAACCCAACATGCCGTGGATCAACGCGGTGCACGGATCGCGCCGTCAGACGGTCTCTCGTATGTCCGCGGAGAAACCGATCCGCCGCTCTCGGAGGCGACGATCGGCGAGTTTCTGCGTACGACGGTCGAGCGCTTCCCCGACCGCCCGGCGGTGGTCTTCCGTGAGCAAGGCATTCGCTGGACCTGGCGCGAGTTCGCCGAAGAGGTCGACGTGCTTGCCGCCGGTTTCACCGAACTCGGTATCGCGCGTGGGGATCGTGTCGGCATCTGGTCGCCGAACCGTGTCGAATGGCTGATGACGCAATTTGCCACGGCCCGTATCGGCGCCATTCTCGTCAATGTGAATCCGGCCTATCGGCTGACGGAACTCGAGTATGCGCTGAACAAATCGGGATGCACGGCGATCGTTGCGGCGGAGCGCTTCAAGACGTCGATGTATCTCGACATGCTGCGTGCGCTGGCTCCGGAGCTCGCGGACTCTGAGCCAGGCCAACTGCACGCCGCGCGCCTGCCTGAGCTGCGCACGGTGGTGCGGATGGGCGACACGCCGGCCCCGGGCATGCTGACCTTTTGCGAACTCGTCGAAAAAGGCCGCGTGGCGCTCGATACCGCCGCGCTGGACGCAATCGGTGCCACGCTTTCGGCAGGCGACGCAATCAACATCCAGTTCACGAGCGGCACCACCGGCCATCCCAAGGGTGCGACACTCACGCACCGCAATGTGGTCAATAACGCGCGGTACATCGCCCGCGCCATGCGGTTGACCGAGAACGATTCGCTTTGCATTCCCGTTCCGCTTTATCACTGCTTCGGCATGGTGCTCTCCGTGTTGGCCTGTGTTTCCGCGGGCGCCACCATGGTATTTCCGGCCGAGGCGTTCGATCCCGGCGCCACGCTCGCGGCTGTCTCGGAGGAGCGCTGCACGGCGCTGCATGGGGTACCGACCATGTTCATCGCCGAGCTCGATCACCCCGATTTCGACCGGTTCGATTTGACAGCGCTGCGTACGGGGATCATGGCCGGTTCACCGTGCCCGATCGAGACGATGAAGCGTGTCGTGGCACGGATGCACCTGTCCGAAATCACGATCGCCTACGGCATGACCGAGACGAGCCCGGTCTCGTTCCAGAGTGCGACGACGGATCCGCTCGACAAGCGCACGTCGACGGTGGGTCGCATCCAGCCGCATCTCGAGGCGAAGGTGGTCGATCCCGAGGGACGGACGGTTCCGGTTGGCACGATTGGCGAGCTTTGGACGCGCGGCTACTCCGTCATGCGCGGCTATTGGGACGACGATGCCCGCACACGCGAGGCGATTCAGGACGGCTGGATGCACACCGGCGACTTGGCGACGATCGATGCCGAGGGCTATTGCAATATCGTCGGACGCCTGAAAGACATGCTCATTCGCGGCGGCGAGAACATCTATCCGCGCGAGATCGAGGAGTTCTTGTTCCAGCATCCGAAGATTCAGAGCGTACAGGTCTTCGGTGTACCGGACGCCAAGTATGGCGAGGAGGTCTGCGCCTGGGTCACGTTGCGTTCCGGCGAGCAGATGACCGAAGACGAATTGCGCGAGTACTGCCAGGGCCGGATCGCGCACTACAAAGTGCCGCGCTATGTGCGCTTTGTCGACGAAATGCCGATGACCGTGACAGGCAAGGTGCAGAAGTTCGTCATGCGCGAGCGCATGGTCGAGGAACTCGGGCTCGCCTCGCCGAAGACCTGTTGAGGGCGGTGGCGCGGCGAACCCGTCGGGCAAAAAAAAAGCGGGCCAGCGGCCCGCTAAAAACCACACGCTACGGGGTTAGCGCGAGGAGACCAAGGAAGGAACCAATGAGGTGCTATGTATTGCGCCTCAACGATTCCAGCAAAGATGTACCCAAAAGGATTCGATCTGTCTGATCGGATTTCGGCATCATTATTGCACGAACTCAGAAAGTGCAAATATTGGGACGTCGAAACACACCTGTGTTGAAACCGTTGAGGGGCATTGTGGGCGAATTGCCCGGGCGACGCGGTAACAAAGTGTTTCAGGATGTAACCTAGGCGGGACAAGGCGCGGCGGGACTTTTTGCCGAATTTTGCGCAAATTGAGTCATTATTTCCGATGCACAAGTGGCTTGGTATCGATTACAGAATTGCATGCCAATTGCGCGCGGGAGTCAATTGCCGGATATTCCATTTCATGCAAACCAATATAAAGATTAGCCGGAAAATTTAGCCCGAAATGCTAAATCGCCATTTTTAGGGCGATGCCCGAGTAGACATGTTGCGCGTTGCTTTTTCTCTACGGCTTTCGAGACGATGAAGGAGCCATTGGCATTGCGACGCATGTTGACGCGCGATCTCCGGAGTGGGGCTGTGCTGGCATCGGCGTCGCTCCGCGACTCGGTGGCCGGCTACATGCAATCGCGCGGCTGCCGAATGGTCAAGATCGAGCGCAAGCCTCCTTGGCGCCAACCCCCAGCATGACGACGGCGCGCCGCGCATGTGGGGGGAGCGGGGACACCCCGCGCGGCCCGTCTTCACGCCGCTTCGGGGCGCGCCTTCATTTCAGCCATTTATCGGAAATGGCCTGAAACTCGCCCGTTGCGCGGGCAAGATGCAGCCATTGGTCGACATATTGCTGAAACGGGACATCGCCGCGCGGGACCATGTAGGCCTTCTCCCCGTATTGAAACGGCTTGTCGGGATGGATCGAGCACAGGCCCGGATTCAACTTTTGCTGCAGCAGCGTTTCCGATGCGTCGGTCACCATGACATCCGCCTTGCCGGCCAGAATCTGCTTGAAGATCGTCACGTTGTCCGGGTAGACCGTGACAGTCGCGTGCGGGAAATACTGCTTGGCGAAACGCTCGTTCGTGCCGCCCGGATTGACGATCACACGCGTGGACGATTGGTCGATCTGAGCGACCGTCTGGTATTTGTCGGCGTCGGCGCAGCGCGCGATCGGCGTCTTCCCGTCGATCATGTACGGTTCCGTGAAGAACACGTGCTTCTGGCGCTCGAGCGTCGTCGAGACGCCCCCCACGGCGATATCGCATTTTGCGATGAAGTCCTTCATCAGATTCGACCACGTCGTCTTCACGAACTCGGCCTTCGCGCCGAGCGACTTCGCGAGCGATTCGGCCATATCGATGTCGATTCCTTCGAAGGTGCCGTCGGGCTTCAGGAACGAATAGGGTTTGTAGTCGCCGGTCGTGCACACGCGCAGCGTGGTGCGCGCCGCGATCGCATCGAGGCGCGATGCCGGCGGCGCAGCTGCCGAGTCCGCTGTCGCGTCGGCTAGCGCGGCGCCCGAGCAGGCAAGGCTGAGCAGGCAGGCAAGGGTGGCTTTTCTCATCGTGGTCTCCGATTGGAAGTTTGCGGCGATGGTAGCAGCATCAAAACTCTGCCTGCGTGCTTTTGTCGCGAGCGCGACGGCCGCCCGCTCGCGTCCGGTAAAATGGGCGCTTTTCCAGCCGCGCCGCCTCCCAGACCCAACGTGCCCTCGACCCTGATCAACGACACCTTCTTGCGCGCCCTGCTGCGCGAGCCGACCGAGTACACGCCCATCTGGCTGATGCGCCAGGCCGGCCGTTATCTGCCCGAGTACAACGCCACGCGCGAGCGGGCGGGCAGTTTCCTCGGTCTCGCCAAAAACCCCGACTACGCGACCGAGGTCACGCTGCAGCCGCTCGAACGCTACCCGCTCGATGCGGCGATCCTCTTTTCCGACATCCTGACGGTCCCCGACGCGATGGGGCTCGGCCTGTCGTTCGCTGCCGGCGAGGGACCGCGCTTTGCGCGCCCGGTGCGCGACGAGGCCGATGTCGCGCGCCTGGCCGTACCCGACATCGAGGCGACGCTCGGCTACGTGACCGATGCCGTGCGCGAAATCCGTCGTGCGTTGACCGACGCGCAAGGGCGCCAGCGCGTGCCGCTGATCGGCTTCTCCGGCAGCCCGTGGACGCTTGCCTGCTATATGGTCGAAGGCGCCGGCTCGGACGACTTCCGGACGGTGAAGTCGATGCTCTACAGCCGCCCCGATCTCATGCATCGGATCCTCGAAATCAACGCGCAGGCCGTGGCTGCCTACCTGAACGCGCAGATCGAGGCGGGTGCGCAGGCGGTCATGATTTTCGATACCTGGGGCGGTGCGCTCGCCGACGGCGTGTTTCAGCGTTTTTCGCTCCATTACACCGGCGAAGTCGTGCGTCGGTTGAGGCGGGAGCATGACGGTGCGCGCATCCCGGTGATCACGTTCACGAAAGGCGGCGGCCAGTGGCTCGAAGAGATCGCCGATGCCGGCGTCGATGCCGTCGGGCTGGACTGGACGACCGATCTCTCGCGCGCACGCGAGCGCCTCGGCGATCGCGTGGCGCTGCAAGGCAACCTCGATCCCACCGTTCTGTTCGCCCCTCCCGCGACGATCCGCGCCGAGGCGCGAGCCGTGCTCGAGCGCTTCGGCCCGCATTCCGGCCACGTATTCAATCTGGGCCATGGCATCTCGCAGTTCACCCCACCCGAACACGTCGCGGAACTCGTGGACGAAGTGCATCAAGCAAGTCGCGCCCTGCGCGCACAGTCCCCTGCCACATAAGCATGTCCTTTTTATTGCAACGCAGCGAAATGGGCTCTGGCTCTAAGGGCTGCCGTGGGCTGAAAACGGCGCCGACCGGCGGTTTCCAAGTTGTCAAGACTTGACTTATGCACATTCTTCTCGTTGCGGCGCGGTAGAGCGAAAGCGAGTTGACGCGATGCTGCAAACGTTGTAGCGGACCCCCTCCGGCCTTGTTCGACAAGGGTTTCCGGGCGGTGGGAGATATGTGCGGTTGCCCACGGAAGGCCGTCGCCGCGCCACTCGACGGCCAACGCCTGGGTACTTTTCAACAAAGTTATCCACAGGGGCGCGGCGGGTAGGGCAATCCCCAGCAAGATCCTCGACTTAGCGGCGAATGTGATGTTTTACTTTAAGTTCGATTCAGCGGCATGCGGGGCGCAGCGAGCTGGCCGCTACATGGTCTCGCGGGCCTTTGCCGCATGACGCAACTGATCGCCCGGATTGCGCTCGATCATCCCGTGCCGACCCTGTTCGACTATCGGTGTGAGTCCTCACTCGCGCCGCAAGCGGGCATGCTCGCGGCGGTGCCGTTCGGCAGACGCGAGATAGTGGGGCTGATCTGCGAGGTTGTGACGACGACGGAGGTGCCGTCCGAACGGCTGCGCGACGTCCGACTGGTCTGCGCCGGCTGTGCGCCGTTCACCGATGAATGGCTTCGCCTCGTGGCGTTCGCCGCGGATTATTACCAGCGTTCGGTGGGCGAGGTTGCGTTACCGGCGCTGCCTCAAGTGCTGCGCGATCCCGCGCGCTGGGAGCGGCTTTTCGCGCCCGGTATCTCGTTCAGGCTCACGCCGGCCGGACGCGAAGCGTTGCCGGCCACGCTGCCGGCGCGCGCCAACGCGTTGCGGCGCCTCGCGGGCGCACTGGAGGCGGGGCCACTCGATGCTCGCGAGGCCAGATCGCATTTTTCGAAGGCGCGCGCGACGTTGGAAGCGTGGCAGTCGCAGGGCTGGATCGAGGCGATCGAAACGGCCGCGGATGCGGCCGGTGTTACCGATGCCACCGATGCCACCGATGCCACCGATGCCACCGATGCCACCGATGCCACCGATGCCACCGATGCCACCGATGCCGGACCCGGAGCGGGCGTGCCTGCGCCGCCTGCACAACCGTGCGCGCCACGGCCCACGCTGACGTCCGAGCAGAGCCAGGCCGTGGAGGCCATCGGTGCGGCCGAAGGCTTCGCGCCCTTCCTGCTGCACGGCGTGACGGGCAGCGGCAAGACCGAGGTCTATCTGCATGCGCTCGCGGAGCTCTTCGCGCGCCATCCCGATGCGCAGGCGCTCGTGCTCGTCCCCGAGATCAACCTCACGCCGCAGTTCGAGGCCGTGTTCCGCGCGCGCTTCGCCGCCCGGCTCGGCGGCGAAGCCATCGTCACGCTGCATAGCGGCATGGCCGATGGCGAGCGCGCGCGAAGCTGGCTTGCCGCGCATCGTGGCCGAGCGCGTATCGTGCTCGGCACGCGCCTCGCCGTGCTGGCCTCGATGCCGCGGCTCGCGCTCGTCGTGGTCGACGAAGAGCACGATCCCGCCTACAAGCAGCAAGAAGGGCTGCGTTACTCGGCTCGCGATCTCGCCGTGTGGCGCGCCAAACAGCTCGCGATTCCGGTTGTACTCGGCTCGGCCACGCCCTCGCTCGAAAGCTGGTGGCACGCGCAGCAGGGGCATTATCGGCGGCTGACGCTGACGCGCCGGGCCGTGGCCGACTCCGCATTGCCGGCCGTGCGGATGATCGATCTCGAGGAAGAACGCCGACGCGGCCGGGCGAGCGTCGAGGGGTTTTCGACGCCGCTCGTCGCCGCGCTCAAGGCTCGCCTCGAACGCGGCGAGCAAAGCCTCGTGTTCCTGAATCGGCGCGGCTACGCTCCGGTGCTCTCGTGCGATGCATGCGGCTGGTTGGCCGGCTGTCCGCGCTGCAGTGCCTATGTCGTGCTCCATAAACCCGAGCGCGCCTTGCGCTGCCATCATTGCGGCTGGGAGTCGCGGGTTCCGCGCGCCTGCCCGGAGTGCGGCAATGTCGACATCGCGCCGCTCGGCCGCGGCACGCAGCGCGTGGAGGAAACCCTCGCCACGCTCTTGCCGGGTGCACGCGTGCTGCGCATCGACGCCGACAGCACGCGCCGCAAGGGGAGCGCGCAGGCGCTGTTCTCCGATGTCCATGCCGGCGAGGTCGACGTTCTGGTGGGCACGCAGATGATCGCCAAAGGGCATGACTTTCAGCGCGTGTCGCTCGTCGCCGTACTCAATGCGGATACGGCGCTCTTTTCGCACGACTTTCGCGCCGGCGAGCGGCTGTTCGCGCAGCTCATGCAAGTCAGCGGGCGGGCGGGGCGAGCGGGGCTATCGGGAGAAGTGCTGGTTCAGACGCGCTATGCACGCCACGCGCTCTATCAGGCGCTGGCGCGTCACGATTACGGAGGTTTCGCCGACGCGACGCTCGGCGAGCGGCGCGAGGCGCATCTGCCGCCTTTTGTCTATCAGGCACTACTGCGGGCCGAAGCGCGTACGCTCGAGGCGGCGATCGGCTTCCTTAAGGCTGCGGCTGCCGCGCTCGGCGGCATGGAGTCGGCGGAGCGTGTGACCGTCTACGATCCCGTGCCGATGACGATCGTCAAGGTGGCCAACGTCCATCGGGCGCAGTTGCTCGTCGAAAGCGGTTCGCGCGCGGCATTGCTAGCCACGTTGCGGGGCTGGCAGCCGGCGCTGCGCTCGCTCAAGGGCGTGCTGCGCTGGGCACTCGAAGTCGATCCCGTCGATATCTGACACGCACGGTCGCAGCGCCTCGACTTATCGCAATCGGCTGCGGGCCGAACGCGCGCGGGCGCGCACATCGATAGCGTAGCCGGGTTTCGCGGCAGCAAGCGCAAGCGTTCTGCCTCGGGCGGGGGCGGCCTGGCGCCGCTTGAGCGGTTGCCGGTATCTGGCCGACGAGCGGCACTCATGTGAGCAAAGCATGACGAAGTCTCGCGTTATTCGTCCCGGGGGCTGCGCATTGCGGCTGCTGCGGTTGGCGGCTGTTTTCGGCTGTTCTCGGCCATTGGCCGGCGGCTCGCTTGGCCTGCTGCATGCCCGGTTACCCCGGGCGCGACGGGCATGCTGCGCTTCGATAGGGTTGTCGTCAGATTCGTTGGGCGTCGTGTCGCGCCTCGCCTTCGCGCTGCGCCTGCTGCGCTTGCTCGGCGGCGAGCCGCGCGGTACGCACTCGGGCGATGGCCATCGCGCGATTCATCGCGGGCGAGGCACCTCGAACGAAGAGCGCCAGGCAGAAGACCGTCATGATCCAGATGCTGCCGAGTACGATCCACTTTTCCATTGCGCCTCCCTTCCTGTCCGTTGCCCGCGCCCGATGCCCGGGCGCTCACCTGTGTTTACGGCAGCCCCGAACGCTTCCGGAGGGCGCTGGTAACGATTTAGGCTCAGGGAAAACACCGAGCGCGGGAGGGGCACCGCGGCCGGGCGCCGTTCCTGCTGAAACCCTTACCTGACAAGGGAGGGCATGAGGTGCAACCCTATCTCCAATTCGGTTGCACCTTTTTATTGGGAGGCGTACGATTCGCCCAACTTTTGATCATTGGCCGGCATCTGGCTGGCAAGCGAAGAATCATGGCTAGCACCACCCTTGGCGTCAAAGTCGACGATCTGCTCCGCACTAGGCTCAAAGAGGCGGCGACGCGGCTCGAACGCACTCCGCACTGGCTCATCAAGCAGGCCATCTTTGCCTACCTCGAGAAGATCGAGCACGGGCAACTGCCCCCGGAGTTGACGGGCGCAACCCACGCCGCCGATTTCGCCGACGCGGCGCCCGGCGCCGAGCATGACGACGAAGGCGCACCGCACCCGTTCCTCGATTTCGCGCAGAGTGTGCAACCGCAATCGGTGTTGCGCGCGGCGATCACGGCGGCCTACCGGCGGCCGGAACCCGAATGCGTGCCATTCCTTCTCGGCGAGGCGCGGCTGCCTGCGGCGCTCTCGGCCGAGGTCCGCAAGATGGCGGGGGGGCTCGTCGAGGCATTGCGCGCCAAGCGCACGGGCGGTGGCGTCGAGGGCCTCATCCATGAGTTTTCGCTGTCGAGCCAGGAAGGCGTCGCGCTCATGTGCCTGGCCGAAGCACTCCTTCGTATTCCCGACCGCGCGACGCGCGATGCGCTCATTCGCGACAAGATCAGCAAGGGCG
The DNA here is from genome assembly GCF_036503415.1 of Trinickia sp. Classification (GTDB taxonomy): domain Bacteria; phylum Pseudomonadota; class Gammaproteobacteria; order Burkholderiales; family Burkholderiaceae; genus Trinickia. Next base: position 23,216 of record NZ_DASXWY010000196.1, on the reverse strand, counting down.
ATTGGAAGTCGCATGTGGGCCATGCCCCGTCGTTGTTCGTCAACGCAGCGACCTGGGGCTTGATGATCACGGGCAAGCTCGTCACGACGAACAGCGAGGCGGGGTTGTCGTCCGCGCTGACGCGTCTCATCGGCAAGGGCGGCGAGCCGCTCATCCGAAAGGGCGTCGATATGGCGATGCGCCTGATGGGCGAGCAGTTCGTGACGGGCGAGACGATTTCGGAAGCGCTGGCCAACAGCCGCAAGTACGAAGCGCGCGGCTTTCGCTACTCGTACGACATGCTCGGCGAAGCCGCCACGACCGAGGAAGACGCGCAACGCTATTACGCATCGTACGAACAGGCCATCCATGCGATCGGCAAGGCCGCGGGGGGCCGTGGCATCTATGAAGGCCCCGGCATCTCCATCAAGCTGTCGGCGCTGCATCCGCGCTACTCGCGCGCGCAGCAAGAGCGCGCGATGACCGAATTGCTGCCGCGCGTGCGCGCACTCGCGGTATTGGCGCGCCGCTATGACATCGGCCTGAATATCGACGCAGAAGAAGCCGATCGGCTCGAGCTCTCGCTCGATCTGCTCGAAGCGCTTTGCTTCGATCCCGAGCTTGCCGGCTGGAACGGCATCGGCTTTGTCGTGCAGGCCTATCAAAAGCGCTGCCCGTACGTCATCGACTACGTGATCGATCTTGCGCGCCGCAGCCGTCATCGCGTGATGGTCCGGCTCGTCAAGGGCGCCTATTGGGACAGCGAGATCAAGCGTGCGCAGGTCGACGGGCTCGAGGGCTACCCGGTGTACACGCGCAAGGTCTATACCGACGTCTCGTACCTCGCCTGCGCAAAGCGCTTGCTCGGTGCGCCCGATGCCGTCTACCCGCAGTTCGCCACACACAATGCGCATACGTTGGCGGCGATCTATCACCTCGCGGGGCAGAACTACTACCCGGGCCAATACGAATTCCAGTGCCTGCACGGCATGGGCGAGCCGCTCTACGAAGAAGTGACCGGACGGGACAAGCTCAATCGCCCGTGCCGTATCTATGCGCCCGTCGGCACGCACGAGACGCTGCTCGCGTACCTCGTGCGCCGGTTGCTCGAAAACGGCGCCAATACGTCGTTCGTGAACCGCATCGCCGATGAATCGGTGCCCGTCGCAGCACTCGTGGGCGATCCGGTCGAAGAGGCATCGAAGATCGTGCCGCTCGGCGCGCCGCACGCCAAGATTCCGCTGCCGCGCGATCTCTACGGGTCGGAGCGCGTCAATTCGATGGGTCTCGATCTGTCGAACGAGCATCGCCTCGCATCGCTTTCGTCAGCGCTGCTGGCCAGCGCGCATCACCCGTGGCGAGCGGCGCCGATGCTCGGCGACGGCGAGGCCGCGGCCGGCGCGGGGCGCGAGGTCCGCAATCCGGCCGATCAGCGCGATATCGTCGGTGTCGTCGTCGAAGCCACACGCGAGCATGTCGATGCGGCGCTCGTCCATGCCGTGGCCGCCGCGCCGATCTGGCAGGCGACCCCTGTCGAAGCGCGTGCCGATTGCCTCGCCCGCGCGGCCGATCTGCTCGAAGCGCAGATGCATACGCTGATGGGGCTCATCGTGCGCGAGGCCGGCAAGTCGCTCGCGAACGCGATTTCCGAAATTCGCGAGGCGGTGGATTTCCTGCGCTACTACTCCGCGCAGATTCGCGACGAATTCTCGAACGATACGCATCGCCCGCTCGGTCCCGTCGTTTGCATCAGCCCGTGGAACTTCCCGCTCGCGATCTTCATGGGACAGGTGGCCGCGGCGCTGGCCGCCGGCAACACGGTGCTGGCCAAACCAGCCGAGCAGACGCCGCTGATCGCCGCGCAGGCCGTGCGCATCCTGCGTGAAGCAGGCGTGCCCGCGGGCGCCGTGCAACTGCTGCCGGGCGACGGCGAAACGGTTGGCGCAACACTCGTGGCCGACGCGCGTACGCGCGCCGTCATGTTCACGGGTTCCACCGAAGTCGCGCGCCTCATCAACAAGACGCTCGGCAAACGCCTCGATGCGGACGGGCGACCGATTCCGTTGATTGCGGAGACGGGTGGACAAAATGCGATGATCGTCGATTCGTCGGCGCTTGCCGAGCAAGTCGTCGCCGACGTCATGCAGTCGGCGTTCGATTCGGCCGGTCAGCGGTGCTCGGCGCTGCGAGTGCTGTGCGTGCAAGACGACGTCGCGGATCGCACGCTCACGATGCTCAAGGGCGCGATGTTCGAGTTGACGGTCGGCAACCCCGACCGGCTGTCGACGGATGTCGGCCCCGTCATCGACCTCGAGGCGAAGCGCACGATCGATACGCACGTCGCCGCGATGCGCGAGAAGGGGCGCGCGGTGACGCAACTGCCGCTGGCGGAGAGCTGTGCGCACGGAACGTTCGTGGCGCCGACGCTGATCGAAGTCGACAGCATCGCCGAGCTCAAGCGCGAAGTGTTCGGGCCGGTACTGCATGTCGTGCGCTACCGCCGCAGCGAGCTCGATCAATTGCTCGAGGAGATTCGCGCAACGGGCTACGGTTTGACGCTCGGCATCCATACGCGCATCGACGAGACGATCGCGCACGTGATTGCCCGTGCGCATGTCGGCAACATCTACGTCAACCGCAACGTCATCGGCGCGGTGGTGGGCGTTCAGCCGTTCGGCGGCGAAGGCCTCTCCGGCACGGGACCGAAAGCGGGCGGCGCGCTGTACTTGCAGCGCTTGTTGGCCAAGCGTCCGGCCGGCTTGCCGAAATCGCTTGCGTCTGTCCTCGTGGCCGATGCGCAGCCGCGAGAATCGAGCGGCAACGGTAGCGCAAATCCGCGCGCGGCACTGACGGCGCTGCGCGATTGGTTGATCGCCGAGCGCGAACCGGCCCTCGCCGCACGGTGCGACGGCTACCTGGAGAACATGCCGGTCGGCGCGACGGCCGTGCTGCCGGGGCCGACGGGCGAGCGCAATACCTACACGCTCGGTGCGCGCGGTACCGTGAGCTGCGTGCCAACGACGCCGAGCGGCGCGCGCGCTCAACTGGCGGCCGTGTTGGCCACCGGTAATCGCGCGCTGTTCTCGGGCGCGGCGGGCGAGGCGCTCGTTGCGGCTCTGCCGCCGCAACTGAAAGCGTATGCGAGCGTGCAACCGGGCGCCGATGCGCAGTACGATGCCGTACTTTTCGAGGGCGACAGCGACGAGTTGCTCGCGCTCGTGAAAGATGTGGCGCAGCGCCCGGGGCCGATCGTCTCGGTGCAGGGCGTCGCGACGAACGGGTTTGTCAACGGCAGCGATGAGGATTACGCGCTCGAGCGCCTCATGACCGAGCGTTCGGTGAGCGTGAACACGGCCGCGGCGGGCGGCAATGCGAATTTGATGACGATCGGCTGAGCGACCCTCTCGATCGGTTCAAAGCCGGAGGCGGTACGGCCAACCCGAGCCGCTCCACACCTACCTGGTACCAAGGAGAAAATATGCAGCACAAGATGAAACAGATGGCGGGCGCAACGGTTGTTGCGGCAATGTCGCTGGTGGGGACCGCACACGCGCAGCAAGCCGAGGATGTGAAGCTCGGGTTTGCGGGCCCGATGACGGGTGCACAGGCGCACTACGGCGCCGACTTCCAGAACGGCATTACGCTGGCTGTAGAAGAAATGAACGCGACGAAGCCCGTGATCGGCGGCAAGCCGGTGCGCTTCGTGCTCGATTCGGCTGACGATCAGGCCGACCCGCGCACGGGTACGACGGTCGCGCAAAAGCTCGTCGATGACGGCATCAAGGGCATGCTCGGCCACTTCAACTCGGGCACGACGATTCCGGCCTCGCGCATCTACGCGAACGCGGGCATTCCGCAGATCGCCATGGCGACGGCGCCCGAGTACACGCAGCAAGGTTTCAAGACGACGTTCCGCATGATGACCTCCGACACGCAGCAAGGCTCGGTGGCCGGCACCTTCGCGGCGAAGAACCTCGGTATGAAGAAGATCGCGATCGTCGACGATCGCACCGCTTACGGCCAGGGTCTTGCCGATCAATTCGCGAAGGCTGCCAAAGCGGCGGGCGCGACGATCGTCGATCGCGAGTACACGAACGACAAGGCGGTCGACTTCAAGGCTATTTTGACGAAGCTGAAGGCGGTCAACCCTGATCTCGTCTACTACGGCGGGGCGGATTCGCAAGCGGGACCGATGGTCAAGCAGATGAAGTCGCTCGGTATCAAGGCGCCGCTGATGGGCGGCGAAATGGTGCATACGCCGACGTTCCTGAAGATCGCGGGCGACGCCGCGGAAGGGACGATCGCGTCGCTGGCAGGCTTGCCGCTCGACGACATGCCCGGCGGCAAGGACTATGTCGTGAAGTACAAGAAGCGCTTCGGCAAGGATGTCGAAACCTACTCGCCGTACGCCTACGACGGTGCGATGGCGATGATGAAGGCGATGGAAAAGGCCAACTCGACCGATCCGGTCAAATACCTGCCTGTGCTGGCCAAGACGGATATGCAGGGCGTGACGACGAAGGACCTCGCATACGATACGCGCGGCGATCTGAAGAACGGCGGCATCACGATCTACAAGGTCGAAGGCGGCCAGTGGAAAGCGCTGCAAAGCATCGGCGGGAAGTAAGCCGGCTGAGTTCGAGCGTCTAAGGTAATCGCCCCGCGGAATGAGCGTTCGTTCCGCGGGGTTTTTTGCGCTCAGGCGAAGCGAGTGGCACGAGGACAGTCAATCGGCATCGCTGGCGACTCAAAGCAAGTCCGAGCTTGCCGCAATGAGCGTTGCCACGTTGCATCGCTACGCGCCCGCGGTTTCTGCCGTGTCGATGCTGCGTGACGACGGGCGGGGCGGCTTCGCACCCGCCGTGATGACGCGGGCAACGCCGCGCGGCCAGCGGCGCGCGAAAGAGCGGGCCAATTTTGTTTCGTGATCCGGTTCGTTGAATCCGCCGGGCGTCGCCAGCACCAAGCCCTTGAGGCGATCCATTGCACGCGGGCGCTCGACCTTTGTTTCCCAGATGGTGCCGACCAACTTCGAAATGTTTTCCATGGGAGGCGCGCCGCCCATGAACACCATCTCGGCAACTTCCGGTGGAACGCCCAGCATGACCGAAGCCAGTATCCCGCCGTTTATGAGTGGCGCCGCCGTGAAGGCCCTTGCGGACGAGCTGTTGCTCTGCCGGGAGACGAGCTCTTGAAGCGCTATATCGCGGGCAAACTGCATCTTTTCCGCTTCGTCGGCAAAGCCGCGCTGCGGTACCGGTATCTTGCCCTCGTCCATTAATACGAGCACGGCAGACTGCACTTGCTTCACAGCGGAGCGGAAATCGAACGGAATCGACAGCGCGAATCCCGTGGACAAGATGCCCCCGAGCGGCGCTTGCATGACCGGGTCCATGCCATTGGTCGTGATGACGAATCCAGTAGCGGTGGCGAATGGAGCGCCGGTGGCGGCCCCCTTCAAACCTGCGGTAAGCGCTCGTTTCGCATAGATGCGCCCCTCACCGTTGAGCACGCCGCGGCCCTTCAATAGATTGATCGCCACTTCGCGCAGGCTTTCCGCGCCGGTGAAAGTTTTGAGCGAGGGCGTCATACCGCTCGCCAACAGATCGCCTCGAGCCGTCTCCAACTCGCCGATGGCGTTATCCCCGATATCCGTGAGGAGGAGTAGGAATACCTTTGCAGCGCTCTCTGCGATGTAGGCAACGGTATTGCCCGACACGTGTTCGGGGAAGACTCTGTGGATCACGTAGTCTCCGCCGGAGCCGATCATCGACGAAAGGCTCAGCGAGGTCGCGGTATCCTTCCAGTCCGCCCGCCCCGAGTACTGCAACTCGGCAAGATCGACGCTCAAGAGCCGCAGGCGCTGATCGGCTATATGGTCTTTCAGTGAATCGAGCGTACGCAGGCCGATTTCAGGTACGACGAGCTCATAACCTGGTAGCTCCGATATCCCTTCTGCGAGGGCGCTGTTGGCGGGCGCCGGCGCGTCGCCCGCGATGAGATCGTGGAAGAATGGCCAAGCCACTGTTTCCTGGAACTCGAAGACGCGCTCCTTTTTGTCGGGGATTTTTCCCGAGACCTTGAAGTGTCCGATGATTTCTTCGGTGAGGTATGCCTCATGAGCGTCAACGGTCCAGGGATTCTTCGCCAATATCGCAATTGGCAAGCCTTCCTTGGGAATGGGGAGAAGGCTAAGGGTGCGCGTGGGCAATTGCCCGAGCAATTGCACAAGAGCTTGGTCATTCGAATGTACCTTGCCCGTGCGATCGATGACACCCGCCAAGGTTTCGTAACCGGGCAGCACCGGTAGCGACTTTCCTTTCTTGAGGCGGTCTTCGATTGCTTCCGTGTCGGCAAGCTGTGCGGGCACGATTCCGAGTTTTTGTCTGTTGCGCGACAAATAATCGGCGAGCGTTTTTACCGCGGCGTCCGACGTGAATCCGGTGCCGACCGGCTCAGTCTCTCGACCTGTCCTGATCGAAGGCGCCGACGCGCGGACTGCCGGCCTGGGCGAGCCTTGCGCTCGCGGGGCCGGCAAGTTCGTCGCGCCGCTGAGTTCTTTTGGTCTGGGCGACGGGGCCGAACCCGCAGGCATGTCTTTGTCCGACTTGCCGATGCGGCCTTGTTCTCCGTCTCCCGACCCACCTGCTCCCGCATTAGGAATCCTAACCATTGCGACGACCACCCTTAAAATTGTCATACCGCCAGTTTGGGAAAACGGCTATGAACAAGTTGTCGAATAAAGTAAAGAACTCCACAGGCGGCGTGCCGATCGAGCACCATCAACAGTGAAGCTTGGCGGTATTGTGGAGACGTTATCAACTCATGGCTCGCTGTCGACGAAGCGAACCACGGCTCGACGAATAATCAATCTCAATTGCTTTGCGCGTGCGACCTTGGTTGCGGCTGGACTTCGTTAGCGAGAACGTCATTGCGCATGCGATCCCGCGTATCGGATCGACTTCTATTCGCGTGAGAACCGAGCGATGTTCACCGTGCTCAGGTTTTTCTTACCCCAGTTTCCGTCGACACCTACCCCTCTATCGCACTCGAAAAACGCAGTAGACCATCCGTTAACGCAACAATCGAGGGCGTGCGCCGGAACAGGCAAGAACCTGCGATCTCGCGCAAACGTTTGCTTCGCCGATGCGACAGACCGATCGATGCCCATGACCCATTAACGGAAAGCCCAGACATGGATGATTTGAAAAAGAACGAACAGGAAACGGGGATTTCGCGGCGCACATTCCTTTATAGCCTTGGCGCGCTGGTGCTCTCGGCTTGCGGAGGGGGAGGTGGGACGAGTGCCGCCGCATCGGTGAGCCGCACGACGAGCACGGGCGCTGCCGCCGCGGGCGGAGCATTGGCGCATGTCGCCTCGGGCGCCACGGATCTGACGACGAGCGGCCAGTTCGTCCACCCCGGTTTGCTGCACACGCAAAGCGACTTCGCCCGCATGGCACAAAAAGTATCGGCACAGGCGTCGCCGTGGATCGACGGCTGGAACGTACTGATTGCCAATAGCCACGCGAGTCTGTCCTGGACGCCGCGCCCGCAAGTCGAGGTTGACCGGGGCGGCACCGGCACGCAGAACTACCCGGTGCTCTATAACGACATCGCTGCGGCCTACGCATGCGCGTTGCGGTGGAAGGTGACCGGCGACGCGCGCTACGCCGACAAAGCCGTGCAGATCATGAACGCATGGTCGTCGACGCTGCAGCGGCTCGGCGGCGACTCCAACGTCGATCTGGCCGCCGGCATCTATGGATACGAGTTTGCGAACGCCGGCGAGATCATGCGCAATTACACGGGCTGGGCCGGTGCCGACTTCGCCGCGTTCCAGACGATGATGCGCAACATCTTCTACCCGATCAATCACGATTTCCTGAATCGCCACAACGGCACCGAGATCACGCATTACTGGGCCAATTGGGATTTGTGCAATCTCGCTTCCGTGATGGCCATCGGCGTGCTCTGCGACGATCACTCGCTCTTCGACGAGGCGGTCAACTATTTCCTGAACGGCCCCGGCAACGGCGCCATCGCGCAAGCGGTCTACTATCTGCACCCTGGCTATCTGGGCCAGTGGCAGGAGAGCGGGCGGGACCAGGGACACAATACGCTCGGCATTGCGCTCGCCGGGGCGATCTGCGAGATGGGCTGGAACCAGGGCATCGATCTTTATGGGCACGACAATAACCGGTTCCTCGCCGGTGCCGAATACGTGGCGAAGGCGAACCTGCTTCAGCCGGACGGCACGACTTACTACACGGTGCCCTACGTCACTTATTCGAACGTCGACGTGACGCAAACGGCGTTCTCGACCGCGAGCCAGGGCACGATCCGCCCATGCTGGGCGCTCGTCTACAACCACTATGTCAACCGCAAAGGTCTTGCCGCACCGTGGTCGAAGCAGTTCGCACTCAAGATCCAACCTGAGGGCGGCGGTGGAAACTACGGGCCGAACAGCGGCGGCTACGATCAACTCGGCTACGGCACGTTGACGTGCACGCGTGACCCTGTGGTGCCGGCGGCCGCGCCAAGTGGGCTGACGGCCTATCCTGCCGCCGGGCAAGTCGTGCTTTCATGGTGGGGCGTATCGAACGGCGCGAGCTACAACGTCAAGCGCGGCAGCAGTGCTGGCGGGCCCTACAGCACCGTCGCGACGGGCATCACGGACCCGCTGACCTACACGGACAGCCCGGCGGCGGGTACCTGGTATTACGTCGTCAGTGCCAGCACCGCCTCGGGCGAGAGCGGAAACTCGAACGAAGTCGTCGCCGTGACGACCCTTGTGTTGCATACCGATTTGACGTTCGACGAGACCGCTGGCACGAGCGCTGCCGATGCGAGCGGCAACGGCCATGCGGGTACGCTCGTCGGCGGGGCGTCGCACGGGACGGGGAAACTCGGCAACGCCGTCGTGCTCGATGGCGCGAGCGGTTACGTCAGTTTGCCGAACGATCTCGTTGCCGATGTATCGGACTTCACGGTCGCCGCTTGGGTCTACTGGACGAAGTCGGTTCGTTGGGCGCGCATCTTCGATTTCGGCGCGGGCCCGGGCCGCTATATGATGCTCACCCCGATGGGCGGCGCGGGATTGGTGCGATTCGCAATCACGACGAACGGCCCGTATGGCGAGCGCCGCATCGACGGCAAGGCCCCGTTGCCAACGAACCAATGGACGCATGTTGCCGTGACGTTATCGGGTACGGTGGGCACGCTTTACGTCAACGGTGTTGCGGTCAACAGCGCCACCGACGTGATCTTTGCACCGTGGCGCATCGGCGAAACGGCACAGAACTGGATCGGCCGCTCGCAGTTCTCGGCCGATCCGTATTTCTCCGGATCGATCGACGAGTTCCGCATCTACCGCGGGGCGATGTCGGCCGACCAGATCGCGACGCTTGCGCAAGGGGTGTGATCGACTGCTTGGCGTGATAGGGCAAAACCGAAATCATGCGACCTTCCCGGCTTGGCGGAGCTATGAGTTCTGCCAGGTCTCGTCGAGCGGCGCGAGCCGATAATCGGATCTCCCGGTTGGCAACCGGAGTGGCTCGTGCCGGTCCTCGATCGGAAAATTCGCCGTCGATGGTTCGGGTGTTTGCCAAGTGTTTTCTGCACACGGAGAGCGCTATGCCCATAACCGTAACGATTAGCACCTCTAGCGGCCTTTACCTCGCTGAATCGTCACAACAACAAGTCATCTTGAGCGAAAACGGCACGAGCCCGCGGAGCCAATGGAACGTCAGCGCGCTTCCCGGTGAGGGGAGCGCCGCGGCGCTCGCAGAAGCGGGGGGCGCCACTGTAGTTCCGACGGTCCACAGCAAGATTCAGAATGTGTACAGCACGTCCTTTCTGCAATTCAATCAATCTCAGCCTGCAAAAAATGGCCTGTATCCGGTATGGCTTACGGGCGGCCCAATGGACGCTACGACTTTCGAAATCGGCGCGATGTCATCGGTCAGCCCCATGCGTATTCAAGTGCCGAACGTGAACCCCAATCTGTTTCTTCAAACCGACGCAGTGTCGGTTTTCTTCGGTCCTACCGCGATGAACTGGGTCGTTCAACTCGTCACGTGAGCGCGAGTGCGCGACGCGCACGACTCAGCGGAACACGACCGTGTGATTACCGTGAATCAGCGCGCGGTCTTCGAGGTGATAGAGAAGGCTGCGTGCACGCACGCTTATCTACTACCGGAAGACGCTGGCGAAAAGTTCGTCGCGATCTTTCACCCACTTAGCGGGAAGGTCGCCATTCGCCTCCAGGGCCGCATAGAGCTCCCGAATCATCGCCTTATCTACCTTCCGCGCGGAGAACATCTTGTGGAGGGCCTGATGTCCGTGCATGGCGGAAATGCCGAATTCCCCGGCGAGAGTATGCATGCTGAGGTCATCTGTTACCACCACAGCTTCCCGAACGAGTGTGAACGCCAAAATCTCACAATCCGCCTTCGAAGGCGGGTTCTGGAAGCGCAAAGGGTCCGCAGTTACAGATTGCCGGAGAACGCTTGCCGCAGCCGCGAGTGCGGCCTTTTCATCGGCTGATAGTCGCACGCGCGTTGCGAGGCGCTCCTCCGCCAGATCTTCACCGCCGAACCAAGGAAAACGCTCCCGTAAGCGAGCGCTACGATAAAACTCGTCCTCAACGATAGGCATCACGGTGAGGTGATAGTTTTTCGATCCAAACGGCACGCCGAGGAGCGGCTTGATACGTTTGGCGAACCTCAGATAGGCGTTGGTATCAAGCAACAACAACGTCAAAGCGATAACTCCGCGTGAATTGCTGAAGCATCGCTTAGAGGAATATCGAGAATTTGGCTTACATAGGACGCCCCGATCGAACGCGTCTTGATCATGCCGCGCAACGCAGGAATCAATTGGCAATTGAAAATGCGTTCGCAAGCGGCCACATAGGTTTTAGCCGCAGGCGGCTCATCGTCAAACAGCACCTTGCTTAGTAGAGGAGTTGCATTCCCAGTTCTAAACCGGTGGATCGACTGTTCAGCCAACGGCAGCGCAGGAAGGTTGCTGTACGCCTGGTACTTCTTCACCTCTAGATAGACACTGTAGATGGATATCGAATGTTCCTCAGCATGCTGCTGTAAGGCAGCCAAAGCATGCCGTTCATCCTTTCCACTAGCTTTAGCGTAAGCTACCTTGGAGCAAGCCTCGGGAAAAAGAAGCGCCCCCGCTAGAGCATCCGCGAAATCTTCTCCCTCGTCCTTGCCGGCCAAACTAGGGGTGTACATGTGCGCAAGCTCGTGCGCCATCCAAAACTTAAAATCTTCTAATTTGGTATCGAGATTCAAGTAAATGAATGTGACGTCTTCCGCAGGAAGACATATGTGCAGGGCATTCTCATGGCGCTTTTTTTCGCCCCAAAGTACGGGAATGAGAACTGCTCCAGCCTCAACGAATTGCCCTATCAGATGGCTATACTGAAGGGGCGCCGCGAGTCCGATGCCGAGCTTTGCTCGTATGTCCGCGACAGCTTGCTGGAGGAATCCATAGTCAACACTCGGGGAATCCATCCTTGGCCGCAGTGACGGCCGAGTGGGCAGAAAGGGCACCGTACTTTTCAACAAGTAACCCATTTCCGCAGCGTGTGCCAGATGCGCGGCCGTCGTCTTCGTGCTGGCCCTTTTCCGAAAGGCAATAATCGGAGCTCCCGTTGCAGGAACCTCGACCAGTTTCTCAAAGGGTAGGCGCAAGAGTACCGACAGCCGGAGGAGCTTGTCGGGACGCGGGAAGTCCTTCCCCTTGAGCCAGTTTGTGACAGCCTGCGAGCTAACATCCAGGCGGCGAGCAAGCTCGGCTTGACTGAAACCTGCTTTAGCCAAAGCGTCTGTAACTGCTTCTCGCGACAGAGTTTTTTCCATAGTCTGCATTCTAGTTATCGACGCATCGGGCGTCAAGTTTTGTCAAGTTTCAGTCGTGGCATCGCTCTGTTACAGACCATTGACCTTCCAATTCAGCGCTCGCGGCCCCTTTACTCGTGGCTTCGCTGCCGTTACTGCCACCGTCGTTGCCCAAACGAACGGAGAGTGTATGAAGCTCGCTCAGGACTACCAGCGTGAGTTGTTGACAATGCTCGCCGAAAGCTACCCCCGATCACACGACATCCGGCGGTTGTTCAGCACCATGGACGACGACGCTATGCAGCGCTACGCCGCCAATCTCGTTTACCTAGAGGAACACGGCCTAGCCGAGAGCGCGATCACATACGGGCTCGACGGCCATATGTCGAGTGGCTCCCCAGATCACCGCCAAGGGAATGGACTTCCTCGCCGATAACACAAGAACGGAAGATCGAAGCGACATGGCGTTCTGTCGCGTACCTGCTAGCATTGGCAGCAGGCCTGCTGATCGTTCTGCCGTGTATCGATGCTCTACGGCCTGCGAGCGACTCGATGGCTCAATGGTTCCAACGGGCCGGTGCGCCGGTCACGGTATTTGCGTTCTTGGCGCGGAACAAAGCAAGCGACCTAGATGATCTGATCACTCCAGGGAGGTTCGGCAGCGCGGAGCTTATAGCGCTGAGATCTCGGTATTTTCCGAAACAGAAGCGAGGTCTATGGATCGCAACCTGCCTCACGATCATTGGAACCATCGTGTGGGCCTACGGCGATCTCCTGCTCGACAACGTTGCGCACCTAGTCTCTGCGGCCGCATAAATTCGCAATGCTTCCATGATTCGTATCATCCTTGATACACATCGACCCAGGACACGACGGCCACGCGCACGTAGATGTGTACCGTCAAAGGCTGGATGTCAGTAGACAATCTTGGACGACCAGTTATTTTCCGATACAAAACCTGCTGAAAATCACCCCCAACAGATCGTCCGAGGTGAATTCGCCGGTAATCGAATTGAGCTCTTCCTGCGCGAGGCGCAGCTCCTCGGCAAACAGATCGAGCGATTGATTCCCGGCCTCGCCGTGCTCCGACGCGAGCGCAAGATGATCCTGCGCCGCGCGCAGCGCACGCAAGTGTCGCTCGCGTGCGAGATAAACGCTCTCCGTGCCCGCCTGCCAGCCGGCGATACGCAATAGCTCAGCCCGCAGCAAATCGATTCCTTCGCCTTTTTTCGCCGAGAGCCTCAGCTCGCATACTTCGCTATCCACTTCGGTCGCACCAAGCCGATCGAGCGTCGGCGCCAGCTCGGTCAAATCGGTCTTGTTCAGCACCCGCACGACCGGCACGCCCGCCGGAAAGCGCGCGGCAATGGTTGTGTCGTCGGGCGTCATGCCCGCACGCGCATCGAGCAGGTGCAGGACGACATCGGCCTTTTGTATCTCGTTCCATGTCCGCGCGATGCCGATTTTCTCGACCTCGTCCTCGGTATCGCGCAACCCGGCGGTATCGACGATATGCAGCGGAATACCTTCGATCTGGATCGTCTGCGCGACTTTGTCGCGCGTCGTACCGGCAATCGGCGTCACGATGGCGAGTTCGGCGCCCGCAAGCGCATTGAGCAAAGAGGACTTGCCGACGTTCGGCTGCCCCGCTAGCACGACGGCGAGTCCCTCCCGCAACAGTGCGCCTTGCTTCGCTTCGCCAAGCACCTGAGCGAGCCGCTCGCGCATGTGCGCGAGCTTGCCGCGCGCATCGGCCGCCTCGAGAAAATCGATCTCTTCCTCGGGAAAGTCGAGCGTCGCCTCGACGAGCATCCGCAGCGCGATGACTTCCTCGACGAGCGCATGAATGTCGCGCGAAAACGCCCCCTCGAGCGAACGGCCCGCCGAACGCGCCGCGGCCTCCGTGCTCGCCTCGATGAGATCGGCGACGGCCTCGGCTTGCGCGAGATCGAGCTTGTCGTTGAGAAAGGCCCGCCGCGTGAATTCACCGGGCTCGGCAAGACGCAGACCGAATGTCTCGCCGGCATCGAGGCAGGACTGCAGCACCAGTTGCAGAACGACCGGCCCGCCGTGCCCCTGCAACTCGATCACATCTTCCCCGGTGTACGAATGCGGCGCCGGGAAATAAAGCGCAATGCCGCGGTCGAGGACCTTGCCGCCGGCATCGAGAAACGGCACATAACTCGCATGACGCGGCTCGAGCATCTGCGCGAAGAGCGCGCGCATCAACGCTTCGGCGGCCGCACTGCCCGCGCGGCCGCACGAGATGCGGACCACGCCGATTCCGCCGCGCCCCGGCGCGGTGGCAATGGCGACGATCGGATCCGAATCGGTAGCGAGCATGGTCATCCGGCTAATGCAGTGAGAGAACAGTCTTGCGTGCTGCGTTACGCCTCGCGCGACGCGGTGCAACGTCCAGGGGACGAGCACGGCAAGAGCGGCATTGTAGCGCGCCGTCGCCGCACCTTTCGGCGGTGTCCCACCGTGGACCGCGGCGCTCCTACCATAAATTAGATTTATCTCAATCGGGATAGTGTATTCTTCAGACGGAGTGAAGGTGCGATCACCGCGTCCGAGGTGAAACGCCCGTTCCAAGCGGGAATTCCTTGAAGAACTGAATTCCCTTGGCACGCGGGCTATCTACGCGATCTGGCTAAAACCGCGTTCCTGCAGGCTAAAACTGTCGTGAGTGGTTGTCTTCTTTACTCCGGCTCGATTGCACAATTTTGCGATGCCTACCGCAGAAGAGAAAGCGGCGTTCTCGGAACGCCTCAAATTTGCCCTGCAGCGCAGCCCAGAGAAAGCGACGGGTGGGACGCAACTCGCGCTGCAGTTCAATTTGCGTCATCGCGGCGCCAGCCCGATCTCCCCGCAGACCGCGCATAAATGGCTCACGGGCCGAACGATCCCCACTGCCGACAAACTCGCGACGCTCGCCGATTGGCTGCGCGTCGATCTGCACTGGCTGCATTACGGGCCGGCGCCGACTGCATCGGCGCGTACGACGCCCAAACCGCTGCCGCGCGATGAAAAGTACCCGCTGACGCCCGAGACGATCGAATTGGCCTCGAAGATCGAAGCGCTTTCGCCGCATCACCGCTATCTCGTGCAAGAGCTGATCGAACAGTTCTACGGCGACGGCTCAGAGTCGTAGTCCTCGGGAACCCGCCAAAAAAAATCGCCCGGTCCGCAACTTCACCGGGCGATTCCTTTTCAACGCCGCGGCCACGCCGCAGGCGTCGTTCAAACCAGCGTCAAGCCGTCTTTTCCTTCTTCCGGGCGCCCATCATGCGCGTGATGTAATACTGCTGCGCGATCGACAGCACGTTGTTGACGACGTAGTACAGCACGAGGCCCGACGGGAAGAAGAAGAACATCACCGAGAACGCGATCGGCATGAACATCATCATCTTCGCCTGCACAGGGTCGGGCGGCGTCGGGTTCAGCTTCGTCTGCACGAACATCGAGACCGCCATCAGCACGGGCAGGATGTAGAACGGATCCTGTTGCGACAGATCGTGGATCCAGAGTATCCAAGGCGCGCCGCGCATCTCCACCGACGAGAGCAGCACCCAGTAAAGCGAAATGAACACCGGAATCTGGACGACGATCGGCAGGCAGCCGCCGAACGGATTGACCTTCTCCGTCTTGTAGAGCTCCATCAGCGCCGCGTTCATCTTCTGCGGATCGCTCTTGAAGCGTTCACGCAGTGCCTGCATACGCGGCGTGATCTCCTTCATCCGCGCCATCGACTTGTAGCTCGCCGCCGAAAGCGGGAAGAAGACGGCCTTGATCAGCAGCGTGAGCAGCACGATCGCCCAGCCCCAGTTGCCGACGAGACCGTAGATCTTCTCGAGCAGCCAGAACAGCGGCTTCGCGATGATCGTGACCCAGCCGTAATCCTTCACGAGATCGAGGCCGGGCGCGATACCTTCGAGCACGCGCTCTTCCTCGGGACCCGCGAAAAGCCGTGCCGATACATCGGCCGATTGTCCCGGCGCGAGCGTAGGAAGCGCCTGCTGCACGCCGACGCGGTACAGCGTCGGGTCGATCTGCTCGACGTAGTTGGTGCGTTTGGCGCCTTCGGCCGGAATCCAGGCCGTCGCGAAATAGTGCTGCACCATCGCGACCCAGCCATTGTTGGCGGAGCTCGCGTACTCGGCCTTTTTCTTGTCGATGTCGCTGAACGAGATCTTCTGGAAGTGATGCTCGTTCGTATAGACCGCCGGCCCGATGAACGTGTGCGAGAAGCGCGGCGTTTCGACGGGCTGGCTGTCGCGCACGAGCTCCATGTAGACCGTTGGCGTAACGGGGGCGGTGCCGACGTTCTCGACCTTGGTATCGACGCCGATGACATAACTGCCGCGCGTGAACGTGTAGGTCTTGACGACTTTGACGCCGCCCTTGACCGGCGATTCGAGGCTGACCTGAAACGACTTCTGGTCGCCCGTCAGCGCGCGCGGACCCGGCACGGGCGTGAAGATGTCATTGTGATAGGGCAGCTCGGCGCCGCTTGCGATGACGCCCGTGCGCGCGAGATAGGTGTGGTTGGCCGTGCGATCGAACAGCGTCACGTTCAGATCGGCCTGCTTCGGATCGCTGTTGCGCGTGAGCGTGAGCTTTTCGAGGGTGCCGCCGCGCGTATCGATTTCGCCCTGATAGACGTCCGTGCTGAACGGGATCAACTGAGCGGACGGCAGCGGGGCGCCTGCCACCGTCGCCGGTGCCGCGACGCCCGGTGCCGACGGCGCTCCCCCTTGGCCCGCGGCCGACGCGGCGCTGCTCGCGCTGCCCGGCGTCGCGCCCGTGCTCGCGGTGTGGGTCGCGGTCGGGTTCGGGAAGAACATCGACGGGCGTCCGTGCTCGCGCTGCCAGTTGTCGAACAGCATGATCGCTGACACGAAGAAGATCGCCCATAGGACGGTGCGTTTGATATCCATGCGTGGTCTCAGAGTCGATAAAGCGGCGCTTCAGCGCTTTTTCGAGGGTGCGGGTGGAACGAGGTCGATCCCGCCCGCGGAAAAGGGATGACAGCGACAAAGCCGCTTGAGCGCGAGGTAACTTCCGCGCGCGGCGCCATGATACTGGATTGCCTCGCGTGCGTAATCGGAACAGGAAGGATAAAAGCGGCACCGGCTGCCGAGCAGAGGGCTCAAGGCAATCTTGTACAAGCGCAGCAACGCGATCAGTACCGTTTGCATGGCGATGAAGCGGCGTTCATGGCCGCCCCGAACTCCGGTCGTCTTGCGCACCGCTCGACGGTCCGGGCGTGAGCCCCGGTTCCGTCGCCGCGGCACTGCTTTCGCGGCGCACGATTTCGCGCGCCACTTTGTCGAGCAACGTGTCGATCTCGGCACGAACGAGCGCCTTGAGCGGTCTCGACGCGGCGCTCGGATAAGCGGCCTTGTCGAAGCGCGCGGACAGGCGCAGTAGAACATCCCACCCGCCGAAATCGTCGCGGCGGACGCGAAACGCTTCACGCGCGAGGCGCCGCACGAGATTGCGCGTGGCGGCGCGCGGCGCGAACTTCTTGCCCGTCACGAGACCGAGGCGCGCATCGCTGCCCGTCGGCCTGGCGTAGACGACAAAATGCGCCGTTCGGCGCCAAGGGCGTAAACGAAAAACGGATGAAAACTCATCCGTTTTGAGAAGCCTCGCGGCTTTGGGGAAGACGGCTCGCGCTCGCAACGGACCCAGCCCGACGGCGGCGTGCGCATGTCCCCGCGTTGCCGCGGGCGCCTGACGCGACGCGCTCAGGCGCCTTGCCTTAGATGGCGAGACGCTTGCGGCCCTTCGCGCGACGGGCGTTGATCACTTTTCGGCCGCCGACGGTCTTCATGCGAACGCGGAAACCATGGGTGCGCTTGCGGCGCGTCACGGAAGGTTGGTAGGTACGTTTCATGTCGCTCTCACTGGGGAATGGGCCGCGTGCGCTTTGGCGCTGTCAGCTTGCCTGCAAACCGTGCAGGACAACGCCGAGAGGCATTCGACGGGGCCGGGAATCAGTTTTCGCTTTCGCGGGAACCCGCTATTTAAACCGGTTTTCTTTTGGTCGTCAATACGTTACGTTGATTTCGGATGCACGCGCAAGGCCCGCGGGTGCGCATGCAGCGCTCGATCCGGCCCTGTGGATAACTCCCTGGCCGGCCGTGTTTGGCGGTAGAATCTCGCCTTATCTCAAGAATCCTGCACGTCGTCGCGAGTCCCATCGTTCGCCGCAAGTACTTGTTGCGAAAGGGTTTGTGGCGGGCTCGCCTGGCCGGTCCGGGTCCTTCGGCGCATCGCGCGACGAAGGCGGCGGCGAGTGACCGTGCACTAAAAACGACGTCACTTTGATGAACGAATTCTGGCAACACTGTTCCGCACTGCTGGAGCGTGAATTGACGCCCCAGCAGTACGTGACGTGGATCAAACCGTTGGCCCCGGTCGCCTTCGACGCCGCCGCGAACACATTGTCCATCGCCGCGCCGAACCGCTTCAAGCTCGATTGGGTCAAGAGCCAGTTTTCGGGTCGCATCTCCGATCTCGCGCGCGACTTTTGGCAGGCCCCCGTGGAAGTCCAGTTCGTGCTGGATCCGAAGGCTGGCCTGCGTGCGTCGGTCGGCGGCGCGTCGTCGGTGCCTTTGCCGCGTGTTCCCGCATCGGTTGCAGCCGCGTTGGCGGCCAATGGCGGCATGCCGTCCGCGGGCGCTGCCTCCGGCGCCTCGCGCGGCGAGCCGAATGGCGTGCGTAGCGGGATGGGAGCGGGGATGAGTGCAGGGACGGGTGCGGCCGGCAATGGCGCGGGCGCGCACATGGCCGACGATGCCGCCGATAGCGACTTGCCGAGCGTCGATGCGAGCGAGGCCGCGGCCGCGCGGCGCACCTGGCGTCCCGGTGCGTTCGCCGGCCCTGGCGGTGCCGAGACCGATTCGATGTACGAGCGCTCGAAGCTCAATCCGGTGCTGACCTTCGACAACTTCGTGACCGGTAAGGCGAATCAGCTCGCACGCGCAGCGGCCATTCAAGTCGCCGACAATCCCGGCGTGTCGTACAACCCGCTGTTCCTGTATGGCGGCGTGGGGCTCGGCAAGACGCACCTGATCCATGCGATCGGCAACCAGCTGCTGCTGGACAAGGCGGGCGCGCGGATCCGCTACATCCATGCCGAGCAATATGTGTCCGATGTCGTGAAGGCCTATCAGCGCAAGGCGTTCGACGATTTCAAGCGGTACTACCATTCGCTCGATCTGCTGCTCATCGACGATATTCAGTTCTTCTCCGGCAAGTCGCGTACGCAGGAAGAGTTCTTCTATGCGTTCGAAGCACTCGTTGCCAACAAGGCGCAGGTGATCATTACGAGCGACACGTATCCGAAGGAGATTTCGGGTATCGACGATCGCCTCATCTCGCGCTTCGACTCGGGGCTCACCGTGGCCATCGAGCCGCCCGAGCTCGAGATGCGCGTGGCCATTCTGATGCGCAAGGCGCAGTCCGAAGGCGTGAGTCTTTCGGAGGACGTCGCGTTTTTTGTGGCCAAGCATCTGCGCTCGAACGTGCGCGAGCTCGAAGGCGCGCTGCGGAAGATCCTCGCCTATTCGAAGTTCCACGGCCGCGAGATTTCGATCGAGCTGACCAAAGAGGCGCTCAAGGATCTGCTGACCGTGCAGAACCGGCAGATCTCCGTCGAGAACATCCAGAAGACCGTCGCCGACTTCTACAACATCAAAGTCGCCGATATGTATTCGAAGAAGCGTCCGGCGAATATTGCGCGGCCGCGCCAGATTGCGATGTATCTCGCGAAGGAACTCACGCAAAAGAGTTTGCCCGAGATCGGCGAGCTCTTCGGCGGGCGCGATCACACCACCGTCTTGCACGCGGTGCGCAAGATCGCCGACGAGCGCGGCAAGGATGCGCAGCTGAACCACGAATTGCACGTGCTGGAGCAAACGCTGAAGGGCTGAGCCGCGGCGGGCGGGTGCGGTCGGGGCATGGCGGGCCCTCCCTCCGATTTAGCGGAGTCGGTTTCTTTTTCAGGCACAATATTGGTTTAGCCGCCCTGGCTGCGCGGGTGGCGGGAAAGTGCGGGAAGTGGGCACAAAGCGCGGAGAAATGCGGGGCGTCGGCGCTTGAGTCGACGAATCTGCCGGGCGAGGCGGCTGGACCCTGCCGTCCTATCAACGAAGGAACTCTATGCAACTGGTCAAGACCGAACGAGACAACCTCCTCAGGCCGCTGCAAACCGTGAGCGGCATCGTCGAACGCCGCCATACGTTGCCGATCCTCGCGAATCTGCTGATCACCAAGAACGGTCCGGACGTATCGTTTCTGTCGACGGACCTCGAATTGCAGATCACGACGCGGGCCGATTTCGGCGTGGGAGGCGAATCGGTTGCGACCACCGTCGCTGCGCGCAAGTTGCTCGATATCCTGCGCGCGATGCCCGATGGGCAGGTGAGCCTGACGCTGGCCGACAAGCGGCTGACGGTGCAATCGGGCAAGAGCCGCTTTGCGCTGCAGACGCTCGCCGCCGACGAATTCCCGACCGTCGCCCAGGCCAAGGATTACGGCGCGAGCCTTGCCGTCCCGCAAAAGACGTTCCGTCAATTGCTCGGTATGGTGCATTTCGCCATGGCGCAGCAGGACATCCGCTATTACCTGAACGGGATGCTGCTCGTCGTCGATGGTGGCCGGCTGATGGCCGTGGCAACCGACGGGCACCGTCTCGCGTATTCGTCGATGAAGATCGAGGGTGAGTTCCCGCGCCAGGAAGTGATCGTTCCGCGCAAGACGATTCTCGAGCTGCAGCGGCTGCTCGAAGACATCGACGATGTCGTCACGATCGATATTGCATCGACGCAGGCGAAGTTCACGTTCGGCCAGGTCGAACTCGTTTCGAAGCTGGTCGAGGGCAAGTTCCCCGATTTCCAGCGTGTCATTCCGAAGGCGCACAAGAACACGTTCGTGATCGGGCGCGACGAGTTGCAGCGCTCGCTGCAGCGCGCGGCCATTTTGACCTCGGACAAATTCAAGGGCGTGCGCTGCGTGATCGAGCCGGGGCAGTTGAAAATCATGTCGACCAACGCCGATCAGGAAGAGGCGCAGGAAGAGCTCGAGATCGCTTACCAGGGCGACACGATCGACATGGGGTTCAACGTCACTTATCTGCTCGACGTGTTGGCGAACCTGAAGGTCGACATGTTGCAGGTGAGCGTGGCCGACGCGAGCTCGAGCGCCTTGATCACCATCCCGGAAAACGATGATTTCAAGTACGTCGTCATGCCGATGCGCATTTGATCCGACGGCCGGGAAGCAGCCAAGACCAAGGGGCGCAGCGCCCCTTTGGCGTTTATTTGGCAGACCGAAATACCGTACGTAGTACCCAGGCAGTAGATGCAAAACCGGAAGATACCCATGAGTGAACAGCACATTTCGCAGCCCGACAACAGCTACGGCGCCTCTTCGATTCAGATCCTCGAAGGTCTGGAGGCAGTCCGCAAGCGGCCCGGGATGTATATCGGCGACACGTCGGACGGCACCGGTTTGCACCACCTCGTATTCGAAGTGCTCGACAATTCGATCGACGAGGCCTTGGCCGGGTATTGCAATGAAATCCAGGTGACCATTCACGCGGACAATTCGGTTTCCGTCATCGATAACGGCCGCGGGATTCCGACCGGCGTGAAGCTCGATGACAAACACGATCCCAAGCGCAGCGCGGCCGAGATCGTGATGACCGAGCTGCATGCGGGCGGCAAGTTCGATCAGAACAGCTACAAGGTGTCGGGCGGTCTGCACGGCGTCGGTGTCTCGTGCGTGAATGCGCTTTCGAGCTGGTTGCGGCTGACGGTGCGCCGCGACGGCAAGAAGCACTTCATGGAGTTTCATCGCGGGGTGCCGCAAAACCGCGTGATCGAGGAAGTGAACGGCGAGCACGTATCGCCGATGCAATTCCTCGGCGATACGGAAAAGCGCGGTACTGAAGTGCATTTCATGGCCGACCAGGCGATCTTCGGTACCGTCGAATATCACTACGACATTCTGGCCAAGCGGATTCGCGAGCTTTCGTTCCTGAACAACGGTGTGCGGATTCGGCTGACGGACCAGCGTACTGGCAAGGAAGACGATTTCGCGTTCGTGGGAGGCGTGAAGGGTTTCGTCGAGTACATCAACAAGACGAAGACCGTGCTGCATCCGACGATCTTCCACGTGGTCGGCGAGAAGGACAGTGTCGGCGTGGAAGTCGCGATGCAGTGGAACGACAGCTACAACGAAAACGTGCTGTGCTTCACGAACAACATTCCGCAGCGCGACGGCGGTACCCATTTGACGGGGCTGCGCGCGGCGATGACGCGTGTGATGAACAAGTACATTGCCGATCACGAAATCGCGAAGAAGGCCAAGGTCGAGACCTCGGGCGACGATATGCGTGAAGGTTTGTCGTGCGTGCTATCGGTGAAGGTGCCCGAGCCGAAGTTCAGTTCGCAGACGAAGGACAAGCTCGTCTCGTCCGAAGTGCGTGCGCCGGTGGAAGAGGTCGTGGCTAAGGCGCTCGAAGAGTTTTTGCTCGAGACGCCGAACGACGCGAAGATCATCTGCGGGAAGATCGTGGATGCCGCGCGTGCGCGCGATGCTGCGCGCAAGGCGCGCGAGATGACGCGACGCAAGGGCGTGCTCGACGGCGTGGGCTTGCCGGGCAAGCTGGCCGATTGCCAGGAGAAGGACCCGGCGAAATCGGAGATCTACATCGTCGAGGGCGATTCCGCAGGCGGTTCGGCCAAGCAGGGCCGCGACCGCAAGTTCCAGGCGATTTTGCCGCTGCGCGGCAAGGTGCTCAACGTCGAGAAGGCGCGCTATGACAAGCTGCTTTCATCGGAGCAGATCGTTACGCTGATTACCGCGCTCGGCTGCGGGATTGGCAAGGAAGATTACAACCTCGACAAGCTGCGCTACCACCGAATCATCATCATGACCGATGCGGACGTCGACGGTGCGCATATTCGTACGCTGCTTTTGACGTTCTTCTATCGGCAGATGCCGGAGATGATCGAGCGCGGGTACATCTATATCGCGCAGCCGCCGCTTTATAAGGTCAAGGCTGGCAAGGACGAGCGTTATCTGAAGGATGGTGCCGAGCTCAACGCGCATATGCTGCGGCTTGCGTTGCAGGGTTCGGAGCTTGTGGCGAACGAAGGCGCGGTGCCGATCGCCGGCGATGCGTTGGGCGAGTTGGCGCGGTCGTATTTGTTGGCGCAGGGCGTGGTGGAGCGGCTGGCGCGGATTTATGATGCTAGCGCGTTGGAAGCCATCATGGATGGCGTGGCGATCGATCTGACGAGCGAGGCTGGGGCGGCGGCATCGGCCGAGTCGCTTCAGGTTGCGCTGCGCAGCGATCCG